>NZ_PHHE01000001.1:3275000-3875000 GCF_002813455.1 Pseudomonas baetica | reverse complement strand
CGGGAAGTGGTAGTACAGGTTGCCCGGAGAAATCTCCATGTGTGCGGCGATGTGATTGGTGCTGATGCTGCGCTCGCCCTGTTGATTGAACAGCTCGAGGCTGTTCTGCACGATGCGCTCGCTGGTTTTTATTCGTGGGGCCATGGCTTGAGCTTTAATTCAGAGTGCGGTGACGGGCATCTTACGACCTAACCGGAAATGGATAAAACAAAGCTGTGACAGGAAGTGATTTGACTTTATAGAGCATAGACTCTAAAAAGTGCCTCACTACAATAAATCCGGAGCTGATGATGACTGCCGACATTGCCTACCTGCAAACGCTGCAACAGCCACTGGTGGCACTGGATCGGCTGTTCGAGGCGCAGCGGGCCGCCTATGCCGCCAATCCGATGCCACCCGCCGCTCAACGCCAGCAATGGCTCAAGGCGCTGCGCGATTTGCTGAGCAATGAGCGTCAGGCGTTGATCGAGGCGATCAGCGCCGATTTCAGCCATCGCAGTGCCGATGAAACCCTGCTCGCCGAGTTGATGCCGAGCCTGCATGGCATTCACTACGCCAGCCGCCATCTCAGGGGCTGGATGAAATCTTCGCGGCGCAAGGTCGGCATGGCGTTCCAGCCTGCTTCGGCAAAAGTGGTTTACCAGCCGCTGGGCGTGGTCGGCGTCATCGTGCCGTGGAATTACCCGCTGTATCTGGCCATGGGCCCGCTGGTCGGCGCCTTGGCGGCAGGCAATCGGGTGATGCTCAAGCTCAGCGAATCGACCCCGGCCACCGGCCAGCTACTCAAAGCGTTGCTCGCGCGAATTTTCCCCGAAGACCTGGTGTGTGTAGTGCTGGGCGAAGCCGATATCGGCGTGGCGTTTTCCCGTTTGCGCTTCGACCACCTGTTGTTTACCGGTGCCACCAGTATCGGCAAGCATGTGATGCGCGCGGCCGCAGAGAACCTCACGCCGGTCACGCTCGAACTGGGTGGCAAGTCCCCTGCCATCGTCTCCCGCGACGTGCCGTTGAAGGACGCCGCCGAGCGCATCGCCTTCGGCAAAACCCTCAACGCCGGGCAGACCTGCGTCGCACCCGATTACGTGTTGGTGCCGGAAGACCGGGTCGGCGGCTTCGTCGAAGCCTATCGCCAGGCGGTTCAGGGTTTTTATCCGACCCTCACCGATAACCCGGACTACACCGCGATCATCAACGAGCGCCAACTGGCCCGGCTCAACGGCTACGTCAGCGATGCCACCAGCAAAGGCGCGCTGCTGATTCCGCTGTTCGATCAGGCTCAGGGCCGGCGCATGCCGCACAGCGTTTTATTGAATGTCAGCGACGAGATGACCGTGATGCAGGACGAAATCTTCGGCCCGCTCTTGCCGATCGTGCCGTACCGGGATCTGGAGCAGGCATTTGCTTACATCAATCAGCGCCCGCGACCTCTGGCTCTTTACTACTTTGGCTACGACAAACGCGAACAGAACCGCGTGCTGCACGAAACCCACTCCGGCGGCGTGTGCCTGAACGACACCCTGCTGCATGTGGCGCAGGACGACATGCCCTTCGGCGGCATCGGCGCCTCGGGCATGGGTCATTACCACGGTCACGAAGGCTTCCTGACGTTCAGCAAAGCCAAAGGCGTGTTGATTAAACAGCGCTTCAATGCGGCCAGGCTGATTTATCCGCCTTACGGAAAGTCGATTCAGAAACTGATCCAGAAGCTGTTCATTCGCTAAACCTCGTCATCGCCGCCGGGTAATAAAAACAATGCACCCAAGCCTGACCGATACACCTGCACTGTCACGCCGTAGCGTACTGAAATTCAGCCTCGGCGCCACGGCGTTTCTTGCCACCGCCGGGCTTGGCGCCAGCCTCAGCGGCTGTTCGTCGAGCGTCGCGGCCAATGGTTTCGTGACCTTGCGCGACGGCGACCTGCTGTTTTTGCGTGCACTGATTCCAGTGATGCTCGACGGCGCCGTAGCGGCCGAGAAGATGCCGGGGGCCGTTGATGGCACGCTCAAATCGCTGGATTACAGCCTTGATCATCTGTCGCCGGAAATGCTCAAACTCACCCGACAATTGTTTGATGTATTGGGCATGGCCGTGACCCGTGGGCCGCTGACCGGGATCTGGGGCAGTTGGGAAAACGCCACGCCCGAGGCGCTGCGCCATTTCCTCGATCGCTGGGAAAACAGCACATTGAGTCTCCTGCGCATGGGCCACAGCTCTCTGAAGCAAATGGTGATGATGGCCTGGTACACCCGCGCCGAGTCCTGGGCGCACTGCGGCTACCCCGGTCCGCCCACTGTCTGAAACCGAGGCGCGCCCTTCGCGAGCAAGCCCGCTCCCACATTTGAAACGCATTCCCCTGTGAGAGCGAGCCTGCTCGCGAAGGGGCCCGCAAGAACTACAAAAACAAGAGAACCTGATCGATGCCCGTACCCGACCCCTTCCGCGAAGGCCTGGCCCGAGGCTGGAAAACCTACAACGGCGCCCGGCTCACCGATGACCTGACGCTCGAAGCCGATGTTGCGATCATCGGCAGCGGCGCTGGTGGCGGCACCACGGCAGAAATCCTCAGCGCCGCCGGCTATAAAGTGCTGCTGATCGAAGAAGGCCCGCTGAAAACCAGTTCCGATTTCAAAATGCTCGAAGACCAGGCCTACAGCAGCCTTTATCAGGAAGGTATCGGCCGCATGAGCAAGGACGGCGCAATCACCATCCTGCAGGGCCGCGCGGTCGGCGGCACCACGCTGATCAACTGGACATCGAGTTTCCGCACACCGCAGCCGACTCTCGAACAATGGGCCAAAGAGCACAACGTCAAAGGCCACAGCCCCGACGAGATGGCGCCATGGTTCGAAAAAATGGAGCAGCGCCTCGGCGTCGCCCCATGGATGGTTCCGCCCAACGCCAACAACGACGTGATCCGCAAAGGCTGCGAGCAACTCGGCTACAGCTGGCACGTGATCCCGCGCAACGTGCGCGGTTGCTGGAACCTTGGTTACTGCGGCATGGGCTGCCCGACCAACGCCAAACAATCGATGCTGGTCACGACCATTCCGGCAACGCTGGAAAAGGGTGGCGAGTTACTCTATCTGGCCCGGGCGGAAAAGCTGCAGATCAGCGGCGATAAAATCACCAGCCTGCAATGCGTGGCCATGGACGAGCGCTGCGTCGAACCGACCGGCCGCAAAATCACCATCAAGGCGCGGCACTACGTGCTGGCCGGCGGCGGTATCAACAGCCCGGCATTATTACTGCGTTCGGATGCGCCGGATCCGCATAAAACCCTCGGCAAACGGACGTTTCTGCATCTGGTGAACATGTCCGCCGGGCGCTTCGATGAGGTGATCAATCCGTTCTACGGCGCGCCACAGTCGATCTACACGGACTATTTCCAGTGGAAGGACGGCGCCACCGGGCCGATGGGCTACAAACTCGAAGTGCCACCGCTACACCCGGCACTGGCCGCTACACTGCTCGGCGGTTTTGGCCAGCAGAACGCGGAGCACATGGCCGACCTGCCGCACACCCACGCGATGCTCGCGCTACTGCGCGACGGCTTTCACCCGGACAGCCAGGGCGGCAGTGTCGAGTTGCGCGGCGACGGCTCGCCGGTGCTCGATTACCAAGTCTCGCCGTATGCTTGGGAAGGCTTGCGCCGCGCATTCCACAGCATGGCCGAGATCCAGTTCGCCGGCGGCGCCCAAGCGGTGATGCCGATGCACGCGGACGCGCGCTACGTGAAAACCCTGGCCGAGGCGCGCACGCTGATCGATGGATTAAGTCTTGAGCTGTATCGCACGCGCCTTGGCAGCGCCCACGTCATGGGCGGCTGCGCAATGGGTGAAGACCCGAAGAGCGCCGTCACCGACAGCCTCGGCCGCCATCATCAACTGAGCAATCTGTCGATTCACGATGGCTCGCTGTTCCCCACCAGCATCGGCGCCAACCCACAGTTGTCGGTGTATGGTCTGACAGCACAATTGGCGACGTCCCTCGCCGATCGCCTGAGAAATCCATGAAAAACCGTATTATTGCGATCGTCTATAGTGCTTTCTTACCCAACAGGCGACTTGGCCGACCGGGACGGCTGCGATACCATCCGACTCCCCAACGGACTCCCGCCAGGACGACGCGATGAACCGAGTGTTGTACCCAGGTACCTTCGACCCTATTACCAAGGGCCATGGCGATCTGGTCGAACGCGCCTCGCGCCTGTTCGATCACGTGATCATTGCGGTCGCCGCCAGCCCGAAGAAAAATCCGCTGTTCCCATTGGAACAACGGGTTGAACTGGCTCGCGAGGTCACCAAACACCTGCCGAACGTGGAAGTGGTCGGCTTCTCGACGCTGCTGGCGCATTTTGCCAAAGAGCAGAACGCCAACGTGTTCCTGCGTGGTCTGCGCGCGGTGTCGGATTTCGAATACGAATTCCAGCTGGCCAACATGAACCGCCAGTTGGCCCCGGATGTGGAGAGCCTGTTTCTCACCCCTTCCGAGCGTTATTCGTTCATTTCCTCGACGTTGGTCCGCGAAATCGCTGCCTTGGGTGGCGATATCAGCAAGTTCGTCCACCCGGCCGTGGCCGACGCGTTGACCCTGCGCTTCAAGAAGTAACGACCGTTCAAACGGCGCCCGCGTGCACTGCGGGCGCCAATGCGGCACAATTGCGCGCATTGATTTATAGCGCCCGGGCCTGCCGCCCCGGCTGGAGTTAGCATGTCCCTGATCATCACCGACGATTGCATCAACTGCGACGTCTGCGAACCCGAGTGCCCGAACGCCGCCATTTCCCAGGGCGAAGAGATCTATGTGATCGACCCGAACCTGTGCACCCAGTGTGTCGGCCACTACGACGAACCGCAGTGCCAGCAGGTCTGCCCGGTGGATTGCATCCCGCTGGACGAAGCTCATCCGGAGACTGAAGAACAGTTGATGGAGAAGTACCGCAAGATTACCGGCAAGGCCTGAGTTCTTCAGCGCCCGCTTGGCCCTCTTCGCGAGCAGGCTCGCTCCCACAGTTGGAATGCATTTCAAACTGTGGGAGCGAGCCTGCTCGCGAAAGGGCCATCAGCAACACCACGCAATCCTGATCAGCTCATTCGCGCTGCTCAAACCCTTCCCCTATACACCCCAGACACCGCACAAACGCCGCCTTCGCCGGATCAACCACCAGCGCCTGCCCCGCATCACCAATCCCGCCGCCTAGCGCGGTAAACGGCAGCGACACCACAAATGCCCCTGCACCGATCACCGTCGCCACAACCAGCAAAGGTCGGGCAATCAGCAAGTCGCCAAGCATGGCGTAGGCCGGTGGATTCTGAATGGTGTAACGCGGATCACCGCTGCCGCTTTCCGTGGCGTGAACAGCCAGGCTGGAACACAGTAGCAGGGTGACGAAGAGGGCTTGCAAGGATTTCATGGCACGATCCTTCGGGCTGAACAGTGAGACACCTCACTATAGACCGTAGGACTTTTTCGCCCTTTGCCTCAGGTCTGACAGCGCGGGCAGAACACACTGGCACGCTGACCGAGCTTCACTTCGCGCAGACCCGTGCCACAGACCTTGCAGTGTTCACCGCCACGGCCATAGACAAACAACTCCTGCTGGAAATACCCCGGCTGCCCGTCACCGCCGATGAAATCACGCAACGTGGTGCCGCCACGCTCGATGGCGGCGGCAAGAATGCGTTTGATCTCGATCGCCAGTTTCAGATAACGCCCCCGGGAAATGCCCCCGGCCTCGCGGCGTGGATCGATGCCGGCGGCGAACAGCGCTTCGGTCGCATAGATATTGCCGACCCCGACCACCACTGCGTTGTCCATGATGAACGGTTTGACCGCCATCGAACGCCCGCGCGACAGCTGAAACAAACGTTCCCCGTCGAACAGATCGGTCAACGGCTCCGGCCCGAGACGTATCAGCAATTCGTGATTGAGCGGATCGGTACTCCATAGCATCGCGCCAAAACGCCGCGGATCGGTATAGCGCAGAGCCAAACCCGACTCCAGTTCGATATCGACATGCTCATGCTTGAGCGCCGGCAACCCGACCTCGACCAGACGCAGATTGCCCGACATGCCCAAATGGCTGATGAGCGTACCGACTTCGGCATTGATCAACAGATACTTGGCCCGCCGCTCGACCAGCACGATGCGCTGCCCGGACAGGCGCACATCGAGATCTTCGGGGATCGGCCAGCGCAACCGGCGGTCACGCACAATCACCCGGCTGACACGCTGGCCTTCCAGGTGCGGGGCAATGCCCCGGCGGGTGGTTTCGACTTCCGGCAGTTCAGGCATGGCGTCCTCGAATCAATGCGCGCCGAGGTCGCGGATCGTCTGTTTCAGGGTTTCGAAATCGTAATCCGACAAACCGACGTAATCGAGGATCTGCGGGCCGATGCTGTTCCACTCGTAGTCTTCGGTCTGATTGCCCAGCACGCGGTAGGACGCGCAAATGTGCTCGGCCATCTTGAGGATCGCCAGCAGGTTTTTCATCTGACTGTTGCGCGACGACTCGTCGTTGAAGATCGCCAGGGCGTTGTGGTGATTGGCGATGGCCGTGCTGACATGCTCCGGCAGACGCCAGGATTTGGCGGTGTAATAACCGACCACGGCGTGGTTGGTGTTGAACTCGGCGTTTTCCGTGTCCACCACCCGACATTCAGGGCTGGCATTGGCGTAGGCCTTTTCCAGAACCGACATGTAGTTGGGGAAACGTTGCAGCATCAACGGCACACCGCAATCGTGGAACAGGCCCAAGGCGTAGGCTTCATCGCCCGCCTGAGTACCAATGCGCTTGGCCAGGGTCAGGCAAGTCATCGCCACGTCCTGGGCGGTGTCCCAGAAACGGTTGAGGGTAACGATGGTGTCGTCGTTCATCTCGCCCTTGATCGACTGCGCGTTGATCAGGTTGATGATTGAGCGGCTGCCCAACAGATTCACCGCGCGCTGGATCGAGGTGATTTTGTTGCTAAGGCCGTAATACGGCGAGTTGACGATTTTCAGCAACGAGCCGGACAGGCCGGGATCCTGGGCAATCAGCTTGGCGATCACCTCCAGGTCCGGGTCGGGCATGTACTGCTCCATTTGCAGATCCACCATGATCTGCGGCTGCGCAGGCACGCTGATGCCTTGCAGGGATTGTTGAATCTGTTCGGTGGTCAGCTCTTGGGACATAAGTACACGCTCTGGGACAGGCGGCGATTCTAACCTCTAAAAACCGCGAGACGACACACCAGTGGGCAATTGTCAGGAACTTTCATCCAAGACGAGGCTTCGGACTCTGTAATAGCCGACGGACTGTTTCGGTCCGCAGCGCCAGCAAATTCCCATAGTCTCAGGAGCTTATCCATGGCCACGTCCCTCAATGGCAAGCGCGTCGCTTTTTTGGTAACCGATGGTTTCGAACAGGTCGAATTGACCGGGCCCAGGCAGGCCCTGGAACAGGCCGGTGCCCAAGTCGACATCCTTTCGGCCGAAGAAGGCACGGTCAAAGGCTGGAACCACGACAAACCGGCGGATGATTTCAAGGTCGACCAGACTTTCCAGGCCGCCAGCAGCGAACAATATGACGCCATCGTGCTACCAGGCGGCGTACAGAACTCCGACACCATTCGCATCGATCAGGATGCCCAGCATCTGGTCAAGACCGGTACTTCCGCCGGCAAACCGATTGCAGTGATCTGCCATGGCGGGTGGCTGCTGATCTCGGCTGGGCTGGTCAATGGCAAAAAAATGACCAGTTACAAAACCCTCAAGGATGATCTGGTCAATGCCGGTGCCAACTGGGTCGACCAGGAAGTGGTCAGGGACGGTCACTTGATCAGTAGCCGTCAGCCGGATGATATTCCGGCGTTCAGTCGTGAGTTGATCGACGCTCTGTCGGCATAGCCTTCGCGACCGCTTTGGCGAGCAGGCTCGCTCCTCCATTTGAAACAAATTTTCAGTGTGAGAGCGAGCTTGCTCGCGAAGGGGCCATCAGCGTTTCATCGCACGCCAAACCCGACACAAGTCGCAACACGGTATACTCCCGCTCTTTTTTCCGGAGCGACGTCATGTCCCTGCCTAGCTTGCGCCTCAAAGCCAACGCCGACCGTCGCCTGCGCGCCGGTCACCTGTGGGTCTACAGCAACGAAATCGACGTGGCCGCCACGCCACTGCACGGCTTCAATGCCGGCGATCAGGCGATTCTCGAAGCAGCCGGTGGCAAGCCGCTGGGCATCGTGGCGATGAGCCCGAACAACCTGATCTGCGCCCGCCTGTTGTCGCGCGACACCAAGGTCGTGCTGGACAAATCGCTGCTGGTGCATCGCCTGAACGTCGCCCTGTCCCTGCGCGAGCGCCTGTTCGACAAGCCGTTCTATCGTCTGGTCTACGGCGATTCCGACCTGCTGCCAGGTCTGGTGGTCGATCGTTTCGGCGACATCCTCGTGGTACAGATCGCCTCGGCAACCATGGAAGCGCATAAAGACGACGTGATCGCCGCGCTGACCCAAGTGCTCAAACCAAGCGGCATTCTGTTCAAGAACGACTCCGCCGCCCGTGACGCCGAAGGCCTTAACCGCTACGTCGAAACCGTATTCGGCCTGGTGCCGGAGTGGGTGGCGCTGGAAGAGAACGGCGTGAAGTTCGAAGCACCGGTCATTCAGGGTCAGAAAACCGGCTGGTTCTACGATCACCGTATGAACCGCGCACGCCTGGCACCTTACGCCAAAGGCAAACGCGTACTCGACCTCTATAGCTACATTGGTGGCTGGGGCGTGCAGGCTGCCGCATTCGGCGCCAGCGAAGTGTTCTGCGTCGATGCCTCGGCCTTCGCCCTCGACGGTGTGGAACGCAACGCTGCACTGAACGGCTTCGCCGACAAGATGACCTGCATCGAAGGCGATGTTTTCGAAGCCCTGAAAGAGCTGAAGGCCAGCGAAGAACGCTTCGACGTGATCGTGGCCGACCCGCCAGCGTTCATCAAGCGCAAGAAAGACATGAAAAACGGTGAAGGCGCCTACCGTCGCCTGAACGAGCAAGCCATGCGCCTGCTCAACAAGGACGGCATCCTGGTCAGCGCTTCGTGTTCGATGCACCTGCCGGAAGATGATCTGCAGAACATCCTGCTGACCAGCGCCCGTCACCTGGATCGCAACATCCAGCTGCTGGAGCGTGGCGGCCAGGGCCCGGATCACCCGGTACACCCGGCAATCGCCGAAACCCGCTATATCAAGAGCATCACCTGCCGCCTGCTGCCCAACAGCTGATTGGCCAATTGACGGGGAGCCCAACGGCTCCCCGTTTGCTTTGTGCAAACCCTGTTTGTCGCTTTGAACATCCCCCCAATATTATATTTTCCTACACCCATCTTTCCGCCGAAGATGTAGGAAACTTCCTCACACCTTTAATTTATCAAACTTCCTCTCACACACCAATAATAGCCCAAAGATCAGTCCGACAAAATTACTGGAATATTCCTACTTAATATCCGCTTGCCAAAAACCCATTACAAACTATTATTAATTTGTCACCACGAGGTGGCACTCATCATTAAAAACGAACAAGGAGTTCACAATGAAAGTTATCTCTATGGAAACAAACAAAATCGCAAACCTGGCTTTTCTGGTAGCGCCTAAAGCCCGCTAAGCAAGTCTAGACGCCGGGGAGTGCCGGCAACCCGGCGTCTTTACAAACTTCAACCAGAGTGAAACATCAAACATGCACATCAATCCCTATTTATTCATATTGCCGCGCACGCCTGCACAAATTATCTGGAACTACAAAGATCATATCCAGCACGAACTTGATCTGGATTTTTCATTACGCCTCAGCCAACTCATCCACGACCCCGATCTATTCGACAGTCGCAACACTATAGACATACAACTAATGAATGCGGGAATACTTACCGTTTCAAAAGTAGACACTATGGAATGGGGCTGGGACGAACTCTCAAAGATTTATCACATCGGCACACGAAACATTCCCTGCGAGCAGGTTCCGCAAGATAGTCACGAGTGGTCCAGACAATACCTGGAGCACTGCAATCAGGTTCTGGCCATCACCCCGCCCAAGGCCGACCGCGCGCTCGACATCGCCACCCGACGCATTGCCTTGCCCGCCCCTAGCGCCCCGAATGACGACAGCCTGAACCGAGCCCTGCATCAACGGAAAACCTGCCGCACCTTCACCGGAGCCGCGATCGCGCTCGACGACGTCAGCACGTTGCTGCACCTGTCTTTCGGCTACCTGCATACACGCGAGACCACTCAAGACAATATTGCCGCAGGTCTCGGCGCGCGCCGCAGCAGCCCTTCCGGGGGCGGCCTGAACGCCTGCGAATGCTTTCTGCTGGCGCAAAACATCGAAGGTCTGGAACCTGGCATCTATGCCTACCATCCCGCCGAACATGCCTTGAGCCTGGTGAATCCCTGGCCGCAGTGTCCATTGGGACAAGTGCTGGCAGGACAGCATTTCATCAACAACTTGCCGTTGGGATTATTCATCACCGCCCGGTTCGACAGGCTCTGGTGGAAATACGAACATTCGCGCGCCTACCGGATGGCCTTTATCGAAGCGGGCCACCTTTCGCAATCGTTCCAGCTGGTGGCTACGGCACTGGGCCTCAATACCTGGCTGACCGGGGCATTCGACGACGATCAGGTGCAATCACTGCTCAAGATAGAAGGCGCGGAACAACCGTTGTTTTTCGTCGGCTGCGGCGAAAGTGACGGGCAGGCGATGTGCCAGGAAATGCACGACCTGCTGAACGAGGTACAGCCATGAGCACGCTCACCGGCGAGCAGGATCAAGTCCCTGTGTCCTGGGCCCTGCGATTTACCCTTGGCGACTGGAACAGCCATGCCTCGGTGCGCGTCAGTCAGGATGACTACCAATTGCCCGAGGATGTGCAGCAACAACTGGAAACCCGCTACTGGTTTCCCCCGGCTTTTCTGCCCTACCTGTCGCACCCTGCCATCGAGGCAGAAGGCAGGGCCGTCCTGCATCGTCTGACAGCCAATCATCTGGTGCACTTTCTCGACTACACCACGCTGCTCGAACATCGCATCGTCAACCGCGCCGTCGAAACCATCATTCATGGCGAATTACCCGCTTTCGTCCCTCCCCGGATGAAAAACGCCGCCCTGCAGCTGTACACGGACGAGGGTTATCACGCGCTGTTTTCCCATCGTCTGGCAGAACAGATCGCCGCACTTTACGGCATCGCCGAACGCCCGGTAATGCCGCTACGAATTACCCGATTCAACGCCTTGATTGCCCGCACCAGTGCCAGCAACCGCCCGCTTGCATGGTTTCTGCTGGGTTTCGTTTCGGAAACCATCATTGCCCGGGAACTGCTGGATGTCTGCCGCGAAAGCCTGGTCAGCAGCGTCAACGACATGTTGCGTGATCATCTGACCGACGAGGCCCGCCATAGCCGCTATTTTGCAGAGGTCTTCCACTATCTGTGGCTGACGCTGAACAGCCGCCAACGAACATTCAGCGCAAAAACACTGCTGGAGATCATCACCCTCTTCTTTGAAGTTGATGAGCGCTGGCTGCAAAAGAGCCTGCATGGCGCCGGTATTGGCGAAACGGCGGTCAGGGAGATTCTCGACAGCTTGACCCATCGGCAAGCCAGCTGTCAGCGAGCGAAAAACGGTGCAACAGCAACGCTGGATGCGCTGAGAAAAGCCGGATTCTTTGCCTTGCCCAATAATCAGAAACTTTTTGCCAAGGCAGGATTGATCGATGGCTAACGGACAACCTGTGGTAACCGCCCGAGAACGACGCGGGGCTGTGAGTCTGCTGCTGGCGATGGTTCTTCTGGGCGTATTCCCACTGGATGTTCTGCTGCCCTCGTTTCCGGCGCTGGCCGGGCACTTTCGCAGCACCCCGACGGACATCGCCCTGTCCATCAGCCTGTTCGCCGTAGGCGTGGCATTTGCTCAATTATTGATCGGACCGCTTTCCGATCTGATCGGGCGCAAAGGCTTGTTGCTCGCCGGCATGAGTGTCTCGATGCTCGGTGCCGTCGGCTGTGTGCTGAGCAACGATTACACGTTGTTTCTACTGTTCCGGATTCTGCAGGCATTGGGTTGTGGCTGCTTCGTGCTGTCCCAGGCGCTGGTTCAGGATCTGTTCGAGGGTGAAGAGCGTGATCGCTTGCGCATTCTGATGGTCACGGCCACCGGGATTTTCATCTCCGTATCGCCGTTGGCCGGCACCTTTTTGCAGGCCAGCCTTGGCTGGCGTGGCAGCTTCTGGGTATTCACCGCACTGGCCGCCGTCGTAATGTTCAAAGCCTGGCTGTTTCTGGAAAACACACGACCACTGACCAAGGGCAACGCGACCGGTTTCCTCAAGGGCTACCGACGAGTGTTCGCAGACTTTGACTTCGTCGGCTATTGGCTGATTTCAGCCTTCGCGTTTGCCTGTCACTTCTCGTTCATCGTGACTTCACCACTGATCTTCATGGACCAACTGCAAATGACGGCCTATGACTTCTCGCTGATTCTGCTGATTTACGGCGCAGCCTATATTGTCGGCGGAATCGTTGCGGCGGTGTTGAGCCGCAGGATGACCCCGGACCATCAAATCATTGCTGGCCTGAGCCTGATCCTGCTGTCAGGGCTGATGCTGCTTTACCTGTCATCGAACTTCGCACTGTCGGCGGCGACAGTGCTGATGCCGATGCTGATCTGCACCGCTGGCACAACCATCGCCCGCCCGGCAGCGACCTCCCGCGCCATGGACCTGTTCCCGGAGATTGCGGGTACTTCGGCATCGGCTGGCAGCACGATCATTTTCATCTGCGGTGGTTTGATCAGTGCCTTGATCAGTCTGAGCCCGGCCAATCTGCAATCTACGCTCGGGTACAGCTTTGTGCTGATCAGCGGCGTGGCGCTGGCGGTCAACCGCCAAATCAGCCGTCGTGCCAGTCTCCTTCTGGCCAATGCCACTGCACAGCCGGAAAGCGAATAATCTGCCGGTCGTCATCCCACACGCACCGTCGGCACTGGAACAACACTTTGCGCCATTCCCTCCAGACGCCAGCGGTGTAGAATCGCCAGATTCATCGCCATTCATCCCCCGGCGGGTTTATGAGCTCAGGCTGAGGCAAGCGGCGATCCCGCAAAGCCATCGGCAACTTCAGGACACACGGCCATTTCTGAGTGTTCCAGACGTCAATAGAAGCTCTCTCCCCTTTTGCACCTGATTAGTAAGTGATTAGCCGCCCGGAGTGCTCCATGCCAGATTACCGTTCGAAAACATCCACCCACGGCCGCAACATGGCCGGCGCCCGCGCACTGTGGCGCGCCACCGGGATGAAAGATGACGATTTCAAGAAGCCGATCATCGCCATTGCCAACTCCTTCACCCAGTTCGTTCCGGGCCACGTGCACCTGAAAGACCTCGGTCAACTGGTTGCCCGTGAAATCGAACGCGCCGGTGGCGTGGCCAAGGAATTCAACACCATCGCCGTGGATGATGGCATCGCCATGGGTCACGACGGCATGCTCTATTCGCTGCCGAGCCGCGAGATCATCGCCGACTCCGTCGAATACATGGTCAACGCCCACTGCGCCGACGCCATCGTGTGCATCTCCAACTGCGACAAGATCACCCCGGGCATGCTGATGGCTGCCTTGCGCCTGAACATTCCGGTGATCTTCGTTTCCGGCGGTCCGATGGAAGCCGGCAAGACCAAACTCGCGTCCCACGGCCTCGACCTCGTCGACGCCATGGTGATCGCCGCCGACTCCAGCGCTTCTGACGAGAAAGTCGCTGAATACGAGCGCAGCGCCTGCCCGACCTGCGGTTCGTGCTCCGGCATGTTCACCGCCAACTCGATGAACTGCCTGACCGAAGCCCTCGGCCTCGCACTGCCGGGCAACGGTTCGACGCTCGCCACCCACAGCGACCGTGAACAGCTGTTCCTGCAGGCCGGCCGCACCATCGTCGAGCTGTGCAAGCGCTACTACGGCGAGAACGACGAATCGGTTCTGCCGCGCAACATCGCCAACTTCAAGGCGTTCGAGAACGCGATGATGCTCGACATCGCCATGGGCGGTTCGACCAACACCATCCTGCACTTGCTGGCTGCCGCCCAGGAAGCCGAGATCGATTTCGACCTGCGCGACATCGACCGCCTCTCGCGCAGCGTTCCACAGCTGTGCAAGGTTGCGCCGAACATCCAGAAGTACCACATGGAAGACGTGCACCGCGCTGGCGGCATCTTCAGCATCCTCGGTTCGCTGGCCCGTGGCGGCCTGCTGCACACCGACCTGCCGACCGTGCATAGCCGCAGCATGGAAGAAGCCATCGCCAAGTGGGACATCACCCAGACCACCGATGAAGCGGTGCACCACTTCTTCAAGGCAGGCCCTGCCGGTATTCCGACCCAGACCGCGTTCAGCCAGTCGACTCGCTGGGAAACCCTGGATGACGACCGTGAAAACGGCTGCATCCGCAGCTTCGAGCACGCCTATTCGCAAGAAGGCGGCCTGGCCGTGCTGTACGGCAACATCGCCCTCGATGGCTGTGTGGTGAAAACCGCCGGTGTCGATGAGTCGATCCACGTCTTCGAAGGCAACGCGAAGATCTTCGAAAGCCAGGATAGCGCCGTACGCGGCATCCTCGCCGATGAAGTGAAGGCCGGCGACATCGTGATCATCCGCTACGAAGGCCCGAAAGGCGGCCCGGGCATGCAGGAAATGCTTTACCCGACCTCGTACCTGAAATCCAAAGGCCTAGGCAAGGATTGCGCCCTGCTCACGGATGGTCGCTTCTCCGGCGGCACCTCGGGCCTGTCGATCGGCCACGCTTCGCCAGAGGCTGCGGCCGGCGGCGCAATCGGTCTGGTGCAGGACGGCGACAAAGTGCTGATCGACATTCCGAACCGCTCGATCAACCTGTTGGTCAGCGACGAAGAACTGGCTGCACGCCGCGCCGAGCAGGACAAAAAAGGCTGGAAACCGGTTGAAGTGCGTCCACGCAAAGTGACCACCGCACTGAAGGCCTACGCCCTGCTGGCGACCAGTGCCGACAAGGGTGCTGTGCGTAACAAGGCGATGCTCGACGGGCTGTAAACCTTAAGCGTCGAATAAAAAAATGCCCCGCCTGAGTGCGGGGCATTTTTGTGTCTGACCGAAATCCCAAAGTCACGGCAGATCAAACTGTGGGAGCGAGCCTGCTCGCGAATACGGTATGTCAGAAACAGAGATGGTGACTGACACTACGCTTTCGCGAGCAGGCTCGCTCCCACACTGGCCCTGTGTCTGTTACTGGATTTCCTCAGGCTTGACGATCACCCAGTTCTTGTCCGCCGTCACCGGCAACCCTTCCTTGGCCTGCGCTGCCGCGTGCTTGGCCATCATGCCGTTGAGTTGGGTCATGTATTTGTCCTTGCGGTTGATCCACAAATGAATGCCGCCCTTGGCCACATCCACATCGTGGAACAGCATATAGCCGTCACTGGTTGGGGTATCGCCACCGACCAGTACCGGTTTTTTCCATTCGTCGATGTAGGTCAGAATCGCCGCATGCTTACCGGCCATCCAGGTCGCCGGGGTCCACAGGTATGGCGTCAGTTCGAGGCCAAGGTTGGCCTTCTCGTCATATTTGCCAGCGGTGATCTGCTTGCGTGCGGTGGTCAGCTCATTGGTCTCGCGATTCTTGAGTAGCAGACTCACGCCGATGACATTTTGCGGTTTGACGTTGTAGCCGTACTTCGGATCGGCCGCGACCATGCGCACCAGTTCTTCAGAGGCCGCGGTCATCACGTAGACCTCGATGCCGTTCTCCATCAGCTTGTTGTAGAGCTCTTGCTGGCCGGTGAAGATCTTCGGCGGATTGACGTCGAGCTTCTTGACCACATCGCCTTCGTAATAGGTTGCCGGCACCGGCTTGCCCGAGGCCATCAGCTCATCGACGTAGCCTTTGAGTTCCTTGAGGGTGAACCCGGAGAACACCTGCGCCACCCACGGGTAGCAGACCATGTCGTCGACTTCGCAGAGGCGATAGTAGTAACTGAACAGGCTTTCCTTGTGGTCAGCGGTGTCCTTGAACGGCATCAGTTTCAGCGAGGGATCGAGCTTGTCGCGGGTGATCAGGCCCTTGTTTTCCATGAACGGCAGCAAGGATTCTTCAAGGTCGTAGCGGTAACTGGTGTTGTCCATGTCGAACACCGCGTAGTTACCCTTGTTGGCGTTGGCGGCGATCATCGCGTCCAGTGCCTTGGCCTGATCGGCCGGCCAGTGTTTGAGGTCAGTGGCGAAAGCCTGACCGGCCAGGCCCAAACCTACCGTCAGTGCCATCCCTTTCAAGGTCTTTTAGTTTTGGCAGCCTTGATTACTCTGTCCGTTGAAACATGCGCATGCACCGCCGTGCCTTGGACCCATGTCTTGGGCTTAGGCACTTTGGGGCCACGGGGGCTTTTCGCAACTTGTTTGGGTTGGATGTTGCTGGCCAGCTCTAGTAAGCGCTGGGCCAGTTTTTCCAGAGGAATGACGGGAAGATATTCCGAAGGCAGCGCAATCTGCATTCCCTCATAACCACTCCTGACCTGAACCGCCAAGTGATAGATCGAGGCTTCCCAGCCGTCAGGCTGGGTATCCCGGTGAGCTTGCTCGACGCTTCGTTTGAGGACGGCCAGGACGTTGTAGGCCAACACCGCAGTGGCGAACCCGAGTAAGGCAGCCTTTGGGCTGCCAAGAGTTTCGATTTCACTTTCCAGGATCGCTTCCAGTCGCTGGAACATGCCTTCAATGCTCCAGCGACGGCGATAGAGTTGCGCGATCTGCTGTGCGCTGACGCTTTGGGGTAGATTGCTCCAGAACATCAAGCTGCTGTCACCCGAGTCTGTTGGCGAATGAAGCGTCAGTTCGACACGCCGACATTGGTAACCGCCTCTGACCTGGATGATCTGCTCACGCACAGTGCCTGTTTCCACAGGCACGGGTTCTTGCCACTCACCCTCTTGAATCAGGCGTGGATGTTTGGCTTGCTGACGAATGACAAAGGATGTCTGGACCTGCTCACAAGCCTCCATGACCGGGAGCGTGCAATAGAGTCGATCAGCCAGCCACACTTGGCCTGGCTCGGCATTGGCCAGTAGAGGCAGCACGCAAACACGCTCGCTTGCGTAGGCATCCTCACACGCCTGAAGGTCGATGACCTGATCGAGATCGGGGTCGTAAACAACCACCGAAAAGCCAGGACGAGCGGCGCCTCGCTCATGGCGTAGAGCGCCCAGACGTTTCTCAGTGGAAGCCAAATGATTGCCGTCCACCACTCGAAGCTGCCAGCCCGGCAACGTTTTGGTGCAGCCCAGCTCCTTGATGGTCGGAGTCAGACGTTGCGCACAACCTGTGACCAGAGCGCGTAACAGCGCAGGTTCAGTACGACTGATCTTGTCGTAGAGGGCAGCCAAACTGACAGGAAGATCTTCCAGTTGCCGCGCGGCGGCGTGCAGGGATGGCTTCAAGCCCAATGAAACAAGGGACATCAGCTTGATGATGGTCGAGAACAGTAGCTCACGAGAATACTGCCGTTGCCGATGCTCTTCGAAGACCTGATCAATCCACTCAGGCGCAATGGCCTGCTCCAGCGCCAATTTGGCCATGACACTGGCAGGTGCTTTTTTCTCGAAACGCGCTAGAACATCGGCCCACATCGTTCGGGTCCTCCTGGCTGAAGTATCAGGGGATTTTACCTAAGACCTTGAAAGGGATGACCGTCAGTGCGACAGCCAGAAATTTCGGTGCAAATTTCATCGATGCTTTCTCCCTGAGCTAAAGACATCGACGCTAACAAATAAGTGTGACAGCCCTCGTCTGTCAGCGACCGTCCGCGTCCCCATCGCGCCAGATGCATTCCCCAAAGCGACACCGGCTTATTCCAAAAGCGACTATCACCATACGTTTTCGGTATTAATTCATTGGAAATCAAACTGTTAGGCTTGCCGGTTCGCAGCAGCCCCGGAAGGCTGTTGGCAAAGTCTTTTCTGGAGTTCTCATGAATCTACCGCTGATTCTCAACCTGCTGGTGTTCCTCGCCCTGCTCTTCGGTCTGGCGCAAACCCGCCACACCTCGTGGAGCCTGGCGAAAAAAGTCCTGCTCGCGCTGGTGTTGGGCGTAGCGTTCGGCGTGGCCCTGCACACCGTTTACGGTGCCGGCAACCCGGTGCTGAAAGCCTCGATCGGCTGGTTCGATCTGGTCGGCAACGGTTACGTGCAGTTGCTGCAAATGATCGTCATCCCGCTGGTGTTCGCTTCGATCCTCAGCGCCGTGGCGCGTCTGCACAACGCGTCGTCGCTGGGCAAGATCAGCTTCCTGACCATCGGCACGCTGCTGTTCACCACCGCGATTGCGGCGCTGATCGGTATAGGCCTGACCAATCTGTTCGGCCTCACCGCAGAAGGTCTGGTCGCCGGCACCCAGGAAATGGCCCGCCTGCAAACCATTCAGAGTGACTACGCCGGCAAGGTTGCCGACCTGAATGTGCCGCAGCTACTGCTGTCGTTCATCCCGCAAAACCCGTTCGCCGACCTGGCCCGGGCCAAACCGACCTCGATCATCAGCGTGGTGATCTTCGCCGCATTCCTGGGGGTTGCCGCGCTGCAACTGCTCAAGGATGACGTCGAGAAAGGTCAAAAAGTGATCAACGCCATCGACACCCTGCAAGCCTGGGTGATGCGCCTGGTGCGCCTGGTGATGAAGCTGACCCCGTACGGCGTGCTGGCGCTGATGACCAAAGTGGTCGCCGGCTCCAACCTGCAAGACATCATCAAGCTCGGCAGTTTCGTGGTGGTGTCGTACCTCGGTCTGGGCCTGATGTTTGTTGTACACGGCTTGCTGGTGTCGGCGGCCGGGATCAACCCGCTGCGTTTCTTCCGCAAGATCTGGCCGGTGCTGACGTTCGCGTTCACCAGCCGTTCCAGCGCCGCGAGCATTCCGCTGAGCATTGAAGCGCAGACTCGTCGTCTGGGCATTCCACAATCGGTGGCGAGTTTCGCCGCTTCGTTCGGTGCGACCATCGGCCAGAACGGTTGCGCAGGTCTGTACCCGGCGATGCTGGCGGTGATGGTTGCGCCGACCGTGGGCATCAACCCGCTCGATCCGCTGTGGATCGCGACGTTGGTGGCGATTGTGACGCTGAGTTCGGCCGGTGTGGCGGGCGTGGGTGGCGGTGCGACGTTTGCCGCGCTGATCGTGCTGCCGGCGATGGGCTTGCCGGTGTCGTTGGTGGCGTTGCTGATTTCGGTTGAGCCGCTGATCGACATGGGTCGTACGGCGTTGAACGTGAGTGGCGCGATCACCGCCGGTGCGATTACCAGTCAGGTGATGCAGCAGACGGATAAAGAACTGCTGGATGCCGATGAGCATGCGGAGTTGGCGCAGACTTAAGTAGCGCCTGACAGACCGCTTTCGCGAGCAGGCTCGCTCCCACACTGGATCTGTGATCGAAACAAATCCCCTGTGGGAGCGAGCTTGCTCCGGGCGGCGTTCCGACGAAGAAGCTCTTAAGCTTTTTCCCAGACTTCGAAGTTGTACGCCGGCTTATCACCCTCAGCCGGATTCGGCACATTCGACACCAGCTTCCACTGGTTCAAATCAAATTCCGGAAACCACGCATCGCCCTCCGGGCTCAGCGCCACACGGGTCAGGTACAGACGATCCGCCTGCGCCAGCCCTTGCGCATACAACTGCGCGCCGCCAATCAGCATCAGCTCATCGACGCCCTGCGCTTTCGCCCACTCTTCGGCGCGAACCACTGCAGCCTCCAGCGACGGATAAACCTCCGCACCTTCGAGCACCAGATCGACCTGACGGCTGACCACGATGTTTAACCGGCCCGGCAGCGGACGACCGAGGGAATCCCAGGTCTTGCGACCCATGATGATCGGCTTGCCGAGCGTCGTGGCCTTGAAGTATTTGAAGTCCCCCGGCAGGTGCCAGGGCATGCTGTTGTCGACGCCGATCACGCGGTTTTCACCGAGGGCTGCGATCAGGCTTAAGGGGAGTGATTTAGTCATGCCGGCGAGGATACCAGAGCCTCGCTTGACCCGATAAGCGCCACAGCGGTTATGCTCACGGCTCAATTGAGCGACGGGATGCCGCGTGACACAACTGACTCCACTGCAAAACCTCTGGTTGACCGAAACCGTGCGCCTGCGCGAAGAACACGCAGGTCCTCTGGATGATCTGGAAGCCAATCGCCTGGCCCGCGCGGCTGGCGGCGATCTGCCGAGCCGGATTCAGCGCCGTGCCTTGTGGCTGGCTGAGCGTGACGGGCTGACCAGCGCACTCAAACACTGGCTGCAAGGCGCGCGTCTGGCGCTGCTGTTGATGGTGGTGCTGGCCTGTTTTGCCGGCGCAGGGATGGCGTTTTCCACGCTGGGTGACGGCACGCGACCGGTGAATATTTTCTGGGCGCTGGGTACGTTGCTCGGGGTGAATCTGATTTTGCTGTTGAGTTGGGCGCTGGGACTGTTGTTCGCCGGGGAACATGGCGCCGCACTCGGCCGGCTCTGGCTTTGGCTCAGCGAAAAATTCGCCCGTGACGCCAAAGCCGCACAGTTGCCCCCAGCGTTGCTCGTGTTGTTGCAACGGCAAAAACTCAATCGTTGGGCGATCGGCACGCTGGTCAATGGCCTGTGGCTGCTGATCATGCTCAGCGCTCTGAGCATGCTGGTGTTGATGATGGCTGCCCGGCGCTATGACTTCATTTGGGAAAGCACGCTGTTAGGCGCCGACTTCTTCGCCGCCCTGACGGATGCGTTGACGGTCATTCCGCATGCCTTGGGTTGGAGTGCGCCGCGCGTCGACATGATTCGCGTGACGCTGGACACCGACTACAACCGTGCGCTTGTTCGCCAGTGGTGGGCCATCTGGCTGGTGGGCGCGGTGCTGATCTATGGTGTCTTGCCGCGTCTGATACTGATGTTGTTCTGCCGCTGGCGCTGGAAACGGGGACGTGACCGCTTGCATCTGGACCTGAACCTGCCCGGCTACGCGCAACTGCGCGAACGCCTGATGCCGACCAGCGAACGCCTAGGCGTCACCGACGCGGCACCAGAGCATCTGCATCGGGTGGAAAGCAGCGTCAGCGAACACGCCAGCGACGGCGCATTGCTGGTGGCCATCGAACTCGACGAGCAACGCCCATGGCCGCCGGCGCTGCCGAAAAATGTCAGCAACGCCGGCATCCTCGACAGCCGCGAATCGCGCAACAAACTCCTCGAACAACTCAGTCGCTTTCCTCCGGCGCGCCTGGCGATTGCCTGTGATCCTCGGCGCTCGCCGGATCGCGGCAGCCTTGCGCTGATCGCCGAACTGGCGCGCAACGCCAGCGCCACCCGCGTCTGGCTGCTACAGGCGCCACCCGGCGAAGCGCTGGATGCTGAACGCCTCGGTGACTGGCACGTCGCGCTGCAACAGCTGGAACTGCCATTCGCCGATTGCGCGCCGTTGAACTGGCTGGAGAACGGTCATGACTGATGCCTTCAAAGCGCCGCTGAAACTCGCGGTGGTCGGCCACACCAACGTCGGCAAGACTTCGCTGCTGCGCACGCTGACTCGCGACGTTGGCTTCGGCGAAGTCTCACATCGGCCGAGTACCACCCGGCATGTCGAGGGCGCGCGGTTGTCGGTGGACGGCGAGCCATTGCTCGACCTCTACGACACGCCGGGCCTGGAAGACGCCATCGCCCTGCTGGATTTTCTCGAGCGCCTGGAGCGCCCCGGCGAACGCCTCGACGGCCCGGCACGGCTGGCGCGGTTTCTCGACGGCAGCGAGGCGCGCCAGCGTTTCGAACAGGAAGCCAAAGTGCTGCGGCAACTGCTCGCCTCCGACGCTGGTTTGTATGTGATCGACGCCCGCGAACCGGTGCTGGCCAAGTACCGCGATGAACTGGAAGTGCTGGCCAGTTGCGGCAAACCGCTGCTGCCGGTGCTGAATTTTGTCAGCAGTGCCAACCACCGTGAGCCCGACTGGCGTGAGGCGTTGGCGCGATTGGGGCTGCACGCGCTGGTGCGCTTCGACAGCGTCGCACCGCCGGAGGATGGCGAGCGGCGGCTGTACGAAAGCCTCGCACTGCTGCTGGAAAATGCCCGGCCGCAACTGGAACGCCTGATTGCTGATCAGCAGGCTCAGCGCCTCGCCCGTCAGCAAAGTGCAGCGCGGTTGATCGCCGAGTTACTGATCGATTGCGCCGCGTGCCGGCGCAGTGTGGTCAGCGAGGCCGAACAGGAACAGCAAGCCATCAGCGAATTGCGCAAGGCTGTGCGTCAGCGTGAGCAGCGTTGTGTCGAAGCGTTGCTCAAGCTCTATGCGTTTCGCCCGCAAGATGCGGCGGCCAGTGACTTGCCGCTGCTCGACGGACGTTGGGGCGATGACCTGTTTAACCCGGAAACCCTCAAGCAACTCGGCGTGCGCGTGGGTGGCGGGATCGCTGCCGGCGCGGCGGCCGGGGCTGGCGTCGATTTGCTGGTGGGCGGGATTACCCTCGGCGCCGCCGCGTTGGCCGGTGCGATTGCCGGTGGCGCGCTGCAAACCGCGCGCAGTTATGGCAGTCGCTTGCTGGGCAAGATCAAAGGACAACGGGAATTGACCGTGGATGACGGGGTGTTGCGGTTGTTGGCGTTGCGCCAACGGCAATTGCTCCAGGCCTTGAATACTCGCGGGCATGCGGCAATGGACGCGGTTCAGGTGGCGACACCGCAGGACAAAACCTGGCGCGAGGGCAAGTTGCCCGAGGCGCTGAGCAAGGCGCGGGCGCATCCGCAGTGGTCGGCGTTGAATCCGCATGCGAAGTTGAATCAGGCGGAGCGGCAGGAGCAGATTGAGTCTTTGGCTGAAGATTTGTAGCGCCTGAGCCGGCCTCTTCGCGAGCAGGCTCGCTTGTATGGTAGGACTTGAAGGGAGGAGGAGGGACAAGGCTCGATTCTGACTGTTGACGCAGCACAGACCGTGGGAGATTTCGCCCCTCCTCCTTTCACCCAAGCGCCGATAAAGAATGCATCTGGCTAGACCGACGATAGGAACAAGCCTGCGCCTCTGGGTGAACCCTTCAAGTGCTCAAACCTTATCCCGGAGGAAATCCTGTGGCAATGCCAGTCGCTCTATCAAATCCGATCGTTGGCGTGGATGTCGCCAAAAATGAACTGGTGATTTATCAGGCCGATAGCGATCTGCTTGAAGCGATTCCCAATACCAAAACATCCATCAAGCAGTGGCTGAAGGCCTTGCTCGTCCCCGTGTCTATTGCCATTGAGGCAACCAACATCTACCACCTGGAATTCGCTGATTTGGCCTATGCGGCCGGTTGCACGATTTACATGGTGGGCGGCTATGAACTCAAACACTACCGCGAAGGCGTGAAGATCCGCGCCAAAACCGACGCCTTGGACGCCAAGCTGCTGGCCCGTTACCTGAAGAACGAAGCCGAGGAGTTGCACCCCTGGACCCCGCCATCACCGCTGTACCGCCAGCTCCTGAGCCTTTTCCGCCGCCGCGCGGCTTTGGTCCAGGCAAGGGTCGGCCTGGTGCAGAGCTGGTCGAATGAGCCGCTGTTGAAGGCAGCTTTTGCTGAACAAATAAAATCCATGCAGCGGCTTGAAACGATGATCGAAAAGACGATCAACGATCAGCTCAAACAAGCCGGTTTGCTCGGCCAATTGAAGCGTTGCCTGAAAGTTGAGGGCATTGGATTTCTGACCGGAGCGCGCCTGCTCACGGCGTTTCAGCGGGGAGAATTTAGCAACGCGGATGCGTTTATCGCCTTCCTGGGCATGGATTTACGGGTATCGAAATCAGGGCAAAAGGACGGTCGCCGCAGCTTGACCAAGCGCGGAGACCCCGAGGCCCGCCGACTTTTGCACAACGCAGCGATGTCGGCTAGCCGTACGATAGCCTGGAAAGGGTTTTACGAAGCCCAGAGAGCACGGGGTTTCAGCACCACGCAGGCGTTGGTGATGCTGGCTCGCAAACTTGCTCGGGTGGTATTCGCCTTGCTGAAAGGGCAAAGCGAATATCAGACAAAAGTCAGTTGAGGGCTTCCCCTCAACCATAGAATCTCCCACACTGGATCGTGGTAACAACACCAAACCTTGTGGGAGCGAGCCTGCTCGCGAATAGCGCTACTCAGTGGCACGGATTACGCACAGCCAGCAGCCGCACCGCTTTCTCCTTCAACACCCGAAGGTCCATCACCGGCACCGCCCTCTCCTTCGCCAACTCATCCCACTGGCGCATCCGCAGACTGACGGCACACAAGGGATCACGCTCGAAAGTATCCGCCTCAGCCTCCGTCATCACTCCGCCCTGATAGTCCAGCGTCCTGCGACTCGCCTCACTCAACCGCTCGAAATACCCCGGCTCACGCAACGTCAGATAGCGCTTGGCCTCAACGTGATACTCCACCAACCGCGCCATGCGCTCGCTGAACCCGGCCTCACGCAAGTAATCCGCGCCAAGCCGTTCATGGCTGACCACGCCGTAGCCACCCATGTTCTGCGCGCCCTCGGCACACAAATGGCCGATGTCGTGGAAGAACGCGGCGAGCACCACTTCATCATCAAACCCTTCAGCCATCGCCAACTGCGCTGCCTGAGACATGTGCTCGATCTGCGAAACCGGTTCGCCGATGTAATCATTCGTACCGAATCGCTCATACAACCCGAACACCCGATCAATGACTTGCGCGTGACCCACCATCAGATTTCCTCCAGCAACTGCGCCACATTGCGCTCGGCCATGGCCGGGCCGACGCTCATGCCGACGCCGGTGTGCATCAGCGCCACACTCAGCCCCGACGCCGGCCGCAGAAACGAAAACGGCCCCGGCCCCCGGGAACCATAGACACCCTGCCAGCGCTCGACCACTTGTACCTTGCAGCCCAGCGTCTGTTCGGCCAGTTCAATCATCCAGTCGTCCACTTGCTCGGCATTGAACGGCGAAGGGTCGCTGCCGTAATGGTGCGAGTCGCCGATGATCAGCTCGCCGCAGGGCGTCGGGCTGATCAGCAAGTGAATGCCGTTTTCGTGCAGGTGCGGTTGATCACGCAGGATTTGCGCCTGCACTGCGGCTGCTTCCGGCAAGTCAGCGAAAGCACCGTAATGCACGCAGCTCAGGCCGGTGAGCAATGCGTGTTGCAGATTCAGCTCGACTTGCGGTTTGGCGCGGAGCATCTGCAAGCGGCAGATTTGCGGGTCGAGCGCGGCAATCGGCTCGGCCAGCAAGGTCTGATAATCGTGGCCGGAGCAGACGATGATTTGCCCGGCGGTGAAAGTGCCGGCCGTGCTGTGCAGACGCCCCGGTTCGACGTCGCGCACCAGGGTGGAGAAGTGAAATTCGACGCCGAGGTCGCGGCGCAGGTAATTGATCAGCGCCGGAATCGCTTCACGCGAATACAGCTGTTGGTCGTCCATGCCGTGGAGTGCGGCGCGGTGATGGCTGAACTGGCCGTGGTACAGATCGCGCAACGCGGCGCCGCGCAGCAAGTCCACGTTGTAACCGTCTTCCACGGCGCGGCCGGCGCAGAAGGCCTCAAGCAAGTGCTCTTCGGCTTCGGTTCGGGCGAACAGATACGAGCCGTTGCGCTTGATTTGCAGGCCGGCGAGTTGCGCCCAGTCACCCCAGATCTCGCGGCTGGCCTTGGCCAGTTCGAGCATCGGGCCGGGGGGCTGGCCGGTGACCAGCGCCTGACCGAAGTTGCGCACCGAAGCACCGAGGGGCGCGGCGGTGCGTTCGAAAACCGTGACTTTGAGACCGCGTTTGGCGGCGGCGTAGGCGTGGGACAGGCCGAGGATGCCGGCGCCGATGATGAGCAGGTCTTGGTGTTGTGTCATTTAGAGGTGCTCTGAATGAGAGACCGCTTTCGCGAGCAGGCTCGCTCCCACAGGGGATTTTTGGTGCCCACGGACGTTGTGTTCACTGAAGATCCAATGTGGGAGCGAGCCTGCTCGCGAAGGGGCCCTGTCAGTCGATAAAGATCTTACTTGGCCGCCACTTTCTCGGACTTGCCGTCATAACGCTTACGCCACTCGGCCAGGATCTCGTCGCGGTTCTTCGAGGCCCAGGCGAAGTCGTTCTTGATCAAACGCTGCTCGTAATCGGCCGGCAATTCGGTCTGCGGCTTGGCAATCCCCGGCTGGGCGAGGACGGCGAAGTTTTCCTTGTACAGATCCATCGCTTCGGCGCTGGCGGAGAAGTCAGCCAGTTTCTTCGCTGCCTCTTCATGCGGCGTGCCTTTGATCACGGCCGTTGCTTCGATCTCCCAGCCCAGGCCTTCCTTCGGCAAAATAATGTCCAGCGGCGCGCCCTGACGTTTGAGCTGTACCGCCGGGTATTCAAAGGAAATACCAATCGGAAACTCCCCCGCCGCCGCCAGTTTGCAAGGCTTGGAACCGGAGTGAACGTACTGGCCGATGTTCTGGTGCAGGCCGTCCATGTAAGCCCAGCCCTGTTTCTCGCCGAAGGTTTGCAGCCAGGCGCTGACGTCGAGGAAACCGGTGCCGGACGACGCCGGGTTCGGCATGACGATCTTGCCCTTGTACTCAGGCTTGGTCAGGTCCTGCCAGCTCACCGGTTTGCTCAGGCCCTGCTTCTCCGCTTCGACGGTGTTGAAGCAAATGGTCGCGGCCCACACATCCATGCCGACCCACGCTGGCGGGTTGGCGGCGTCGCGGTAGTTCGCGCCGATCTTGCCGAGATCCTTCGGCGCATAGCTTTGCAGCATGCCTTGCTGATCAAGGATCGCCAGGCTCGAAGCAGCCAGGCCCCACACCGCGTCAGCCTGTGGACGGGCCTTTTCGGCGAGCAGTTTGGCGGTGATGATCCCGGTGGAATCGCGCACCCATTTGATTTCGACGTCCGGGTTGGTCTTTTCGAAGGCTTCTTTGTAGGACTTCAGTTGCTCGGCTTCGAGGGCGGTGTACACCGTCAACTCGGTTTTTGCCGCGAAGGCATTCAGGCTGAAAGTCGCGAGCACAGCAGCGGCCAGGGCCATAGGCTTGAACATGATCGTTTTCCTGTCTTTGAGTTGAGGGTTTGGGAAAATCAGTGGCCGGGCGCGGTTTGCCGCCAGGCTTGAGAACGGCGCAGCAAGCCGCGCGAAGCCCACGCCAGCAGCAAGGACACGCCCGCCGAGGTGAACAGAATCAGGGTCGACATCGCCGCCGCGCCGCCGACGTTGCCGGCGTCATCCATGTTCAGCACCGCGACCGCCGCGAGGATGGTGTCGGGGCTGTAAAGGAAGATCGCTGCGGAAACCGTGGTCATCGCCGAGACGAACAGGTAGCGCACGATGTCCAGCAGCGCCGGCAGGCAGATCGGCACGGTCACGCGCAGGTAGTGCCGATACAGCGGCGCCTTGAGCGACAGCGCGGCGGCTTCGAACTCGGCGTCGAGTTGGCGCAGCGCAGTGGTCGCGGTCATTTGTGCGGTGGTCAAATAATGCGCAATGGTGCAGACGATCAGCAGCGTCATCGTGCCGTAGAGCACGTGCAACGGGTTGCCGGTGAGGTTGAAGAAGAAGACGTAACCCAGACCGAGCACCAGCCCCGGCACCGCCATCGGGATGAAACTGAGCATGCGCAGAGTCAGGTTGAGGCCACGTTGTGTGCGGGTCTTCTCCATCAGATACGCGCCAGTGAAGATCAGCACGCTGCCGATCAGCGCCGTGCCCAGCGCCATCTTCAAACTGTTGCTGTAGGCCAGCCAGCCACCGCCGGCGGTTTCGTTGAACTGGTAGTGGTTGAGCGACAGCGACAGGTTGTATGGCCAGAACTTCACCAGAGAGGAGAACACCGCCATGCCGAACACCAGAATCAATGCCGCACTGATCAGCAAAACAATCGCCAGATAGCAGGCATCACGCCGTTTCGACGGTGCCGGTTTGAACACCTGCGCGCGGCCACTCATCGAGTCGCCGTGACGCCGACGCAACCAGGCATCGACGCCGAAGCTGAACAGCGCCGGCAGCAACAGCACCATGCCGATCAACGCACCACGACCGAACTGCTGCTGGCCGACCACGGCTTTGTAGGCTTCCAGCGCCAGCACTTGATAATCGCCACCGACCACCACCGGCACACCAAAATCGGTAATGGTCAGGGTGAACACCAGACAGAACGCGGCGAACACGGCCTGTCGGGTCGCCGGCCAGGTGATGCTGCGAAACGCCTTGGCCGGACTGGCACCCATGCTCGACGCGGCGTCGAACAGCCGCGCATCGGCCAGCGACAGCGCCGAGAGCAGAATCATCAGCGCATGGGGAAAAGTGTAAATCACTTCACCCAGCACAATCCCCCAGAACCCGTAGATATTGTCCGAGAGCAAGCCGCGCAACATGCCCTGATTGCCGAACAGATAGACCAGTGCAATCCCCGGCAGCATCGACGGTGCCATCAGCGGCAGCAGGGAAATCCCGCGCCAGATGCCCTTGGCCGGAATCAGCGTGCGTTGCAGCGCGTAGGCAAACAGGTAGGCCAGCGGTACGACGATGGCCGCAACGCTGAGGGAAACTTTCAGGCTGTTGCCAAGCAGCCAGTGGAAATTCTCGCTGGTCACCAACTCCTTCGCCGCGACCCAGCCACCGCCCTGCCCGGCCTCATTGCTGAAGCCACGCCAGAAGATCGCCAGCAACGGCAGCAGCACCGCGACGCCAAGCAATACCAGCAGCAGGAGTTTGCCGCCGACGACGAAGATGCGGTCGCCGACTTCGGCACGGGAAGTCTGCCGCACCTGCTTGTGCGGTAGCGGCAGCGCGAGGTTGCTGTTCATCAGGCGAACACCTGCAGGCTGCGCGGCGGCAAGGCGACCATGATCTGCTGGGCGCCGAGGCGCGGCATGGCTTCCGGGGCCAGTTCAGCGAGCAGTGCATGGCCGGGCAATTGGTCGAGTTCGAAACTCATGCGGCAGCGGTTGCCGAGGAAGGTGATCTCACGGACTTTCGCCGGAAAGAGGTTTTCCTCATGCACCAGCGGATTGACGTTGATCGCTTCCGGGCGGCAGAACAGTCGGCCCGAGGCGCCGCTCACACTGCCATCCGCCAGACGCACATCCATCCCGCCAACCCGGGCGTGACTGGCGCTGCTGCGCTGGAACGGCAGCCAGTTGCCCTGACCGACAAACTCGGCCACGAACGGTGTGGCCGGGCGGTTGTAGATTTCCTGCGGGGTGGCATATTGCTCGACACGGCCGTTATTCATCACCGCGATTCGATCCGCCATCAGCATGGCTTCGTCCTGATTGTGGGTGACCATCAGGGTGGTGATGCCGAGGTTGCGTTGCAGTTGGCGCAGCTCGGTGCACAGGTGCTCGCGGACTCGGGCATCGAGGGCCGACATCGGTTCATCAAGCAACAGCAGCGACGGTGCCGGGGCCAAGGCCCGAGCGAGCGCAACGCGCTGTTGCTGACCGCCGGACAATTGGCCGGGGTACTTTTTCTCACTGCCGATGAGGCCGACCAGTTCCAGCATCTGACTGACACGACGGCGTACTTCGTCGCGACCACTGCCGGCGAGGCCGTAGGCAATGTTCGCTTCGACGCTCAGATTGGGGAACAGCGCGTAGGACTGGAACAGAATCCCGTAGTCGCGAGCTTGCGGGGCGAGGTGCGAGACGTCGCGGTCACCGAGGTACAACTCGCCGCTGTCCTGTTTTTCCAGCCCAGCGATGCAACGCAGCAGCGTGGTCTTGCCGCAGCCCGACGGGCCGAGCAGACAGACCAGTTCACCGGCGGCGACGTCGAGGGAGACGTTATCCAGGGCAGTGAACGCACCGAAGTGTTTCTGCACGCCGCGCACTTTCATCGGTGCGCCGGGGTGGGTCAGGGTGGTTGCGATGGCAGGATTCATGGGACAGACCTCATCAAGCAGATGAGGCCAATCCTAGAGTTGTAATGCGTCCGTCATGTGGCAGTGAGGCAAAAACTGGTGATAGTGGTATTCGGGGATTTTGGTTCAGATTGTGTGTTGCCTGGGCTGACGCCTTCGCGAGCAAGCCCGCTCCCACAGGGGATAGTGTTCACAACCCAAATCCAACGTGGGAGCGAGCCTGCTCGCGAAGAGGCCAGCTCGCACACTGAAGATCTCAGGCCGGGGACATTTCCTGTGCCAAGCCCAGGAACGCCGCCGGCAACCGCGCGCCCTTGCGCTCTTTCAGGCAATACAGATATTCAGGAATCTGCGGCGCATTCTCGATTGTCAGCACCCGCAGCTGCGGATCATGCGGCACTTCCTGGCGGGCAATGATACTGATGCCGATATTGCGCAGCACCGCTTCACGAATCGATTCACGGCTGCCAATCTCCAGCAACGGCCCGAAACTCACCCCGGCGCCGGCCAGCAACTCCTCGGTCAGGCGCCGCGTGGTCGAACCCGACTCACGCATCAACAACGTGTGCCCGGCCAACGCGCTCAACGCCACATGCTCATGCACCGCCAGCGGATGATTGCGATGCACCGCCAGCACCAGCGGATCCGTGCCAAGCACCCGCCGGATCAACCGCGCGTCATCGAGCAACTGCGAAGAAGCCGCGACATCCACCCGGTAATCTTCCAGCGCTTCGAGCACTTGCTGCGAGTTGCCGATTTCCACCGACACCTCCACCTGTGGCAGGCGCTCGCGAAAGGTCTTCACCAGATCAAGAATGTAATACGGCGCGGTGGCGGCGATGCGTAACGTGCCCTGCACCTGACCGCTGTTGCGCAGGAAGAACTCGATATCGGCCTCCTGCTGCAGCAGCGCCTTGACCATCGGCAGTAACCGCGCGCCTTCGTCGCTGACGCTGAGGCGGCGGCCGCCGCGGTAGAACAGCTCCACCGAATACTGGCTTTCCAGATTGCGGATCTGCGTGGTCACGGTCGGTTGACTGAGGCCGAGTTTTTTCGCCGCCAGCGTGATGCTGCCCAGACGGGCGACCATGTAAAACGCTTTCAGCTCGGCACTCAGCACAACCGTCCCTCTCTTCTATTTGCGCAGCAGGCGCAAACCGTTGAACACCACCAGCAGGCTCACGCCCATGTCGGCGAACACCGCCATCCACATGGTGGCGAGTCCGGCAAAGGTTACCCCAAGGAAGATCGCTTTGATCACCAGCGCCAACGCGATGTTTTGTTTCAGGATGCTCGCGGTGTCGCGCGACAGGCTGATGAAAGCCGGGATCTTGCGCAGATCGTCGTCCATCAGGGCGACATCGGCGGTTTCAATCGCGGTATCGGTGCCGGCGGCGGCCATGGCAAAACCGATCTCGGCGCGGGCCAGTGCCGGGGCGTCGTTGATGCCGTCGCCGACCATGCCCACGCGATGACCTTTACCGTAAAGCTCCTCGATGGCTTGCAGTTTGTCAGTTGGCAGCAAGTCGCCCTTGGCTTGATCGATGCCAACCTGCGCGGCAATCGCCTGTGCGGTGTGGACGTTGTCGCCGGTGAGCATCAGGGTTTTCACCCCGAGTTCGTGGAGCTGACGGATCGCTTCGCGACTGGTCTCCTTGACGGTGTCGGCCACGGCAAACAGCGCCAACGGGCCGGACTTGTCGAGCAGCAGCACCACGGATTTGCCCTGTTTCTCCAGCGCAAAGAGCTTTTCTTCCAGTGCCGGCGAGCACAGGCCCAGTTCTTCAACCAGACGATGGTTGCCCAAGTGATAGGTCTGGCCGTCGATTTCACCTTTGACGCCACGCCCGCCCAGCGCTTCGAAGTTATCCACACTCAGCGCAGTGAAGTTTTTATCCACAGCAGCATTGGCGATGGCCAGCGACACCGGGTGGTCGGAGCGACCGGCCAGTGCGGCAGCAATTGCCGGGGCTGTGGCGTCGGCGGTCGGGTCGAGGGACAGGTAATCGGTCTGCACCGGTTTGCCGTGGGTAATGGTCCCGGTTTTATCCAGCGCCAGATAGTCGAGCTTGAAACCGCCCTCCAGGTACACGCCGCCCTTGACCAGAATGCCCTTGCGCGCCGCTGCCGCGAGGCCGCTGACGATGGTCACCGGGGTGGAAATCACCAAGGCACATGGGCAGGCGACGACGAGCAACACCAGTGCGCGATAGATCCAGTCGAACCACACGGCGCCCATGAACAACGGCGGGATGATCGCCACAGCCAAGGCTAGAACGAACACCACCGGGGTGTAGATTTTCGAGAATTGATCGACGAAGCGCTGGGTCGGCGCCCGCGCACCCTGGGCTTGTTCGACGGCGTGGATGATGCGCGCCAGCGTCGAGTTGTTCGCCGCTGCGGTCACGGTGTATTCCAGCGAACCCGCCTGGTTGATGGTGCCGGCGAAGACTTTATCGCCCACGGTTTTCTCTATCGGCAGGCTCTCACCGGTGATCGGTGCCTGATCGATGGTCGAACTGCCGCTGACGACTTCACCGTCCAGCGCGATGCGCTCGCCGGGTTTTACCCGCACGCGGGCACCGAGTTCGACGCTTTTAACCTCCTGTTCTAGCCAAGTGCCGTCGGCCTGCTGCACGGTGGCCTGCTCGGGCGTCATCTGCATCAGGCCGCCGATGGCGTTACGCGCACGGTCCAGCGAACGCGCTTCGATCAGCTCGGCCACGGTGAACAGGAACATCACCATCGCCGCTTCCGGCCACTGGCCGATGAGGATGGCACCGGTCACGGCGATACTCATCAGCGCGTTGATGTTGAGGTTGCGGTTCTTCAGGGCGATCCAGCCCTTTTTGTAAGTGCTCAGGCCGCCGCTGAGGATCGACACCAGCGCAATGATCGCCACCACCCAGGTCGGCGCGGCGTTGGTGAAGTGGATGACTTCGGCGGCAAGCGCTCCGACACCGGACAGCGCCAACGGCCACCAGTGTTTTTTCACCGGCGCAGCAGTTGGGGTTTCGACGCCCGTCTCCAGCGGTTCGGCGTGCATGCCGAGGGATTTGATCGCCTCGGTGATGGGCTCGGTACCCGGCAGCGTGTGGGTCACGCCGAGCACGCGGTTGATCAGGTTGAATTCCAATTGCTCAACGCCGGCGAGTTTGCCGAGCTTGTTCTGGATCAGCGTCTGCTCGGTCGGGCAGTCCATCGCCTCGATGCGGAAGCTGCTCAGTCGGGCGTCGGCGCTTTTCGCCTCGCTCAGTTGCACCAGCGCAGGTGCCGCCGCTTTCGACGCGCAGCAGGAATCGCCGCCGTGGTCATGTTTATGCACAGGCTGCAATTTATGGCTGTGGCCATGATCGTGCCCGTCACCGGGCTTATGGGAGTGCTGAGAATCGCTCATCGGGTCGCGTCCATGAAGGTGCCTGTTGCCAAGTAAAGACCCTGTAGCCACTATAGGGTCAAGCACCCTTTTGGAGATTGCCGAGATGAAGATCGGAGAACTGGCCAAACTCACCGACTGCGCCGTGGAAACCATCCGCTACTACGAACGCGAAAACCTGCTGCCGGAGCCGGCCCGCAGCGACGGCAACTACCGCGTCTACACCCAGGCTCACGCCGAACGCCTGACCTTCATCCGCAACTGCCGCACCCTCGACATGACCCTCGAAGAAATCCGCAGCCTGCTGGCCATGCGTGACAGCCCGCAGGATCAGTGCGAAAGCGTTAACACCCTGATCGACGAGCACATCCAGCATGTGAAGGCGCGGATTGATGGGCTATTGGCGTTACAGACACAGTTGCTCGACCTGCGCCAACGCTGTGGCGAAGGGCCGGGGGCCGATCAGTGCGGGATTTTGCAGCGGCTGGAAGTGAGTGGCGGGGTTGTGGCGACGGAGGTTGAGCATTCCCATGTGGGCCGTAGCCACGGCCATTAAGAACACCCGATAACCAATGTGGGAGCGGGCTTGCTCGCGAAAGCGGCGTATCAGTCGACATCATCGTTAACTGATACACCGCTTTCGCGAGCAAGCCCGCTCCCACAAGGGTTACTGCGTTGTGGCTTAGACCGCCATTGGCGCAGTCATCGGCGCGTGATGCTCGTAGCCTTCCAGCGAAAAATCACTCGGCTCGACCAGTTCCAGCCACTCCGGCTGATACACGCCCGTCTTGGCAAACTCCGGCACGCGATCGGAGATTTTCAGCTTCGGCATCGCGAACGGCTCGCGCTTGAGCTGCTCGTTGAGCATGTCCAGATGGTTTTCGTAGACGTGGGCGTCACCGATGAAATAGGTGAACCAGCGCGGCGTGTAACCGGTCAGGCGACCGATCAGGCTCAGCAGCGCGGCGCCTTCGGTGAGGTTGAACGGCGTGCCCAGACCCAGGTCGTTGGAGCGGATGTAGAGGGTCAGAGAAATCTCTTTGGTCTCGACATTCGGGTGGAACTGGTACAGCAGATGGCACGGCGGCAAGGCCATTTCATCGAGCTGGGCGCAGTTCCAGCCGTGGAACAGAATGCGACGGCTGCCCGGATCCTTGATGATCGTGTCGACACACTGGCGCACCTGATCGATGGCTTTGTACAGCACCACGTAGGCCTGGCCGTCTTCCTCGCCTTGAGCGATCTGCTTGTAGCCATTGCTCAACGTTTGTTCGATGGCCGCTGTGTTGCTCAGCGGGATCTGTTTGTACGCCGGCCACTTGCGCCATTGCACGCCGTAGATTTCGCCGAGGTCGTCGTCGCCCTGACGGAACGGGTTGGCCAGCCACTGGGCGTTTTCGTTGGCGTTCTGGTCCCAGACCTTGCAGCCCAGCTCACGGAATTGCGCGGCATTGTTCACGCCACGCAGAAAGCCGCACATCTCGCCGATGGCCGATTTGAAGGCCATTTTGCGCGTGGTGATCGCCGGGAAACCTTCCTGCAGATCGAAACGCAGCATCGCCCCCGGGAAACTGATGGTGTTGATGCCGGTGCGGTTGGCCTGTTTGGTGCCGTTCTGGATAACGTGCGAGACCAGTTCGAGATATTGCTTCATGAGTTACCTGTGTCCTTAGAGCCCCGGCGTCGCGCGCCGGGGTTCGTAGTTTAAGCCGTCGGAGCGAGCGGTGCCGCCGGCGCGCGACGATAGGCCAGCCAGATCAGGAACAGCCCGCCGACAATCATCGGTACGCAGAGTACCTGGCCCATGGTCAGCCAGTTCCAGGCCAGATAGCCCAGTTGCGCATCCGGGACGCGGACGAACTCGACGATGAATCGGAAGATGCCGTAGAACAGCGCGAACATGCCGGAAACGGCCATGGTCGGGCGCGGCTTGCGCGAGAAAATCCACAGGATCAGGAACAGCGCCACGCCTTCGAGCGCGAACTGATACAGCTGCGAGGGGTGACGCGGCAGTTGCGCCGGGTCGCTGAACGGCGGGAAGACCATGGCCCACGGCACGTCGGTCGCCTTGCCCCACAGTTCGGCGTTGATGAAGTTGCCGATACGCCCGGCGCCCAGACCGATCGGCACCATCGGCGCGACGAAGTCCATCAACTGGAAGAACGACTTGCCATTGCGCTTGCCGAACCACAAGGCCGCCAGCATGACGCCGATGAAACCGCCGTGGAACGACATGCCGCCCTTCCACACTTCGAAAATCAGCGTCGGGTTGGCCAGGTAAGCGCTCAGGTCGTAGAACAGCACATAGCCCAGACGTCCGCCGACAATCACGCCCATCGACAGCCAGAAGATCAGATCGGAGAGCTTCTCCTTGGACCAGGTCGGATCGAAACGGTTGAGCCGGCGCGACGCCAGCAGCCACGCACCGCCAATGCCGACGAGGTACATCAGACCGTACCAATGGATTTTCAGCGGACCGATGGCCAGGGCCACCGGGTCGATCTGCGGGTAAGGCAGCATTGCGACTCCTCGTTAGAGTTGAAAGCAGAATTCCCGGGCGACGCTGCCACCTCAGGATTAAGCCAGGATTGCGACGCGATCAAAGCAGAAAGCTTAAACCCACGCAGAACAGCAAAGCGGCGAATAGCCGTTTCAGCAAGCGCGGCGACAACCTGTGCGCCAAACGCGCGCCGAGACGGGCGAACACCATGCTGGTCAGGGCAATGCCCAACAGCGCCGGCAAATAAACAAAACCGAGACTATGGGCCGGCAGCAACGGATCATGCCAGCCCAGAATCATGAAACTTGATGCACTGGCCAGGGCAATCGGCAAACCGCAGGCCGAAGATGTCGCCACGGCCTGCTGCATCGGCACGCTGCGCCAGGTCAGGAACGGCACGGTCAGCGAGCCGCCGCCAATGCCGAAAATCGCCGACGCCCAGCCAATCACACTGCCGGCCACGGTCAGACCGAGTTTGCCCGGCACGGTTCGGCTGGCCTTGGGTTTGACGTCCAGCGCCAACTGCACGGCGATCACCAAGGCGAACACACCAATGATTTTTTGCAGGTTGGGCCCGGAAATCGCTTCGGCCGTCAACGCACCAAAACCGGCGCCAAGCAAAATGCCCACGGTCATCCACATGAAGATCGGCCAGCGCACCGCGCCACGACGGTGATGCTCCCGCACCGCGTTGACCGAAGTGAAGATGATCGTCGCCAGCGACGTGCCGACCGCCAGGTGGGTCAGAATCGACTGGTCAAAGCCCTGCAAGGTAAAACTGAACACCAGCACCGGGACAATGATGATCCCACCACCGACGCCGAACAGCCCGGCCAGCACGCCAGCACAGGCGCCGAGCGCCAGATAGAGCAGAAATTCCATGTCCTTCTCCCAGACGCATCCCAAAACCGGAGCGGCATGGTAACGGATGCATAGCCTTGTGCTCCACTGGCGATGGATGCACGGACGCCGGATGCGTAGAGTGAGCAAAAAACACACAAGGATCACCTTATGTGCCTGATTGTTTTTGCCTGGCGCCCCGGCCATGCCCAGCCGTTGATCGTCGCGGCCAACCGTGACGAGTTCTACGCCCGACCCAGCCTGCCGCTAGCGCAATGGCCAGAGGCGCCGCACGTGCATGCCGGACGTGATCTTGAGGCCGGCGGGACTTGGCTTGGGATCGGCGCCAATGGGCGTTTGGCTGCGCTGACCAACATCCGTGATCCGCATCAGCCGCCAGCGCGCAAGTCGCGGGGCGAGTTGGTGGCGCGATTTCTCACCGGTGATCTGTCGATTGATGACTATTTGAGCGATGTGGTCGGTCGCTCGCCGGAGTATGCCGGGTTCAATCTACTGCTCGGCAACAGCCATGAACTCTGGCATTTCAATGCGCGGATGTCTGAGGCGGTGATGCTGGAGCCCGGGGTCTATGGGTTATCCAATGCCGGGCTGGATACGCCGTGGCCGAAGTTGCTCAAGGCCAAGGCGGCGTTGAGCGCGGTGCTGGAGGATCCGACGCCTGCGCGGTTGCTGGACATATTGAGCGATGCGCAGACGGCGCCGTTTGCCGAGTTGCCGGATACCGGCGTCGGGCTGGCGACTGAGTCATTGCTGTCGAGTGTGTTTATTGCCAGCCAGAGTTATGGGACGCGGGCGAGTACGGCGCTGATTGTGCAGGCGGACGGGACGCGGCGGATGGTAGAGCGGAGCTTTGGGCCGTATGGCGGGCATTTGGGTGAGGTGGAGATTCTGGTTTAACGGTGGCTGGACTGACGCCTTCGCGAGCAAGCCCGCTCCCACATTGGATCTGTGATCGACACAATTCCCCTGTGGGAGCTGGCTTGCCAGCGATGGGGCCAGCAGCCTTTTAGAGGGCTTTGTTGACCGCCGGCGGATTGATCTTCGACAACCCAAGGTTCTTCAGCGCCAATTGCAGCGAGCTGTGGATAACTTGCGGGTTGTCGATGGTCATCAGCTCGGCCAGCAATTCCTTGGCCTTGCTCAGGTTCACCTGACGCAACATCCACTTGACCTTCGGCAAGTTGGTGGCGTTCATCGACAGGCTGTCGAAGCCCATCGCCATCAACAGCACGGCCGCTGCCGGATCACCAGCCATCTCGCCGCAGATACTCACCGGCTTGCCTTCGGCATGGGCGTCGCGCACCACGTTTTGCAGGGCTTGCAGCACCGCCGGGTGCAGGTAGTCGTAGAGATCGGCGACGCGCGGGTTGTTGCGGTCAACCGCCAGCAAGTATTGCGTCAGGTCGTTGGAGCCGACCGACAGGAAGTCCACCTGCCGCGCCAGCTCCTTGGTCTGATACACCGCTGCCGGGATCTCGATCATCACGCCAATTGGCGGCATCGGCACGTCGGTGCCTTCGTCGCGTACTTCACCCCAGGCCCGGTGAATCAGGTGCAGGGCTTCTTCGAGTTCATGGGTGCCGGAGATCATCGGCAGCAGAATCCGCAGGTTGTTCAGGCCTTCACTGGCCTTGAGCATCGCGCGGGTCTGCACCAGGAAGATTTCCGGGTGGTCGAGGGTGACGCGAATGCCGCGCCAGCCGAGGAACGGGTTGTCTTCCTTGATCGGGAAGTACGACAGCGACTTGTCACCGCCGATGTCGAGGCTGCGCATGGTCACCGGTTGCGGATGGAACGCGGCGAGCTGTTCGCGGTAGATCGCCAGCTGTTCCTTCTCGCTCGGGAAACGCTGGTTGATCATGAACGGCACTTCGGTGCGGTACAGGCCGACGCCTTCAGCGCCGCGCTTCTGCGCCCGCGCCACGTCTGCCAGCAGGCCGGTGTTGACCCACAGCGGCATGCGGTGACCATCGAGGGTCACGCACGGCAGGTCGCGCAGGGTGTCGAGGCCCAGCGCCAGTTGTTTCTCTTCTTCCACCACCTCGGAGAACTGCTTGCGCAGCACGTCGCTCGGGTTGGTGTAGACCTCGCCGCGGGTGCCGTCGACGATCATTTCGATGCCGTCGACCTTGGCGTACGGCAGGTCGACCAGACCCATGACCGTCGGAATGCCCATGGCCCGGGCGAGGATCGCCACGTGGGAGTTACCCGAACCGAGTACCGACACCAGACCGACCAGCGTGCCTTCCGGCACCTCGCCGAGCATCGCCGGCGTCAGTTCTTCGCTGACCAGAATGGTTTTTTCCGGGTAGACCAGGTTCTGCTGGCGCTCTTCCTGCAAATAGGCGAGCAGGCGGCGACCGAGGTCTTTGACGTCCGAGGCACGCTCCCGCAGGTAGGCGTCGTCCATCAGTTCGAAACGGTTGACGTGTTCCGTGACCACCTGACGCAGCGCGCCCTGGGCCCACTGGCCGGTCTTGATCACCGTGGTGATTTCGCTGCCCAGCGAGGCATCGTCGAGCATCATCAGGTAGACGTCGAACAGCGCGCGCTCTTCCGGGCGCAACTGGGTCGCCAGTTTGGCCGACAACGCACGCATGTCGGCGCGTACGCCTTCGATAGCGGTCTTGAACAGCGCCAGTTCAGCGTCGATGTCGGTGATGGTTTTATCCGGCACCACGTCCAGATCGGCGGGCGGCAGCATGACCACCGCGGTACCGACCGCCGCACCCGGCGAGCCCGGCACGCCAACGAACTTGGCTTCCTGAATGCCTTTGCCCTGACGGCCCAGGCCACGGATCGAACCGGTGGCCTCGGCATGAGCGATAACGCCAGCGAGCTGCGCGCTCATGGTTACGAGGAAGGCTTCTTCACCTTCATCGAACTGGCGGCGTTCTTTTTGCTGGATGACCAACACGCCGACGACGCGGCGGTGGTGAATGATCGGAGCACCGAGGAACGAGGCGTAGCGCTCCTCGCCGGTCTCGGCGAAGTAGCGGTAGCGCGGGTGATCCGCGGCGTTTTCGAGGTTCAGGGGTTCTTCACGCGTGCCGACCAGACCGACCAGACCTTCGTTGGGTGCCATGCTGACCTTGCCGATCGAGCGCTTGTTCAAGCCCTCGGTGGCCATCAGGACGAAGCGGTTGGTCTCGGGATCAAGCAGGTAGACCGAGCAGACCTGGCTGCCCATGGCCTCTTTGACGCGCAACACAATAATCCCCAACGCCGCCTTGAGATCCTTGGCGGAGTTAACTTCCTGGACGATCTTGCGCAGCGTATTGAGCATGGCTCGGGGTCGAACTCCGTCGTCAGTCGCGCGCTAAAAGGCGCGGGGCAAGCTCTTTGAGGGCGCGGCGATACACCTCGCGCTTGAATGTCACCACCTGGCCCAACGGATACCAATAGCTGACCCAGCGCCAGCCATCGAATTCCGGTTTACCGGTCAAATCCATCCGCACCCGCTGCTCATTGGAGATCAGGCGCAGGAGAAACCACTTCTGTTTCTGGCCGATGCACAGCGGTTGGCTGTGGGTACGCACCAGACGTTGCGGCAAACGATAGCGCAACCAGCCCCGAGTACAGGCGAGTATTTCAACATCTTCACGTTCCAGGCCAACTTCTTCGTTCAGCTCGCGGTACAAGGCGTCCTCCGGCGTCTCTTCAGGGTTGATTCCCCCCTGTGGAAACTGCCAGGCATCTTGATTGATACGGCGAGCCCATAGCACCTGGCCGGCGTCATTCGTCAGAATGATCCCGACATTGGGACGGAAACCATCGGGGTCGATCACGGCAACAACCTCGCAAACGCATGTCGCCGCATTGTTCCACAAAGCTTGATAAGGCGGCAACGAAGCTTCCTACCTTATGTGCACTCTTGTGAAAAGACCGTATTCTTGTCGCCTTTTTACTGACTTATCAGCGGGTAACTGCAATGCGCCTGGCACTCTTCGATTTGGACAACACCCTTCTGGGCGGCGACAGCGATCACGCCTGGGGCGACTATCTGTGTGAACGCGGCTTCCTCGACCCGATCACATACAAGGCGCGCAATGACGAGTTCTATCAGGATTACCTGGCCGGCAAGCTGGATAACGCCGCCTACCTGAATTTCTGCCTGGAGATCCTCGGGCGCACCGAAATGGCCGTGCTCGATCAATGGCACAGCGATTACATGCGCGACTGCATCGAGCCGATCGTGCTGCCCAAAGCGCTGGAGCTGCTGAAAAAGCACCGCGACGCCGGCGACAAGCTGGTGATCATCACCGCGACCAACCGTTTCGTTACCGCGCCGATTGCCGTGCGTCTGGGCGTTGAAACCCTGATCGCCACCGAATGCGAGATGGTCGATGGCCGTTACACCGGGCGCAGCACTGACATTCCGTGCTTTCGCGAAGGCAAGGTAACGCGCCTGAACCGCTGGCTGGAAGAGACCGGGTATTCGCTGGAAGACAGCTACTTCTATAGCGACTCGATGAATGATTTGCCGCTGCTGGAGCAGGTGGCGAACCCGGTGGCGGTGGATCCGGATCCGAATCTGCGTGCTGAAGCCCAGAAGCGTGGCTGGCCGGTGATTTCGTTGCGCGACTGATTACGCCTTCGCGAGCAAGCCCGCTCCCACATTGGATCTGTGTCGTTCACAGATCCAATGTGGGAGCGGGCTTGCTCGCGAATAGTGCCGACTCGGTCTCAAGCCCTAAACCGGCTTGGCCCCCATCAACGCCGCAATGGCGAAAAATCCGACACCGCTGACAATCGCCAGCGCCAGATTGAATTTGCGATTGCCAACCCCGCTTGTCCACAGCCGATTCAGCCGAACAAGTAGCCAGACCGCACTGAACGTGGCCACGGCATAGATCACGCTGGAGCCCAGAATCCAGAACTGACCCAAGGGCCAGCCCACCAGGTGCACCAGCCACCAGCCGGTGAAGGGCATGCTAAACATGCCGATCAGCATCAAACACCAGATAAACAGCCACGGACGCTGCATCGTGCTGGCCGGCCCTTCGCTGCGATTACGCCAGGTCAGGGCGGCAAGCCCCAGCCCGCTCGCGATTATCACCACGGTCGCCGCGACGTGAAGGATTGTCAGGGTGGTCAGGGTTTCCATGTATTTCTCATCCTTGGGCCATGCCCATCAGCGTAGCCGCTCAGCCAAGAAACAGCTTATAGGCCGGGTTGTCGCTTTCGTCCCAGTACGGGTAGCCGATTTCCGCCAGCGCCGCCGGTACCAGATGGCGTTCGTCGTGTGGCACTTGCAGGCCCGCGACCACTCGGCCATCGGCCGCGCCGTGGTTGCGGTAGTGGAACATCGAGATATTCCAGCGCCCGCCGAGTTTGTTGAGGAAGTTGAACAACGCCCCAGGCCGCTCAGGGAACTCGAAGCGCAGCACCACTTCATCGACCACCTGCGCGGCACGCCCGCCGACCATGTGGCGGATGTGCAGCTTGGCCAGTTCGTTGTCGGTCAGGTCGAGCACCGGGAAACCCTGCTCGGTCAGGCTCGCCAGCAATGCGCTGCGCGGGTCGTTTTCCGGGTGGGTCTGCACACCAACGAAGATGTGCGCTTCGCTACCGGTGTTATAGCGATAGTTGAATTCAGTGATCTGGCGTTTGCCGATGGCTTCGCAGAACGCCTTGAAGCTGCCGGCCTTCTCGGGGATGGTCACGGCGATGATCGCTTCGCGGCCTTCGCCCAGCTCGGCGCGCTCGGCGACGTGGCGCAGGCGGTCGAAGTTGACGTTGGCGCCGGAATCGATGGCGACGAAGGTCTGGCCGCTGACGCCGCGCAATTCAACGTACTTCTTGATCCCGGCCACGCCCAGGGCCCCGGCAGGCTCGGTGATCGAGCGGGTATCATCGTAGATATCCTTGATTGCCGCGCAGATCTCGTCGGTACTGACGGTGATCACTTCATCGACGTAGTCTTTGCAGATATCGAAGGTGTGCTGGCCGATCTGCGCCACCGCCACACCGTCGGCGAAGATGCCTACGGTCGGCAGCACCACGCGCTCACCCGCGGCCATGGCGGCTTGCAGGCAGTTGGAGTCGTCGGGCTCGACGCCGATGACTTTGATGTCCGGACGCAAGTACTTAACGTATGCAGCGATGCCGGCGATCAGACCGCCACCGCCAACCGGCACGAAAATCGCGTCCAGCGGCTGCGGGTGCTGACGCAGAATCTCCATCGCCACGGTGCCCTGCCCGGCAATGGTGTGCGGATCGTCGTAGGGGTGGATGTAGACGTAGCCTTTTTCGTCGACCAGTTTCAGCGAGTAGGCCAGCGCTTCGGGGAAGGAGTCACCGTGCAGCACCACTTTGCCGCCGCGCGAGCGCACGCCTTCGACCTTGATTTCCGGGGTGGTCTTGGGCATCACGATAGTCGCTTTGACACCCAGCACTTTCGCCGCCAGGGCCAGCCCCTGCGCATGGTTGCCCGCCGAAGCGGTGACCACGCCACGGGCGCGCTCTTCTTCGGTCAGTTGGGTCAACTTGTTGTAGGCGCCGCGAATCTTGAACGAGAACACTGGCTGCAAGTCTTCGCGCTTGAGCCAGATGTCATTGCCCAGCCGCTCGGAGAGCTGGCGAGCGTTCTGCAGCGGGGTTTCTACGGCAACGTCATAAACGCGCGAGGTGAGGATCTTTTTGACGTACTGTTCGAGCATCGGAAAGCATCACTGAGCGGGTTGGGCAGGGCCAAGGAGTCTAACCCGGCTTTTGCCCGTACGACCACACGATTGCAGAGGTTTTAACCCGGCTTGAGGCTATAATGCCGGCCTTTCCGTTCTTACCTTGCCCGCTTCCGGAGCCCGCATGACCCAGGATCAACTCAAACAGGCAGTGGCTCAGGCCGCCGTCGACTTCATCCTTCCGAAACTCGACGACAAAAGCATCGTCGGGGTCGGCACCGGCTCCACCGCCAACTGCTTCATTGATGCGCTGGCGCAGCACAAGGGTGCGTTCGATGGCGCGGTCGCCAGTTCCGAAGCCACCGCCGCGCGCCTGAAGGGCCACGGGATTCCGGTGTATGAGCTGAACACCGTCAGCGACCTGGAGTTCTACGTCGACGGCGCCGACGAAAGCGACGCGCACCTGAACCTGATCAAGGGCGGCGGCGCCGCCCTGACCCGCGAGAAGATCGTCGCGGCCGTAGCCAAGACCTTCATCTGCATCGCCGACGCGAGCAAACTGGTGCCGGTGCTGGGCGAGTTCCCGCTGCCGGTCGAAGTGATCCCGATGGCCCGCAGCCACGTCGCGCGCGAACTGGTGAAACTGGGCGGCGACCCGGTGTACCGCGAAGGTGTACTGACCGACAACGGCAACATCATCCTCGACGTGTTCAATATGCAGATCACCAACCCGGTGGAGCTGGAAGCACAGATCAACGCGATTGTCGGCGTGGTCACCAACGGTTTGTTCGCCGCGCGTCCGGCGGATCTGCTGTTGCTGGGTACCAGCGAAGGCGTGAAAACCCTTAAGGCTGAGTAAGCCCAGTCACCCACATATTTGTGGGCAGACGAATAAACCTGTGGGAGCGAGCCTGCTCGCGAAAGCGCCAGTTCAGCCAACATCTTCATTGGCTGACACGACGCCTTCGCGAGCAGGCTCGCTCCCACAGTGTTTTGTGGTGTGGGTTAAGGTTGCGCAGGCTTTTTGAAGGCGTAAAACAGGTTCGGCTCACTCACCAGATACAACGTCCCGTCATCATCCATCGCAATGCCTTCCGCCTGCGGCACGGTTTTCTGCAAGCCTTGCCGGCCCTTGCTCAAGGACATCGTGCTCAACGGGCGCCCGTCCACATCCAGCTCCAGAATCAGCCGCGATTCATCCGACAGCGCCAGCAAATGCCCACTGCGCTCGTCGTATTGCAGGCTCGACAGGTCACGCACAAACATCCCGGCATCACGTTTAGGGTTGTTGATCACGTGCACCGCGTAGGACTTTTCCGGGTTGAAGTGCGGGAAACCGTGTACTTCGTAGATCAGCATCGGATCGCGCTCTTTCGCCACGAACAGGCGTTTGCCCACCGAGTCATATGCCAACCCTTCGAAGCCTTTGTTGCCGCTCAGGTGCACGCCCAGGGTCATTTGCTCGGCGTCCGCCGCGTCGAGGAAAGTGGTGTCTTTCTCCAGATGAATCTTGATCAGGCGCTGCTGACGCTCGTCAGTCACCACGTAAGTGTCAGCACTGATGAACTCCACTGCCTCCGGATCACCGAAACCAATCAAGGCAATACGGCGCAGGATCTTGCCTTCCAGCGACAGCTCGACCAGTTCGGCATTCTTGTTGGTGACGGTGAACAGGCTTTTACGCACGGGATCGTAGGTCAAGGCCGAGACATCGTCGTTCAAGCCTTCGATGACTCGCGCTTCAATCGCCACCCGATACTGATCCAGGTCGATGGCCTCACTGCTCAACGGCTGCCACAGGACGTGCAGGTTGAACCAGGCGCGCTCGAACAGGCGCATGTATTGGCCAATCGCGATCAGCATGATCAAGGCAATCACTGAGAGGATGACAAACAGAGGCTTGGGGCGGGCAAGTCGACGCATTCGGGCAGGCTCGGAATCAAAACAGGCGGATGAAATATCACGCCCGTCTGAATTGAAGCTTAATGGCCAGTAGCCTCAAACCACAAGACAACCCTTGCGGCAGCTCCATTGGAATCGATAAAGGCTGCTATTTCTGTTTTTCGAAGCGATAGAACAGGTTCGGTTCGCTGACCATATACAACGTGCCCGCCTCGTCCATGGTCACGCCTTCGGCGCGGGGAATGGTTTTCTTCAGGCCATTGAAACCGCCGAGCAAGGTCATGAAGCTGACTTGCTCGCCTTTCTCGTCCAGCTCTAGCAGCAGATGCGAATCGGCAGACAGCACCAGCGTGTGGCCGGTGCGCGGATCGATTGCCAACGCCGAGAGATTGCGGATATCCAGCTCATCGCTGGCCAGTTTCTGCTTGTCACCCTTGAGAGTCTGGCTGCCGTCGCTTTTCCAGGTAAACAGCGCCGCTGGCCGCTCCTCGCCCAGCCACAGTTGCTGATTGCGCGAGTCCCAGGCGATGGCTTCGAATGCCTTGTTCTGGTCTTTCGACGGGCCGAGGTCGTATTTAGGGAAATGAGTGATATTGAGTTCGCGGGTATCGGCATCGACTTTGACGATCGACAGTATGTGTTCACGCTCATCGACGATCGCCATCAGGCCGTTTTCCATGACCGTCAGGCCTTCCGGATTGCTCCAGCCCACCAGAGGCATCTTGCGCAACACATCGCCTTGCAGGGTCAGCTCGACCAGGAACGGATTCTTGCCCATCACCGAAAACAGGGTTTTGGTCTGCGGGTTGTACGCCAGGTCCGAAGCTTCGTCTTTTTCCATGCCCGGTAGCACTTTGGCATCGATCACCACGCGATAGTCCGGCAACCACACGCTTTCGCTCTGCTCAGCCGTACTCTCGAAACGCTCCAGCACCCACAGTACGCCGCGGTCGTCCCAGTGCATGGCGTACGCCAGACCGTAAGCAGCGGCGATCGCCAGCAACAGCCAGGAATACCAACGCATGGCGAAGCGTGAGCGGCGTGGGGATTTGAGCTGAGTTTGAGATGACATCGAGGGACGCGTTCCGAAAATTCAGGCTATGGGTAATAGCATAAAGAGGCGGACTAAGACGCCAGAATTGCGGAAATTATCCAGACAGGATGTGAAAAAAACGGCAAATGGCGCGATTGCCGTGTGCTGTCCCCAATCTTCAGGTCACCCACAACCATTGTGGGAGCGAACGTGCTCGCGAAAGCATTGTGTCAGGCAACGATGATGTCGACAGATCTGACGCATTCGCGAGCAGGCTCGCTCCCACAGGGTGTTGCAGTGTTGCGGTTAGCGCACGCTGCTGTTGAAGCTGCTGGCGCCGACCAGTTCCAGCACGATGTCGTCGCCGACGTTCAGCGGGCCGACGCCCACTGGCGTGCCGGTGAGGATCACGTCACCGGCCTGCAGCGAGAAGCAGCCGGCCATGTGCTGGATCATCGGCACGATCGGGTTGAGCATTGCGCTGCTGTTACCGTCCTGACGCACTTCGCCGTTGATGGTCAGGCGAATGCCGATGTCGGTCAGGTCAGCGAAGGTGCTGCCGACCACGAACGGTGCCAGCACTGCCGCGCCGTCGAACGACTTGGCGATTTCCCACGGCAGGCCCTTGGCTTTCAGCTCGGCCTGTTTGTCGCGCAAGGTCAGGTCCAGCGCCGGGGCGAAACCGGAGATCGCGTCGAGCACTTCTTCACGGCTTGGCTTGGTCGACAGCGGCTTGCCGATCAACACGGCAATTTCCGCTTCGTAATGCACCGAGCCGCGCTCGGTCGGAATGCTGAAACCACCTTCCAGCGGCACCACGCAACTGCCCGGTTTGATGAACAGCAGCGGTTCGGTAGGCACCGGATTGTCCAGTTCCTTGGCGTGTTCGGCGTAATTACGGCCAATGCACACGACTTTCCCGATCGGGAAGTGAATGCGCGTGCCGTCGACGTACTGGTGCTGATAGCTCATTTACCGACTCCTGCCTTCATTGATTCATCAAGAATTACAGATCAAACCGCGAAGATCTTGCCCGGGTTCATGATGCCGTTCGGGTCGAACACCGCTTTGACCGCTTTCATGTATTCGATCTCAACCGGCGAACGGCTGTAGGTCAAGTAATCGCGCTTGGTCATGCCCACGCCGTGTTCGGCGGAAATCGAACCGTTGTACTTCTCAACGGTTTCGAACACCCACTTGTTGACGGTGGCGCACTTGGCGAAGAACTCGTCCTTGCTCAGGTTTTCCGGCTTGAGGATGTTCAGGTGCAGATTGCCGTCGCCGATGTGGCCGAACCAGACGATTTCGAAGTCGGGATAGTGCTCGCCGACGATCGCGTCGATTTCCTTCAGGAACGCAGGCACTTTCGACACGGTCACCGAGATATCGTTTTTGTACGGCGTCCAGTGCGAGATGGTCTCGGAGATGTACTCGCGCAGTTTCCACAGGTTCTGCAACTGGGTTTCGCTCTGGCTCATCACACCGTCCAGCACCCAGCCCTGCTCGACGCAGTGTTCGAAGGTTTCCAGCGCGCTGTTGGCCACTTCTTCAGTGGTCGCTTCGAATTCCAGCAGTGCGTAGAACGGGCAGTCGGTCTCGAACGGCGCCGGCACGTCGCCACGGCCCATGACTTTGGCCAGGGCTTTGTCAGAAAAGAATTCGAACGCGGTCAGGTCGAGCTTGCCCTGGAAGGCGTGCAGTACCGGCATGATCGAGTCGAAATCGGCGGTACCAAGGACCATCGCGGTGAGGTTTTTCGGCGCGCGATCCAGGCGCATGGTCGCTTCGACGACAAAACCGAGGGTGCCTTCGGCGCCGATGAATAATTGCCGCAGGTCGTAACCGGTGGCGTTCTTGATCAGGTCCTTGTTCAGCTCCAGCACATCGCCCTTGCCGGTGACGACTTTCATGCCCGCGACCCAGTTGCGGGTCATGCCATAGCGAATAACCTTGATTCCGCCGGCATTGGTGCCGATATTGCCGCCAATCTGACTCGATCCGGCGGAAGCGAAATCCACTGGGTAGTACAAGCCTTTTTCTTCGGCGACGTTCTGCAAATGCTCAGTGACTACGCCCGGCTGGCAAACAGCGGTACGGTCAGTGAGGTTCACGTCGAGAATCTGGTTCATGTAGTCGAACGACACGACCACTTCGCCATTGGCGGCCACCGCGGCGGCGGACAACCCGGTGCGCCCGCCCGAGGGCACCAGCGCGACCTTGTGCGCGTTGGCCCAACGGACGATGGCCTGCACTTGTTCGATGGTCTTGGGGAACACGATGGCCGTCGGGGCCGGGGCGAAGTGCTTGGTCCAATCCTTGCCATACGTGTTCAGGGAGTCGGCGTCGGTCAGGACCTTGCCAGGCTCGACCAGGGTCTTCAGTTCATCAATCAGGGCAGGATTGGTCATCGACAGAACTCTCGAACAATTCATGGTCATCCTGAGAACGCTTCACGTCGCAGGAATGAGTGTTTAGCGGGGCGGCTATGCTAGCATACCGACCCCGCAGGCCAGTGCCCAAGGCCAGTTCTGCGGCGACGGCTTTCTTGCCGTCCAGGTCAATGTCTGTTGACCATTTCCTGCCATTTTTCTCCGGGATACAGGTTTACGCAGATGAGCAAGACTTCTCTCGATAAGAGCAAGATCAAGTTCCTTCTTCTCGAAGGCGTCCACCAATCGGCTGTCGACGTCCTCAAGGCGGCGGGCTACACCAGCATCGAATACCTGACAGGTTCCTTGCCGGAAGCCCAGCTCAAGGAAAAGATCGCTGACGCTCACTTCATCGGCATTCGTTCGCGCACCCAACTGACCGAAGAGATCTTCGATCACGCGAAGAAGCTGGTAGCGGTCGGCTGTTTCTGCATCGGCACCAACCAGGTTGACCTCAGTGCTGCCCGCGAGCGCGGTATCGCCGTGTTCAACGCGCCGTACTCCAACACCCGTTCCGTGGCTGAGCTGGTACTGGCCGAAGCCATCCTGCTGCTGCGCGGCATCCCTGAGAAAAACGCTTCCTGCCACCGTGGCGGCTGGATCAAGTCCGCGGCCAACTCTTTCGAGATCCGTGGCAAGAAACTCGGCATCGTTGGCTACGGCTCGATCGGTACTCAGTTGTCGGTTCTGGCTGAAGGACTGGGCATGCAGGTGTTCTTCTATGACACCGTGACCAAGCTGCCGCTGGGCAACGCCACTCAGGTCGGTAACCTGAACGAGCTGCTGGGCATGTCCGACATCGTCACCCTGCACGTTCCGGAAACCGCTGCGACCCAGTGGATGATCGGCGAGAAGGAAATCCGCGCCATCAAGAAGGGCGGCATCCTGATCAACGCGGCGCGCGGCACCGTGGTCGAACTGGACGCCCTGGCGGACGCGATCAAGGACAAGCACCTGATCGGCGCGGCCATCGACGTATTCCCGGTGGAGCCACGCTCCAACGACGAAGAGTTCGAAAGCCCGCTGCGTGGCCTGGACAACGTGATCCTGACCCCGCACATCGGTGGTTCGACTGCCGAAGCGCAAGCCAACATCGGTCTGGAAGTGGCGGAAAAACTGGTCAAGTACAGCGACAACGGTACTTCCGTTTCGTCGGTCAACTTCCCGGAAGTGGCGCTGCCCGCTCACCCTGGCAAGCACCGTCTGCTGCACATCCACGAGAACATCCCGGGTGTGATGAGCGAGATCAACAAGGTCTTCGCCGAAAACGGCATCAACATCTCCGGTCAGTTCCTGCAGACCAACGAGAAGGTTGGCTACGTGGTGATCGACGTCGACGCCGAGTACTCGGACCTGGCGCAAGAGAAGCTGCAGCACATCAACGGCACTATCCGTAGCCGTGTGTTGTTCTGATCGCACGCTGAGCGACAAAAAAGGGAGCCTTCGGGCTCCCTTTTTCATGCACGTGTCCCGTCCTGAATAAGGTTTACACCTTCTGACCCATTCTCAGGAGGGAGTAATGAATACGGGAGAAAGGCGCAGTCAGCGTGATTACACGCTGACCTTTAAATTGTCGGTCGTCGATCAAGTCGAAAAAGGTGAGCTGAGTTATAAAGAGGCTCAAGAGCGTTATGGCATTCAGGGTAAAACGACCGTACTGAACTGGTTACGCAGGCATGGTCGGCAGGACTGGAGTCAAGGCGCGTCCATTCGCTCCAAGAGACCCCGTTCCATGGATAAGCCCGATAAACCGCTGACACCCGAACAGCGAATCAAAGAGCTTGAAGAAAAGCTTGCCCAAGCCAACCAGAAAGCTCAGTTTTTCGAAGCCGTCGTTGATGTTTTGAAGAACGACTTCGGTGTTTCTGTCGTAAAAAAGCGATCCGGCAAGTCCTCTCCCAAGAGCAGATCCAAGGCCTGAGCATTAGTCGGGCTTGCCAATTCATGGGGATTTCCCGTCAGGCTTATTACAAGCGCAACCGGGCGTGTGATGCCCGGGCCCGTCATGCTCAGGAAGTGATGGGATTCGTGAGGGAAAAGCGACTCAGGCAACCGCGCCTTGGCACCCGAAAACTTCACAATCTAATGCGCACTGAGCCAGAAATGTCCGTAAAGGTTGGTCGAGACCGTTTATTCAATATCTTGCGAGATCGGCGCGAACTGGTTCCTCGCAGGCGGGCCTATCACAAAACAACAGACAGTCATCATCGCTTTCGCCGGCATCCAAACCTGCTCAAAGATGGGCCGATTCAGGTAGTCGCCAAGGCACCAGAGCAAGTATGGGTTGCGGACATCACCTACTTACCAACGCAAACGGGTGTGGCTTATCTGAGTTTGATCACCGATGCGTACTCTCGAAAAATCGTGGGTCACCATGTCCATGAAAGCTTGCACACCGAATCGGTGATCCAGGCGTTCAACAAAGCCCTGAAGCAGCGGACAACGGAACAACACTTGGTGCACCACTCGGACAGAGGCGTTCAATACTGCTCCGAGCTTTATCAGCGGCTGCATGCCAAGTACGGCATCACCTGCTCAATGACCGATGGCTACGACTGCTACCAAAATGCATTGGCTGAGCGTGTGAATGGAATTTTGAAAAACGAGTTAATGCTGCATCGGCCCAAAGATTTTGCAGATGCCATCCGGATGGTGGACGAGTCGGTGCAGATCTATAACAACGAGCGGCCTCATCTGTCGCTGAAATACAAAACGCCCGATGCGGTGCATCGGGCGTTTTGAGGTTGAAACAGGTGTAAACCTATTTCAGGACTAGACAACGCCGAAAATTTATTCGACGTTGACGGTGATTTTCTTCGAAACGATCGGTGGATCGAATGGCATATGGCCGCTGTCACCCAGCTCCAGTTGCAGAGTGTGTTTGCCAGGGGCCAGTTTGATTGTGGCTTCGGTCTGCGCCTTGCCAAAGTGCATGTGGTTCGCATCGTTCGGAATCGGCGCGCCGGCAGCCGGCAGTTTGTCGACGTCGATCAGCAAGTGATGGTGACCGGTGTTCTTGGTAACGTCACCGGCCGGGGCCAGCGCGACGTCCTTGGTACCAAACTTGACCTTGAACTCTTGGGAAACCTTCGCCCCGTCTTCGGGAGAAACGATGAACACTTCGGCACCCTTTGGAGCCGGGGTAGCCGCACTGGCCAGCACCGAAACGCCCATCAGTACACCCGCCAACGCTGCACGTGACATAAAGCTTTTCATTTTCTTCTCCAGTTTTTCCGTAAAATCCGTCCGGTCATGACAACTTCATGACCATTCGTTGTCGAAGGCACTCGACAACCATAGCAAAGCGAGCCTGACTCAGAGCGTCGCGTTAATGATTTCAAAGGAGTGACCATGCGCTTTTTGCCTGGCCTGATCTGCCTGCTACCCCTTTTGAGCCCACTGGCTCACGCCGAACTGATTGATGACGTCAACGACCGTGGCGAGTTGCGCATTGCCCTTGAGGCTAATACACCGCCCTTCAATTACAAGAACGGCGACACACTCACGGGGTTCGAAGTCGAGCTTGGGCAACTGCTGGCCAAGGAGCTGGATGTTCGCGCCGACTTCATCGTCACCGATGCGGGCGACCTGCTCCAGGGCGTTGAAAGCGGCAAGTACGACGTCGCGCTCAACCACATAGCACTGACACCTGAACTCAAGGATCGTTTCGACTTCAGTACGCCATACGGCAAGGTCGATTCGCAGTTGCTGGCGAAGAAGGATGAGCAGCCACGCCCGATGGTACTGGTGCAGGCGTTGACCGAGGAGAAGCCTGCTGTGAGTGCACCGGTGGAATTGGCGATTCCGTTTCAGAAGGGTAATCCGGCGTTTCAGGCCAGCCTTGCGAGCGCGATGCAGCGGATCAAAGCGGATGGGCGTCTGGCGGCGCTGTCGGCGAAATGGTTCCCCGAACCCGAGTGAACACAAAACCCTGTGGGAGGGGGCTTGCTCCCGAAGGCGTCGTGTCAGTCAATGCACATGTTGAATGACCCACCGCTTTCGCGAGCAAGCCTCCTCCCACACGGGGATTCGGGGTGGGGTTTTAATCGAGTTGTGTCAGGGCTGTTGCAGCCTGCGGCAGTTCGAGCTCGCTGAAAATCTGCACGCCATGGCGTTTGAGCAACGCAGCCGTCACGCCTTCACCACTGACTTTCACTCCACTGAACGTGCCGTCATAGGTCAGCAGATTGCCGCACGATGGGCTATTGGCTTTGAGCACCGCCACGCGGATTCCGTGTTTGTGCACCAACTCCAGCGCCTGCCGAGCACCATCCAGAAACTGCGCGCTGACATCCTCGCCTTCGGTAGTGATGACCGAAGCAACGCCATCGAGCACTTCACTACCCTGCCCGCCTGGGATCTCCGCCGCCGCCCGTGGCGTCGGCAAACCACCCGCCACTTCCGGACACAATGGCACCACGCGCCCTTCGGCAATCCACTGCTCAAGCAAATCGAACGGTCCGCTGGCCCCGCCGTCGTAACGCACGCGGTGACCCAACAGGCAGCGGCTGACCAGAATCTTTTCCATGATCAGAACGGCTCGTTGCCACGACGGCGGAACCAGCCCGTCAGCGACAAGCGCTCACGATTGGCCGGCAGCACTTCATGCGGGACTTCGCCAGACAGAAACACCACCAGGCAGCCGCCGGTGGGCTGCACGTCGTAGACGCGCTCATCGTCCAGGTACATGCGCAACTGACCGCCATCTTCCGGCAGCCAGGCCTCGTTGAGGTAGACCACCGCCGACACCATGCGCCGGTCATCATCGCGGAAGCGGTCAACGTGCTTGCGATAGAACGCACCCGGCGGATACAGCGCGAAATGGCATTCGAAGTCTTCCAGCCCGAGGAACAAGCCCCGGTTGAGTGCCTCGCGCAGACTGTCCATCAGCTCCAGATAGCGGTCACTGGCCTCGGCCTGGCCCGGATCGATCCACTGGATGTGGTCGCCGCGAATACCCTCGCGAATCTCCGAAAACGGCCCGCGACCCACCGCCGCCGGCGCCAGCTCACCCTCGGCCTCACGTTTACGGCACTCGGCCGCCAGCTCGCGGGTCAAACCCGCGGGCAGGAAAATGTTCTGCTGCGACCAGCCGTGCTCGGCCAGGTCGTCGACGATACGTAACAGCAGCGGGTGTTCAGAGGATATTTGCATGGCGCGCATAGTATGTCGGCGGCAACAAATCCGACAGAGCCACGCAGCGGCTGGATACGAATTCTCGACAAGTAACTGCACCGCACGGAGAATAGTCCGCTGCTGACAGGAGTCCCTATGCGCCGTTTGCTTTTTTCACTGTTGATGTTCTGTGTTTTGCCCGCCTGGGCGGACGGCTACGATCAGTTGTACAAGATCGCCGGCTGGCCAGATCAACGTGCGCATTTCAATGACGCCCTGAGTGCAGCGCAGCAGCGCTATCAGAACAGCCTGCCGCCTGCCGTATTTCAAGCACTGGTCAACAACAGCAATCAGCGCTTCGCCCCCATGGCCATGGATCAGCGTGCCGAAGCACAGCTGCGGCAGAACCTCGCCGATCCGAAACCGGCCCTGTCCTTTTTCCAGTCGCCGCTGGGCAAGAAAATCGTCGCCGCCGAATTGCTCGCAACCCGTCGCGATCAACTGGCGAAGAATGCCAAAGGCCTGCCGAAAATGCCGGCCAGCGACAGCCGCCTGCTGATCATCGGCCATCTCGCCCAAGCCCTGCCTGCCCGTGAAGCCGGCGCCGAAGTCAGCCTGGCGATTGCCGGCGTGGCGGCGGACAGTTTGAGTTCGATGATCCCGGGACTGCTCGGTGGTGGTCAGGCACAAGGCATGTTGAACGGTCAGCGCCAGCGCCTGATGGATCAGATTGGCGCGGACATGAACAACACGCTGCTCTACGTGTATCGCGACCTGTCGGATGAAGAGCTGGAAGAGTTTGCGACGTTTGCCGAGTCGACCGAGGGCAAGGCTTACTATCAAGCGGCGCTGGCGGCGATTCGGGCGGGGTTGGCGGTGGGGCAGAACACTTCGAATCTCAACCAATGATCTGCGCTGTCTGATCGCCGCCTTCGCGAGCAGGCTCGCTCCCACATTTGGGAACGCGTGCCCCTGTGGGAGCGAGCCTGCTCGCGAAGAGGCCCTGACAGACGCTAGAGATTCCGGCCCCTGATCCGCTTGCTCAAGAACTCGAAATACTCCTCACGCATGTCAGCCGTCTCATTGGCCAGATGATGCCGCGCCTGCGCCAACAGCAAAATCTGCGGCCGATCGAACTTCCACTTCAACACCTGCAAATTGTGCTGCCAGTCGACAGTCATGTCCGCCTGCCCCTGAATGATCAGCGGCCGTCGCGGACTTTTTTTCGCGTACTCGACCCGACTGATCCAGCGTGACAAGGCGCCGACCCACGCGGTCGGCAAGCGCTTGGGCTGCAACGGATCGGCCAGCAGAAACGGCAGGAAGTCCGGGTCATTGGAGTTTTCGCTAAAGCGCCGGGCAATGCCCCGCACAAACGGCCGCAGCAGGTAGTAACTGAGCTGCGACCAGCCCCACGCCCGCGGTCGCACCAGCGGCGACAGCAAAATCAAGTGACCTTGCGCCGGACTGTTCTCACCATGGTTGAGCACATGGTCGACCACGATCGCCCCGCCGGTACTTTGCCCGCACAAGTGCCACGGCTGCGGCAGCGCGATCGAATTGGCCTCGGCGAACAACGCTTGCAGGGTGTCCTGATATTCCGAGAAATCACGGATGCTCGCCCGCACCCCACTCGACAGACCATGCCCCGGCAAATCGCAGGCAATCACCGCAAAATCCTGGTCCAGCGCCCACTCGATCACATGCCGATAGAGCCCGGTGTGATCGTAGAAACCGTGCAACAGAAACAGTGTGCCCTTGACCTTCTCTGGCCACCAGCAATGGCTGACCAGTTCGTAACCGTTCACGGCAAACCGCCCCATGCCGCGCCAGACATCGCGTTCGGGGAAGTCGGTCTGGTAGAACCGTTGATACGCTTTCGCCTCCTCGGACAACGCCTGCCACTCGGCCAGAGGCTTGAGGCTGGCGCGTAATTGATCGGGGTCGAAAGTGGCAGGCATGAGGCATTTCCAGAACGGTGAACAGACTTTATCGGCCTGCGATATTCATCTGTTGAGTCAAGCATGGCAAGCTAGCCGGCCTCTGAGGACACAAATCCATGCGTTCGCCCTACCGCACCGCACTGTTTGCCAGCCTGCTCGCGCTTGTGTGCGCCGGGGTGCTGTGGGCCGCGTATGACTGGTTTCAAGGGCGATATCTGCGCGCGTTCAGCGAACACACGGCGGTGTTTTCCGGCGATCCGTTGCGACTGCCCGATGAACTGGCCGGGCCTGGCAATATCCGCCTCGTGCATTTCTGGGACCCGGCCTGCCCGTGCAATGTCGGCAACCAGCAACACCTGACCGAGATGGTCGAGCAGTTCAACGGCAAAGGCGTCGAATTCTTTGCAGTGCAGAGGGCCGGCAGCCACGGCCAGTTGCCCGCCACGCTAAGCACACTGAAAACCATCACCGTGTTGCCCGGCTCCGAGCAGGTCCCCGCCAGCCCGGCCGTGGCGATCTGGGATCGTAACGGTAAACTGGCGTACTTCGGCCCTTACAGCGAAGGCCTGACCTGCAACTCCAGCAACAGCTTCATCGAACCCATCCTGCATGCCCTGACGGACGATCGCCCGGTCAACGCCACGCACACCCTCGCGGTCGGCTGCTATTGTCCATGGCCGGTGCCAGCGCAGTAAGGCATTCCGGACTTTTTAAGGACAGCGCTGCACGGCACAGAAGGTCTGTGCTAATTGTTTGCAGCCCGACGGGCGGCAATCCCGCCAGCACAAGGAGTCACCATGAAGCGCGTGTTCACCGTTCTTGCCTTGTTCATCGTTGTCCTGCTCGCTGGCGCCGGCTGGTACGTCTACAGCAAACAGCCGACGCGCCAGGGCCAGGTCGAGCTGCGCAAGCTGCAAGGTTCGGTGACCGTGCGCTACGACGAGCGTGGCGTGCCGCACATCCGCGCCGAGAACGAAACCGACCTCTACCGTGCCCTCGGCTATGTACATGCCCAAGATCGCTTGTTCCAGATGGAAGCCATGCGTCGTCTCGCCCGGGGCGAACTGGCCGAAGTGCTCGGACCGAAACTGCTCGACACCGACAAACTGTTCCGCAGCCTGCGCATCCGCGAACGTGCAGCCAGCTACGTCGCCAACCTCGATAAACAATCCCCGGCGTGGAAGGGCCTGCAAGCCTATCTGGACGGCATCAACCAATATCAGGACAGCCACGCCGCGCCCGTCGAGTTCGACGTGCTGGGCATCCCCAAGCGGCCGTTCACCGCCGAAGACAGCATTAGCGTGGCCGGTTACATGGCCTACAGCTTTGCCGCGGCGTTTCGCACCGAACCGCTGCTGACCTACGTGCGCGATCAACTCGGCGCCGATTACCTCAACGTCTTCGACCTCGACTGGCAGCCCAAAGGTGTGCTGGCGAAAGATCGCACCACCCCGAAACCGGCCCTCGCCGCCAATGACTGGAAAGACCTCAACGCCCTCGCCCGCCTCAGCGAGCAAGCGCTGATCGACAACGGCCTGCCGCAATTCGAAGGCAGCAACGCGTGGGTCATCTCGGGCAGTCACAGCCAAAGCGGCAAACCGCTGCTGGCCGGCGATCCACACATTCGCTTTTCGGTGCCGTCGGTGTGGTACGAAGCGCAACTGTCGGCGCCGGGCTTTGAGCTGTACGGCCATCATCAGGCGCTGGTGCCGTTCGCGTTCCTGGGGCACAACATGGATTTCGGCTGGAGCCTGACCATGTTCCAGAACGACGATCTGGACCTGATCGCCGAGAAGGTCAACCCGGACAACCCGAATCAGGTCTGGTATCACGGCCAGTGGACCGACATGGTCAGCACCGAGCAACAGATCAATGTGAAGGGCCAGGCGCCGGTGACGATCACCCTGCGCCAGTCGCCCCACGGCCCGATCGTCAACGATGCGCTGGGTACGGCCGCCGGCAAGACGCCGATCGCCATGTGGTGGGCATTCCTGGAAACGCCGAATCCGATCCTTGAAGGCTTCTACCAGCTCAACCGCGCCGACACCCTGGCAAAGGCCCGCGCTGCTGCCGCCAAAGTGCAGGCGCCGGGGCTTAATCTGGTTTACGCCAACGCCAAGGGCGATATCGCCTGGTGGGCTTCGGCGTTGCTGCCCAAGCGGCCGACCGGTGTCAAACCGGGCTTCATTCTCGACGGCAGCACGAATCAGGCGGACAAGGACGGCTACTACCCGTTCAGCGCCAACCCGCAGGAAGAAAACCCGGCGCGCGGCTATATCGTCTCGGCCAACTTCCAGCCTGTTTCGCCCACCGGCATGGAAATTCCGGGTTACTACAACCTCGCCGACCGTGGCCAGCAGCTCAATCAGCAGCTCAGCGACAAGCGCGTGAAGTGGACCAATGAAGCTAACCAGAAACTGCAACTGGGCACCGCCACCGGTTACGGCCCGCGTTTGCTGGCGCCGTTGTTGCCAGTATTGCGTGAAGTGGTGAGCGATCCGGCGCAGCTCAAACTGGTCGAGCAACTGGCGCAGTGGCAAGGCGACTATCCGCTAGATTCGATCAGTGCAACGCTGTTCAACCAGTTCCTCTACGACCTCGCCGATGCGGCAATGCGCGACGAGTTGGGCAATGACTTTTTCGAGACGCTGCTGTCGACGCGGGTGATCGATTCGGCACTGCCACGGCTGGCGGCGAACGCCGATTCCGCGTGGTGGGATAACCGCAATACGCCAACCAAAGAGACTCGCGCCGATGTTGTCCGTACGGCCTGGCAAGCGAGCATGGCGCACCTGAAGCTGACCCTCGGCGACGACACGTCCGCCTGGCAATGGGGCACGGCGCATACGTTGACCCATGGTCATCCGCTGGGGCAGCAGAAGCCGCTGGATCGTATTTTCAATGTCGGGCCGTTCGCCGCGCCGGGCAGCCATGAAGTGCCGAACAACCTGTCAGCGAAGATCGGCCCGGCGCCGTGGCCGGTGACTTATGGGCCGTCGACCCGGCGCCTGGTGGATTTCGCCGATCCGGCGCACAGTTTGACGATCAACCCGGTGGGCCAGAGTGGTGTGCCGTTCGACAGTCACTTTGACGATCAGGCTGAGGCGTATGTGGACGGGATGTATGTGCAGGCGCACTTCAGCGATGAGGAAGTGACGGCGAATACACGCAGTACCCTGAAGCTGCTGCCGGCGCGGGCGACCCAATAATCTTGTGCTGTTCAGGCGGACGCTTTCGCGAGCCAGCCCGCTCCCACCGTTGGAATGCGGTCTCCTGTGGGAGCGAGCTTGCTCGCGAAAGGGCCATCAGCAACACCGAACCCCTCAGAGCAGCACCGCAAAATTCAACCGAAACTGCTGCGGCGTCACGCCCAGCCTTCGATTGAACACACTGCGCATATGCTGCGCGTCGCGAAACCCGCACTGATAGGCCACGGTTTTCAGCGGCGCCGTGGTGCTTTCGAGCATCACCCGCGCCGCATCCACCCGCGCCCGCTCGACAAACTCCCCTGGCGTGACCTTCGCCTCCCGCGCAAACACTCGGGAGAAATTGCGCGCACTCATGTTCGCCGCCTGCGCCAGATCGGCAATGGTCAGATCCCCGGTGAGATTGGCCAGCACATACAACTGCACCATCGCCACCGCCGACGTCGGCTCCGCGTGCGGTGTCAGGAACGGGCTGAACTGCGACTGCCCGCCGGAGCGCTGGGTGAATACCACCAGCCGCTTGGCCACGCTCAGCGCCACCTCGACGCCGTGATCGCGGGCCAGCAGGTACAGCGACAGATCAATCCCCGCCGTCACCCCGGCCGAGGTGTAGAGCGCGCCGTCTTCGACATACAGGCGGTCCGCCTCGACCTGCGTCGACGGACACAACTGCGCCAGCGCCTGGGCATCGTTCCAGTGAGTGGTCACCGTGCGCCCTTCCAGTAACCCGGCCCGCGCCAGCATGAACGCGCCATTGCAGATCGAGCCGAACCGCTGCGCCCGCGCACAGGCGTCACGCAGCCAGGCATCGAAGGTTTTGCCGAACTCCATGAACGGCAGCGTCGGCCCGCCCGCGACCAGCAGCAAGTCATAAGCCTCAAGGGCTGCGCTGAAATGTCGATGGGCATTCAGGGTCAGGCCGTTGGAGCAGGCCATCGGCCCGTGCTCAATGCCGATCACTTGCAGCCGATAGTGATCCTCGGGCGCCAGGAAGCGATTGGCCTCGGCGAACACATCCATGGGGCCGCTGACGTCCAGCGATTGCACGCCCGGGAACACGACGATGGCGACGGTTTTGTTCATGACTGTGGATTCCCTTTCAAGAGCAAAAGATCGCAGCCTGCGGCAGCTCCTACAGGGGAATGCAGGCTTCTGTAGGAGCTGCCGCAGGCTGCGATCTTTTAGCTTGGCACGATTTGCAGGTCGATTGGCAAGGATCGCAGCCATGCGTCGATTGTTCGCGTTGCAGCGCGGGAACAGACTTTCCCCATCAGCGCCGCCCCGGCGTTTTCGACGAGGAAACCGCTCATGAACACCACCATTGCCGGCATCAAAATCCCTGACAGCGCCTTGGCCCGCGCCACCACCGAGTACATCCGCGACATCGAATCCGACCTGCTCTATCACCACTCTCGCCGGGTGTTTCTGTTCGGTGCATTGAGCGGCGAGCGTCAGCAGTTGGCCTACGATCCGGAGCTGTTGTACGTCGGCGCGATGTTTCATGACCTTGGTCTGGTCGAAGGTCACCGCAGCGATGACGAACGTTTCGAGGTCGACGGCGCCAACGCCGCCGCGGCGTTTCTCAAGCCTTACGGGTTGAGCGATGACGACATCGAGCAGGTCTGGCTGTCGATAGCCCTGCACACCACGCCGGGCGTGCCAAAGCATCTGCGCCCGACCGTGGCGCTGGTGACAGCAGGCGTGGAAATGGATGTGCTGGGCCTGGATTACGCGGCGTTCAGCAGCGTGCAGCGCGAAGCGGTGGTGCATGCGCATCCACGCGGGGAAGGTTTCAAGGCGTGCATCATCTGCGCGTTTGCCGACGGCTTGCGCCATCGTCCGCAGACCACGTTCGGCAATGTGAAGACTGATGTGCTGAAAGATCAGGAGCCGGGGTTCAAGCCGATGAACTTTGTTGAAGTCATCCGTAAATCCCCCTGGACTGCATAAAACGAAAGGTGGGAGCGAGCCTGCTCGCGAAAGCGGTGTATCAGTCAATATTTGAGTCGACTGATACTCCATCTTCGCGAGCAGGCTCGCTCCCACATTTCGATTTGTGGCTGGCCTCAAGACCGAGGCCAACCCTGTAGTGCTTACGCTGCTTCCGGCGCAGGCGCGCGGCGCACGTCCGGCTGTTTCCACGAATCGGCAGCGCTTTCTTCGATGGCTTGCTGGATGGCTTTCTTGCGCGCTTCTTCGGCACGGCGGCTGAAGAACCAGACCAGAAAGGTCACGATCGACACCGCCAGCAGAATCAGGCTGGCCACAGCGTTGATCTCAGGTTTCACGCCCAGACGCACCGCCGAGAACACTTCCATCGGCAGGGTCGTCGAGCCAGGACCGGAGACGAAGCTCGCCAGTACCAGATCGTCCAGCGACAGTGCGAACGACATCATGCCGCCCGCCGCCAGCGACGGCGCGATCATCGGGATGGTGATCAGGAAGAACACCTTCCACGGCCGTGCGCCCAGGTCCATCGCCGCTTCTTCGATCGACAGGTCCAGCTCACGCAGACGCGCCGACACCACCACTGCCACATACGCCGCACAGAACGTCGTGTGAGCGATCCAGATGGTGACGATGCCGCGTTCCTGCGGCCAGCCGATCATCTGCGCCATGGCCACGAACAGCAGCAACAGCGACAGACCGGTGATCACTTCCGGCATCACCAATGGCGCAGTGACCAAACCACCGAACAGCGTGCGGCCCTTGAAGTGGGTAATACGCGTCAGCACAAACGCGGCCAGCGTACCCAGCGCCACTGCGGCAATCGCCGTGTAGCAGGCGATTTCCAGCGAGCGCAGCACCGAGCCCATCAGTTGGCTGTTGTCGAGCAGGCCGACGTACCACTTGATCGACCAGCCGCCCCACACCGTTACCAGTTTCGAGGCGTTGAACGAGTAGATCACCAGGATCAGCATCGGCAGATAGATGAACAACAAACCCACGACCAGCATCAGGCTGGAGAAACGGATGCGCTTCATTCTTTACCCTCCATTTCCTTGGCCTGACTGCGGTTGAACAGAATGATCGGCACAATCAGGATCGCCAGCATCACCACCGCCAGGGCAGACGCCACCGGCCAGTCACGGTTGTTGAAGAACTCTTGCCAGAGCACTTTACCGATCATCAGGGTTTCCGGGCCGCCGAGCAGTTCCGGGATCACGAACTCGCCGACCACCGGGATGAACACCAGCATGCAGCCGGCAATGATCCCGTTCTTGGACAGCGGAATGGTGATTTTCCAGAAGCTGTTGAAGGTGCTCGAACCGAGGTCAGACGCGGCTTCCAGCAGGCTGTTGTCGTGCTTCACCAGGTTGGCATACAGCGGCAGGATCATGAACGGCAGGTACGAATAGACCACGCCGATATACACCGCAAGGTTGGTGTTGAGGATCTGCAGCGGCTCGTCGATCAGGCCCATGCTCATCAGGAAACCGTTGAGCAAGCCGTTGTTGCTGAGGATGCCCATCCACGCGTAAACGCGGATCAGGATCGCGGTCCAGGTCGGCATCATGATCAGCAGCACCAGCACCGTTTGCAGCTCTTTACGGGCACTGGCGATGGCGTAGGCCATCGGGTAGCCGATCAGCAGGCACAGCACGGTGCTGATCAGCGCCATCTTCAGCGAGCCGAGGTAGGCGGCGATGTACAACTCGTCGCCCGCCAGCATCGCGTAGTTGCCCAGGTTCAGCAGCAGTTGCAGCTTCTGCTCGGCGTAGGTGTAGATCTCGGTGTACGGCGGAATGGCTACGTCGGCTTCGGCGAAGCTGATCTTCAGGACGATGAAGAACGGCAACATGAAAAACAGAAACAGCCAGATGAACGGAACCCCAATGACCAGTTGGCGGCCATTGGGAATTATTCGGTTGAGCCGTCGTTTGAACTTGCGCATGTTCATGAGCGAAGTACCACGCCGCTGTCGTCTTCCCACCACACGTAAACCTGATCGCCCCAGGTTGGACGTGCGCCACGGCGCTCGGCGTTGGCGACAAACGACTGCACCAGTTTGCCGCTCGGCAATTCGACGTAGAACACCGAGTGACCACCCAGGTAGGCGATGTCGTGCACCTTGCCGCTCGACCAGTTGTATTCACAGGTCGGTTGGTCGGCGGTGACCAGCAGTTTCTCCGGGCGGATCGCGTAGGTGACCGACTTGTCCTGCACCGAAGTGCTGATGCCGTGGCCGACGTAGATCTGCCGGTCGAGATCCTTGCAGGTGATGGTCGCGTGGCCTTCGGCGTCGTCGATCACTTCGCCTTCGAAGATGTTCACGTTGCCGATGAATTCGCAGACCAGACGGCTGGTCGGGGTTTCGTAGATGTCGATCGGGCTGCCGATCTGGGCGATCCAGCCCAGGTGCATGATCGCGATGCGCTCAGCCATGGTCATGGCCTCTTCCTGGTCGTGAGTCACCATCACGCAGGTCACACCGACGCGCTCGATGATTTCCACCAGCTCAAGCTGCATCTGCGAACGCAGTTTCTTGTCCAGTGCGCCCATCGGCTCATCGAGCAGCAGCAGCTTCGGCCGCTTGGCCAGCGAACGCGCCAGCGCCACACGCTGACGCTGACCGCCCGACAGTTGATGCGGCTTGCGCTTGGCGTACTGGCTCATCTGCACCAGTTTGAGCATCTCGGCCACACGGGCTTCGACCTCGGCCTTGGGGATCTTGTCCTGCTGCAAGCCGAAGGCGATGTTCTGCGCCACGGTCATGTGCGGGAACAAGGCGTAGGACTGGAACATCATGTTGATCGGACGTTCGTACGGCGGCATGTCGGTGATGTCGACGCCGTCGAGAAAAATGCGCCCCTCCGTGGGCCGTTCGAACCCTGCCAGCATCCGCAGCAGAGTGGATTTGCCCGATCCCGAACCGCCGAGCAGGGCAAAAATTTCGCCCTTCTTGATTTCCAGGGACACATCGTCCACGGCAATCGTCTCGTCGAATTTCTTCGTGACCCGGTCGATTTTGACCAACACCTGTTTCGGTGTCTGGTCGCCCTCGAGGGCTTTCTTATAGGCGCCGGAGGCAACTGCCATTTACGAAACTCCCAGAAAAAAACAGTGCAGTTCGCCCAATGTGGACGAACCCTGGATAGTGTGTGCCTTACATACCCGACTTGACCTTGGTCCAGCTGCGGGTCATCAGACGTTGAATGTTCGGTGGCAACTCGGTCGACACGTAAGCCTTGTCGATCACAGCCTGCGGTGGATAAACCGATGCATCGGTACGGATGGATTGCTCCATCAGTTTGTCCGCACCCGGGTTGGGGTTGGCGTAACCGACGTAATCACTGACCTGGGCGATCACCTCAGGTTTCAGCAGATAGTTGATGAAGGCATGGGCCTGCTTGACGTTCGACGAATCCTTGGGAATCGCCAGCATGTCGAACCACAGGGCGCCGCCCTCTTTCGGGACGGTGTAGGCGATGTTCACGCCTTTCTTGGCTTCTGCCGCGCGGTTCTTCGCCTGGAAGATATCGCCGGAAAAACCGATCGCTACACAGATGTCGCCGTTGGCCAGATCGCCGATGTATTTCGAGGAGTGGAAGTAGGTTACGTAAGGACGCACCGCGAGCAATTTGTCGGTGGCCTTTGCGTAGTCCTCGGGATTGGTGCTGTTGGCATTCAGGCCCAGATAGTTGAGCACGGTCGGCATCATTTCATCAGCCGAATCGAGGAACGCCACGCCGCAGCTTTGCAGCTTCTTGATGTTCTCAGGCTCGAACAGCACGCCCCAGGAGTCGATCTTGTCGACACCGAGCACGGCCTTCACTTTATCGACGTTGTAACCGATGCCGTTGGTACCCCACAGGTACGGCACGGCGTACAGGTTGCCCGGATCGTTCTGCTCCAGACGCTTGAGCAGCGCCGGGTCGAGATTGGAATAATTGGGCAGCTGCGACTTGTCGAGTTTCTGGAACGCACCGGCCTTGATCTGCTTGCCGAGGAAGTGGTTCGACGGCACGACCACGTCGTACCCGGTACGCCCGGCCAGCAGCTTGCCTTCCAGAGTCTCGTTGGAATCGAACACGTCGTAAACCGGTTTGATCCCGGTGTCTTTCTGGAAGTCGGCCAGGGTGGTCTCGCCGATGTAGTCCGACCAGTTATAAATATGCACCGTACCGGCGGCCTGGGCACCGACAGCCATCGTCAGACCGGCAGTGGCCAGCAGGGCATTGCGCAAAGAAGAAAAAATAGGCAAGTGGAGGTCCTCTAAATTAGTTGGGCCCAAGTTGCCCCGCGTTACATGACAGCCATGGCTGCCCGGCAACAAAACCGGCGCGCAACTTACCCTCGAAAAACCGTTCCAGCAAAACTTTCTGTCATTTAATTATCCCGCTGGCCGCCGTCGCGGGGACGACGGCCAGCGGTTGCTGCGTCAAACCGGCTTATTTACCGGATTTGATCTTGGTCCAGCTACGGGTGATCAGGCGCAGCGTGGCGGCATCCAGATCGCTGATCGCGTAGAGCTGTTTCTTCACTGCAGCCGACGGATAGATGCTCGGATCGCTGGTGATGTCTTTGTCCACCAGCGGCGTGGCCGCCTTGTTGCCGTTCGGGAAACGCACGGCATTGGTGATCCCGGCCATCACTTCGGGCTCAAGCAGGTAGTTCATGAATTTGTAAGCGGCTTCGACGTTTTCGGCATCCTTGGGAATGGCGACCATGTCGTAGAAAGTACCGGCGCCTTCTTTCGGAATGGTGTAGGCCAGCTTGACCTTGTCACCGGCTTCCTTGGCGCGGGTCTTGGATTGCTCCAGGTCACCCGAATAGCCGACCGCCACGCAGATGTTGCCGTTGGCCAGATCGGAGATGTATTTGGAGGAGTGGAAATAGGCAACCGAAGGACGAACCTTGAGGAACAGGTCTTCGGCGGCTTTCAGATCAGCTTTGTCCTTGCTGTTGGTCGGTTTGCCCAGATAGTGCAGAGCCGCCGGAATCATTTCGGTCGGGGCATCGAGGAAGCTTACACCGCAGCTTTTGAGTTTCTCGATGTTCTCAGGCTTGAACACAATGTCCCAGGAATCGATCTTGTCGATGCCCAGCGCAGCCTTGACCTTCTCCGGGTTGTAACCGATCCCGATGGAGCCCCACATGTACGGGAACGCGTGTTTGTTGCCCTGGTCGCTGGCATCGCCAACGGCCTTGAGCAGGTCTTCGTCGAGGTTCTTCCAGTTCGGCAGCTTGGACTTGTCCAGCTCCTGGTAAACACCGGCCTTGATCTGCTTGGCGAGGAAGTTGTTGGAAGGCACCACAATGTCGTAACCGGATTTACCGGCCAGCAGCTTGGCTTCCAGGGTTTCGTTACTGTCGAATACGTCGTAGACGACCTTGATCCCGGTGGCCTTCTCGAAATTGGCGACCGTGTCCGGCGCGATGTAGTCGGACCAGTTATAGACGTGCAATACCTTGTCGTCCGCCTGAACCGCACCCGCCATCAAGCCCGCCATGGACAGCGCGAGAAGTGTCTTGCCAGCAAGCTTTTTACCTAATGCCTTCATGCGTCATGCTCCAAATTTTTCTTTTTTGAACCACTTTGTTCAGCGGCCGAACCCGGACAACTGGAACCGCGGCTAGTCTGGCAAGATCCGAGGCGGTCTTTCAAGAAAAGACCCGCTTTTCTGACAGCTTCGAGCGAGTGCGCCGCAGCTCCCCCGCTCGAAGCCTAGCACCTAGCCCTGCAATGCACTGAGGGTCAGGTCCAGGCACTTGCGTGCCTTTGTAACCAGCTCATCGATCTCGGCTTTGCTGATCACCAGCGGCGGCGCGATGATCATGGTGTCGCCCACGGCGCGCATGATCAGCCCGTTGTCGAAGCAGAACTGGCGGCAGATCATGCCGACGCCCTTGCCTTCGTAACGCTTGCGAGCGGCCTTGTCCTGCACCAACTCGATCGCCCCCAGCAGCCCGACCCCGCGAACTTCACCCACCAATGGGTGATCGTTCAGTTCCCGCAGACGTTTCTGCAAATACGGTGCCGTTTCGTTGTGGACGTTCTCGATAATTTTTTCGTCGCGCAGGATGCGGATGTTTTCCAGACCCACCGCCGCCGCCACCGGGTGACCGGAGTAAGTGAAGCCGTGGTTGAAATCGCCGCCCTCGTTGAGCACCGCCACCACCGAGTCACGGACGATCAGGCCACCCATCGGGATGTAGCCGGAGGTCAGTCCTTTGGCGATGGTCATCATGTCGGGCGCAAGGTCGTAGAAATCGCTACCGAACCACTCACCGGTACGGCCGAAACCGCAGATCACTTCGTCCGCCACGAAGAGGATGTCGTACTTGGCGAGAATTTCCTTGATGCGCGGCCAGTAGCTGTCTGGCGGAATGATCACGCCACCGGCACCCTGGATCGGCTCGGCGATAAAGGCACCGACGTTGTCGACGCCGACTTCGAGAATCTTCTCTTCCAGCTGATTGGCCGCCCAGATCCCGAACTCTTCCGGGGACATGTCGCCGCCTTCAGCGAACCAGTACGGCTGGCCGATGTGGACGATGCCCGGGATCGGCAAGTCGCCCTGCTCATGCATATAGGTCATGCCGCCCAGGCTCGCGCCGGCCACGGTGGAACCGTGATAACCGTTCTTGCGGCTGATGATGACTTTCTTGTTCGGCTGGCCCTTGATCGCCCAGTAGTGGCGAACCATACGCAGCATGGTGTCGTTGCCTTCGGAGCCGGAACCAGTGAAGAACACGTGGTTCATGCCTTCTGGCGCGACGTCGGCGATCGCCTTGGCCAGTTCCAGTGCCGGCGGGTGTGCGGTCTGGAAGAACAGGTTGTAGTAAGGCAGTTCGCGCATTTGCTTGGCGGCGGCGTCGGCCAGTTCATCGCGACCGTAGCCGATGGCCACGCACCACAGGCCGGCCATGCCGTCGAGGATCTTGTTGCCTTCGCTGTCCCACAGGTAAACGCCTTTGGCGTTGGTGATGATCCGTGGGCCCTTCTCTTTCAATTGCTTGAAGTCACTGAACGGGGCCAGGTGGTGGTCGCTGCTCAGCGCTTGCCACTCACGGGTTTGCGGGTTGTTGCTGGTCATGCCAATTCTCCTTGTTATCGGTGAAGGCGCGGCTGCTGCCAGCCGCGCCCGGCGTATCAGACGGCGAAGAGCAGGTACTCACGCTCCCAGGAACTGATCACGCGCTTGAAGTTTTCATGCTCGGCCCGTTTTACCGCGACGTAGCCAGTGATGAAGGTTTTGCCCAGGTACTTCTCGATGGTCGCGCTGTTTTCCATACGTTCCAGTGCGTCTTCGATGGTCAGTGGCAGGCGCAGGTTGCGGCGCTCATAACCACGGCCCACCACCGGCGCGCTCGGGTTCAGGCCTTCGATCATGCCGATGTAGCCGCAGAGCAGGCTCGCGGCAATCGCCAGGTACGGGTTGGCGTCGGCGCCCGGCAAGCGGTTTTCCACACGGCGGTTCTGCGGGCCGGCATCGGGTACGCGCAGGCCCACGGTGCGGTTCTCTTCGCCCCACTCCACGTTCACCGGTGCCGAGGTATCCGGCAGGAAGCGGCGGAACGAGTTGACGTTCGGCGCGAACAGCGGCAACAACTCAGGAATCAGTTTCTGCAAACCACCGATGTGATGCAGGAACAACTGGCTCATGGTCCCGTCTTCATTGGAGAAGACGTTCTTGCCGGTTTCGATGTCGATGATGCTTTGGTGCAAATGCATCGCGCTGCCCGGCTCGCCGGTCATTGGCTTGGCCATGAAAGTCGCGGCCACGTCGTGCTTGAGTGCTGCTTCACGCATGGTGCGCTTGAACACCAGAATCTGGTCGGCCAGCGACAGTGCGTCACCGTGACGGAAGTTGATTTCCATCTGCGCCGTGCCGTCTTCGTGGATCAGCGTGTCGAGGTCCAGCTCCTGCAGTTCGCACCAGTCGTAGACGTCCTCGAACAGCGGGTCGAATTCGTTGGCGGCTTCGATAGAGAACGACTGACGACCGATTTCCGGACGCCCGGAACGGCCGATTGGCGGTTGCAACGGATAGTCAGGATCGTCACTGCGTTTGGTCAGGTAGAACTCCATTTCCGGCGCCACGATCGGCTGCCAGCCCTTGTCGGCATAGAGTTTCAGGACTTTCTTGAGGACGTTGCGCGGCGACAGCTCGATCGGGTTGCCTTGCTTGTCATAGGTGTCGTGGATCACCTGGGCCGTCGGCTCGATGGCCCATGGCACCAGATACACGGCGCTCTGGTCGGGGCGGCAGATCATGTCGATGTCGGCCGGGTCGAGCAGTTCGTAATAGATGTCGTCTTCGACGTAGTCGCCGGTCACGGTCTGCAACAGCACGCTCTCTGGCAGGCGCATGCCTTTTTCGGCGATGAACTTGTTGGTCGGCGAGATCTTGCCCCGGGTGATACCGGTCAAGTCGGCGATCATGCATTCGACTTCTGTGATCTTGTGGTCTTTCAACCAATCGGTGAGCTGGTCGAGGTTGTTACTCATAAATGCCTCTGGGCTGAGTCTCCTGACGTGATGTCAGGCAAAGTTTGACGCCTGGGCGTCGCGTTAAAGGGGGCTTGCTTGCGCGCAGTGCCGGCTTACGCCTGGCACCGCGCATAGACAATGAAAGAGGAGCTTACCTGCCCTTTACGCTGGCGTTGCATTTCCTGTGCAAACTCATGACGTGCACAATCATGAGCACGACGAGGAGAGCGGCACGGGCTTTGGGAGAGAAAGAGATCTATATTGGAAGGAGACGCCATAAAGCGGATGCTTGCCCGTACGTCCAGAATATCGGACGGTGCCGTCCGGGCTGCTGCAGACGAGAGCAGCGTCAACAGGCTGCGCGCCATGCTGGCTGCGCTACTGACGGATTTGTCGCCACTGATGTGATGAGCATGCAGACCGGACTGTTGCGAGCAGTCGGTGATGCCGATTAACGGCAGGCGAGACATGAAGCACCCCGGTATTATTGCTGTTATGGGTTTGATCGGAGCTTAGCCTTGTTCATTTTTTTACACAACACCCCCGTAAAAAATACAACACGGCCTGCTCAAGCCTGCGGGTGCCCAGTCGCCCAAGGACAAAAAAACGCCCAAAATTGCCCCATAAACGCCCTCACAGCGCTTTTTTAGGGCAAAAAAGGCCTCGCTTGACTTCGGCAGGCCGTTCGGGTTGACTGAAACCAGAAAAGATCAATGATTGATATTTTTAACAACAAAGGTGTTGCATCATGTCGGTACCCCCGCGTGCCGTTCAGCTCAACGAAGCGAACGCGTTCCTTAAGGAACATCCTGAGGTTCTGTACGTTGACCTTCTGATTGCGGATATGAATGGTGTGGTGCGCGGCAAGCGCATTGAACGCACCAGCCTCCACAAGGTTTACGAGAAAGGCATCAACCTGCCGGCCTCTCTATTTGCTCTGGATATCAATGGCTCTACGGTGGAAAGCACCGGCCTGGGCCTGGACATCGGCGACGCCGATCGTATCTGCTATCCAATCCCCGACACCCTGTGCAACGAGCCATGGCAGAAGCGCCCTACCGCGCAACTGTTGATGACCATGCACGAACTCGAAGGCGACCCGTTCTTTGCGGATCCGCGCGAAGTGCTCCGTCAAGTTGTTGCAAAGTTTGACGAGCTGGGCTTGACCATCTGCGCCGCTTTCGAACTCGAGTTCTACCTGATCGACCAGGAAAACGTGAACGGCCGTCCACAGCCGCCACGCTCGCCGATCTCCGGCAAACGCCCGCACTCGACTCAGGTCTACCTGATCGACGACCTCGACGAATACGTCGACTGCCTCCAGGACATTCTGGAAGGTGCCAAAGAGCAAGGCATCCCGGCCGATGCCATCGTCAAGGAAAGTGCCCCGGCGCAGTTCGAAGTGAACCTGCACCACGTCGCCGACCCGATCAAGGCGTGCGATTACGCGGTACTGCTCAAGCGTCTGATCAAGAACATCGCCTACGACCATGAAATGGACACCACCTTCATGGCCAAGCCTTACCCGGGCCAGGCAGGCAACGGTTTGCACGTGCACATTTCGATTCTGGACAAAGAAGGCAAGAACATCTTTGCCAGCGAGGATCCCGAGCAGAACGCCGCATTGCGTCACGCAATCGGCGGTGTGCTCGAGACCCTGCCCGCCCAAATGGCGTTCCTGTGCCCTAACGTCAACTCGTACCGTCGTTTCGGCGCACAGTTCTACGTGCCGAACTCGCCGTGCTGGGGCCTGGACAACCGCACCGTGGCGATTCGCGTACCGACCGGCTCGGCCGATGCCGTGCGTATCGAACACCGTGTAGCCGGCGCCGACGCCAACCCGTACCTGCTGATGGCTTCGGTGCTGGCCGGCGTGCATCACGGCCTGACCAACAAGATCGAGCCGGGCGCGCCAGTCGAAGGCAACAGCTACGAGCAGAACGAACAAAGCCTGCCGAACAACTTGCGCGATGCCCTGCGTGAACTGGACGACAGCGAAGTGATGGCCAAGTACATCGATCCGAAATACATCGATATCTTCGTCGCCTGCAAAGAGAGCGAGCTGGAGGAGTTCGAACACTCCATCTCCGACCTCGAGTACAACTGGTACCTGCATACCGTTTAAGCGGTTGTAGTGCCAAACACAACGCCGCCGGCTCTCGCAGCCAGCGGCGTTTTTTTTATGGCCGCCTGCGGCGGTTCGGGAGCAAGCCCCCTCCCACAGGGGTTTACTGTGCACACAAAAATTTCATCTCACTGGAGATCCCTGTGGGAGGGGGCTTGCTCCCGAAGGCGTACTGGCAGACAACACACAAACCGGCTCGTACAATGCCCGCTGCCCCGCAGGAGACTTCCATGACGCGACCCGCCCCCGTTCGCAAACCCCGTGCCCGCAGTCAGGCGCGCATCGATTCGATACTCGACGCCGCGCGCACGCTGCTGGCTGCCGAGGGCGTGGCGAGTCTATCGATCTACAGCGTGGCCGAGCGCGCACAGATTCCGCCCTCCTCCGTCTACCACTTCTTCGCCAGCGTTCCGGCGCTGCTCGAAGCTCTCACCGCAGACGTACACGCAGCCTTTCGCGCCTGCCTGCAAGCGCCGATTGATCATGAGGCCCTGCGCGACTGGCGTGATCTGTCACGACTGGTTGAGCAACGGATGCTGGAGATCTACGACGAAGACGCGGCGGCTCGCCAGTTGATCCTGGCCCAGCATGGTCTGACTGAGGTCACACAGGCTGACCGCCAGCACGACATCGAACTGGGCGACCTGATGCACAAGCTGTTCGACCATCACTTCGAGCTGCCGAGGCTGCCGGAGGATGTCGATGTGTTTGCCCTGGCAATGGAGTTGGGCGACCGGGTGTATGCGCGTTCTGTACAGCAGCATGGGCAAATCACGCCGCGCATGGCGGAAGAAGGGATGCGCGTGTTTGATGCTTATATCGGGCTGTACCTGCCGACGTATCTGCCCAAGCGCAATCTCTAGCGCTTTCGCTGGCGTCTTCGCGAGCAGGCTCGCTCCCACATTTGGAACGCGATCCCCTGTGGGAGCGAGCCTGCTCGCGAAGGCAGTACCACCAATACCAAGCAATGAAAAAACCCCGAAGGGCTCACACCCTCCGGGGTTGTTTTTTATCCACAGCCTTACAACTTGGCGATGGATACCTCGGTGGATTTCACAAAGGCGATCACTTCGCTGCCCACCACCAGTTCCAGCTCTTTGACCGAGCGCGTGGTGATCACCGAAGTGACGATGCCGGAAGCGGTCTGCACGTCGATTTCCGACAGCACGTCACCGAGGACGATTTCCTTGATCGAGCCTTTGAACTGGTTGCGCACGTTGATGGCTTTGATAGTCATGGCAATGATTCCTGTCGTTTGCTTGAGTTATTGAGCCCAACGCAGTTGCGTAGGCAGTGGTGAAACAGGTTCCGGCGCCGGCGGTTCGCCGGGCAGGGAGAGAACGCGGTTAAGCACTTCGGTTTCCAGTGCCGCCAATCGGTGCGAACCACGCACTCGCGGCCGCGGCAGTTCCACAGGCAGATCGAGGCCGACTTCGCCGTCCTCGATCAGAATCACCCGGTCGGCAATCGCCACCGCTTCGCTGACATCATGGGTCACCAGCAACACGGTAAAACCATGTTGTTGCCAGAGCCGCTCGATCAGTTGCTGCATCTCGATCCGGGTCAGCGCATCCAGCGCGCCGAGCGGCTCGTCGAGCAACAACAGACGCGGTTGGTGGATCAGCGCCCGGGCCAGCGCGACACGCTGCTTCTGTCCGCCGGACAAGGCGGCCGGCCATTCATTGGCGCGATCCGCTAGCCCCACCGCTTCCAGTGCGTCCAGTGCTTGCGGACGCCAGTTGCCTTTGAGCCCCAGACCGACGTTGTCGATGATCTTTTTCCACGGCAACAGCCGTGCTTCCTGGAACATCAGCCGGGTGTCTTCCCGCGCATCGCTGAGCGGCGCAGAGCCCGCAAGCAGGTCGCCGCCAGTCGGCTGATCAAGCCCGGCGAGCAGGCGCAGCAAGGTACTTTTGCCACAACCACTGCGCCCGACCACGGCGACGAACTGCCCCGCCGGAATGTGCAGATCGATGTCACGCAAAACCTGGCGTGAACCGAAAGTCTTTTGCAGATTGCGCACCGCCAGCGGTATCCCGCGCAGCAGGCGTGGAGGTTGTTGAGCAGTCATACCGCACCTCCCTTGGCAACCTGATAGGCCGGATGCCAACGCAGCCAGACACGTTCAAGTCCACGGGCCGCGAGGTCGGCGAGTTTGCCGAGCACCGCGTAAAGCAGGATCGCCAGCACCACCACGTCGGTCTGCAAGAACTCCCGGGCGTTCATCGCCAGATAGCCGATGCCGGAGCTGGCCGAGATGGTTTCCGCCACGATCAACGTCAGCCACATAAAGCCCAGTGCGAAGCGTACACCGACCAGAATCGAAGGCAGCGCGCCCGGCAGAATCACCTGCCAGAACAGGCTCAAACCGCTCAAACCATAACTGCGCGCCATCTCCACCAGCGCCGGGTCGACGTTGCGGATGCCGTGATAGGTGTTGAGGTAGATCGGGAACAACGTACCCAGCGCCACCAGAAAAATCTTCGCCGACTCGTCGATACCAAACCACAGAATCACCAGCGGAATCAGCGCCAGATGCGGCACATTGCGGATCATCTGCACCGAACTGTCGAGCAGGCGTTCGCCCCACTTCGACAGACCGGTGATGAAGCCCAACACCAGACCGATGCTGCCACCGATGGTGAAGCCCAGCGCGGCGCGCCAGCCGCTGATTGCCAGGTGCGTCCCTATTTCGCCGCTGCGCACCAGGCTCACGCCGGCCTCGATCACGGCCACCGGTGCCGGCAGAATCCGTGTCGACAACCAGCCCGCCGACACCGACAACTGCCACACCGCCAGCAGCAACACTGGCAACGCCCAGGGCGCGAGGCTGTGGATGATTTTCTTCATGGCGCGCCTCAGCTCTGCGACGCGGCTTTGGGAAGAATGTCGTTGGCGACCATCTCGCCGAACGGGCTGACATAACCGGCGCTTTTCGGCAGTTCCGGGCGCTCGATGTCGAGGTGCGGGAACAGCAATTCGGCGACGCGGTACGATTCTTCAAGGTGTGGATAACCGGAGAAGATGAAAGTGTCGATGCCCAGATCGGCGTATTCCTTCACCCGCGCGGCCACGGTCGGGCCATCGCCGACCAGCGCCGTGCCGGCACCGCCGCGCACCAGACCGACACCGGCCCACAGGTTAGGGCTGACTTCGAGGTTGTCGCGACTGCCGCCGTGCAATGCGGCCATGCGTTGCTGGCCGACCGAATCAAAGCGCGCCAGGGAAGCCTGGGCACGAGCAATGGTGTCGTCGTCCAGATGCGAGATCAGCCGATCCGCCGCTTGCCAGGCTTCTGCATTGGTTTCGCGAACGATCACATGCAGACGAATGCCGAAGCGCACGGTGCGTCCGAGCTTGGCCGCTTTGGCACGTACCTGTTCGATTTTCTCTGCCACTGCTGCGGGCGGCTCGCCCCAGGTCAGAACCATTTCGACCTGTTCGGCAGCGAGATCCTGCGCCGCTTCCGACGAGCCACCGAAGTACAGCGGCGGACGCGGTTGCTGGATCGGCGGATAGAGCAATTTGGCGCCCTTCACACTGATGTGCTGACCGTCGTAATCAACGGTTTCGCCTTCCAGCACCCGACGCCAGATGCGGGTGAATTCCACCGAGGCTTGATAGCGCTCCTCGTGACTGAGGAACAGACCGTCACCGGCCAATTCTTCCGGATCACCACCGGTTACCAGATTGAACAGCGCCCGCCCGCCAGAGAGACGATCCAGCGTCGCAGCCTGACGCGCTGCCACCGTCGGGGAAATGATCCCGGGGCGCAGGGCGACTAGAAACTTCAGACGCTGGGTCACCGGGATCAGCGACGCCGCCACCAGCCAGGAGTCTTCGCAAGAACGACCGGTAGGGATCAGCACACCGCCAAAACCCAGACGATCCGCCGCTTGCGCGACCTGTTGCAAATAGCCGTGGTCAACAGCGCGAGCGCCTTCGGCGGTGCCAAGGTAATGGCAGTCGCCGTGGGTAGGCAGGAACCAGAAGATATTGAGGCTCATGGAGTGGTCTCCTTGGGGATTCGAATTACTGCGCTTTAGCCACAGCGGCCGGTGGGGTCCAGATCACATCCTTGATGCTCAACGGCTTGGGTATCAGCTTGAGCTGGAAGAACGTGTCAGCGATTTTCTGTTGCGCGGCGATCACTTCCGGGGTCAGGAACAGCGCGCCGTAGCCCTGGCGTTTGACCGAGGTCAGGGTGATGTCCGCCGGCAGGCCGAGCAGGGGCGCGACCTGTTGGGTCACGTCTTCAGGATTGGCTTTGGACCACTCGCCAACGGCGCGCACTTCTTCGACGAGGGTCTTGATCACCTCGGGATTTTTCTGCGCGTAAGGCTTGGTCGCCAGATAGAACTGATGGTTGTCGACGATGCCTTTGCCGTCGCGCAGCGTGTGCGCTTGCAGTTGTTTCTCAGCGGCTGCCTGGTACGGATCCCAGATGACCCAGGCGTCGACGCTGCCACGTTCAAACGCGGCGCGGGCATCGGCCGGCGGCAGGAACACGGTCTGGATGTCGGTGTATTTGAGGCCGGCGTCTTCCAGTGCGCGCACCAGCAGGTAGTGGACGTTGGAGCCTTTGTTCAGCGCGACTTTCTTGCCCTTCAGATCGGCCACCGATTTGATCGGTGAGTCTTTCGGCACGAGGATCGCTTCGCTGTTTGGCGCTGGCGGTTCGTAGGCGACGTAGAGCAGATCGGCGCCGGCAGCCTGGGCGAATACCGGTGGAGTTTCGCCAGTGACGCCGAAGTCGATCGAGCCGACGTTCAGGCCTTCAAGCAGTTGCGGGCCACCGGGAAATTCCGTCCATTGCACGTCGACGCCTTGGGCGGCGAGACGTTTTTCCAGCGTGCCCTTGGCTTTGAGCAGCACCAGCGTGCCGTACTTCTGATAACCGATTCTTAACGTATCGGCCTGAGCTTGAGTGATGGCGCCGAAGGACACAGCCGCAGCAAACAGAGCGACCAGACCGCGACGCAAAAATACAGTGCGCATAGCGCTCTCCTTTTTGCTGTTGGGTTTTGGCTGCACCTGCTTGCCCGTTGGCGGGCGAGTAAGGCCAGTACTTCAAGTTTCGATAAGGCTTAAATGCTCCAGCGAGCACTCAACAAACGCTCGTTCAACAAGCCCGGCTCCAGCGGTTTCGGCCGGCGGGCCATGGCACTGACAAACTGGTCCAGCGCTTCATGCAGACGCTGCTCCAGCGCCGGTGCCAACTGCGCCTGGGCACTGCCTTCGCCGTAAGCGATCTGGCTGTCCTCGGCAAAAATCCCCTGGAGCATTTCCTGAGCTTTCAATGCCGACAGCACTGGCTTGAGGGCGTAGTCGACCACCAGCATGTGGGCGATGCTGCCGCCGGTGGCCATCGGCAGAACAATCTTGTGGTTCAGAGCGCGTTCCGGCAGCAGATCCAGCACGGTCTTCAACGCACCGGAGAAGGAAGCCTTGTACACCGGGGTGGCGATGAGCAGGCCGTCGGCGTTTTCAATCTGCACCAGCAGGTCGAGCACCTTGGGGCTGTCGAAGCGGGCATGGAGCAGATCCTCGGCCGGGAAGTCCCGCACCTGATAGCTCACCACTTCCACCCCTTGCTCCTGCAACCAGCGTTGCGAGCGCTCCAGCAACACCCCGGAACGGGAGCGTTGGCTGGGACTGCCACCGAGTGAGACGACCAGCATTCAGACGATTCCTTGCGCGTTACAGGCGATTCGCGGATTGCGATCTCGCTTCGATGGGAGTGACCTTACCAGCTGATTTATATATCCATAAATCATATTTATTCATTTGGTTATGCGTTTTAGAGATATGCAGATTGCTTTGTTTCGGGCGAAAAAAAAGGCCGTCGAAACGGCCTGAAATCCCCTGCTTAGTGTTTCTTAATTCTCTGTTGACCGGACTGACGCCTTCGCGAGCAAGCCCGCTCCCACATTTTGGAATGCGTTACCCCTGTGGGAGCGGGCTTGCTCGCGAAAGCGGTGGCGGCAACAACAAATATCTCACTGATTCATTTGTTCGGCTGCGGCGTCAGGCGCAGGTACGGTTTTACCGCCCGATAGCCCTTCGGAAAGCGCTTCTTGATCTCTTCCTCGTCTTTGAGCGACGGCACGATCACCACCTCATCACCGTCCTGCCAGTTGGCCGGCGTGGCCACCTTGTAGTTGTCGGTGAGTTGCAGCGAGTCGATCACCCGCAGGATCTCGTGGAAGTTGCGCCCGGTGCTTGCCGGGTAGGTGATGGTCAGGCGGATCTTTTTGTTCGGATCGATCACGAACAGCGAACGCACGGTCAGGGTGTCGTTGGCGTTCGGGTGGATCAGGTCATAGAGATCGGAGACTTTGCGATCGGCATCAGCCAGGATCGGGAAGTTGACGAGGGTGTTCTGGGTTTCGTTGATGTCTTCGATCCACTTGTGGTGCGAGTCCACCGGGTCGACCGACAGCGCGATCGCTTTGACGCCGCGCTTGCTGAACTCATCCTTGAGCTTGGCGGTAAAGCCCAGCTCGGTGGTGCACACCGGTGTGAAGTCCGCCGGGTGGGAGAACAGCACGCCCCAGCTATCGCCCAGCCATTCGTGGAAACGAATCTTGCCGGCGCTGGAGTCTTGTTCGAAATCGGGGGCGATGTCGCCGAGTCTGAGGCTCATGGTGCTGCTCCTGATGAGTGGTTGGAGACCTCAACTGTAGCTTGGGTTTTGCCATCATGAAAAAGAATAAATAATGAGATATCTAGATCATTTGAGAATATTAAACATCTGTTCACTGGACGCTTGAGGGTATCCAGACGAACATCGGTCGCAAGGTTCGAGAAGGCCTTGAGTTGCTGTAAAGAGGGAAATGTCGAGGAGGGCTTACGGGGGTGGGCCTGACTCGAAAACGCAAAAGCCCCGTCCGGCGCGATGCCGGACGGGGCTTTTTTACATCCGCGAATCGAGACGCGCTATTACAGCAGCGGGATCGAGTAGCTGACGATCAGGCGGTTTTCATCCTGGTCGCGCTGACCGGCAATGTCGTTGCGCCAGGTAGCGTTTTTCCACATGAAGCCAACGTTCTTCAACGGGCCTTCCGGAACAACGTACGCCACGGTCAAATCGCGTTCCCACTCGGAAGCGCCATTCGAGGTTTGCGCACGACCGGCGTTGTAGGTATCGATGTTGTCGCCACGCAGGTAAACCATGCCAGCGGTCAGGCCAGGCACGCCGACCTTGGCGAAGTCATAGGAGTAGCGTGCTTGCCAGGTGCGCTCGCCGGCACGGCCGAACTTCTGGATTTGCATGTCGGTGATGGTGTAGTTCGACGAACCGTCGCCCTGGTTCAGCCAAGGGAAATCGCTGCTACCGTTACTTACCTGATAGCCGCCACCAAAGGTGTGACCGGCAACGGTGTAAAGGAACAAGCCGCTGTACAGGTTGTTGTCGACTTTGCCGCGACCGTTGGCGAAACCGGCGTAGCTACCGGTGCTGAAGTAAGCAGGCGTATTGCCGTTGGCGCCGTCGTCTGAGCTGTTGAAGTAACGGAAGTCAGACTTCAGCACGCCCGGACCGATTGCCCAGTTGTGAACCAGACCCAGGAAGTGTTGCTTGTAGAAATCTTCCAGGTTGCCGTAGTAGTACTGGGCAGTCAGGTCTTTGGTGATTTTGTAGTCACCACCGGCGTAGATGAACTTGTTGCTGTTAACGGTACGCGGTGCCGCGCCATTGATAGACAGGTTCTCGTTGTTGCTGGAGTTACGACCTTTCACTGCTTCGATCTGACCGCCGACCAGAGTCAGGTCTTTGATCTCGCCGGAAGTGATCTGGCCACCCTGCCAGGTTTGTGGCAACAGACGGCCATCGTTGGTGACGATAACTGGCAGTTTTGGCTGCAGCGTACCCAGCTTCAATTCGGTTTGAGAAATTTTGGCTTTGGCAGTCAGGCCCAGGCTGGAGAAGTTATCAACAGCTTCGCCATTGGATTTGCTCGGAAAAACCGTGCCACCGTACGAAGTGGCGCTGGTTGCACCGTTGGTGCCGCCGCCAGTATCCAGACGCACGCCCAACAGGCCGATCGCATCGATACCAAAACCGACGGTGCCTTGGGTATAACCGGAGATGAAGCGCAGATCGAAGCCTTGGCCCCATTCTTCAGCTTTGCTCTGGGTAGAGTGAGCACCGGAGTCACGGTTATCGTTGTTGATGTAGAAGTTACGCAGCCCCAAAGTCGCTTTGCTGTCTTCGATGAAACCGGCGGCGCCTGCCTGCTGCGCCATAACCCCTACGGCCACAGCCAGGGCCAAGGTGGACTTGTTCATGTAAAGCTCCTCTCGTTTCTAATTCTTGTGTTCCTGGCCCGGGATCTGACGCCCCTGGGTCCTAAGATGCGCGATTAGCGCCAGACTGTGACTGACAAGTCAATCGTAACTTTGTGTGTCTACGACCAAGGTCTAATCGCAGTGATTTGGTCCGTGCAGAGTAAAGATTTCCTGATAAGCCCAAAAAGAATTTATTAATTCTTTTTCATATCATTTCGGAATATAGCCATTATCTGGCCATCGCCGCCGGGATACAGCGTATCGGCGCCTAAGCTCATTCCTAAATGGTATTTATTGGCCTTTTTTTAGATCGATTAGCTTTGGCGCAACCCCGAATCGTCAAACCCTATCGAAAAGGCGACGCCATGATGGCCAAACGCGCACTATCTAGTCAATTTGTTACAGTTTGTGTGTCAGCGCTGATTTCTTTTTCAGCCCAAGCAGCCAATATTACGGTTGGCTATCAAACCGGGATCGACCCAAGCAAAGTCCCCCAGGCCGACGGCGTCTACGAGAAAACCATTGGCGAGAAAATCGACTGGCGCCGCTTCAACAGTGGCCCGGAAGTTGTGACAGCCATTGCCTCCGGCGATGTACAGATCGGTAATCTCGGTTCCAGCCCGTTGGCTGCAGCCGCTTCGCGCAACCTGCCCATTGTTGCGTTCATCGTTTCGGCACAGATCAACGCCGCCGAAGCCTTGGTGGTACGCAATGGCAGCGGTATCAATAGCCCACAGGATCTGATCGGCAAAACCATCGCCACGCCTTTCGTCTCTACCTCCCACTACAGCCTGCTCGGCGCCCTCAAGCACTGGGGTCTGGACACCTCGAAAGTCAAAGTGGTGAACCTGCAACCAGCGGAAATCGCGGCGGCCTGGAAACGTGGGGATATCGACGGCGCATTCGTCTGGTCGCCGGCGCTCGGTGAAATTCGCAAGACCGGCAAGACCCTGACCGACGCCGCGCAGGTCGGCCAATGGGGCGCGCCAACTTTCGAAGTCTGGGTCGCGCGCAAGGACTTCGCCGAGAAGCATCCTGAGGTCGTGGCCAAATTTGCCAAGGTCACACTGGACTCGTTCGCGGATTATGCGGCGCATAAAGACAGCTGGACTGCCGAGTCGGAGCCCGTGAAAAAAATCGCCAAACTGACTGGTGCCAATGCCGCCGATGTCCCGGAATTACTGGCCGGTTCAGCCTTCCCGGATGCCAAGGCGCAGCAAACCACTGCGCTGCTGGATGGCGGCACGGCGAAAGCAATTGGGGAGACGGCGAAATTTTTGAAGGAACAGGGCAAGGTTGAAACGGTGCTGCCGGACTATTCGCCGTATGTCAGTACGAAGTTCGTGGCGCAATGAAAGCTTCGCGAGCAGGCTCGCTCCCACAGGAAGCCGCGTTCCAAATGTGGGAGCGAGCCTGCTCGCGAATGGAGCAACTCGGTTAAAGGGTCTTTTCGAAGATCTTCGAATTACGCTGATAGTTGTACAGCGACGCCCGCGCCGCTGGCAGACGCTCAACACTGCTCGGCTCAAACCCACGCTCACGGAACCAGTGCGCGGTACGGGTGGTGAGGACGAACAGCGTCTTCAAACCTTGCGCCCGCGCACGGGTTTCAATGCGCTCCAGTAGTTCATCACCACGGCCGCCATGGCGATACTCCGGGTTCACCGCCAGACACGCCAGCTCGCCGGCATCCGAATCGGCAATCTGATACAGCGCCGCGCAGGCGATGATCATGCCTTCACGTTCAACCACGCTGAATTGCTCGATCTCGCGCTCCAGCACTTCACGCGAACGACGCACCAGAATTCCCTGCTCTTCCAGCGGACTGATCAGGTCGAGCAAACCGCCGACGTCTTCAATCGCCGCTTCGCGCACCAGCTCGAATTGCTCTTGCGCCACCAACGTACCGCCGCCGTCACGGGTGAACAGTTCGGTCAGCAGCGCGCCGTCCTCGGCATAGCTGACGATGTGGCTACGCGCCACGCCGCCACGACATGCCTCAGCGGCGGCATCCAGCAGTTCTGCCTGATAGCTGCTACTGCCCAGACGCTGCAGATGCGCCGGCACTTGTTGCGGACGCAGTTCGCGCACCAGCCTGCCGTTCTCGTCGATCAGACCGAGGTCAGCGCCAAACAGCAGCAGCTTGTCAGCGCCCAGATCAATGGCCGCGCGGGTGGCGACGTCTTCGCAGGCAAGGTTGAAGATCTCCCCGGTCGGCGAATAGCCCAGTGGCGACAGCAGCACGATGGAGCGCTCGTCAAGCAGGCGGTTGATGCCCTTGCGATCGACCCGGCGCACTTCGCCGGTGTGGTGATAGTCGACACCTTCAAGCACGCCAATCGGCCGCGCGGTAACCAGGTTGCCGCTGGCCACGCGCAGACGCGAGCCCTGCATCGGCGATGAAGCCATGTCCATCGACAGCCGCGCTTCGATGGCAATGCGCAACTGGCCAACCGCGTCGATCACACACTCAAGGGTCGCGGCATCGGTGATGCGCATGCCGTGGTGGTAATGCGGGGTCAGGCCGCGAGCGGCGAGGCGGGTTTCGATCTGCGGGCGCGAGCCGTGCACCAGCACCAGACGCACGCCGAGGCTATGCAGCAAGACGAGGTCATGGACGATGTTGCCGAAATTCGGATGCTCAACGCCGTCACCGGGCAGCATGACGACGAAGGTGCAGTCGCGGTGGGCATTGATGTAGGGAGACGCGTGACGAAGCCAATTAACATATTCGGGCATGAACCTGGGCCTGTAATAAATAGCAGCCGAAAAATGGGGCGAAACGGAAAACGCACAGCGGGCTGATGGTTATCGTCGGAACAGGCTTGGCGACACGCGCGCTCTCCTCATGAATACGGGTTGGAATGCTGGCAATTTACAGCGTTTGCCCGAACAAAATACATTCCCCTGTGGGAGCGGGCTTGCTCGCGAAAGCGGTGTAGCAGGTACATCAATATCGACTGACACACCGCTTTCGCGAGCAAGCCCGCTCCCCCAAGGGGTAATCAGGGTTTGTCCGGGGTCAGGCAGTAATGTTCAATCAACTGTCGTAATAGATGCACGGTAGGCTGCAAACGTGACATTTCGAGGTACTCGCCGGGCTGATGCGCACAGGCGATGTCGCCGGGGCCGAGTACGATGGTTTCGCAGCCAAGGCGCTGAAGATAAGGCGCTTCGGTGCCGAACGCTACTGCTTCGGCGTTGTGGCCGGTGAGCTTTTCGGCGATGCGCACCAATTCGGCGTCTTCAGACTGCTCGAACGACGGTACTTCGGGAAACAAAGGCTTGTAGTCGATCTTCACCTGATGCCGTTCGGCAACCGGGTTGAGCTTGCGCAGAATCTCGGCACGCAGCACTTTCGGGTCCATGCCCGGCAGCGGTCGCAGGTCAAACTCCAGCGAACACTGGCCGCAGATGCGGTTGGGATTGTCGCCGCCATGGATGCAGCCAAAGTTCATCGTCGGTTGCGGCACGCTGAATTGCGGATTGTTGAATTCACGCTGCCACAACAGGCGCAGACCACGTAGTTCGCCGATGGCATCGTGCATCGCCTCGAGAGCGCTGTGGCCCAGGCGCGGATCCGACGAATGGCCGCTCTGCCCGAGAATGTCGATGCGCTCCATCATGATGCCTTTGTGCATGCGGATCGGCTTGAGCCCGGTCGGCTCGCCGATCACGGCCGCACGGCCCAGCGGACGCCCGGCCTCGGCCAGCGCGCGGGCGCCGGACATCGAACTTTCTTCATCGCAGGTGGCGAGGATCAGCAGAGGCTGCCTGAACGGCTGGTCGAGCAATGGCTGCACCGCTTCGATGATCAGGGCGAAGAAACCCTTCATGTCGCAACTGCCCAGACCTACCCAACGGCCGTCGACTTCGGTGAGTTTCAGCGGATCGGTCTGCCACAACGCATCGTCGTACGGCACCGTGTCGCTGTGCCCGGCCAGCACCAGACCACCCGGGCCTGAACCGAAACTGGCGAGCAGGTTGAATTTGCCGGGGCTGACCTGCTGGATATCGCAGCTGAAGCCCAGATCACCGAGCCATCCGGCGAGCAAATCGATCACCGCACGGTTGGACTGATCAAGGTTCGGTTGGGTGCAGCTGACCGATGGCGCGGCAATCAGCGCAGCGAACTGGTCTTTCATGGATGGCAAAGGCATCGCTGACTCCAACTCCCGAATTGAGGTCCATCATAGAACCATCCGGCGCCAGGAATAAACCGCCGCAAAGCGTAGGAAGGTTCAGTCCTGTACACTGCACGGCCTTGGCAGCCACACATTCCCCCGGCTGCGCTCCCGATCCTGGATTTTCCGGCCATGCAGAAAGAAACCGAAATCAAACTCCGCGTCAGCCGCGAAACCCTCGCTGCCCTGCGCGAGCACCCGTTACTGAAAAAGCGCAACAAAAATGGCTGGGAACGCCGTGAGTTGATGAACCAATACTTCGACACTCCAGAGCGCGATCTGGCCCAGGCCAAAGTCGCCCTGCGCCTGCGCAAGGATGGCGATGAGGTGATTCAGACCCTCAAGACCCGCGGCCAGAGCGTCGCCGGCCTGTCCGAGCGTAACGAGTACGACTGGAAACTGCCCAAAGCCAAGCTCGACGTGAAGAAACTCGACGGCGAATGCTGGCCCGAGTCGCTGGCCGAGCTGGACAAGAAAACCCTGAAACCGATCTTCACCACCGATTTCGTCCGCGAGCGCGCCGAAATCGCCTGGGGTCGCGGCAAGGCCAAAGTGGTCATCGAAGCCGCTCTGGATCTGGGCCACGTGGTGGTCGGCAAGCAGAAAGAAGAAATCTGCGAACTGGAACTGGAACTGCGCGAAGGCGAACCTGCCGCGCTGCTGGAACTGGCTGCCGAACTGGCCGAGACCCTGGCCCTGATGCCATGTGACATCAGCAAGGCCGAGCGCGGCTATCGGCTGTACGACGCCAACAGCTACTCGCTGAGCCTGCCGGCACCGGAGCTGACCCCGGAAACCCAACTCGACGACGCTTTTGCCGCGCTGGGCTGGCACTTGCTCGGCAGCAGTCAGCGTCTGGCCGAACAGTACCGTTTCAACGGTCACTGGCGCCTGTTGCTGGACTGGGTCGAGAACCTCGCCGAAATGCGCGCCCTGCTCAGCAGCCTCGGCCAGGCCGCACCGCGTCCATCGACCCATGATCTGCGCGTGGCACTCGACGCTTTGCTGGAAGACTGGCGCCCTCTGGTTCAGGTCGGTATCGAAGATGAAGACGTGCGCAAAGCCGCGCCGGAGCAGTTCCTCGAGGAACTGGAAGACCCGCGCTGGGGCCTGTTCTCGCTGAACGCTTCGCGTTGGTTGCTGGCACGCAACTGGACCGCTGAGCGCAACGTTCGTGGCAACCGTCAGGGCGCCGCGCAACTACACAGCTGGTTGCCGCGCCTGTTGGGCGAAGAAGCCACAGCCCTGCAACTGCAGCGCTACCAGCAGCAGCCGGAAGATCTCGCCGAACAGCTACCGCGCATCGAGCGCATTCAGGTCTGGCTGCACCACGCACGTAACCTGCTGGATATTGCGGAAATGGATCGCCTGTACGGCGAGCTGAACAAATTGGCGCAACTGGCCAACGAGCCGACGATCACTGACGAATTGCTCGATGCGCGCAAGCAGCAGGCGATTGCGGTTTACCAGAATCGCGCGTGGAAAATGCTGCTGCGCATGTAACACCGCTTTCGCGAGCAGGCTCGCTCCCACATCGGAATGCACTCCCCTGTGGGAGCGAGCCTGCTCGCGAAGAGGCCAGCTGCCTTGCCTCAAACCGGCAGGCTGGTGGTGGATTTGATCTCCGACAACGCCACAATCGAATTCACTTCCTGAATCCCCGGCACCAGCGACAGCTTCTCGAAGAAGAACCGCTCATACGCCTCGATGTCCGCCGCAACAATGCGCAGCAGAAAATCCACCGCGCCCATCAGCACATAGCACTCCAGCACCTCCGGAAAACCGCGAATCGCCTCGGTGAATTCGGTGAAGTTCGATCGGCCGTGCGCGTTGAGTTTGATTTCGGCAAAGATCTGCGTGTTCAGGCCGATTTTCTTGCGATCCAGCAACGTTACCTGCCCGCGAATGATCCCCTCCTCCTTCATCCGCTGAATCCGCCGCCAGCAGGGCGATTGCGACAAGCCCACCTGCTCGGCGATCTGCGCGCTCGAAAGCGAAGCGTCCTCTTGCAGCAAGGCGAGAATCTTGCGGTCGTAGCTGTCCAGCTCGCTGTGCATAGAAAAACCTCAAACAGAACATTCTGCGAATTGATCCAGTTGATCAAACGCCAATAACGCCCATCTTAGATAAGAAATACCCGCCAGCGAATGTAAAAATTCCTCCAGTGATTTTGGAGCCCTGCCATGCCGCACCTTGAAGCCGTCAACACGCCCCCGACCCGCGCCGATGTCTGGAACGTCAGTAACGCCCACTGCCTGGCGCAGTATCAGATTCTCGCCGAGGCCGAACCGGATCTGCTGGTGCGCGTGCTCAACCTGTTCGCGCTGCAGTTTCTTACGCCTGAGCAAGTGAACGTGCAGCGAATGGACGATCTGTTGTCGATCGACCTCGTCATGGGCGGCTTGAGCTGGCATCGCGCACAGGTGATTGCGGAAAAACTTCGTAACCTGATCAGCGTCTGTTCGGTGAATCTGCAAAACGCCGACAGCGCGTGGGATGCGCGGGCACAGGCGACTGGCTGAAAAATCCGGCAACGGCTTCGTCGGGTAGTGGCCCAACGGTCTGCAGGGCCACGACTATCCTTTTTCGCACTGTCGCTCAAAAGGAAGCCCGCATGTCCGTTCAACTTGCCACTCAGGACCGCTGGCTGGAACTCAACGATGTGTTGCGTGAACTGGTCGCCCAAGGCTTTATCTGCCAGGACTCGGCCGAGCAGGCGCTGAATGCTCGTCGTCGCAATGCCGCCCATGGCCAGATGCACCCGCTGGAATTCATCGCCAGCCAGCAACTGGACGACCTCAGTCGTCCGGGCAAACACCTCGACCTGGAAAGCCTGACCCTGTGGCTGGCGCAACAGGCCGGCCAGCCTTACCTGCGTATTGACCCGCTGAAGATCAACGTCGCCGCCATTACCCCGCTGATGTCCTACGCCTTTGCCCAACGGCACAAGATTCTCGCCGTGGCGGTCGACCGTGACTCGGTGACCGTGGCCAGCGCCCAGCCCTATGTCAACGGCTGGGAAGCCGACCTGACCCACGTCTTGAAGCTGCCGATCAAACGGGTGGTGGCCAACCCGACGGACATCCAGCGCTTGAGCGTCGAGTTTTTCCGTCTGGCCAAATCGGTCAGTGGCGCGAGCAATGCCGACCAGCAAAACAGCAATCTCGGCAACTTCGAACAGTTGCTCAACCTCGGCGCCAGTGATCAGGAGCCGGACGCCAACGACGCGCACATCGTCAACATCGTCGACTGGCTGTTCCAGTACGCCTTCCAGCAGCGTGCCAGCGATATCCACATCGAACCGCGTCGCGAGCAAGGCACCGTGCGTTTTCGCATCGACGGCGTGCTGCACAACGTCTATCAATTCCCGCCGCAGGTGACCATGGCCATCGTCAGTCGCCTGAAAAGCCTGGGGCGGATGAACGTCGCCGAAAAACGCAAACCCCAGGACGGCCGGGTCAAGACCAAGACCCCGGACGGCGGCGAAGTCGAGTTGCGGCTATCAACGCTGCCCACTGCGTTCGGCGAAAAAATGGTCATGCGGATTTTCGACCCGGAAGTACTGCTCAAGGACTTCGATCAGCTTGGCTTTTCCGCCGACGACCTGCGCCGCTGGCAGGACATGACGCGCCAGCCCAACGGCATCATCCTGGTCACCGGGCCGACCGGTTCGGGCAAGACCACCACGCTCTACACCACGCTGAAAAAACTCGCCACGCCGGAGGTCAATCTCTGCACCATCGAAGATCCGATCGAGATGGTCGAGCCGGCCTTCAACCAGATGCAGGTCCAGCACAACATCGAGCTGAGCTTTGCTGCCGGAGTCCGCGCGCTGATGCGGCAAGACCCGGACATCATCATGATCGGCGAGATCCGCGACCTCGAAACCGCCGAAATGGCGATTCAGGCCGCGTTGACCGGGCACCTGGTACTGTCAACCTTGCACACCAACGATGCGCCGAGCGCGATCAGCCGTCTGCTGGAGCTCGGGGTCCCGCATTACCTGATCAAGGCCACCGTACTCGGGGTCATGGCCCAGCGTCTGGTGCGTACCTTATGCCCGCATTGCAAGGCGCCCCTGACCCTCGATGAAGAGGACTGGCAGACTCTGACCCGCCCCTGGCAAGCGCCCCTGCCGAGTAACGCGCAACGGGCCATTGGCTGCCTGGAGTGTCGCGACACGGGTTATCACGGCCGCGCCGGGGTCTACGAAATCATGCAATTGAGCGACAGCCTCAAGGCCTTCATCACCCCGGACACCGATCTCACGGCGATTCGGCGTCAGGCATTCAAGGAAGGCATGCGCAGCCTGCGTCTGTCCGGCGCGCAGAAAGTCGCGGCGGGGCTGACGACTGTTGAGGAGGTGCTGCGGGTGACGCCGCAGAGTGAGCAGAAATGAGCAGATTGCCATCAATCTGTTCGTAACCCCGCTCCAGGCCGTTACACTTGCGCCATTGCAACCTCAATTGATCCATCCAACAAGGAATCGTTATGCAGACCGGAAGTGTGCTTTTACTGTTTGTGGCCCTGGCAATCGCCATTCTGTTCATGGGCTTCAAAGTCGTGCCACAGGGTTTCGAGTGGACGGTCGAGCGCTTCGGTCGCTACACCAACACCCTTAAACCGGGCCTGAACATCATCATTCCAGTGATGGATCGCATCGGTCGCAAGATCAACGTGATGGAAAGCGTGCTGGATATCCCGCCGCAGGAAGTCATCACCGCCGACAACGCCACGGTACAAATTGATGCCGTGTGCTTCTTCCAGGTGGTGAACACGGCCCAGGCCGCCTACGAGGTAAACAACCTCGAACACGCCATTCGCAACTTGCTGCAAACCAACATCCGCACCGTGCTCGGCTCCATGGAGCTCGACGCCATGCTCAGCCAGCGGGACAACATCAACGAGAGATTACTGCGCACCGTTGACGAAGCCACCGCACCGTGGGGCATCAAGATCACCCGGATCGAAATCAAGGACATCAGCCCGCCTGCCGACCTGATGGCCGCCATGTCCGGTCAGATGAAAGCCGAACGAATCAAGCGTGCGCAGATCCTTGAAGCCGAAGGCCTGCGAGCCTCGGCGATTCTCACCGCAGAGGGCAAAAAGCAGGCACAGATTCTGGAAGCCGAAGGTAGCCGGCAGGCCGCGTTTCTTGAATCCGAAGCACGGGAGCGTCAGGCCGAAGCCGAAGCCCAGGCGACCAAAGTGGTGTCCGAAGCCATTGCTGGCGGCAACGTGCAGGCGGTCAACTATTTCGTCGCGCAGAAATACATCGACGCGCTGGGCAAGCTGGCTTCGGCCAACAACAGCAAAGTCATTCTGATGCCGCTGGAAGCGAGCTCGATGATCGGTGCAGTGGGTGGCATCGGCGAGATCGTCAAAGCGACCTTCGACGGCAAGAAGGCCTGAGCCATGCCAGTTGAACTGTTCACCTTCTGGAGCTGGCTGGGGCTGGGCACTGTGTTGCTCATTCTTGAAGTGTTCGGGGCTGGCGGTTACCTGTTGTGGATCGGCATGGCCGCCGCTGCAGTTGGCGTGACGACGTTTGTCTTGCCGAGTCTGCCGTGGGAAATCCAGCTGGTGCTGTTTGCGCTGTTTTCGATCCTCTGCGCGCTGTACTGGTGGCGACGCCAGCGCACCGCGGTGCGCCGTAGCGATCAACCAAATCTGAATGTGCGGGGCCAGGAGTTGATCGGCAAAGTGTTCGTGGTCAGCGAGGCGATCATCGACGGCCGCGGCAAAATCAAGGTTGCAGATGGCGTCTGGATTGCCCGGGGGCCTGACACACCGGTCGGCGAGCGCGTTCGCGTAACGGAACAACAAGGCGTGATATTCCTGGTGGAGCGTGCTGATTAGTGTGCATGGAACCGGATCGCTAAATGACGATCCAACGCCGTAGTTAACCCCCAGGAGTCACCTAAATCATGCGTCTCAAACTTGCTGTCGCCACCCTGGCCTTGCTGTCCCTTCCTGTTGGTTCAGCGATGGCCGACAGCTTTTGGCGTAACGTCATTTCGTCCGGCGCTACCACTGGCTCGACTTACCTGACCTTCAAGGATCACAAGCTGATCGTCGCTGCGCAGGATGATGCCGGCAGCTTCGTGGCCAGCGATGGCGGCATTCGTGGGCCGTATCTGGAAGCCGCTATGCAGAAAGTCCGCGCCGACAACCCGGGCCTGCAAGCCACAGATATGGAACTGGCGAACGCGATTCTGGCGAAGAACGCCGTGGCTTCCGAGTAACAAAAAATGCCGCTCAAACGAGCGGCATTTTTTTGCCCGGATTTCCGCCTCAACACCTAACCCCTGTGGGAGCGGGCTTGCTCGCGAAGGCGTCGTATCAGCCAACATCAATGTATCTGACACACCGCCTTCGCGAGCAAGCCCGCTCCCACATTTGGACTGTGTGTATCCAGGGAAATCAGCGGTAATCGTCCACCGGCACACAAGCGCAAAACAGATTGCGATCCCCGTAAACGTTATCCACCCGATTCACCGCCGGCCAATACTTGTGCGCCTTGGTGTGCGCATCCGGGGTAATGCCCTGTTCGATGCTGTATGGCCGCTCCCAAACCCCAGTGACATCCGCCAACGTATGCGGCGCGCGTTTTAGCGGATTGTCTTCCGCCGGCCAGTTGCCGTTCTGCACCTCGGTGATTTCCGCACGAATACTCAGCATCGCGCCGATAAACCGGTCCAGCTCAGCCTTGGATTCGCTCTCGGTCGGTTCGACCATCAATGTCCCCGGCACCGGGAAGGACATGGTCGGCGCATGGAAGCCGTAATCCATCAGACGCTTGGCGACGTCCTCTTCGCTGATGCCGGTCTGCGCCTTCAGTGGCCGCAGATCAAGAATGCATTCATGCGCCACCCGCCCGTTGCGCCCGGTATACAACACGGGAAACGCGCCGGATAAATGCTGCGCCAGGTAGTTCGCCGCCAGAATGGCCACTTCGCTGGCGTCCGCCAGTTGCGGGCCCATCATGGCGATGTACATCCAACTGATCGGCAGAATACTTGCGCTGCCCCAGGGCGCTGCGCTGACCGCGCCGTTCTGCGCCAGCGGTCCATCGATCGGCACCACCGGATGATTAGCGACGAACGGTGCGAGATGCGCGCGAATGCCGATCGGCCCCATGCCCGGCCCACCCCCGCCATGGGGGATGCAGAAAGTCTTGTGCAGGTTCATGTGCGATACGTCGGCGCCGATGTCCGCCGGCCGCGCCAGCCCGACCTGCGCGTTAAGGTTGGCGCCGTCCATGTAGACCTGACCGCCGTGCTTGTGGATAACCTCGCAGATTTCGCTGATGCCCTCCTCGTACACGCCGTGGGTCGATGGATAGGTCGCCATCAGGCACGACAACCTGGCACCGGCCTCAGCGGCTTTCGCCTTCAAATCCGCCAGATCAACGTTGCCCGCGTCATCGCACTCGACGATCACCACACGCATCCCGGCCATCTGCGCCGAGGCCGGATTGGTGCCGTGCGCTGACGATGGAATCAGGCAGATATCCCGCGCGCCCTGTTGGCGACTCTCGTGATATTTGCGGATCGCCAGCAGCCCGGCGTACTCACCCTGCGCGCCGGAGTTGGGCTGCATGCAAATCGCATCGAACCCGGTGATCGCGCACAGCCAGCGCTCCAGTTCTTCGATCATCAAGGTGTAACCGACCGCCTGCTCTCGCGGCGCAAACGGATGCAGATTGGCGAACTGCGGCCAGGTGATCGGGATCATCTCGCTGGTGGCATTGAGTTTCATGGTGCAAGAGCCCAGCGGGATCATCGACTGGTTGAGTGCCAGATCCTTGTTCTCCAGTTGCTTGAGGTAACGCAGCATCTCGGTTTCGCTGTGATGAGCGTTGAATACCGGATGACGCAGATAAGGAGTCTTGCGCTGGAGATTGGCGGGAATGCCTGAAACCAGCACTTCAGCGTCAAGATCATCGACAATCAACCCATGATCGGCACCGAGCAGCACATCAAAGAGTTTCGCCACAGTGCTTTCATCACAGGCTTCATCGAGGCTCAGGCCGACTCGACCACGACCGAGAATCCTCAGATTGATCTGCGCGGCTTGGGCACTTTCGATGATCGCGGTTTGCGCACCGCCAACCTCCAGCGTCAGCGTATCGAAAAACTGCTCGTTGACCCGCTTGATGCCATGGCGCTCAAGGCCTGCCGCAAGAATGCAGGTCAGCCGATGCACGCGCTGGGCGATCCGCTTCAAACCTTCCGGCCCGTGATACACCGCGTAGAAACTGGCGATATTGGCCAGCAAAACCTGCGCGGTGCAGATGTTCGAATTGGCCTTCTCGCGGCGGATATGTTGCTCGCGGGTTTGCAGCGCCATACGCAGCGCCACGTTGCCGCGAGCGTCTTTCGACACGCCGATGATCCGCCCCGGAATTGCCCGTTTGTATTCCTCGCGACTGGCAAAAAACGCCGCATGCGGGCCGCCGTAACCCATCGGCACACCAAAACGCTGGGATGAACCGAACACCACATCGGCGCCCAGTTCGCCCGGTGGCGTCAGCAACAGCAAACTCAGTAAATCGGTGGCGACGCAGGCCAGCGCCTGCTGCGCATGCAGATGACCGATCACGGGCCGCAAATCGCGGATCTCGCCATGGCTGTCGGGGTATTGCAGCAGCGCGCCGAACACCGGGTGCTGCCTCAAGTTATCCACAGCGTCGACGATCACCTCGAAACCGAAGCCTTCGGCGCGGGTCTGCACCACGGAAATGGTCTGTGGATGGCAGTTCTCGTCGACGAAAAACAGATTGCTCTTCGACTTCGCCACGCGCTTGGCCAACGCCATGGCCTCTGCAGCGGCAGTGGCTTCGTCGAGCAGCGAGGCATTGGCCAGTTCGAGGCCGGTGAGGTCGATGGTCAGTTGCTGGAAATTGAGCAACGCTTCGAGCCGGCCCTGGGCGATTTCCGGTTGATACGGCGTGTACGCGGTGTACCAACCGGGATTTTCCAGCATGTTGCGCAGGATAACGGTCGGCGTGAGGGTGCCGTGGTAGCCCATACCGATCAGGCTGGTCCAGACCTGATTCTGCTCGGCATACCCGCGCAGTTTCGCCAGCGCGGCTTGCTCATCCTGCGCTGGCGGCAGATCCAGTGCGCGATTGAGGCGGATGCCCGGCGGCACCGTTTGTTCAATCAGCTCGGCCCGGCTGCCGAGGCCGAGGCTGTCGAGCATCGCCTGTTGTTCGGCAGCATCAGGGCCCAAGTGGCGGCGCAGGAAAGCATCGGGATCGCGTAACTGGCTCAGGGACGGCAACTGGGACATGACGGGCTCTCTCTTGGCTGGCGCTCGGCGTCAATGCAACACGGTCAAACCAGCATAGCAGCCCACATCGCCGCCAATTTTCAGAGCAACCCCTTTCCCCTTGTGGGAGCGAGCCTGCTCGCGAATGCGGTGTGTCAGTCAATTCAAATGGTTCTGACAGACCGCATTCGCGAGCAGGCTCGCTCCCACAGGGGAAAATCATCGCCCATGAAAAAGCCCCGACGAGTCGGGGCTTTGGGGGTATTGCTTGAAGCTTACTCGCCGATGGCAGCCTTGTAGGCAGCGGCGTCGAGCAGTTTTTCCAGATCAGTGGTGTTGCTTGGCTTCAGTTTGAAGATCCACGCACCGTACGGGTCGGAGTTCAGCAGTTCCGGCGAGCCGCTCAGCTCTTCATTGACGGCAATGACTTCACCGGCGATTGGCGAGTAGATATCGGAAGCGGCTTTCACCGACTCGACCACACCGGCCTGATCTTGCGCAGCAAACACTTTGCCCGCTTCGGTCAGCTCGACGAACACGACATCACCCAGCGCTTCCTGCGCGTGATCGCTGATGCCCACAGTGACGGTGCCGTCAGCTTCCAGACGTGCCCATTCGTGACTTTCGGCAAAACGCAGTTCGGCAGGGATATCGCTCATCTTCGGTGTCCTCGAGAAATTGTCAGCGGTCTGCCCGCCGGAAAAGGTTAGATCAAAGTTTTGCCATGGCGTACGAAGGTCGGTTTGACCACTCGCACTGGATACCACTTGCCACGGATTTCCACTTCGGCGCGGTCGGCGGTGGCCATCGGAACACGCGCCAGAGCAATCGATTTGCTTAGCGTAGGAGAGAAACTACCACTGGTGATCTCCCCTTCGCCAACATCGGCGATGCGAACCACCTGATGAGCGCGTAAAACGCCGCGTTCTTCCAGCACCAGACCGACCAGTTTGTGCGCCACACCAGCGGCTTTTTCAGCCTCAAGTGCCGCGCGGCCGATGAACTGACGCGTAGTCGGCTCCCAGGCAATGCTCCAGGCCATGTTCGAAGCCAGCGGCGAAACGTCTTGATGAATGTCCTGACCGTAGAGGTTCATGCCGGCTTCAACCCGCAGCGTGTCGCGAGCGCCGAGGCCGATCGGAGAAATCCCGGCACCCACCAGATCGTTGAAGAACGCCGGGGCCTGATCCGCCGGCAGGGCGATTTCCAGACCGTCTTCACCGGTGTAACCGGTACGGGCAATGAACCAGTCGCCGTCGACGTAGGCTTCGAAAGGTTTGAGGTGCTGGATCAGCATGGCGCGGGACTGGGTCACCAGTTCGGCAATCTTGTGCCGGGCCTGCGGGCCCTGGATGGCGAGCATCGCCAGCTCCGAGCGCTCGTGCAATCGCACCTCGAAACCGCCGAGTTGTGCCTGCATCCAGGCCAGATCCTGATCGCGGGTGGAGGCGTTGACCACCAGGCGATAACCGTCGTCGAGGCGGTAGACGATCATGTCGTCGACGATGCCGCCGCGCTCGTTGAGCATGGTGCTGTACAGAGCACGGCCGGGGCGGTGCAGGCGTTCGACGTCGTTGGCCAGCAAATGCTGGAGCCAGGCTTTGGCCTGAGGGCCATCAACGTCGATAACGGTCATATGGGAAACATCGAACACCCCGCAATCGCGGCGCACTTCGTGGTGCTCCTCGACCTGCGAGCCGTAATGCAGTGGCATGTCCCAACCGCCAAAATCGACCATCTTCGCGCCAAGGGCGAGATGCAGGTCATACAGAGGCGTACGCTGTCCCATGGGTTTCTCCTTCCGGGCGTGGCGAAGGTGCGGACAGCCGCTGTACAGCGTGAAAGCCCTGTAATAGAAGGCTTTCAGCCAATCTCAGCGAACAGATCTGTCAGACGAACCGCACCGAATGCCGCGCATTGTAGCCGCATGATTCAGGACTGACGACTAAGTGTTTCTGTGCGCGGAACGACGGATCAGGCCAATGACCGGCAATAGCCCGACCAATACCAGCGTCAATGCCGGCAGCGAAGCCCTTGCCCACTCACCTTCGCTGGTCATTTCAAAGATGCGCACGGCCAGCGTGTCCCAGCCAAACGGGCGCATCAGCAGTGTCGCGGGCATTTCCTTGAGCACATCGACGAACACCAGCAACGCCGCGCTCAAGGTGCCGGGCAGCAACAGCGGAAGATACACTTTGAAAAACAGTCGCGGCCCACTGACACCCAGGCTTCGTGCCGCTTCGGGCAAAGATGGCCGTATACGCGCCAGACTGTTTTCCAGCGGGCCATAAGCGACGGCGATAAAGCGCACCAGATACGCCATCAGCAATGCCGCCAGACTGCCGAGCAGCAGCGGCTTGCCTGCGCCCCCGAGCCAGCCGGAGAGCGGGATGACCAGCTCGCGATCCAGATAACTGAACGCCAACATGATCGACACTGCCAGCACCGAGCCGGGCAAGGCGTAGCCAAGGTTGGCCAGACTGACGCCCGAGCGGATCGCCCGGGTCGGCGCCAACCGTCGGGCGAATGCCAGCAGCAACGCGACGCTGACGGTGATCAACGCCGCCATTGCGCCCAGGTACAGAGTGTGGAGGATCAGCCCGGCGTAACGCTCATCCAGATCAAAGCGCCCGCGCTGCCAGAACCAGACGATCAGTTGCAGCAGCGGAATGACGAAGGCGCAGGCGAACACCAATCCGCACCAGCTCATTGCCGCGAACGCCTTGAGCCCGCGCAGGTGATACAGCGCCTTGACCCGCGGCCGCTCGTTGCTTGCCCGATTGGCGCCACGGGCGCGGCGCTCGCCGTAGAGCACCAGCATCACCACCAGCAGCAACAGGCTGGCCAGTTGCGCGGCGCTCGACAGGCTGAAAAAGCCGTACCAGGTCTTGTAGATCGCCGTGGTGAAGGTGTCGAAGTTGAACACCGAGACCGCACCGAAATCCGCGAGGGTTTCCATCAGCGCCAGCGCTACACCGGCCCCGATCGCCGGCCGCGCCATCGGCAACGCCACGCGCCAGAACGCTTGCCACGGTGACTGGCCGAGCACCCGCGCGGCTTCCATCAGGCCTTTGCCCTGAGCAAGAAATGCAGTGCGCGCCAGCAGGTAGACGTAGGGATAGAAAACCAGCACCAGTACCACAATCACCCCACCGGTGGAGCGCACGCGCGGCAGGCGCAGGCCGGTGCCAAACCATTCACGCAGCAGGGTTTGCACCGGGCCGGCGAAATCCAGCAGGCCGACGAAGACAAACGCCAGCACGTAAGCAGGGATGGCGAACGGCAGCATCAGCGCCCAGTCGAGCCAGCGTCGGCCGGGGAATTCGCAGAGGCTGGTGAGCCAGGCGAGGCTGACACCGAGCAGCGTCACACCGATGCCGACGCCGAGTACCAGCGTCAGAGTGTTGCCCAATAGGCGCGGCATCTGGGTTTCCCACAGGTGCGACCAGATCTGTTGATCGATGGTCTGCCATGAGAGCAGCAGAACGCTCAGGGGCAACAGCACCAGCGCGGCGATGGCGAAGACGATGGGGTACCAGCGGCGTTGGGCGGGGTGGGCCACTTTTGGGTCTCTGGGGGGACTAAATGACGCTCTGCGTCACGGTTTCAGCGAATCGACGCGGAGCGTCGAGGGATGCATTCCCACGCGGAGCGTGGGAACGATCAAAACACTCAGAAAAGCCTCAGTTCCAACCCGCCCGATCCATCATCCGGATCGCTTCAGCCTGACGCTTGCCCGCCACTTCCACCGGCAAGGTGTCGGCAATGAACTTGCCCCACGCCGCCACTTCTTCCGAAGGCGCCACCGCCGGGTTGGCCGGGAATTCCTGGTTCACGTCAGCAAAAATCTTCTGCGCCTCAGGCGTGGTCATCCACTCGACCAAGGCCTTGGCCGCTTCCGGGTGCGGTGCATGTTGGGTCAGGCCGATGCCCGACAGGTTGACGTGTACGCCGCGATCGGCCTGATTCGGCCAGAACAGTTTCACCGGCAGATCCGGCTTCTGCTTGTGCAGGCGACCGTAGTAGTACGTGTTGACGATGCCGACGTCGCATTGCCCGGCGTTGATCGCTTCCAGCACCGCGACGTCGTCGGAGAACACGTCGGTGGACAGGTTGTTGACCCAGCCTTTGAGGATCTTTTCGGTCTTCTCGGCGCCATGCACTTCAATCATGGTCGCGGTCAGCGACTGGTTATAGACCTTCTTCGCCGTGCGCAGGCACAGACGCCCTTCCCAGTTCTTGTCGGCCAGCGCTTCGTAGGTGGTCAACTCGCCCGGCTTCACCCGATCAGTGGAATAGGCGATGGTCCGCGCGCGCAGGCTCAAGCCAGTCCAGGCGTGAGTGGACGAGCGGTATTGCGCAGGAATATTGGTATCGATGGTTTTCGAGGTGAACGGCTGAAGAATGCCCATCTGCTCGGCCTGCCAGAGGTTGCCGGCATCGACGGTCAGCAGCAGGTCGGCTGTGGCGTTTTCGCCTTCGGCCTTGATGCGCTGCATCAGCGGCGCTTCCTTGTCGGTGATGAACTTGATCTTCACCCCGGTTTTCGCGGTGTAGGCATCGAATACCGGTTTGATCAGTTCATCGATACGCGACGAGTAAACCACCACCTCATCGGCGGCCTGGGCAGTGGTGCTGCCGATCAGGGTCAAGGCCAGTGCGGTCAGAAGACGCTTGGGTGCCAACATGGGAGTGGTCTCTCGGTCGGGAAATGTAGGCCAAATGATAAGGACTCACATTTACCACCTCAATCGAACTCTTTTTGAAGGAGTTACCAGATGTTGCACAGCCTGAAATTTGTGGTGGCTGTTCTGGCCCCTTCGCGAGCAGGCTCGCTCCCACATTGGAATGCATTTCAAATGTGGGAGCGAGCCTGCTCGCGAAGAGGGCATCAGCCTTAATGAAGATGTCAGGCTTTGGCGAGAGCCGGAAGATCACCCGTCAACCCGAGGGCCTCCCGCACAAACAAAGCCTTCGCCTCCGGCATCTGCTCCACCAGCTTCAAACCGGCATTGCGCAACCAGCGCACCGGCAACGGGTTAGCCTGGAACAAACGCTCGAAGCCCTCCATCGCGGCCATCAACGCCAGATTGTGCGGCATGCGTCGACGCTCGTACCGACTCAGCACTTTCACATCCGCCAGCCGCTCGCCGCGTTCAGCGGCTTGCAGCAACACTTCAGCCAACACGGCGGCATCAAGGAAACCAAGGTTCACGCCCTGCCCGGCCAGTGGATGAATGGTGTGCGCGGCATCGCCAATCAGCGCCAAACCCTCGGCGACATAACGCTTGGCGTGGCGCTGACGCAGCGGCACGCACAGGCGCGGATCAGCACTAATTACTTCGCCGAGGCGACCCTCAAAGGCACGCTCCAGCTCGCGGCAGAAGTCCGCCTCATCCAGCTTCATCAAACGCTCGGCTTCGCTCGGGGTGGTCGACCAGACGATCGAACACCAATCCTGCTGCCCGTCGCGTTCCAGCGGCAAAAACGCCAACGGCCCGTGATCGGTAAAGCGCTGCCATGCGGTCGACTGGTGCGGCTTGCTGCTGCGCACGCTGGTGACGATGGCGTGATGCAGGTAATCCCACTCACGGGTCGCCACGCCGGTCAGGCGACGCACTGCCGAGTTGGCGCCATCCGCCGCGATCACCAGCGGCGCGCGCAATTGGCGACCATCGGCCAGGGTCAGCAGCCAGTCGTCACCGGAACGGCGCATCTGCTCCAGTCGCGCGTTGGCCAGCATGCCCAGATCGCAATCATGCAAACGTTCGAGTAAGGCATCCTGCACCACGCGGTTTTCGACGATATGGCCGAGGACTTCGGCATGCACACTGCCCGCCGAGAAGTGAATCTGCCCGGTGCCGCTGCCGTCCCAGACGTGCATATCGGTGTAAGGACTGCTGCGCCGCTGGGCGATGCCGTCCCACACGCCGAGGCGTTCGAGAATTCGTTGGCTGGCGGCCGACAGCGCACTGACACGCGGCTCAAACGGCGCTTGAGCATCGAACGGTTTGACGCTCAACGGGCTGCCGTCGAGCAGCAGGACTTCCAGCCCGCTGTCCTGCAACGCCAGCGCCAGGGCGCTGCCGACCATTCCGGCTCCGACAATCAGCAGATCTGCGCGCATTTCCATGCTTTAAGCCTGTCTCGCTTGCGGCTTGAGCCGCACGTAAAGGGTTTTACCGACCCGCGCGACAAGGTTGCCGGCGCCGTCATGAATGTCGACCTGCAACTGCGGCAGGTATTTCTCGCCAGTGGCGGTCTGCCGGCGGATCTCGTCGAGCAAGGTCTCGTCGATGTTGAACCGGGCGAACACCGGGCCTTTACCCGGTGCAATGAAATCGATGTCGGCGGCCTTGTCCCAGACGATGTACCGCGAGCCGAGGTTTTCCATCAGCATCAGCATCAGCATTAAGAACGGATCGACCATCGAGTACAGACTGCCACCGAACTGCGTGCCAACGTAATTGCGGTTGTACCAGCCCAGTCCCATCGACACCTGAACATCGCGAAAGTCGTCGCTGATGTGCCGCACCCGAACACCGGCGCCGAGGTACGGCGGGTAGAACGTCATCACCCAGCGCATCAACCGCGCCTTGCCGAACGAACGGATCAGCCAGTTACGCATCCGGGCGCGTTCCCAGGCCCATGGCCTGACGGGCAAACCAGCGCTTGGCCGGTGGCAGCAGATCAAGACCGAGCAGGCCGATGTTGCGCCCCAGCGAAACCAGCGGCTGGGTGCTGCCGAACAGGCGCGTCACCTGATCGGAGAAGCCCACGGTGAGGTCTTGATCAAGGCGCTGACGCTCGCGATAAGCCTGCAACGTGGCGAAGTCGCCCAGCGGCTTGTCGCTGGCGAGCAGCGCAGCGGCGAGGGCATCGGCATCGCGCAGGGACAGGTTGAACCCCTGCCCGGCAATCGGGTGCAGACTGTGCGCCGCGTTGCCGAGCACGGCCAGATGCGAGCGCACCTGTTCTTCGGCTTCGACCAGCGTCAACGGATACAGATGTCGCGCACCGACCTGTTTCAGCGTGCCGAGACGGTAACCGAACACGCCCTGCAATTCGCTGAGGAAATCGCGCTCACTCAAGTCGGCCAGACGCTGCGCGTCCATGCCCAAACGGGTCCAGACCAGCGCGCAACGGTTCTCCGGCAGCGGCAGCAGGGCCATCGGGCCTTCGTCGGTGAAGCGCTCGAAAGCCATGCCGTTGTGCGCTTCGCTCGGGGTGATGTTGGCGATCAGCGCGCTCTGGTTGTACGGACGCTTGCGCACGTTGATGCCCAACTGCTCGCGCAGCCCCGAACGGCCACCATCGGCGAGCACCGCAAGGTCGCATTCAATCGTGGCTTCATCATTAAGCGTCAGGCGGTAGCCGCCGGGCAGTGGCTCCATGCGCGTGACTTCTGCCGGGCACCGCCAACTGATCACGTCTTTGTCGATGTGCTGCCACAGGCACTGGCCGAGCCAGGCGTTTTCCACCACGTAACCCAGTGCCGGCACGCCCTCTTCCATCGCCGACAAACGCGCGGTGGAGAAGCGGCCACGGTCAGACACATGAATCTGTTTGATCGGCTCGGCACGGCGGGAGATTTCCTGCCACACGCCCAGCCGTTGGTAGATCTGTCGCGAGCCAAAGGACAGCGCCGACGAGCGAGCGTCATAGCTCGGCTGCCAACTGTCGCCGGGGGCGAACGGTTCGATCAGGACGATTTTCCAGCCACGGGCCTTGGCCTCGGCCTGCAGGGCCAACGCCAAACTCGCGCCAACCAGACCGCCACCGATGATTGCCAGATTGACTCGACTCATGCTGCGTGTGTCCGTGCTTGCGCCATCAGCGCCTCGATGTCAGCGACGGTTTTCGGTACGCCGTTGGTGAGGATTTCACAGCCGGTCTTGGTCACTACCACGTCGTCCTCGATGCGCACGCCAATGCCGCGCCATTTTTTCGCTACGTTCTGATTGTCCGGGGCAATGTAGATGCCCGGCTCCACGGTCAGCGCCATGCCGACTTCGAGCACACGCCATTCGCCGCCCACCTTGTACTCGCCGACGTCGTGTACATCCATGCCCAGCCAGTGGCCGGCGCGGTGCATGTAAAAGGCTTTATAAGCCTCAGTCGCGATCAATTCGTCGACGTCGCCCTGCAACAGACCCAGCTTCACCAAACCTGCGGTGATGACTCGAACCGTGGCTTCGTGCGCCTGATTCCAGTGCTTGTTCGGGGCGATTTCAGCAAACGCGGCTTCCTGCGAGGCGAGTACCAATTCGTAAATCGCTTTCTGCTCGGGTGAAAACTTGCCGTTGACCGGCCAGGTGCGAGTGATGTCGCTGGCGTAGCAGTCGATCTCACAGCCAGCATCGATCAGCACCAGATCACCGTCCTTGAGCAACGCGTCATTCTGCTGGTAATGCAGGATGCAGCTGTTGCGCCCGGCAGCGACGATCGAGCCGTAGGCCGGCATTTTCGCGCCGCCCTTGCGGAACTCATAGTCGAGCTCCGCTTCCAGACTGTATTCGTAGAGCCCGGCGCGACTGGCCTGCATCGCGCGAATATGGGCCTGGGTCGAGATCCGTGCGGCTTCGCGCATCACCTTCACTTCTGCCGCCGATTTATACAGGCGCATGTCGTGCAGCAGATGATCCAAAGCAACGAATTCATTCGGCGGCTGGGCGCCGAGATGCGCTTTGGAGCGGATCACGTTGATCCAGTCCATCAGGTGCCGATCGAATTCCGGGTTACTGCCCATCGCCGAATACACCCGGTCGCGGCCTTCGATCAGGCCCGGGAGGATGTCGTCGATGTCGGTGATGGGGAAGGCGTCGTCGGCGCCGAAGTCGCGGATCGCGCCTTCCTGGCCGGCACGCAAGCCGTCCCACAATTCGCGTTCGGCATTGCGTTCACGGCAGAACAGCACGTATTCGCCATGCTCGCGGCCGGGCATCAAGACGATGACGGCTTGCGGCTCGGGGAATCCGGAAAGGTACTGAAAATCGCTGTCCTGACGGTAGACGTGCTCGACGTCGCGGTTGCGGATGGCAACCGCGGCGGCGGGCAGGATCGCGATGCTGTTGGGTTCCATCTGCGCCATCAGGGCCTTGCGGCGACGGCTGTATTCCGCTTTCGGGATATGGGTCATGGGCTGATGGCTTTCCCTGGGTCGCGATTAATGCAGCGACGGCCTGGCGGCTGGCGGCACGTCGGCTTTCTTGGTTTCCGAGAACAGCAGCAGCGGCGCGACGCGCAGGTATTCCATGACTTCCATGTAGTCGGTTTCGCCGTCTTCGGATTCTTCCAGGGCATCTTGCACCTGAGAAATGGCGGCCAGATCCTGCAACACTTCGGTGGCTTCGGTGCTGAGCATGCTGCTGTCGCGGCAGTTCAGGCCGAACCCGCTGAGGAAGCCCTGGCACCACTCGCCCAGTGCAGCAGCGCGGTCAGCGAGAGGCGCGTCATCGGTTGGCAGCAGCAGGACAACGGTGACGTCGTCGCCGGTCAGCTCGCCTTTGACCATCTCTTGCAGGCCGATCAGGGCGTTGCGGACGTTGTCCTGGATGTCGCCTTCGAGCAGTTCGGCGGCGTCGATCAACCAGCCTTCGTTATCGAAGCCGGCACCGGCGCAACTGCGTCCGAGCAACTGGCCATGCAGTTCGGCAGGCGAGACGTTGTGGCCGCTGGAAGTCAGCAGGGTGGCAAAGGCTTGGTACGGGGAATTCGCAATGGTCATGGGCAGCTAGGCGCCAGACGGCGCTATGTCTAGAATGAAGGCCTTGTATCCTACATCGACAGACTCGCCAAGACTATTAAAGGCTGTCCGCCAGCTAACCCATCAGACAGTGAACCCAATGGAAGACAACGACCTGCAAGCGCTGATGGCCAGACTCGAACTGCTGATTGGTCGAGTCGAGCAACTAAAGAGTCAAAACGCACTCTTACTAGCTCAGGAAAAGACCTGGCGCGAGGAACGCGCGCACCTCATTGAAAAAAACGAAATCGCCCGGCGTAAGGTCGAATCGATGATTTCGCGCCTCAAGGCCCTGGAGCAAGACTCATGAGTTCAAGCAATAGCGTTACCGTGCAGATCCTCGACAAAGAATATTCGATCATCTGCCCGCAGGAAGAACGCAGCAATCTGGTTAGTGCCGCGCGCTACCTGGACGGCAAGATGCGCGAGATCCGCAGCAGCGGCAAAGTCATCGGCGCCGACCGGATTGCCGTAATGGCCGCGCTGAACATCACCCACGACCTCTTGCACAAAGAAGAGCGCCCGGACGTCCAGGCCAGCGGCTCGACCCGTGAACAGGTGCGCGACTTGCTCGATCGTGTCGATCTGGTCCTCGCCGACGATCCGGACATCAGCAAGGGCTGATTCGCCAGGTCGCTTGAGGTATACTCGCGGCACTCCCTGGGGTGCTTGCCAGTTGACGATGTCCCTGAGCCGATTCGCACTACCCTGGAAGTTGCACGTTGGGCTGGTGTGCATGTCCGCCAGACGGAAAGCCTTAAAGTCTACTGCATCTTCCACCTTGAACTTTCGGGTTCAAGGGCTAAGTTGACAGCGGTTCATCCGGGGAGCCTGATTCGAATCCGATGGCGGTGAAAACCGCCATCGGATTTTTTATGCGTACGTTTTTGCACCCATCCTGCCGAAGCCGAACCATGACCGAACCCGCGCTGCTACCCCGCCCGCAACTCCGCCGCCTGCTGCGCAAGGCGCGCCGTTCACTGACTCCCGGTGAGCAACGCCAGGCCGCCAAAGGGCTGTTCCGGCAATTGGCGCAAGACCCGCACTTTCGCCGGGCAAAACATATTTCCCTGTACCTGCCCACCGACGGTGAAATCGATCCGCGCCTGCTGCTGCGTGAAGCGCAGCGCCGAGGCAAGGCCACGTACCTGCCGGTGCTGAGCGCCTGGCCGCGAACCAAAATGGTCTTTCAGCGCCTTCGTCCCGGCGAAAAACTCAAACCCAACCGTTTTCGCATTCTTGAGCCGCGCGCCAGTCTGGCCCGCCAGCGCAAGATCTGGACGCTGGATCTGGTGTTGTTGCCGTTGGTGGGTTTTGACGACGTCGGCGGACGGCTGGGGATGGGCGGTGGATTCTATGATCGCAGCCTGGCGTATCTGGCGCGGCGCAAGAACTGGCGCAAGCCGACGCTATTGGGTCTTGCCCATGAATGTCAGAAGGTCGAACGCTTGGCGCAGGCGAGCTGGGATGTACCGTTACAAGGCACGGTCACTGACAAGGCCTGGTATTTCGCGGGATAGACGCCGCGCAGATCAGCGGCGTCGAAAAGGCAGTTTCAGCGCTTGAAGGCTGTCGACTGTTGAACCTGTTGCGCCACTTCAATCGGTGCGTCGGTCTTGTTGGACCACAGGCTTTGCGCATAACCCGTGGTCACGACGCCAAGGCCAAACAAAATAACCAAAGTCCATAGCAAATCCGGTTTGCGTTTCATCGATTGCCCCCCTCAAGGCACATCATCACGATGACAGCAGCGGTTTCCGTTCGTAGGCCGTGCAGCAGCGTCAAGCTTTAAAGGCCGGCATTTTGCGACAACGTGAACCTGCGCGCAAACGCTGACGTCAACCGACTGTCGGTTTGTCATAAAATTGCCCGACAACTTGCCCAAAGAACGTTTCAGGAGCAAAAACCATGGCCTATTGGCTGATGAAATCCGAGCCCGACGAACTCTCGATCAAAGGCCTGGAGAAACTCGGCAGAGCGCGCTGGGACGGGGTTCGCAACTATCAGGCGCGCAACTTCCTGCGAGCGATGGCGGTCGGGGATGAGTTCTTTTTCTACCATTCCAGCTGCCCGGAGCCGGGAATTGCCGGGATTGGAAAAATAATCGAGGCGGCGTACCCGGATCCCACCGCACTGGAGCCAGAGAGCCATTACTTCGATCCGAAGGCCACTGCTGAGAAAAACGCCTGGAGTGCGATCGATGTTGCGCATGTCGAGACGTTTGCCCGGATATTGAAGCTGGACTACCTGAAACAGCAGACCGCGCTGGCCGAGATGCCGCTGGTGCAAAAAGGCAGCCGCCTTTCAGTCATGCCCGTGACAGCCGAACAATGGGGCGTCGTGCTCGGATTGCGCTGAGAACTCCCCGGTCACGATTTTTTACCGGCAAAAGGGGCTAGGCTTGGCGCTCATTTGATTGACATCAAGCGACTCGAACGCTTGAACCGTCAGACTGGACGCCACAGCCGCAGGATGCCCCCCATGTCGACGCACAGCCGCTCTTCACTTTTATACGCCGGTTCGCTCCTGGTGTTACTCGCCGCCGCTGGCGGATTGGGTTACTGGATGTCGATCAGCAGCCGTCTGGTCGAAGGGCTGTCGATGGGCAACGGACGCCTTGAAGCCACCGAAGTGCAGATCGCCAGCAAAACACCCGGGCGCCTCGCCGAGGTGCTGGTCGATGAAGGCGACAAGGTCAGCCAAGGGCAACTGCTGGCGCGCATGGACACCCGCACCCTTGAAGCCCAGCGCAACCAGGCCGAAGCCGAAGTCTTGCGTACCCGGGAAAATCTCAATGCCGCCCAGGCCAATGTGCAATTGCGCCAGAGTGAACTATTGCTGGCCCAGCAGGAACTGGGCCGCTCGCAATCGCTGTTCAAGCACGGCTTCGTCAGCGCCCAGGTGATCGATCAATTGCAGTCACGTATCGGCACCGGTAACGCGGCCGTGGCGGCTGCCCGGGCACAAGTGTCCGCCGTCAGCGCGGCGATCGGCGCGGCACAGGCGCAGGTGGCGCAGCTGACCAGCGAAATCGACGACAGCCTGTTGCGCGCACCCATCGATGGCGTGATCCAGTTGCGCATGGCCGAACCCGGCGAAGTGCTGGGTGCCGGTGGCCGGGTATTGCTGCTGATCGACCCCAATGACCAGTACATGAACCTCTATCTGTCAGCCTCGGTGGCCGGGCGTCTGGCGGTAGGCGACGAGGCGCGAGTCCTGCTTGATGCTTTGCCCGATAAACCGCTGCCGGCAAAAATCAGCTTCGTCGCGGCCAAATCGCAGTTCACCCCCAAAGAGGTCGAGACCCGCGACGAGCGGCAAAAACTGGTGTTCCGCGTCAAGCTGCGCCTGCTGCAACCCAGCGCCGTACCACAAGCCAAGCCCGGCATGCCGGGGGCCGGCTATGTGCGGATCGCGCCTGTCGAATGGCCGGCCAATCTGCAATGAGCAGCCTCGCGGTTCAGGCGAAGGGTATCGCGCACCGCTACGGCAATCAGCAAGCGCTGAGCGAGATCGCTTTCAGCCTGCCCGCCGGCACCCGCTGCGGGCTGATTGGCCCCGATGGCGCGGGCAAGTCCAGCCTGCTGGGGTTGATTGCCGGCGTGAAGACCCTGCAGCAAGGGCAACTGGACGTGCTGGGTGGCGCGATCCAGGATCGCCGTCATCGCGACACACTCTATGCGCGCATCGCCTTCATGCCACAGGGACTGGGCGGCAACCTGTACCCCGAACTGTCGATCCGCGAGAACATCCAGTTCTTTTCGACGCTGTTCGGCCTGTCAAAGGCTGAAAGCGAGCAACGGATGCACAACCTGCTGCTCGCCACGGATCTGCTGAAGTTCGCCGAGCGCCCCGCCGGCAAGTTGTCCGGCGGCATGAAGCAGAAACTGGGGCTGTGCTGCGCGCTGATCCATGAACCGGATCTGCTGATCCTCGATGAACCGACCACCGGCGTCGACCCGCTCTCGCGCCGCCGCTTCTGGGAGTTGATCGACGACGTGCGGCGCCAGCGACCGCAACTGACGCTGCTGGTTGCCACGGCGTATATGGAGGAAGCCGAACAGTTCGAGCATTGCTTGATGCTCGACACCGGCAAGTTGATTGCCAGCGGCCTGAGCCGCGAGCTGGCGGCCATCACCCCCAGCGGCAAACTCGATGACGCCTTCACCCATTTCCAGGGGGACAGTCTTCACAACGCTCAACCGCTGGTGATTCCACCCCGCACCGGCAACAGCAGCGACATTGCCATCGAAGCCCACGACCTGACGCTGCGCTTCGGCGATTTCACCGCAGTGGATCACGTCAGTTTTGCCATCGGTCGCGGCGAGATTTTCGGCTTTCTCGGTTCCAACGGCTGCGGCAAAACCACCACCATGAAAGTCCTGACCGGGCTGATGCCAGCCAGCGAAGGCAGTGCGACGCTGCTGGGTAACCCGGTAAACGCCAAGGATCTGGCCACGCGCAAGCGGGTCGGTTTCATGTCGCAGAGTTTTTCGCTGTATGGCGAACTCAGTGTGCGGCAGAACCTTGAGCTGCACGCCCGACTGTTCGACCTGCCCAAAACCGAGAGCGCGCAACGTATCGATGCATTGATTGAGCGCTTCAATCTGCTCAGCGTTGCCGATCAGCCTTCCGGTGCCCTGCCTCTCGGGCTGCGCCAACGCCTGTCGCTGGCAGTGGCGGTCTTGCATCGCCCGGAAGTGCTGATCCTTGATGAGCCGACTTCCGGCGTCGACCCGGCAGCCCGCGATGACTTCTGGCGGCTGTTGATCGAACTGTCCCGCGAACAAGGCGTGACGATTTTCCTCTCCACGCATTTCATGAACGAAGCCCAGCGCTGCGATCGCATCTCGCTGATGCACGCCGGCAAAGTGTTGGCGTGCGATACACCGGCGGCGCTGCAACGCCAGTTCGCCGGAGAGACGCTGGAAGCGGCTTTCGTGACATGCCTGGAACAGGCTCAGGGCACTCAGCAGGCAGCTGCTGTGGCCGAGCCGCAGATGGCATCGCCGACTGCATCGGCAACACCGGTGCCCCGTCACGGTTTCAGCCTCGGTCGCCTGTTGGCCGTGGCCAGTCGCGAAGGCAAGGAGCTGTTGCGCGACAAAGTGCGCATGGCGTTTGCCCTGGCCGGGGCGATTTTCATGATGGTGATTTTCGGCTACGGGATTTCCCTGGATGTGGAAAACCTCGCGTTCGCCGTGTACGACCAGGATCAGACGCCGCAGAGCCGGGCTTATCTGGAGGCCTTTCGCGGCTCGCGATACTTCGATGAACAGCCGGCCATTAATGACGCACAGGAACTGCACCGGCGCCTGCAACGCTCGGAAATCAAACTGGCGCTGGAAATTCCCCCCGGATTCGGCCGCGATCTGTACGCCGGGCGCCAACCCGCCGTGGCGGCGTGGCTCGATGGCGGCATGCCGTTTCGCGCCGAAACCAGTCGCAACTATGTTGAAGCCGTCCATTTGGCCAATCTTCAACAGTTGGCCGAGCAGAGCAGCCCTGCACTGGCCCCCCCGGCGGCCGCCAGCCTGGAAACCCGTTTTCGCTACAACCAGGATGTCGTCAGCGTTAACGCCATCGGTCCCGGGGTCATGGCACTGATCCTCGCCTTCATTCCGGCGATGCTCACGGCGCTCGGCATCGTGCGCGAAAAGGAATTGGGCTCGATCACCAATTTCTACGCCACGCCCCTGACCCGCCTGGAGTTTCTGCTGGGTAAGCAGGCGCCGTACCTGCTGGTCAGTCTGATCAACCTTGCGCTGCTGGTGGCGATGAACCGCTGGCTGTTCGGCGTGCCGTTCAAGGGCAGCCTGCTGACCCTGGCATTCGGCGGTACGCTGTATGTGTTGGCGACCACCAGCATGGGCTTGCTGATCTCGGCCTTCACTCGTACGCAAATCGCCGCGATCCTCGGCACGATGATCATCACCAGCCTGCCAACCATCCAGTTCTCCGGGCTGATCGTGCCGCGCTCATCTCTGGAAGGCGCCGCAGCGGTGATGGGCATGCTGTTTCCGGCGGGGCACTTCCTCGACATTGCCGTAGGTACGTTCACCAAAGCGCTGGACGTGCGTCAGCTGTGGCCGCAGTGCCTGGCGCTGTTCGGGTTCTTTGTCGGGTTCACCGGGGTGAGCCTGGTCATGCTGAAAAAGCAGGAGGCCTGATGCACAAGTTCGCGCACATCCTGCGCCTGGGACTCAAGGAACTGACCAGCCTGCGCCATGACAGCGTGTTGCTGCTGTTCCTGTTCTACGCCTTCACCGTGGCGATCTATATGCCCGCCGCCGGCTCGGTGATCGGCGTGCACAACGCCAGTGTGGCGATCGTCGACGAAGACCACAGCGCCCTCTCCCGCCAGTTGGCCCAGGCCCTGCAACCGCCGGAGTTTCAGACGCCGGTGCTGTTGCCTTATGCGCAACTCGATCAGGTCATGGACAACGGCCAGTACACCTTCGTCATCAACATCCCGGCACGCTTTCAAACCGACCTGCTCGCTGCGCGGCAACCGGCTATTCAAGTCAACGTCGATGCCACGGCCATGAGCCAGGCGTTCATGGGGGCCGGCTATATCGGCCGGATCTTCCAACGTGAACTGCAGGACTATGCCGGCCAGGGCGAAGCCGCGGCCAAGGCGCCCGTGCAACTGACTACCCGCGCCCTGTTCAACACCAATCTGGAGGGGGGCTGGTTTCTGGCGGTGATTCAGATCGTCAACAACATCACCATTCTGGCGATCATCCTCACTGGCACGGCCCTGCTGCGCGAACGCGAACACGGCACGCTCGACCATTTGCTGGTGCTGCCACTGACGGCGCTGGAAATCATGCTGGCGAAAATCTGGAGCAACCTGCTGGTGGTGGTGCTGTGCACCTGGCTGTCGCTGGAAGTGGTGGTCAAAGGCGCACTCGGGGTGCCACTGTCTGGCTCGATGAGCCTGTTTTTGCTGGTGACTGCGGTTTATCTGTTTGCCAGTACCGCGCTGGGGATTTTTCTGGCGACGCTGGCGCGCTCGACACCACAGTTCGGCCTGCTGGCGATCCCGGTGATCATCCCGATGCTGCTGCTGTCCGGCGGCAGCACGCCATTGGACAGCATGCCGCAGTGGCTGCAGTGGGTCATGCAGGGCTCGCCCTCCACGCACTTCGTCAGCCTCAGCGCCGCGATTCTGTTTCGCGACGCCGGGCTGAGCGTGGTCTGGCCGGACTTGCTGGCGCTGACGGCCATCGGCCTGCTGTTCTTCCTCATCGCGCTGGCACGCTTTCGCAAAAGCCTGGCGTCCTGAACAGCGGCCAGCATGCTTACTGAATGATCAGGTTGTTGAACAACAGGTCTTCAACCACCGGCTTGCCGGTCTCGTCATTCATCACTTGCTGGGTCTGCTTCAAGGCTTCCTGACGCAGCTTTTCCTTGCCCTCGATGCTGCCCATCGCCTCGGTGGTCTGCTGGGTAAACAGCGCCACCAGTTGATTGCGGATCAGCGGCTCGTTGGCCTTGACCAGTTTGGTCGCCTCATCGCCCGTCACACGCAGCGCCACGTCGGCCTTGTAGACCTTCAGTTTCGGCGTGCCGTCCAACCCGTAATTGCCCACGAAAGGCGGGCTCAGGGTGATGTAGTTGACCTTCGGCGCCTCGCCCTCTTTGGCTTCTTCGGCCTGCGCTGCCACAGGCAGAGACAGGGCCAGCAACAACATGATCCACGCTTTCACAATTCGCTCCTTATCCGGTTTGCGGCCTAGCATAGCGACCCGCCGCGCAAGCACAAGCTTATGGCTGACTATCAGGGTCGGGCATGCTCGTTGACCCGTTGACTGACACACCTACACTTATCGGCCATCACTCCCAAAGGAATAGCCCTGATGAAAGCCGTGCTGTGCAAAGCCTTCGGCCCTGCCGAATCGCTGGTGCTGGAAGACGTCGCCAGTCCTGTTGCGAAGAAGAACGAAATCCTGCTGGACGTGCACGCCGCCGGGGTCAACTTCCCGGACACGCTGATCATCGAGGGCAAATACCAGTTCAAGCCGCCCTTCCCGTTCTCTCCGGGGGGAGAAGCGTCTGGTGTGGTCAGCGCCGTGGGCGAGAAAGTCAGCCATCTGAAAATCGGCGACCGGGTCATGGCCCTGACCGGCTGGGGCAGCTTCGCCGAACAAGTCGCAGTGCCGGGCTATAACGTCCTGCCGATTCCGCCATCGATGGACTTCAACACTGCCGCCGCGTTCAGCATGACCTACGGCACCTCGATGCACGCGCTCAAGCAACGCGGCAACCTGCAACCGGGTGAAACCCTGCTGGTGCTCGGTGCCTCCGGCGGTGTCGGTCTGGCAGCGGTGGAAATCGGCAAAGCCATGGGCGCGCGGGTCATCGCCGCTGCCAGCAGCGCGGAAAAACTCGCCGTGGCCAAGGCGGCCGGCGCCGATGAGCTGATCAACTACAGCGAGTCCAGCCTCAAGGACGAAATCAAACGACTCACCGATGGCCAGGGCGCCGACGTGATCTACGATCCGGTTGGCGGCGACCTCTTTGATCAAGCCATCCGTGCCATCGCCTGGAACGGCCGCTTGCTGGTCGTCGGCTTCGCCAGCGGGCGTATTCCGGAACTGCCGGTCAACCTCGCCCTGCTCAAAGGCGCGGCAGTGCTCGGCGTGTTCTGGGGTTCCTTCGCCCAGCGCCAGCCGCAAGACAATGCAGCGAACTTCCAGCAGTTGTTCGGCTGGTTTGCCGAGGGCAAGTTGAAACCGCTGGTGTCGCAGGTCTATCCGCTGAACAATGCAGCGCAGGCGATCAATGATCTTGGGCAGCGCAAGGCTGTCGGGAAGGTTGTGGTGCAGGTGCGCTGAGTTTTTTGACGACGTTCAATACGCCAGAATCGCTGAGAATCGATTCTGGCGTTTTTTATTCCTACATTTACTGCTTCCCTTCAGTCACAACTTTCCAAGTTGTGGCGGTAACTATCTACCGCAATACCAAAAGAAAACTACGTTAGCTTGAGCACATACAGACACAAGGAGTAACTGTATGAGCAATCAAAGCTGGCGCCCCGGCCAGCCTCTTCCAATAGCCCTCACTGAAGTGAACCCGCATGAAAAACAAACTTATTCCGAGTTTGGCAATGGAGGAGGATATCGAGAAACAGGCACTTTCCGCCCCATTGATAATGCGGACCTCGCCATGGCGAACACTTTCAAACGCATGATGATAAATGCATTACCGACTCAATACGACAAAGTCCGCGACCACCTCGACGCTAAATATAAAAACACATTACAAACTATCGAAACGGACATTAAATCAGAGCTGATAGTTGCTGGGCACTCAAACGAAGGCATCGCAAAAACGATTCAAACGTTAAATCGAGACAAAGCCATCGTCACCCATTTCATCCAGAATAGATATGCACAACTGCTAGCAGTCCAGCAACAAGCCACTAATTTTTCAGGGGGTGAGCCGCTGACGTTAAACCACCAGGAACTTATAAACGTTACAACACGCCGCTTTGCAAAAGATCCAGCTCAATTTGAGAAATCGGCAGCCCACCAATTAAAAACATACGCAAACTCTGTCCAAGCGGCTTATAAGGCTCGACTGCTCACGACTGCTATCCAGATTTTGAACCACAGATCCAACAGCCTCGATGCCAATCTCGTGAGTCTGCAAGCTCAGGAGCGGGCGCGTGTTGCGGCGCAGCAAGAGGCTCAGCGACAAGCACAGATTGCAGCTCAGCAGGAAGCTCAGGCTGCGAGAGCAAAGGCTGAAGCTGAGCATGTGGCGAAAGTCGCGGCGCAGATTGCGCAAGCAAAGGCCGAAGCCGAGCATGCGGCCAAGGTCGCAGCACAGATCGCGCAAGCTGAACGGGATGCTAGAGAAGACGCACTGTGGGAAGCGAGACAAAAGGAAGCCAGGCAACGTAAAGCAGCACAACAAGCCAAGCGGAGAAGAAAACAGATCGTAGCTTCGATCGTTGCCACCGAGTTTGATTCGAAGCTGCGTCAATTCTCTCAGAACCAACCAGAGGGTATCGATGAGAAACTGCGTTGGATAAAAGACCACTATCAAGCGCTCTATGCCGGATACCTCGCAGTGTCCAAAGCGGAAAGAGAGGTCGGTGGCGGCTACAAAACTGCGGGAAGCGAAAAGCGTTGGAGCGTATTGAATAATGCTCAAGACGAAATCAAGGCGTTAACTCGCCAGAAATACAAAATTGATAAAGTACAAATACCCTTGATTGACGGCACAATTACTGCCGTTCGACCACTTGTCGTCACCGCAGACGGCTTGATTTCCGGGTATGAAGACTCACCTTTCTCACTCGCTAAAGCACTCGGTTCCCTGAATGACCTTCGCACAACCCTCACCAGTGGGCCAATCGGCGTCTTTCTAGCTTCAATTTTCTACACTCCGACACTTGGAAACGGCGAGCTACAGCGCAATCCCGTGGTAGTCACGATACCGCTGTCTGTAGTGGTCTAATGAAACCGGACACCCATTTAGGCGAGAATGCTCGCCAGATAGAGGTGTCTGATGACCAAACAACGTCGTTCTTTTTCCGCTGAATTCAAACGCGAGGCCGCAGGCCTCGTGCTCGATCAAGGCTATAGCCATATCGAAGCCAGCCGCTCGCTTGGTGTGGTTGAGTCCGCGTTGCGCCGCTGAGTTAATCAGCTTCAGCAGGAGCGCACTGGCGTTACTCCGCAGAGTAAAGCGCTGACGCCAGAGCAACAGAAAATCCAGGAATTGGAAGCTCGAATCGCTCGACTTGAGCGGGAGAAATCCATTTTAAAAAAGGCTACCGCGCTCTTGATGTCGGAAGAGCACGAGCGCACGCGCTGATTGATCAACTGAGCCCCCAAGAGCCGGTTGATTGGCTTTGCGCAGTCTTTGACGTCACTCGTTCGTGTTACTACGCCCATCGTCTCAGGCGCCGAACTCCAGACGTTGAGCGGCTTCGGTTGCGCAGCCTGGTTAACGAACTGTTTACGCAAAGTCGAAGCGCCGCCGGTAGCCGCAGCATCGTGTCGATGATGCAGGAAGACGGCGAGCAAATTGGGCGGTTCAAGGTGCGAGGCCTGATGCGGGAACTGGAGTTGGTCAGTAAACAACCTGGATCACATGCCTACAAACAAGCGACGGTTGAGCGGCCTGACATTCCGAACATATTGAATCGAGAGTTTGATGTGCCGGCGCCGAATCAGGTCTGGTGTGGCGACATCACCTACATCTGGGCTCAAGGGAAATGGCATTACCTGGCTGTCGTTATGGATCTTTACGCGCGCCGAGTGGTGGGCTGGGCGCTGTCGAACAAGCCGGATGCGGATCTGGTCATCAAGGCGTTGGACATGGCTTACGAACAGCGTGGCAGGCCTCAAGGGCTTCTGTTTCACTCGGATCAGGGCTCGCAATATGGCAGTCGCCAGTTTCGCCAACGGCTCTGGCGTTACCGCATGCGCCAAAGCATGAGCCGTCGTGGAAACTGCTGGGATAACGCGCCGATGGAGCGTGTGTTTCGCAGCTTGAAAACTGAATGGATACCGACCGTGGGCTACATGACAGCTCAAGAAGCGCACCGCGACATCAGTCATTACCTGATGCATCGGTACAACTGGATTAGACCGCACCAATTCAACAACGGACTGGCCCCAGCTCAGGCCGAGAAAAAACTTAACGTCGTGTCCGGGATTAGTTGACCACTACAGTCTCAGTTTTACCCAGAGCGTAAATACTCCCCATCTCGAACACCTGTTCTCCTCTACTGGCTGCGGCACCGCGTAGTGGCATCCGCCCGAGAAGGACACACACGACTTTATCTTGAGTCGCCCAAAAACAGCTTTGGCGTGAGGGTCAGGCAAGCCCGTTTTGACCCCCAAACAAAACTTTACACGTTCACTACCGAAGGCTTGATCCCGATTACGCTGACCTGGACTCCTGATTCACCGCCAGGTGGTGAATTATTGAACAGCACCGACCTGCCGGCTACCGACCCCGGTATCCGAATTTATCCCGGAGCGAGAGTCACACTAATCGAGGGGCGAGTAGACGAACACCCCTCCTGCGACTTTGACAATCCTGATGATTACATCCTGGAGTTTCCGATAGAGTCGGGGATCGAATCCATCGTAAGCGGCCAGCGAACACACCTTCAGAAATCCGGAATTAAGGGCGATGGTGTCCGCCTATTTTTAAGCGGACGCGATCACCCTTATCGCCAGGATTTCCATGCGCCAACGAAGCTCCTATCCCAAACCCTTCAAGGCCCAGGTTGTGCAGGAATGCCTGAAACCCGGTGCCTCAGTTTCCAGCGTCGCCATCAGCCACGGCATCAATGCCAACGTGATTCGCAAGTGGCTGCCGATTTACCGTGATAAACCTGTCGCGCCACTTCCCGCGTTTGTACCGCTGCAACCAATGCCTAAACGGCACGCTGATGAAGCGGTGGTGATCGCACTGCCGCTGGGCGACAAAGCCATCACGGTCAAATGGCCCATCACCGACCCGGACGGCTGCGCACGTTTTATCCGCAGCCTCTCGCAATGATACGCATCGACGCCATCTGGCTCGCCACTGAGCCCATGGACATGCGCGCCGGCACCGAAACTGCGTTGGCCCGCGTGGTCGCCGTGTTCGGTGCGGCGAAGCCGCACTGCGCTTATCTGTTCGCCAACCGCCGGGCCAACCGGATGAAGGTGCTGGTGCACGATGGCGTGGGCATCTGGCTTGCCGCACGGCGTTTGAACCAAGGCAAGTTTCACTGGCCTGGCACTCATCGCGGTTTGGAAGTCGGGCTCGACGCTGAACAACTTCAAGCGCTGGTGCTCGGTTTGCCATGGCAGCGAGTTGGCGCTAACGGCGCAATCACAATGATTTAGCCTTGCTTTTCAGCTGTGGCAGGTGGATCGCTTTGGTAAAATCCACGGCATGACTTCCTCTCCCAATCTCGACCAAATGACACCCGAACAACTGCGCGCACTCGCTGCGCAGTTGCTGTCGAAGGTCGACACCATGGGCCGAAAAATCCATCGTGACGAGACGATCATCGAGCAGCTCTCTCACGAGATTGCCATCCTCAAGCGGCACAAGTTCGCCAAGCGCAGCGAACAGATCAGCCTGGCGCAAGGCAACTTGCTCGATGACCTGCTCACCACTGACCTTGAGGCTATCGAGGCAGAACTGAACGCGCTTCGTCCCGCCCCAACGTCGGACGAAACCCGCCAAAAACCCAAGCGCGCGCCGCTGCCGCCGCAGTTCCCACGTACCGTCATTCGTCACGAGCCAGAGAACACCCAGTGTGTCTGCGGGTGTCAGCTTCAGCGCATCGGCGAAGACGTCAGCGAGAAGCTGGATTACACGCCGGGCGTGTTTACCGTTGAGCAGCATGTACGTGGAAAGTGGGCCTGCCGCCAGTGCGAAACACTGATCCAAGCACCGGTGCCGGCCCAGGTGATCGACAAGGGCATCCCGACCGCAGGCCTGCTGGCGCATGTGATGGTGGCCAAATTCGCTGATCATCTGCCGCTGTACCGGCAAGAAAAGATCTTTGGCCGTGCAGGCCTGGCGATCCCGCGTTCAACGCTGGCTCAGTGGGTGGGCCAAACTGGCGTACAGCTACAACCGCTGGTGGATGCACTGCGCGAAGCGGTGCTGGCTCAGCGAGTCGTGCATGCCGATGAAACGCCGGTGCAGATGCTGGCGCCCGGCGAGAAGAAAACGCACCGAGCTTATGTCTGGGCTTATTGCACCACGCCGTTCTCGGCACTGAAGGCCGTTGTCTACGACTTCAGCCCCAGCCGTGCTGGCGAACATGCACGGAACTTCCTTGGCACGTGGAACGGCAAGCTGGTCTGTGATGACTTCGCGGGTTACAAGGCCAGCTTCGAGCTGGGCATCACCGAAATCGGCTGCATGGCGCATGCCCGCCGTAAGTTCTTCGACCTGCATGTGACGAACAAAAGCCAGTTGGCCGAGCAAGCGCTGCACTCAATCGGCGGGCTGTACGAAGTTGAACGGCAGGCCAAAGACATAAGTGATGAAGAACGATGGCGATTACGCCAAGAAATAGCGGTGCCCATTGCACAGAAATTACATGAGTGGATGCTGGCTCAGCGCGACCTCGTGCCCGAGGGCTCGGCCACGACCAAGGCTCTGGATTACAGCTTGAAACGCTGGGTAGCGCTGACGCGCTACCTGGATGATGGTGCCGTGCCCATCGACAACAACCCGGTGGAGAACACGATCAGGCCATGGGCGCTTGGGCGCTCCAATTGGTTGTTCGCAGGGTCTCTGCGCAGTGGCAAACGAGCGGCAGCGATCATGAGTTTGATCCAGTCGGCACGCATGAACGGGCATGATCCGTACGCGTATCTCAAGGATGTACTGACGCGATTGCCGACGCAGAAAGCCAGTGAGATCGAGCATCTACTGCCGCATCAATGGATGCCTGGCTGATCTACGCAAGGCGTATTCCCCATACGCTTACAATCCATCTACATGATGGCCACTCGCGGCGGCCCGCGTTATGAACCGGGTACGGTGGCAGGCACAGGGCAGGTGGTTGGCGAAAATTGGTTGGGTAGCGCGACACAACCAAGTGGCTCGCCGGTTCCTGCACAGATTGCGGATCAGTTGCGTGGTCAGGATTTCAGAAACTTTGATAGATTCAGGGAAAGTTTCTGGAAAGCGGTAGCTGTGGATGGATCGCTACGGCGGCAGTTTGGTAAGGTCGATTTAGAGCAGATGGCCAATGGCGCAGCACCTTATGCGGAGCCTTTGGACACCGTTGGCGGCAGAGAGAAAATTGAAATACACCACAAGCAACGAATCGCTGATGGCGGAGATGTATACGATCTGGAAAACCTGAGTATCCTAACGCCAAAGGCCCATATAGAACTGCATAAAAAAGGCACTCAACAATGAATCTAAAAGACAGGTTAGAGGATTACACAGAGGCAGAATTCTTAACTTTTTTAAAAGGTTTTTTCGAGAATGACAGTGGTCTTTCGGGCGAAGCCTATAGCGAATACTCCTCTAAGCGGATGCGGCATTTTGAGAAAGTAACAGAACATCCAAGGAAACGGCTTGTTTTAACTCGTCCAATAGGGCGCGAAGATAGTCCAGAAGGGGCGCTCGAAGAAATTAAAGAATGGCGCAAAGCAAACGGTAAACCTGGCTTTAAACCAGAGTAATACAATGAAACAGCGTCACAAACTGTGGCGCTGTTTAGTTTCAGATCAAAGCAACTCCCGAATCTCCAAGGGCAAAAAACTCATATATTTACGTGTCGGATTGTCCCGGCAGTTCCTGACAATTGCCGGGACTTTTCTGTTCATCTTCGCAATCATCGCCAAACGCTGTTCATCCGATAATTGATGCCTGGTGAGTGAATTTGAAAGATAGGCCCGCGTATACGCAAATACGCTTGAGTCGACCCAATCGAACTCACTCATATTTCGAAGGTTTTCGTTAACGGCCCGGCATTTAACTGTTTTCAGCCATTGGTTGATATGAAGCGGGTGGTCTTCGAGGCGAAAAATCATTGGCGCGACGATTTCCTGCTCTTCAGGTTTATCCCCTTCAACCACCCAAGGTTTGAACCGCCACTGCGCTATCGCGACTCGAACCGCTTCGGCCAAGTCAGGGTGAGTGCTTTCCCGAATTCTGATGTCGCTGACCGAGCCATCCGCCCTGGCGATAAAACTGACCTTCACCTCCCCCGTGATGCCCGCCCGTTGCAGCATTCGAGGATAGACAGGTTTGGGATTGTTTTCCGGGATCAAAAACTTCTCGGAGGCCAGCGTAGAACCTACGAACACCAACAAAAGCCAAGCAAAAAACCAGCGCATGATCCCCCCTTCCTTAGTGATTCGCCCTTCCCGGCAACAGCACAAAGGTTACGGAACAATGGCTTTGAACTGAATGGCGCCGCTTCGCCTTTGGATGCAGGACATTTCCCAAACCGAGACGGAAACCAGTCAAAAGCACTGGGCGAATGTCCAGAGGTAACTTTTCTGACGGACTCTTAGCCACCGCTGGTGTCGGCCACATCACCCGGCAGCAGGTGCTCCTGAACCTTCTGACTGTGCGACTGGATCAGTCGCCCCTTGCCATCGAAACGCAGCACGATGAGCCAGTCATAGACGTTATCCGGCCACTTCTGCTGGCCGGTGAGCGCTGGGCCATCGCCACCGAACGCCGTGATCAGCTTGTTGATGTGACTGTGGTGCCAGGCGATCAGCACCGTTTGCGCCTGATTGCTCCTGCGCAGTGTTTTGACGACTTGCTGGAAGTCGCCATTGTCGTAGGGCTGCTCGATGGGCAAGCGCAGACGCTCGGCCAGCGGGGTCAGGGTCAACCGCGAACGAACACTCTCAGGGCTGTCGCCAGCGGCAATCAGGCGCTGGGGAGTGAGTGTCTGGCCCGCCAGCTTCAACGGGTCGAAATAATCGGCGTAGGCCACGGCACGCTGCTCTCCGCGGGCGTTGAGCTCTCTACCGACATCAGGCTTTTCCGCGTGGCGAATGATCAGCACGGTGACATTGCGCAATCCCTGCCCGGTATTGCTCTGCGCAACACTCAGCGCCATCACTGAAACGGTCAATACGATCGCCACCACCAATCTGGGCACCAACCTGCGAACTTTCAGGGTCATCATTCAACTCTGCGCAATCAGTCTGGACTAGTGGCCGCGAGTCTAAGTCACCCCCTGTTCATAAGTGTTGAAAACGCCCTGTTCTTACAGCTGAGCGACAGGTTCGTAAAAGAACACGCGAATTCCAACATTTTCCGCTATTTGGCCGATGAGAACCGGTGCTATTTTCGGTAACGAAACTGTAACATTCGCATCCGCAGTCAAAACAAGAAATTTGGAGCTCTTGAATGTTTGCTTTCTTTCGTCCTGCCACACATCAGGCTCCATTGCCTGAAGAAAAAATAGACAGCACTTATCGGCGCCTGCGTTGGCAGATCTTCGCCGGTATCTTCTTTGGCTACGCGGGTTACTACCTGCTGCGCAAAAACTTCTCCCTGGCCATGCCGTACCTGATCGACGAGGGATATACCCGCGGTCAGTTGGGCCTGGCAATGTCGGCAATCGCGATCGCTTATGGTTTGTCGAAGTTCTTGATGGGCCTGGTGTCTGATCGATCCAACCCGCGTTACTTCTTGCCGTTCGGCTTGCTGATTTCAGCGGGCGTGATGTTCGTTTTCGGCTTCGCGCCGTGGGCGACGTCCAGCGTGACGATGATGTTCATCTTGCTGTTCATCAACGGCTGGGCTCAGGGCATGGGCTGGCCGCCAAGCGGCCGGACCATGGTGCACTGGTGGTCGCAGAAGGAACGTGGCGGCGTGGTGTCGGTGTGGAACGTGGCGCATAACGTTGGCGGCGGCCTGATCGGCCCGTTGTTCCTGCTCGGTATGGGGCTGTTCAACGATTGGCACGCGGCCTTCTACGTGCCCGCGGCAGTGGCTTTGGGTGTGGCGGCGTTTGCTTTCATCACCATGCGCGACACCCCGCAGTCGGTTGGTCTGCCACCGATCGAGCAATACAAGAATGATTACCCGGAAGGCTACGATGCCAGCCACGAAGACGAATTCAGCGCCAAGGAGATTTTCGTCAAGTACGTGCTGCGCAACAAAATGCTCTGGTACGTCGCCATGGCGAACGTCTTCGTCTACCTGCTGCGTTATGGCGTACTGGACTGGGCTCCGACGTATCTGAAAGAAGCTAAACACTTCACCGTGGACACCACGTCGTGGGCGTACTTCTTCTACGAGTGGGCCGGTATTCCAGGCACGCTGCTGTGCGGCTGGATGTCGGACAAGCTCTTCCGTGGCAACCGTGGCCTGACCGGCATGGTGTTCATGGCGCTTGTCACCGTGGCGACGCTGGTCTACTGGCTCAACCCGCCTGGCAACCCGACCATCGACATGATCGCGCTGTTTTCCATCGGCTTTCTGATCTATGGGCCGGTCATGCTGACCGGCTTGCAGGCGCTGGAACTGGCTCCGAAGAAAGCCGCCGGCACTGCGGCAGGCTTCACCGGTCTGTTTGGTTATCTGGGTGGTTCGGTCGCAGCCAGTGCAGCGATGGGCTACACCGTGGACCATTTCGGTTGGGACGGTGGTTTCGTGCTGCTGGTGGGCGGCTGCATCATGGCAATGGTTTGCCTGGCTCCCACCTTGTGGCACAAGAAAGCCATCAGTCAGAGCCGCGAAGCCATCGCCTGATCGGCTTTTGATTGGCAGCGCTTGAGCCGCGCCTCCAGATTTCGATCCGGCATGGCGTGGCTACGCAGGGCGTGGGCGGTCTGCTCGACATAATCGCGAGTGGTGCCGTAACGCCCGCAGGCGCTTTCGAACACCTGGCTCAGCACATGATCCGGCAGGTTGCCGGCATAGCTGGGCAGGTGTCGCTCCAGAACAAATCCCAATGCCTGTACCTGCGTGCCGTCTTCGAGCCGGCAATTGAGCCAGTGCGGCCGATACGACGGCACCGGCATCTCGCGTTTCCACAGGGCATACAGCGCGCTATCGAGATTGTCTTCCGGTAACCGGTAGGCGAAGCCGCTGCACGAACCGCCACGATCCAGACCAAACACCAGCCCCGGCAATTCCGGCGTACCCCGGTGCTCGTGCGACCACAGGTACAAACCGCGATGGTAGCCATGCACGCGTCCACGTACTCGCTCCACCGCCGAGCATTCCGGGCGCCAGATCAACGAACCGTAGGCAAACAGCCACACCGGCCCGCCCTTGTGGCGCGCCATGGTCGATTGCATCGAGGCGAGAAGTTGTTCGTGCGTCAGCTGCGGCCCAAGATCGAGCCGCGGAGGGTAATTCAGATTCAGAAAAGCGTTTTCAATGGCGCTCATGGCGAATAGCGTTCAGCTCCCCGCGGGTGAAGAATTACTTAATAGAACGCACCGCTGTAACAATAAGGCACATATGTTTTAAGGCAATTTAAGTGCCATGGCACAGTTCTTAATAAATTGCCTGATGGATATATAATCTACCGATATTTATGCCGTTACATAAATATCGATCGGCTATATAGAGAGTTATAACGAATTCAGGAACGGGGGGCGTAAGCGAATACATCCGCCCGCATTTGATGAGCATCCATCCCCGATTCCACCAGCGCGTCCAGCGTGCCGTAGACCATGGCCGGTGAACCGCTGGCGTAGACATGCAGGGGCTTGAGATCAGGGAAGTCCTCGCAGACCGCCTCGTGCAGCATCCCGCAACGCCCTTCCCAGCCGCATTGGTCGCTGACGACTTTGTGAAGGAACAGATTGGGCAGTTTCAACCATTCGTCCCAGTGTTCGATGTCATAGAAATCTTCGGGACGGCGCACCCCCCAATACAGATGCACCGGGTGTTTGAAGCCGTTGGCGCGGCAATGCTCGATCAGGCTGTGAATCTGGCCCATACCGGTGCCGGCGGCGATCAGCACCAGCGGTCCGTCAGGCAGTTCAGCAAGGTGGGTGTCGCCGAACGGCAGTTCGACGCGCACCAGCGCGTTGCGTTGCAGCTGTTCGATCAGGCTCAACGCACTGGCTTCGCGCGCCAAAACATGGATTTCCAGGTCGCGCCCACCGTGCGGGGCCGAGGCCATGGAGAACGCCGATTTCTCGCCGCTCTCGCGCTCGATCATCAAATACTGCCCGGCGTGATAGCGCGGCGGCTTGCCAGCCGGAGCACGCAAACGCACACGCCAGGTGTCGCCGCCGACGTCCCGGCATTCGATGACCTGGCACGACAGGCTGCGCACCGGCAGTTCTCCCAACGCGAGCACGCCATCCCACAGCAGGATGCAGTCTTCCAGCGGCTCGGCTATGCAAGTGTAGAACTCGCCGTGGTCGTGCACCTTGCCGGCCTGTTCGACCCGGCCTTCGACCAGTAGCGCCGCACACACGTGGCAATTGCCATTGCGGCAGCTTTGCGGGCAGTCGTAGCCCAGGCGCCGCGCACCATCGAGAATCCGCTCACCGGGCTGTATCTCGAGCACCGCTCCGGAGGGCTGCAGGGTTACACGCATCAATCTATTCCTAACTGATTCCAGATGGCATCGATCCGCTGGGTGACGGCGTCGTCCTTGACGATCACGCGGCCCCACTCGCGAGTGGTTTCGCCCGGCCACTTGTGGGTGGCATCCAGGCCCATTTTCGACCCCAGGCCGGAGACCGGCGAGGCGAAGTCGAGGTAGTCGATCGGCGTGTTATCGATCATCACCGTGTCGCGCTTGGGGTCCATGCGCGTGGTGATGGCCCAGATCACGTCGTTCCAGTCGCGGGCGTTGATATCGTCGTCACAGACGATAACGAACTTGGTGTACATGAACTGTCGCAAAAACGACCAGACACCCAGCATCACGCGCTTGGCGTGCCCCGGATACGACTTTTTCATGGTCACGATGGCCATGCGATACGAGCAGCCTTCCGGCGGCAGGTAGAAGTCGGTGATCTCCGGGAACTGCTTCTGCAGAATCGGCACGAACACTTCGTTCAGCGCCACGCCGAGGATCGCCGGCTCATCCGGCGGACGGCCGGTGTAGGTGCTGTGGTAGATCGGTTTGATCCGATGGGTGATGCGCTCGACGGTGAACACCGGGAAGCTGTCGACTTCGTTGTAGTAACCGGTGTGGTCGCCGTAGGGGCCTTCATCGGCCATTTCGCCCGGATGGATTACGCCTTCGAGGATGATCTCGGCGGTGGCCGGCACTTGCAGGTCGTTGCCGCGGCACTTCACCAGTTCGGTGCGGTTACCGCGCAAGAGACCGGCGAAAGCGTATTCGGAGAGGCTGTCCGGGACTGGCGTTACGGCGCCGAGGATGGTCGCCGGGTCGGCGCCGAGGGCTACAGAGACAGGGAACGGCTGACCCGGGTGCTTCTCGCACCACTCACGGAAGTCGAGCGCGCCGCCACGGTGGCTGAGCCAGCGCATGATCACCTTGTTGCGGCCGATCACTTGCTGGCGGTAGATACCGAGGTTCTGGCGGTCCTTGTTCGGGCCTTTGGTGACGGTCAGGCCCCAGGTGATCAGCGGGCCGACGTCGCCGGGCCAGCAGGTCTGCACGGGCAGCATGGCCAGGTCGACGTCGTCGCCTTCGATGACCACTTCCTGGCACACCGCGTCTTTGACGACTTTCGGCGCCATCGAGATGATCTTGCGGAAGATCGGCAGCTTCGACCACGCGTCTTTCAAGCCCTTCGGCGGCTCCGGTTCCTTGAGGAAGGCCAGCAGCTTGCCGATTTCGCGCAGTTCGCTGACCGACTCGGCGCCCATGCCCATCGCCACCCGCTCAGGGGTGCCGAACAGGTTACCGAGCACCGGGATGTCGTAGCCGGTCGGCTTCTCGAACAGCAGCGCGGGGCCCTTGGCCCGCAGCGTGCGGTCGCACACCTCGGTCATCTCCAGCACCGGCGAGACGGGAATCTGGATGCGTTTCAACTCTCCGCGCTGCTCAAGCTGCTGCACGAAATCCCGAAGATCCTTGAATTTCATTGACGATGGCACCCTCAAAATAGGCGTACATCCTACCTGCTATGCAGCCCTGTGGCAGCACGTCGCGGCTTACTTGGCTGCATTCGTCTGGCCTTTCCCAGAGTTTTGCCGGTCTTGCAGACCAATAAACAGGGGTTCGAGGATCGGCGCCACAAAACGCGCACCGACTTCCGAGAGGTGATTGTCGTCCGTGTAGAGCGAGTAGCCGCCCAGTTCAGCGCGGCAAAAACCGTTTTCATCACAGAGTTTCGGCGCCGGATCGACTACCCGCACCGCCGGGTCTTTGGCCAATTGCGCGAACAACTGGCTAATGAAGACCTGACGCTTGTGGTGTTCGGCGACCGCCAATCCGACATCGTCGACCGGACGGTCAAGCATCGCCAGACGCGTCAGGCGATACGGCGGACTAAAGGTTTGCAGCGGCACCTCTTTCACCAACCACACGCGATGCCCGCCGGCACGCAGTTGCGCAACACGGGCGCGCAAGCCCTCGGCAAGACGCTGTTCGGCGGCAGCACGGTCGTATTGCCCGTCTGGCGTTCTCAATACATGGCCCAGATCACCTTTGACGTCGCCATACAGGTACAAACTCCAGCGCGCGACCAGCACCACATCGCTGACCGATTGCTCGCCAAGACCCGCCTCGACCCGCCGATTGAAGCGTGCACAGCGCGCATCATGTTCCAGACCTTCGACCGGTATGCAACCGGGAGAACTGGCGAGGATCACGCTGACGCCGTGGGCTTTGGCACCGTCATCGAACACCGGGATCAATGCTGTAGCGTGGCTGTCACCCCAGACCATTGCCTGGCGGGGCATTTTTTCCACGCCGTAATGGCAGAACAGTTTGTCGTCCGGTGTCTTGTCATCGGCCAGACATGCCATCAGCTCGGGACGCCACTCGCGGCCCTTGGCGTATTGCAGTGCCTGATCGGACAAGCGCCACGGCAAGCCATCGGTCCAGCGCAGGGTTTGTCCGGCCAGCGCCAGCACCAGCACACCCAAGGCCCCGGCCAGCAAAATCGGCCGACGACCGGCGAGCAGACGACGCTCGCGCAACGGCGTTTCGACGAATTTCCACGACAGATAACCCAGCACCAGCGTCAGCAGAATCAGCCCGGCACTGTCGAGCGCACTCGGCTCTTCGACGCGGGCGTAGCTGGAAAACACGAACACTGGCCAGTGCCACAGGTACCACGAATAAGAGATCAGGCCGAAACCGACCATGAGCCGACTGCTCAAAAATTGACCAACAACGGTCTCGCGATGGCCGTTGGCGAAAATCAGCAACACCACACCGAGCACCGGCAGCAGCGCCGCCGCACCGGGGAATGGCGTGGATTTGTTGTAGCCGAACACCGCGAGCAGGATCATTCCCATGCCGAGCAGGCTGAGCAGTTGCGCGGCCATCGGCTTCAAGCGCCAGGCCTGCTTGGGCGCGACCGCCAACATCGCGCCGGCCAGTAACTCCCAGGCACGCATTGGCAGCAGGAAGAATGCTTTTTCCGGGTGGTGACTGACTGCCCACACGCTCAGACCGAAAGACACCAGCAAGACGCCGAACAGCGCCATCCGCCAGTGTTTCAGGCGGCTCGACAACAATGTCAGCAGCAACGGGAAGATGATGTAGAACTGTTCTTCTACCGCCAGCGACCAAGTGTGCAGCATCGGCTTGAGATCGGAGGCGACGTCGAAATAGCCGTCCTGGCGCATGAACAGGATGTTCGAGACGAACAGCACCTGGTAGCGCACCGAGCGGCCGAGCTCTTCGTAATCCTTCGGTGCCAGCAGGAACCAGCCCACCGCCAGCACCGCGATGATCATCACAAACAGCGCCGGCAGAATTCGCCGTGCACGCCGCGCCCAGAACTCGACGAAACTGAAACGGCCGGCCTGACGCTGGTTCCAGATGATCGAAGTGATGAGGTAGCCGGAGATCACGAAGAACACGTCCACGCCGACAAAACCGCCGGTGAACCCCGGGACACCGAAGTGGAACAGCACCACGGCAATGACCGCGACTGCTCGCAAGCCGTCGATATCCCTTCGATAAGCAAGTGTGCTCATAAATCGTTAGTGCCAAATCATTAGGTTGTTTTTTGTACAGCGTCGCCACGTTTGATGCGAGAGTCACGAACGCTGCCTGTTGTTTTGCCAACTCACAGACCTTACCAGATCGCGAATCTCCCATTCTTCGCACGAAAAACCGGCAAAAAAAATGGCGCCCCTGACGGGACGCCATTTCTCTGAGCTCAACTGGCGATGTTACTTGCGTTTCATCGACAGGAAGAACTCGTCGTTGGTCTTGGTCGTTTTCAGCTTGTCGATCAGGAACTCGATGGCGGCAACTTCGTCCATCGGGTGCAGCAGCTTGCGCAGAATCCACATACGCTGCAGTTCGTCGTCGGCAGTCAGCAACTCTTCGCGGCGGGTGCCGGAACGGTTGATGTTGATGGCCGGGAACACACGCTTCTCGGCGATCTTGCGATCCAGAGGCAGCTCCATGTTGCCGGTACCCTTGAACTCTTCGTAGATCACTTCGTCCATTTTCGAGCCGGTTTCAACCAGCGCGGTGGCGATAATGGTCAGCGAGCCGCCCTCTTCGATGTTGCGCGCAGCACCGAAGAAACGCTTTGGTTTCTCCAGGGCGTGGGCGTCAACACCACCGGTCAGCACCTTGCCGGAGCTCGGGATCACGGTGTTGTAGGCACGGGCCAGACGGGTGATGGAGTCGAGCAGGATCACCACGTCTTTCTTGTGTTCGACCAGGCGCTTGGCCTTCTCGATCACCATTTCGGCCACCTGGACGTGACGGGTCGGCGGCTCGTCGAAGGTCGAGGCAACCACTTCGCCGCGCACGGTGCGCTGCATTTCGGTCACTTCTTCCGGACGTTCGTCGATCAGCAATACGATCAGGTGAACTTCAGGGTTGTTACGGGCGATGTTCGCTGCGATGTTTTGCAGCATGATCGTTTTACCGGCTTTCGGCGGAGCAACGATCAGACCACGCTGGCCTTTGCCGATCGGGGCGCACAGGTCGATCACACGACCGGTCAAGTCTTCGGTGGAACCGTTACCGGCTTCCATCTTCATGCGCACAGTCGGGAACAGCGGGGTCAGGTTCTCGAAGAGAATCTTGTTTTTCGCGTTCTCAGGACGATCGAAGTTGATCGTGTCGACCTTGAGCAGGGCGAAATACCGCTCGCCTTCCTTTGGAGGGCGGATCTTGCCAACGATGGTGTCACCGGTGCGCAAGTTGAAACGGCGGATCTGGCTTGGCGAGACGTAGATATCGTCCGGGCCGGCCAGGTAGGAAGCGTCAGCGGAGCGCAGGAAGCCGAAGCCGTCCTGGAGAATCTCCAGCACGCCATCACCGGAGATTTCCTCGCCGCTTTTGGCGTGCTTTTTGAGCAGGGAGAAAATCACGTCCTGCTTGCGCGAACGGGCCATATTTTCTATGCCCATCTGTTCGGCCAATTCGAGCAGTTCGGTAATCGGCTTTTGCTTGAGTTCAGTCAGATTCATATAGGAATGACGTAATCATTTATGGAGGGGGGGAAATTAAGCTTTTGGCTTAATGAGGCCGCGCCGCGGAGAAGGCGACAGGATCGCGAACTAATTCGAAAAGGAGTGCGTCGGCGACGGCTAGCAGGGGGCAATGGAGAAACCAGTGCGGGGCCGAATGTACCACCTGAGTTTCGGAGCGTCTAGCCCTGAATACGCAAAAAGCCCCGCTAATTGCGGGGCTTTTTTTCAGGCACTTTACTGCGACGCTTAGATGTTGGCGTCGAGGAAAGCAGCCAGTTGCGACTTCGACAGCGCGCCGACTTTGGTCGCTTCAACGTTGCCGTTCTTGAACAGCATCAGCGTCGGAATACCACGCACGCCGTGCTTGGCCGGGGTTTCCTGGTTCTCGTCGATGTTCAGTTTGGCAACGGTCAGCTTGCCTTTGTAGGTCTCGGCAATCTCGTCCAGAACCGGAGCGATCATTTTGCAAGGGCCGCACCATTCAGCCCAGTAGTCGACCAGTACAGCGCCTTCGGCCTTGAGTACGTCGGCTTCGAAGCTAGCGTCGCTAACGTGTTTGATAAGATCGCTGCTCATGGAATTCTCCAGGTTGTAAGCAAAAAAACGTGGCCCATCATATCCGCCCCGCTCCGGTTCAGGAAGCCGCAGATGATTGAGTCTTGCTATGGTGCCCCATGAGTCTGGGTATAGCTCAAGTCACGCCGTGGCGGGGGCGATGAAGGCAATCCCGGTGCGCAGCGCGGCGTTGCGCACATGCTCCTGCATGGCTTTTTGCGCGGCACCCGAGGCACGGCGAGCCAGCGCACGGAGGATCTTGCGGTGTTCCTGCCAGGTTTCCATGGCCCGCTCGGCACGGATGAACGGTAGTTTCTGGCTCTCGAGAAAGATCTCGGCACTGGCGGTGAGGATGCTCAGCATCGCCTGATTGCCGCTGGCCAGCAGGATTCGCCGGTGGAAGTCGAAGTCCAGCTTCGCCGCCGCCTCGAAGTCGCCGGCCTTCAGTTGCTCGCGCATCGCCGCGACGTTGTCTTCCAGCGCATCCAGATCGAACGTGCTCAACGTGACCGCCGCCAGCCCCGCCGCAAAGCCTTCCAGCGCATAGCGCAGCTGAAAGATATCCAGTGGCGACGCCTGCGCCGCGAACGACCAGCCTGGCGCGTTCTCACCTCGCGACAATTCCACTGGCGACTGGACGAAAACGCCCTTGCCCGGCTGAATGCTGACCACCCCAAGCGCACTCAGCGACGACAGCGCTTCACGCAGTGAAGCCCGGCTGACGCCCAGCTGCAACGCCAGATCCCGTTGCGACGGCAAGGCATCGCCCGCGCCGAAACCCTGTTCGGTAATCAGTTTGCGGATCGCTTGCAGTGCCACTTCGGGTACCGCGCGGGAAATCGAATTCATGTTTTTCCAGACGCGTCAGGCCAATGTGCGGCTAGTTGTAAAGCTATTCGCCGAGTCCGGCAAGTCGTGCCCCAGCGGGGTTCGATGTTCCCTTGCGATGCGCCATCGCAGTGCGAAAAACAACCTGACTGTTCAGACCAGTAAGACCGAACAAAACCACTGAAACCGCGGCCTGCCGAGGCAAAACCCGGGTATTGGCACGGCCCATGCTCTGTCCGATCGCAGAAATCACTTCCCGCCGATCCGGAGATTGTCCATGACCCAGCGTTACAGCGCCCTCCTCGCTTCCCTGTTTGCCGGCCTGCTGTTGTGCCAGGCCCCCGCCCACGCCGACGGTCTGGACGACGTGGTCAAACGCGGCACGCTGAAAGTCGCCGTGCCTCAGGACTTCCCGCCGTTCGGCTCGGTCGGCCCGGATATGAAGCCCCGTGGCCTGGACATCGACACGGCGAAACTGCTGGCTGATCAATTGAAGGTCAAACTCGAACTGACCCCGGTCAACAGCACCAACCGCATCCCGTTCCTGACCACCGGCAAGGTCGACCTGGTGATTTCCAGCCTCGGCAAAAACCCCGAGCGCGAGAAGGTCATAGACTTCTCCCGCGCCTACGCGCCTTTCTATCTGGCTGTGTTCGGCCCACCTGACGCGGCGATCACCAGCCTCGATGACCTCAAGGGCAAAACCATCAGCGTCACCCGTGGCGCCATCGAAGACATTGAGCTGAGCAAAGTCGCCCCCGAAGGCGTGACCATCAAGCGCTTCGAAGACAACAACTCGACCATCGCCGCCTACCTCGCCGGCCAGGTTGACCTGATCGCCAGCGGCAACGTGGTCATGGTTGCGATCAGCGAGAAGAACCCGAAGCGTGTGCCGGCGCTGAAAGTGAAGCTCAAGGATTCGCCAGTCTACGTCGGCGTGAACAAGAACGAAGCGGCGCTGCTGGCCAAGGTCAACGACATCCTGACCACCGCCAAGGCCGACGGCGCACTGGAAAAGAACTCGCAGACCTGGCTGAAAGAGCCGCTGCCGGCCGATCTCTGATCGACTGCGCGGGAGACCTTCATGGCTTATCAGTTCGATTTCATGCCGGTGGTGCAGAACACCGACCTGCTGTTGCGCGGGGCGCTGTTCACCCTTGAGCTGACGGCCATCGGCGCGGTGCTCGGGGTGGGCGTGGGGATCGTCGGGGCGTTGGTGCGGGCGTGGAACATCCGTCCGTTCTCGGCGATCTTCGGCGTCTACGTCGAGTTGATCCGCAACACACCGTTTCTGGTGCAACTGTTCTTCATCTTCTTCGGCCTGCCGTCGCTTGGCGTGCAGATTTCCGAGTGGCAGGCGGCGGTGCTGGCGATGGTGATCAATCTCGGCGCGTATTCGACCGAGATCATCCGCGCCGGCATTCAGGCGATTCCAAAAGGGCAACTGGAGGCCGCTGCGGCGCTGGCGATGAGTCGCTTCGAGGCGTTCCGCCACGTGGTGTTGCTGCCGGCACTGGGCAAGGTCTGGCCGGCCCTGAGCAGCCAGATCATCATCGTCATGCTCGGCTCGGCGGTGTGTTCGCAAATTGCCACCGAAGAGTTGAGCTTCGCCGCCAACTTCATTCAGTCACGCAACTTCCGCGCCTTTGAAACCTACGCACTGACCACGCTGATCTACCTGTGCATGGCGCTGCTGATTCGCCAACTGCTCAACTGGTTCGGGCGCCGCTACATTTCCAGGAGCAGCCAATGAGCGACTTCACGTTCTGGGACATCCTGCGCAACCTGCTGATCGGCCTGCAATGGACACTGGCGCTATCGCTGGTGGCATTTATCGGCGGCGGGCTCGTCGGGCTGCTGATCCTGATCATGCGCATTTCGAAAAACCCTCTGTCGAGCAACATCGCCCGCACCTGGATCGAGCTGTTCCAAGGCACGCCGCTGTTGATGCAGTTGTTTCTGGTGTTCTTCGGCGTGGCGCTGGCCGGAATCGAAATCTCGCCGTGGATGGCGGCGGCGATTGCCCTGACGCTGTTCACCAGCGCTTATCTGGCGGAGATCTGGCGCGGCTGCGTCGAGGCGATACCCAACGGTCAGTGGGAAGCTTCGTCGAGCCTGGCGCTCAATCCTTTGGAGCAATTGCGCTACGTGATCCTGCCGCAGGCCCTGCGCATCGCCGTGGCACCGACCGTGGGCTTCTCGGTGCAAGTGGTCAAAGGCACCGCCGTGACCTCGATCATCGGCTTCACCGAGCTGACCAAGACCGGCGGCATGCTCGCCAACGCCACGTTTGAACCGTTCATGGTCTACGGCCTCGTCGCCCTCGGCTATTTCCTGCTCTGCTACCCCTTGTCCCTCAGTGCGCGCTACCTGGAAAGGAGACTGCATGCCTCTGCTTAGAATTTCCGCCCTGCATAAATACTACGGCGATCACCACGTGCTCAAAGGCATCGACCTCAGCGTCGAGGAAGGCCAGGTCGTGGCAATCATCGGCCGCAGTGGTTCGGGCAAATCGACCCTGCTGCGTACCCTCAATGGTCTGGAGTCGATCAACGACGGCGTGATCGAAGTCGACGGCGAATACCTTGATGCCGCCCGCGCCGACTTGCGTAGCCTGCGGCAGAAGGTCGGCATGGTGTTCCAGCAGTTCAACCTGTTCCCGCACCTGACGGTCGGCGAAAACGTGATGCTCGCACCGCAAGTGGTGCAGAAAGTGCCGAAAGCCAAGGCGGCGGAGCTGGCGCGCAAGATGCTCGAGCGCGTAGGCCTGGGGGAAAAGTTTGATGCGTTCCCGGATCGGCTGTCCGGTGGGCAGCAGCAACGGGTGGCGATTGCCCGTGCCCTGGCAATGTCGCCGAAGGTGCTGCTGTGCGACGAGATCACCTCGGCGCTCGATCCGGAGTTGGTCAACGAAGTGCTCAGCGTGGTGCGCCAACTGGCGAAGGAAGGCATGACGCTGATCATGGTCACCCACGAAATGCGTTTTGCCCGCGAGGTTGGGGATAAGTTGGTATTCATGCATCACGGCAAGGTGCATGAGGTGGGCGATCCGAGGGTGTTGTTTGCCAACCCGCAGACGGCGGAATTGGCGAACTTCATTGGTTCCGTCGAAGCGACTGCCTGATGGATCCTCATTGCCTGTGATGCACTCTTCGCGAGCAAGCCCGCTCCCACATTGGAACGCGGTCACCTGTGGGAGCGGGCTTGCTCGCGAATGGCCGCGCCACGGTCTCAAGCTTTTATGCGCTGAATCAAGCGTTTGAACCATGCGCGTTGGCGTCAGCGTTTGATCGTGGCACGATGTCGGGGTTATCGACCGAGACCCCCTGACCATGCCGCAATCCCAAGCCAAGAATCTGTCCCTGATCGCCGCAATCGACCTGGGCTCGAACAGCTTTCACATGGTCGTGGCCAAGGCCCAGAACGGCGAAATCCGCATTCTCGAGCGCCTCGGCGAGAAGGTACAACTGGCCGCCGGCATCGACGACGCGCGCCAGCTCAACGAAGAATCGATGCAACGTGGCCTTGATTGCCTCAAACGTTTTGCCCAACTGATCAACGGTATGCCGCTGGGCGCCGTGCGCATCGTCGGCACCAACGCCCTGCGTGAAGCGCGCAATCGTCTGGAGTTCATCCATCGCGCCGAAGAAATCCTCGGCCACCCGGTGGAAGTCATTTCCGGCCGCGAAGAGGCCCGTCTGATTTATCTGGGCGTGTCGCACACCCTCGCCGACACCCCGGGCAAACGCCTGGTCGCCGACATCGGCGGCGGCAGTACCGAGTTCATCATCGGCCAGCGCTTCGAGCCGTTGCTGCGCGAAAGCCTGCAAATGGGCTGCGTCAGCTTCACCCAGCGCTACTTCAAGGACGGCAAGATCACCCCGGCCCGTTACGCCCAGGCGTACACCGCGGCGCGGCTGGAAATCATGAGCATCGAACACGCCCTGCATCGCCTGACCTGGGATGAGGCCATCGGCTCTTCGGGCACCATCCGCGCCATCGGTCTGGCGCTGAAGGCCGGCGGCCACGGCACCGGTGAAGTGAACGCCGAAGGCCTGGCCTGGCTCAAGCGTCGACTGTTCAAGCTCGGCGACGTCGACAAGATCGATTTCGACGGCATCAAACCTGACCGCCGGACGATTTTCCCGGCGGGTCTGGCGATTCTCGAAGCCATCTTCGACGCCCTCGAACTGCAACGCATGGACCACTGCGACGGTGCGCTACGTGAAGGTGTGCTGTACGACCTGCTCGGCCGCCATCACCATGAAGATGTGCGCGAACGTACCCTGACCTCGCTGATGGAGCGTTACCACGTCGACCTGGAACAGGCCGCGCGGGTTGAACGCAAAGCCCTGCATGCCTTTGACCAAGTCGCTGCGGACTGGGAGCTGGATGACGGCATCTGGCGCGAACTCCTTGGCTGGGCAGCGAAAGTGCACGAAGTCGGTCTCGATATCGCCCACTATCACTACCACAAGCATGGCGCCTACCTGATCGAGCACTCGGATCTGGCCGGCTTCTCCCGCGAAGACCAGCAAATGCTCGCCCTGCTGGTACGTGGCCACCGCCGCAACATTCCCAAGGACAAATTCGCCGATTTTGGCGAGGACGGCGACAAGCTGATCCGCCTGTGTGTGTTGCTGCGCTTTGCGATCCTGTTCCACCACATCCGTGGCACCCAGGCGATGCCGCAGGTGGTGCTGCACGCCAAGGGCAACACTCTGGATGTGGAATTCCCGGAAAACTGGCTGGATGAGAACCAACTGACTCAGGCGGATTTCGGGCTTGAGGCGGATTGGTTGACGCGGGTTGGCATCGTTCTAACCGTCCACTAATACACCGCAAATCGCCCTGTAGGAGCTGCCGCACAGGTCGGTGTATCAGGTACAAAAAAGGCGATCCCGTGGGATCGCCTTTATTATTGGGCTGAAGATCAGCTGCTCACCGGCAAAATCGGGCTGCCCAACCGTTCCAGCAACGTCGCCTGCGCACTGCGCGGGTTCTGGTTGCCGGTTGGCGTGTTGCGGATGTAACGGCCATCCGATTGCAGGCTCCAGCTGTGGGTGTTGTCGGTCAGGTACAGCTCCAGCTCTTTCTTCACCCGGGTCAGCAGTTTCTTGCCTTCCACCGGGAAGCAAGTCTCGACGCGCTTGTCGAGATTGCGCTCCATCCAGTCGGCACTGGAGAGGAACATCTGCTCCTCGCCGCCGTTGAGGAAGTAGAACACCCGGGTGTGTTCAAGGAAGCGGCCGATGATCGAACGCACATGGATGTTGTGCGAAACCCCGGCAATGCCCGGCCGCAGGCAGCACATGCCACGCACCACCAGATCGATACGCACGCCCGACTGGCTGGCCTTGTACAGCGCGCGGATGATCTTCGGATCGGTCAGCGAGTTGAACTTGGCGATGATGTGCGCCGGTTTGCCTTCGACGGCGAACTGGGTCTCGCGGGCAATCATGTCGAGCATGCCCTTCTTCAGGGTGAACGGCGCGTGCAGCAGCTTCTTCATGCGCAGCGTTTTGCCCATGCCGATCAACTGGCTGAACAGTTTGCCGACGTCTTCGCACAAGGCGTCGTCGGAGGTCAGCAGGCTGTAGTCGGTGTAAAGCTTGGCGTTACCGGCGTGGTAGTTGCCGGTGCCGAGGTGCGCGTAACGCACGATTTCGCCGGCCTCACGACGCAGGATCAGCATCATCTTGGCGTGGGTCTTGAAGCCGACCACGCCGTAGATCACCACCGCACCGGCCGCTTGCAGACGGCTGGCCAGTTGCAGGTTGGATTCTTCGTCGAAACGCGCTCGCAGCTCGATGACCGCAGTCACTTCCTTACCGTTGCGCGCGGCATCGACCAGCGCATCGACGATTTCCGAGTTGGCGCCGGAGCGGTACAGGGTCTGGCGCACCGCCAGAACATGCGGATCCTTGGCGGCCTGGCGCAGCAGATCGACCACCGGAGTGAACGACTCGAACGGGTGCAGCAGCAAAATATCCTGCTTGCTGACCACGCTGAAAATGTTCTCGCTGTTTTGCAGCAGTTTCGGGATCTGCGGGGTGAACGGCGTGTATTGCAGCTCCGGATGACTGTCCAGACCGGTGATGCTGAACAGACGCGTCAGGTTGACCGGGCCGTTGACCTGATACAGCTCGGTTTCGCTCAGGTTGAACTGCTTGAGCAGGTAGTCCGATAGGTGTTTCGGGCAGGTGTCGGCGACTTCCAGACGCACCGCGTCACCGTAACGACGGGAGAACAACTCGCCACGCAGGGCGCGGGCCAAGTCTTCGACGTCTTCGGAATCGAGCGCCAGGTCGGCGTTTCGGGTCAGACGGAACTGGTAGCAGCCCTTGACCTTCATGCCCTGAAACAGGTCATCAGCGTGAGCGTGGATCATCGAAGACAGGAACACATAGTTGTCGCCAGCACCGCCGACTTCTTCCGGCACCTTGATGATCCGTGGCAGCAGACGCGGCGCCGGGATGATCGCCAGACCGGAGTCACGACCGAAGGCGTCGATGCCTTCGAGCTCGACGATGAAGTTCAGGCTCTTGTTCACCAGCAACGGGAACGGGTGCGTCGGGTCGAGGCCGATCGGGGTGATGATCGGCGCGATCTCGTCGCGGAAATAACGGCGCACCCAGGTCTTGAGCTTGGTCGTCCAGTTACGGCGACGGATGAAACGCACCTGATGCTTTTCCAGCTCTGGCAGCAGGATATCGTTGAGGATCGCGTACTGGCGATCAACGTGACCGTGGACCAGTTCGCTGATCCGCGCCAAGGCTTGATGCGGTTGCAGGCCATCGGCACCGGCTTGTTCACGGGCGAAGGTGATCTGCTTTTTCAGGCCGGCGACGCGGATCTCGAAGAATTCGTCGAGGTTGCTGGAGAAGATCAGCAGGAACTTCAACCGCTCCAGCAACGGATAGGACTCGTCCAGCGCCTGTTCCAGCACGCGGATGTTGAACTGCAGTTGCGAGAGCTCGCGATGGATGTACAGGCTGCTGTCATCCAGGCCCGGAATCGCAATCACCGGCGCCGCCGCAGCAGGTTCGGTGACCGGCGCAGGTGGCGCAGGCTCCAGTTCCGGCGGGGTTTCGGTGATTTGTTCCACCACCGGCTGAGCTTCTTTTACTGCAACTTCAGTGAGTCCTTCGGTATTCATTGAATGTTCCTGGGAGGGCTATTTCTGCTCTCGTAACAATTGAGCGGCGCGGACAGCAAAGTAAGTCAGGATGCCATCAGCGCCGGCACGTTTAAAGGCGGTCAGTGATTCGAGAATCACCGCCTCGCTCAACCAGCCATTCTGGATCGCCGCCATGTGCATGGCGTATTCGCCGCTAACCTGATAGACGAAGGTCGGCACCTTGAAGGCATCTTTTACCCGGAAAAGAATGTCCAGATACGGCATGCCCGGCTTGACCATGACCATGTCCGCGCCTTCAGACAAGTCGGCGCCGACTTCGTGCAGCGCTTCATCGCTGTTGGCCGGGTCCATCTGATAAGAAGCCTTGTTCGCCTTGCCGAGGTTCGAAGCCGAACCCACCGCATCGCGGAACGGCCCGTAATAGGCGCTGGCGTACTTGGCCGAGTAGGCCATGATCCGCACATTGACGTGACCGGCGATTTCCAGCGCTTCGCGGATCGCCTGAATGCGCCCGTCCATCATGTCCGACGGGGCAACGACCTGAGCGCCAGCCTCGGCGTGGGACAGCGCCTGGCGGACGAGTGCGTCGACGGTGATGTCGTTCTGCACGTAGCCATCTTCGTCGAGAATGCCGTCCTGACCGTGGGTGGTGAACGGGTCGAGCGCGACGTCGGTGATGACGCCCAGCTCCGGGAAGCGCTCACGCAGGGCGCGAGTGGCACGCTGGGCGATGCCTTCAGGGTTCCAGGCCTCGGCGGCGTCGAGGGATTTGCGTTCTGCGGGAGTGACCGGGAACAGCGCCAATGCCGGAATCCCCAGCTCGACCCAGTGCGCCGCTTCTTCAAGCAGCAGATCGATAGTCAAGCGCTCTACACCGGGCATCGAAGCAACAGCTTCGCGGCGGTTTTCACCGTCGAGCACGAATACCGGCAGGATCAGGTCATCGACTGTCAGCACATTTTCCCGCACCAGACGGCGCGAAAAATCGTCACGACGATTGCGGCGCAGGCGCGTGGCAGGGAACAGACGGTTGGCGGGGGTAAAGCTCACGGCGGACTCCTGAGCCCGCGCAAACGGGCGAGCGTGACAGTTATAGACGGCCATTATGACCAACAGATGACAGTTGTGTGAGACCTGTGTCACGTAGCCGCATTCCATTCTCAGTGTAGGAATTGTTCACGTCGAGACACATTTCGACACTTTCATGAATGTGTCCGAAGGGTTAGGCTGCGCGTTCATTTCGCCAGCACCCAGACAATGCTCCAACAATTTCTGCATGACTTCGGCTACTTTGCCTTGTTCCTCGGCACGTTCTTCGAAGGCGAAACCATCCTGGTGCTCGCGGGCTTCCTCGCGTTTCGTGGATACATGGATATCAACCTGGTGGTGGTCGTGGCGTTCTTCGGCAGCTATGCCGGCGATCAGTTGTGGTACTTCATGGGGCGCAAGCACGGGCGCAAATTGCTCGCACGCAAACCGCGCTGGCAACTAATGGGCGACCGGGCACTGGAGCACATTCGCAAGCATCCGGACATCTGGGTCCTGAGCTTCCGCTTCGTGTATGGCTTGCGCACGGTAATGCCGGTGGCGATCGGCCTGTCGGGTTATCCACCGGGACGTTACCTGCTGCTGAACGGCATTGGCGCCGCGATCTGGGCCACTGCGCTGGCCGCTGCCGCTTACCATTTCGGCGCGGTGCTGGAAGGCATGCTCGGCAGCATCAAGAAATACGAGTTGTGGGTACTCGGCGCGTTGCTGGTACTGGGCGTTGGCCTGTGGCTGCGCCGCCGCTTCAAGAATGCGCGTCTGGCGAAGCAGGTCTACGCCGACGAGCAAGCCGCAAAAGCCGCGCAGTTACATCAGGCCGAACAGGCCAAAGTCGTCGTCGCCCCTAAGACGCCAAACGAGTAATTCGCTGGCGAACGCCATACAGCCCGATACCACTGAGCAGGCTGTAACCGAGCAAGCCAGCCCATGCCACCGGGCTGGCCGGCCATAGCCCGACCACCGGCGCCAGCCACACCAGTGGCACATTCGATGCCAGCCGCAGCAGTTCCACCTTCAGCGCCCAAGGGCGATTCTCCAGGGTTACGCCCAACGCAAACAGACCGAACGCCACCGCACTCCAGCCGAGCACCAGCGCGGCGGTCGGCAGACCCTGCTCCAGATTCATCAGATAGCTGCCCAGCGCGATGTATACGCAGAACTGCGCCGCGACATACCACTGCTGACGACTATCGAGCACTACTTCGAACTTGCGGAACCGGCTCAGGTCCGGCTTGTTCATCGGGTGCTTCGCGGCGACGTCTGCCGGCCGCCAACCGGTGCGCATGAACCAGATCCGCAGCTTGTCCCATTTGCTTTGCGCACGGCGTGCGTCGTCCCATAGCTGCGCATAAAACTGCAGGTTGGCCCACAGCGGATTCCAGCTCGCCAGTGGCGTGGTCACGCCGAAAATCACTGGTTCGTTGTCGTCCTCTTCCTGGAACGTACCGAACAGCCGATCCCAAATAATGAACACCCCGCCGTAATTGCGATCCATGTAGAGAGCGTTCTGTGCATGGTGAGCCCGATGATTGGACGGCGTGACAAAGAACCACTCGAACCAGCCAAGCTTGGGGATGTGTTGGGTGTGCACCCAGAATTGATAAAGCAGATTCAGCGCCGCAACGCTGACGAACACCAGCAGCGGCACGCCGAGCACCGCCATCGGCAGGTAGAAGATCCAGCTCAGCAGAAAACCGGTGCTGGTCTGGCGCAACGCCGTCGAGAGGTTGTAGTCCTCGCTCTGGTGGTGCACCGAATGCGCCGCCCAGAGGATGTTGCGCTCATGACCCATGCGGTGCAGCCAGTAGTAGCAGAAGTCATAGAGGACGAAGGCAAACACCCAGACCCAGAGGCTTTGCGCCGGCAGCCTGAGCAACGCGAGATGTTCCAGGGCAAAGGCATAGGTCACCAGCCCGACGCCTTTGGTCAGCAGCCCGGTAGTCGTCGACAGTACGCCGGTGCTGATGCTGTTCACCGCATCGGCCAGGCGATAGTGGCTGACCCCGCGCCAACGGTCGGCGATCAGTTCGACGACGATCAGAACGAAGAAAAACGGCACCGCATACAGAATGAAGTTCATGACGTGTCCCAGGCCTGTCCCATGCAGCAGATCGTAGGCCTGCGGCGAATTTACCCTATGGCAACGCGCGACAATTTAGTGGACATTTAGCGCCATGAATCTGGAGAGAAACCCATGAGCAAAAAAGTTGCAGTGATCCTGTCCGGCAGTGGCGTGTACGACGGCGCCGAAATCCAGGAAAGCGTCATCACCCTGCTCCGCCTTGATCAACGCGGTGCGCAGGTACAGTGCTTCGCCCCGAACATCGCACAATTGCACGTGATCAATCACCTGACCGGCGAAGAAATGCCCGAGTCGCGCAACGTGCTGGTGGAGTCGGCGCGCATTGCCCGGGGCAACATAAAGGACATCCGCGACGCCGACGTCGAAGACTTCGATGCGCTGATCGTGCCGGGTGGTTTTGGCGCCGCGAAGAACCTGTCGAACTTCGCCATCGAAGGCGCTGGCTGCACCGTGCAGCCAGATGTTCTGGCCTTGGCCGAGGCCTTTGCCGAGGCGGGCAAACCGGTGGGACTGATCTGCATCTCGCCGGCACTCGCGGCGAAGATCTACGGCCCGGGCGTGATCTGCACCATCGGCAACGATGCCGACACCGCCACGGCGATGAACAAGATGGGCGCCACCCACGAAGACTGCGCGGTCAGCGACATCGTCGAAGACAAGGCGCGCAAACTGGTGACGACTCCGGCTTACATGCTGGCGCAAAACATCAGTGAAGCGGCTTCGGGGATCAATAAACTGGTCGACCGCGTGCTCGAACTGACCCACGAAAACGACGCCTGATTTCCTGGCCGAATACAAAACCAATGTGGGAGCGGGCTTGCTCGCGAAGACGTCAGGTCAGACAACTCTTCGTTGACTGACACACCGCCTTCGCGAGCAAGCCCGCTCCCACAAGGGCTTTTTGTAATTTTCAGGGTTTACGGGTCAGCCGTGTGAGGATCCGGTCCAGCGCATTGGCAAACGCCTGCTTCTCGCGATCACCAAATGGCGCCGGGCCGCCGCTCATCTGGCCCTGCTCACGCAGATCGGTGAACAGGTTGCGCACCGCCAGGCGCTCGCCCATGTTCTGCGCGTCGAACTCTTTGCCTCGCGGATCCAGCGCTGACACGCCCTTTTTCACCAGCCGATCGGCCAGCGGAATATCGCTGCAGATCACCAGTTCACCGGGCACGGCGTGCTCGACCAGATAATCGTCCGCTGCATCCGGGCCGCTTGGCACCACGATCAGTTTGACGATGGCCAGCCCCGGTTTGGTCTGCGGCTGCCCGGCCACCAGCACCACTTCGAACTGGCGCTTGAGCGCGAATTTCACCACCAGATCCTTCGCCGCCCGTGGGCAGGCGTCGGCATCGATCCATACACGCATTTTCAACCTCCAAAAAATTCGCGAGCAGGCTCGCTCCCACAGGATATAGCCATCCATGTGGGAGCGAGCCTGCTCGCGATTATGAGCGCAGCGAATGCCTTTAAGCCGCGACCCGCTTCTTCTCAGCCAACCGACTACGGCTATACAGCACGATGATCGCCACAATCGCCACTGCCTGCGCCGTCAGCGAATAGGCATCGGCATGAATGCCCAGCCAGTCGAAATCAAAGAACGCCACCGGCCGCGTGCCGAAGATCCCGGCTTCCTGCAACGCCTTCACGCCATGCCCGGCAAACACCACCGACAGCGCACACAGCAGCGCGGCGTTGATGCTGAAGAACAGCGTCAGCGGCAGTTTCGCCGAACCGCGCAGGATGACCCACGCCAGACCGACCAGCAGCACCAGCGCCGTCGCGCCGCCTGCCAGCACCGCGTTGTGTCCGGCTGGACCGGCCTGCAACCACAGGGTTTCGTAGAACAGGATCACTTCGAACAACTCGCGATACACCGAGAAGAACGCCAGGATCGCGAAGCCAAAACGCCCGCCACCGCCGACCAGACTGCTCTTGATGTAATCCTGCCAGGCCGCTGCGTGGCGACGATCGTGCATCCACACACCGAGCCACAACACCATCACACTGGCGAACAGCGCCGTAGCGCCTTCGAGCAGTTCACGCTGCGAACCGCTGACATCGATCACATACGCCGCCAGCGCCCAGGTCGCCAGGCCGGCCAGCAGCGCCAGCCCCCAACCGACGTTGACGCTGCGCACCGCCGATTGCTGACCGGTGTTGCGCAGGAACGCGAGGATTGCCGCCAGCACCAGAATCGCTTCCAGGCCTTCGCGCAGCAGAATCAGCAGGCCCGAGATAAAGCTCAGCGACCAGCTCAAGCCATCACTGCCGAGCAGACCGGCGGATTCCTTGAGTTTGGCCTTGGCCGCATCCAGACGCTGCTCGGCCTGGGCCACCGGTAAGCCGTCCTGCAACGACTGCCGATAAGCCATCAGGGATTTTTCCGTGTCTTTGCGCACATTGGCGTCGACGTTATCCAGCGAGCTCTCTACCAGTTCAAAGCCTTCCAGATACGCCGCCACCGACAGGTCGTAGGCCTGATCGTGTTCGCCTGCACGGTAGGCCGCGAGGCTCTTGTCCAGGGTCGCGGCGGTGTAGTCGAGCAACTGCGCCGGGCCGCGCTTGACCTGCGGCGGTTGCGCACGCTGGGCGCGGAACGTCGCGGCGGCTTGCGGGCCTTCGGCCATTTGCACTTCGGCCGGAGTCTGGCGGGCCAGATCGGCGATGTTGTAAGTCTGCTCGGACTTGGCGGCCGAGGCATCGGCGCTGAGCCCGGCGACATAAGTGGCCATGTCCCAACGCTGGCGATCATCCAGTTGATCGGCAAAGGACGGCATGTCGGTGCCTTCGACGCCTTGACCGAGGGTGCTGTAGATCGCGTAGAGGCTCAGGTGATCCAGACGCGCAGCATCGCGCAGGTTGGCGGGTGGCGGCGTCAGGCCGACGCCGGCCGGGCCATCGCCAGCGCCCGTGTCACCGTGGCACACCGAGCAGTGCTGGGCGAAGAGTGGCGCGGCTCGCGCCGGATCCGGGGTGATGATCGGCGCCTGGCTGACTTCATAGGCCACAGCCAGTTTCGCCCCCAGTTGCCGGGCCTGACGGGCAACTTCCGCGCCGTCCTGTCGGGCGGTGACCGCCGTGCGCAAGGCGACCACACCCTGCTCCAGTCCGGCCTTTTCCGGTTTGGCTGGCAAATCCGCGATCAGCCCCTGCAACACCTGAATGAACTCCAGTTGCTCGCGGTATTCGGAGTCGTCGACGACCTTGCCCGCTTCCACAGTCGGCGGGTAGTCGGCACTGATGTAATCGAGCATGTGCAGCGCTTGCGGCGCGCCTTCGACCGCATCGGCCAGCAGGTTCGAGCAACTCAGGGCGCACAACGGGAACAACAGCCAGGCCAGAAAACGGGACGGCGCAGTCATGAACGAATCTCAATTGGTAATACGAAGTAACACATTGTTCACTTCCAGTGAGATTCCCTCAAGCTTTGTCGGCGCGGCGGTCGTTTTTTCAGTGTAACGGTGCCGCCGATGCTCGGTAGTGTCCCTGCATGAACTGGACGAACGCCCGCACCGTGAAGGCGACATGCCGAGACAAACAGCCCCTATACTGCCTCACCTCCCGCCCTTGCCGTTCAAGGAAGAACCTGACTCCATGCGCCGTTGCCTGCCGTTTTGCATCTTGTTCAGCGCCATCATTCAGGTGAGCGGTTGCGCCGCTTACCGCGATTACGATGCAGAGATGCAGCAGACCATCGATCAGATGGCGGCGGGCAACCTCAACGAAGCGCTCTATCTGATGGAGCTGAATAATCCCTGGGAAGACAAGGATCTGCTGTATTACCTGGAAAGAGGCGCCATTCTCAGTGCCGGCACGGCCCTGCCAAAAAGTCAGGAAGCCTGGCGCACGGCTGACCGGATGATTGTCCAGCGCGAAGAAGCCGATCCCTCCGCAGGCATGAAGCTGCTGGCCCGGTTCGGCAATGAAATGGGCACCATGCTGGTCAACGACAAGCTGTTGCGCTACGAAGGTTACGATTACGAAAAAGTCATGCTGACCACAGAGATGGCCCTCAACCAACTGGCGGAAAGCGATTTCGACGGTGCTCGTGCCGACATCAAGAAGACCCACGAGCGCGAAACCCTGATTGCCCGCCAGCGGGAGCGACAATACGAAGAGGCTCAAGAGCAGGCCAAAAGTCAGGGAGTCACCCTGCACTACAAGGATCTGCAAGGCTATCCGGTCACCGTCCTCGACGCCCCGCAAGTGATTGAACTGAAGAACGGCTACCAGAGTGCGTTCAGCCATTACCTGGCAGGTTTCACCTATGAGGCTTTGGGCGAACGCACGCTCGCGGCACCGGGTTATCGCCAGGCCATTGAGTTGCGCCCAGGCGTACCGTTTCTCGAGAAAGCCTTGCGCAATCTGGACAAGCCGGCGCCCGCCGCCGATGAAAGCGAAGTCCTAGTCGTTGTCCAGGCCGGTTTTGCTCCGGCGCGCAGTTCGGTGCAAGTACCCATCCCGGTGCGGCTGAACGAAAACCTGACGATTGTCGCGCCGATCTCGTTTCCGGTGATGGTGCCCGACACCCTCACACCGCCTGTACCGAGTGTGCTCGTCGACGGAAAACAATACCCGTTGACGATGATCAACAGCGTTACTGACATGGCCATGCGCACCTTGCGCGATGACATGCCGGCGATCATCTCGCGCGCCATGTTCCGCGCCAACATGGCCGCCATCAGTCAGGCTCAAAAGAATGAACGCGATCCGGCCAAGGCTTCGCTGGTGGTTACTGAACACGATCCTTTCGAAGAAGCGGATACGCGCACCTGGCGCACCCTGCCGGACAAAACCCTGGTCGCCCGGCTTCGCCTGAAAAAAGGCCTGCATCGCGTGAGCTTCCCATACTTGCGTGCAGCGGACGGGTTCACCGTGCGTGTCGACCAGAACCATCAGGTGTTCAACCTGCGGGTATTCATGGGCATGAACCACTACGTGGGGTCTGCGCTGGTGCTACCCGAAGTATCAGAGCCTGCTGCCGTTGGCAGTCCCGGGCGGTAATGGCACCTAACTAACTGGTGCAATTAAAAAGCTATTACATAGCCATCAGCCCCCGCTTATAATGCCGCGCCCTCGCTATCGCGATGCGGCATAAAAGCTCCTCTGGTTATGAGGAATTGGCAGGAGGCCAGCGCCACTGTCGATGGGTCACACCAGCCCGACCAGCATCCGCGGCTGTAGTTACTCCAGGGAAGAAGTACCCCCCATGGCATTCCGCGCCCCCACTCTGATTGCGCTCAGCGCCGTCACTCTGCTGTCCGGTTGTTCGGCGTTTCGCAACTACGATTCCGAATTGGCCCAGACCAACCAGCAACTGGCTTCCGGCAACGTCGATGCCGCGCTGACCCTGCTGGAAAAGAACAACACCGGCCCCGACAAAGACCTGCTCTATTACTTCGAGAAAGGTGAACTGCTGCGCGCCAAGGGCGACCTGTCTGGCAGCCAGAACGCCTGGACCAGCGCCGACCAGGTGGTCGGTCAGTGGGAAGATGCGGTCAAACTCGACACCGGCAAGTACCTGGCCCAGTTCGGTAGCTTCATCGTTAACGACAAAGTCCGCCGCTACGAAGGCTACGACTACGAAAAGGTCATGCTGACCACGCAGATGGCCCTCAATCTGCTGGCGGTCAACGACTTCGACGGCGCGCGCACGGCGATCAAGAAGACTCACGAACGTGAAGCGGTAATTGCCGACCTGCGCGACAAGGAGTACCTCAAGAGCGAGGAAGAGGCCGAGAAAGAAGGCATCAAGACTCAGTACAAAGACCTGCAGGGTTATCCGGTCGCCAGCCTCGACGCGCCGGAAGTGGTCGGTCTGAAGAACAGCTACCAGAGTGCGTTCAGCCATTACCTGGCCGGTTTCGTCTATGAAGCCCTCGGCGAAAAAGATCTGGCTGCACCGGGCTACCGCAAGGCCGCCGAACTGCGCCCGAACACGCCGCTGCTGGAACAGGCGCTGGTCAACCTCGACAAGCCGACCAAGAGCGATGACAGCGACATCCTGATCGTGGTGCAAAGCGGCCTGGCGCCGTCGCGCGATTCGATCCGCGTACCGTTGCCATTGCCGATCTCCAACAACGTGGTGATCACCCCGCTGTCGTTCCCGATCATCAAGCCGGACACCTCCACCGCGCCGTTCGCGCAGATCGGTGTCGACGGCCAGCAAGTCAATCTGACCGCCCTCAACAGCACCACTGCCATGTCCCGCCGCGCCCTGCGCGACGACATGCCGGGGATTATCTTGCGCACCACCGTGCGCGCGATCAGCAAAGGCGTGGCGCAGAAGCAGATTAACGAAACCAACCCACTGGCCGGTCTGGCCGTGGGTATCTCTTCAGCTGTGCTCGAAGGTGCCGATACCCGTACGTGGCGCACCCTGCCGGACAACACCCAGGTGGTGCGTCTGCGCTTGAAGAAAGGTGAACACCAAGTCACCCTGCCGAGCGCCGTGGGCGGTTCGGTGGTCAAGGTCACCGTCGATCAGCGTTATCAGGTGATCAGCCTGCGTGCCGTGGGCAATCAGGTGTTTGCTGGCGGTCTCGCCGCCCACGTGATCCCGAGCGCCGCTGCGACCAACGTCGCCAGCCTCAAACAACCTTAAGAACGGAGTCTTTGCATGCGCTTCAAACTCATCGCCGTCGCCGCCCTCGCCTTGTTGGCCAGCGGCTGCGCCACCCCGCCACCTCCTGAGCCGGGCAGCGCCGCGAGCAAAGTCGTGGCCATGGGCCCGCAAAAGCACATCGTCGTCGGCGCCATGCGCGTCGCTCGCGAAAACGGCTTCATGACGGTCAACGTGCAGTTGAGCAACACCCTCAACAGCAACAAGATTTTCTACTACCGCTTCGCCTGGCTTGGCCCGGAAGGTTTCCCGGTCGCCGAAGAAGAGGTCTGGAAAAGCCAGATGATGTACGGCGCGCAGACCAGCTTCGTCCAGGCTATCGCCCCGACGCCGAAAGCCGTGGATTTCCGTCTGGAAATCAAGACGCCTTAAGTCCGCCTCCCCTATTCCTGTTTTAGAGAGCACTGTCATGTTTGTACGCTTTTCCTGCATCGCCGTTATCGCCCTGCTCGCTTCCGGTTGCGCCAACACCTCGCCGACCCTGGGCAGCAAGAACATCAGCTACGGCGACACCAAGGCCGTTGAAACCGTCACCAACGAATTCGGTTCGACCGACCTGCAAATGATCGCCGAGTCGATGACCCGCTCCCTGGCCCAGTCCGGCATTCTGCAGGGCCGCCCGGTGGTTCAGGTCTACGACGTGAAGAACAAGACCAGCGAGTACATCGATACCCGCGAAATCACCACCAGCATCAAGACTCAGCTGATGAAAACCGGTGTTGCCCGCTTCGCCAGCGACAACAACGCGATGCAAAGCCAGGTTGACCAGCTCAAGCTGCAAAACCAGAGCGGTCTGTACAAGAAGAGCACCGTGGCCAAGACCGGCAACATGGTGGCTGCCAAGTACCGCATCGAAGGCTCGATCAGCTCGATCGTCAAGCGCAGCAGCGATTACAAGGACGTCTTCTACAAATTCAGCCTGCAATTGATCGACGTTGAAAGCGGTCTGGCCGAGTGGATGGACGAAAAAGAGATTCGCAAAACCACGGAGCGTTAATCGATGCGTGCATGGATTGGCATGATGGCCCTGGCTTGCGCGTTCGGCGCGCAAGCGGCCCCGAAAGTCGCGGTGACGGATCTGGCGTATCAGGAGCGTGTGGAGCAATACATCCACATCGTTTCGGCGCAGAGCAACCACCGCGAGAGTTACTACAGCGCCAGCGGTTCTTCGAGCTACAACGAGATCGAAGCCACCACCAGTTACATCGAACAGGGCGAACTGCGCAAATTCACCGGCGACATCAAGGGTGAAATTCTGCGCACCGGCATGTTCCAGCTGGTGCAAGGCACGCCGTACACCGCGTCGTCCAAGGGTGATGTCTACGACGTGATCAAGCGCATCAAGGCCGGCAACTTCAAGGGCGCCGACTATGTGCTGTTCGGCACCGTGTCGGACATCGACTTCACCCAAGACGTGAACGACCTGGCGCACACCGACAGCTATTCGGCGGTGCTGGGCCTGACGCTGGTGGCGGATTTCAGCCTGATCAACACCAAGACCTTCGAAATCACCTCGGCCTTCACGGCGATGGGTGAAGCGCAGGACACCAAACTGGTGAACGGCCGTGACATCAAGATCTCGCTGAACCGCCCACGGGTGGTGCGCGAGGTGTCGAAGGCGCTGGGCGAGGACGTCGCCGGGCAGCTGAGCCAGCAGCTCGGTGGTGGCAGTTACGAGCAGCCGCGCGAAGCGCCGCAACGCAACAATCTGCCGCGTGATACCGCGCCGGTAATCCTGCACTAAGCATCGTTCTCACGCTCTGCGTGGGAATGCCGCGAATAAAAAAGGCGACCTCATCAGGTCGCCTTTTTTGTGCCCGCGCGCTTTACGCCGCTGCTTTACGCAACGTCGCCATGAACGCCGCGGCGCCGATGAACAGCCCGGCAAACGTACGGTTCATGCGTTTCTGCTGCGTTGGCGTGCGCAGCAAGCGAAGCACTTTCGACGCCAGACCGGTGTAGCCGGCCATGACGATCAGGTCGACGCAGATCATGGTCGCGCCGATCACCAGATACTGGATCAGCAGCGGCGCGTGAGGATTGATGAACTGCGGCAGCACCGCCAGCATGAACACCAATGCCTTGGGGTTGCTGATGTTCACCAGAAAACCGCGGAACACCAGCGCCAGCGGCTTGCCGATCGGCCGCACCGCCGCGTCATCGCTCATGTCCATGGGCAGGGCGCGCCATTGCTTGATCGCCAGATACACCAGATACGCCACACCGAACCATTTGATCGCGTGGAACGCGGTGGCCGAAGCAGTGAGAATTGCGCCGACACCGGCGCCGACAATCGCAATCTGCACGGCCAGGCCGATTTGCAGGCCCAGGGCATTCCAGTAGCCGCGCCAGAAACCGTATTGCAGACCGCTGGACATCGACGCAATGGCGCCGGCGCCCGGGGAAAGACTGATCACCCAGCAGGCGGCGAAAAACGCCAGCCATGTTTGTAGCTCCATCGCACACCTCGGCTCATGCTCGTGACAAATGCCTAAGCTAATGCGGGTTTGAATGGATGACTACCAGTTTTTTGCTAAATATTGCGGGAAGCTGAGGGCCCCTTCGCGAGCAGGCTCGCTCCCACATTTGATCGCGGTCTACTGTGGGAGCGAGCCTGCTCGCGAAGGCGTCGGAACAGACGACATAGAAATTACTTCTCGAAGCCGCTCGACGGGAACACATCAGTCCCACGCCAACGCCGTACCGAACGCTGGAAGAACAAGCTGTTCGGCACCTGCACCATCGCGCTGCCGGTGCCCAGTTCTTCAGCCTCGATCAACGTGGTGTAGAGCAGATTGATCGCCACCACCCGACCTTTGACGCCGGGTTTATCCGTGGTGTCCACCAGTTCGACCACATCACCCAAACGAAACGGCCCGACAGTGAAAATCAGAATCGCGCAGAGCAGATTCGACAGCACGCTCCACATCGCGAAGAACGCCACCGCCGCCACCGCGACAAAACCCGAGAGTGCCGTCCACAACACTGTGGCCGACACGCCGAGGCGCTCCAGGACGAAAATCACCGCACTGCCCATGATCAGCCAGCGCAGCACGCCACGCAGCGGCATCAACAGCTGCGGCGGGAACGGGTAGCGCTCACCCAGACGGGTCAGGCATTTGGCGACAAAGCGCTGGGCAATGTAACCGGCCAGCAGAATCAGCAGAATCTGCACGCCGAGCCAGATCGGCTCGACCCACATCGCTGGCAGCGGCAGCTTGAACGCTTCCATCAGGACAGCGCCTCCAGCTCCGCCTGCATGCTTTCCAGCGTCTCCAGGGCTTCCATCCACGCTTCTTCAAGCTCGGCTTCGCGCACTTTCAGCCTGGCTTGTTCAGCCAGCAGATCACGCAATTCGTTCTTGCGTGCCGGCTCGTAGATGTCGCTGTCGCCGAGGCTGGCATCGACCTTGGCGAGTTTCTCGTGGAGCTTGCCCAGTTCGGCTTCAAGCTTATCGGCTTCACGCTTGTGCGGCGCCAGTTGCTGACGCAACGCAGCAGCAGCCTGACGCTGGGCTTTCTTGTCGGTCTTGTCCGGGTTTACCGGAGTATTGCTGACCGGCGCATTGCGCTGACGGTATTCCACCAGCCAGCGCGCGTAGTCTTCGAGATCGCCATCGAACTCTTCGACCTTGCCGTCGGCCACCAGGTAGAAGTTATCGGTGGTGCTCTTGAGCAGATGACGATCGTGGGAAACCACCAGCACCGCGCCGCTGAATTCCTGCAGCGCCATAGTCAGCGCCAGGCGCATTTCCAGGTCGAGGTGGTTGGTCGGTTCGTCGAGCAGCAACAGGTTCGGCCGTTCCCAAGCGATCAACGCCAGGGCCAGACGGGCCTTTTCGCCGCCGGAGAAATTCAGTACCGGCTCATCAAGCCGCGCACCGCGGAAGTCGAAACCACCGAGGAAGTCACGCAGGGTCTGCTCACGCTCGGTCGGCGCCAGGCGCTGCAAGTGCAGCAACGGGCTGGCCTTGGAGTCCAGTGAGTCGAGTTGATGCTGAGCGAAGTAGCCGACCACGGTATTCTCGCCACGGGTCAGACGCCCGGCCAGCGGTTGCAACTCACCGGCGAGGTTCTTGATCAGCGTCGATTTACCCGCGCCGTTGGGCCCGAGCAGACCGATCCGCGCGCCAGGGGTCAGTTGCAGCTTGACCTTCTCCAGCACGGTGCGGTCGCCGTAGCCCAGGTTCGCATCGGACAGATCGATCAGCGTGCTGGAGATCTTGGTCGACTCGCGGAACACGAAGTCAAACGGCGAATCGACGTGGGCTGCCGACAGCTCCTCCATCCGCTCCAGTGCCTTGATCCGGCTCTGCGCCTGACGGGCCTTGGTGGCCTGGGCCTTGAAGCGGGCGATGTAGCTTTCCATGTGCGCACGCTGCGCCTGCTGCTTCTCGTAGGCCTGTTGCTGCTGGGCCAGACGCTCGGCACGGGCACGCTCGAACGCGGTGTAGCCGCCACGGTAGAGGGTGATTTTGCGCTGATCGACGTGGGCCACATGGTCGACGACTTCATCGAGGAAATCGCGGTCGTGGGAAATCAGCAGTAGGGTACCCGGGTAGCTTTTGAGCCACTCTTCGAGCCAGATGATGGCGTCGAGGTCCAAGTGGTTGGTCGGTTCGTCGAGCAGCAACAAGTCCGATGGGCACATCAGGGCCTGCGCCAGGTTCAGGCGCATCCGCCAGCCACCGGAGAAATCGCCGACCTGACGATCCATCTGTTCGTTGGTGAACCCCAGGCCAGCCAGCAATTTGCGGGCGCGGGCGTCGGCGGTGTAGCCGTCGGCGCTGTCGAGTTCGGCGTGCAGGCGGGCCAGAGCGACACCGTCATGGGCCGCTTCGGCTGCGGCGAGATCACGCTGCACCTCACGTAGACGCAGGTCGCCATCGAGCACATAGTCGACCGCCAGGCGCTCGAGGGTGTCGACCTCCTGGCGCATGTGCGCGATTCGCCAGTCGGCCGGCAGCAGGCAATCGCCCGAATCCGGGTGCAACTCGCCGCGCAGCAAGGCAAACAGGCTGGATTTGCCGGCGCCGTTGGCACCGATGAGGCCAGCTTTGTGGCCGGCGTGCAGGGTCAGCTCGGCGTCTTCTAGCAGACGTTGCGGGCCACGCTGTAAAGTCAGGTTCTGAAGTCGGATCATAATGGCGGCGGAGTCTACCAGCTTCGCTCACAACTGGCGCGAGTAGCACGATGTCCTCTGACCTGTGGAGCTTTTCCCTTGCCACCTACGCCCGTCCGGGCGTGGAAGACGCCTGCCTGCAACTGCAAACGGCAGGGGCCAATGTGTGCCTGCTGTTGTGCGGTTTATGGCTGGAACAACGTGGTGTGGCCTGCGATCAACAGCGCGTGCAGCCGCTTCAGGCATTGACCGAGTCATGGGATATCGAGGTTGTGCAACCGTTGCGAACGTTGCGCATGCAATGGAAAACCCGGGCGGTTGATGATCCAGTGTTGAAAGGCATGCGTGAGCAAGTCAAAGCGCTGGAGCTTGAAGCCGAGCGCGCGTTGTTGTCGCGACTGGAGGGTGTTGCTCAGGTGTGGGAGCGAAATGAAGCCGGGGCGGAGATCTGGCTGGAGGCGTTGGCCGGTCCGGCGGACAGCCTGAGCCGCGACGCGCTGCAAGTGCTGCGCGTCGCGGCAACCGGCACTTAGGAGGCGCTGGTTGGATTGTTGCTGACGCTCGATGAAGCGGCTGGCGTTGGCGCAGTCGTGGTGGTCGAGGTGGAAGCGGCTGGCGCAGAGGCTGCTGGCGAAGCCGGGGTTGCCGGTGCGGCAGGCTTGGCAGTTGGAGCAGTCGCCGGTTTGGCTGCGGCAGGTTTAGCCGCCACCGGTTTTTTCGCAACTGGTTTGGCGGCTGGCTTGGCAGCCGGCTTAGCCGCAGCTGGCTTGGCGGCGGCTTTCACTGCAGGCTTGGCGGCTGGTTTCGCAGCAGGTTTTGCAGCGGGTTTTACTGCAACTTTAGCAGCCGGTTTCGCTGCAACTTTGGCGGCAACAGGTTTGGCGGGCGCCTTGGCTGCAGGTTTTGCAGCGGCAGTTTTGGACGCAGTTCTGGCAGCCGGTTTAGCGGCCGGTTTGGCTGCTGCGGTTTTCGCCGGAGTTGCTTTGGTCGCAGCTGTTTTTGTGACTGGTTTGGCAGCAGCAGGTTTAGCGGCCGCAGGTTTCGCAGCAGTGGTTTTAGCCGCAGGTTTCGCAGCGCTCGCCGCAGCCGGTTTTTTCGCCGCCGGTTTTGCCGCCGCTTTCACCGGAGCTTTGGCAGCGACTTTTGCAGCAGGTTTTGCGCTGGCTTTTACAGCTGGTCTGGCAGCCGCAGTTTTCGCCGGTGCCTTGCTTGCAGCAGGCTTGGCTGCCGCTTTCTTAGCTGGCGCAGCAGCAGGTTTGGCCGAACGCGAGGACAACACTTTGCCCACTGCTTCTTGCACGCGGCCCACGCCCTGGGCCAATTTCAGACTTTCCTGAGCATCGCGCTTGAGTTGCAGAATGTAGCTGCGGGTATCGGACTGACGATCCTTCAGGGCATCGAGCAGGTCTTCGAGTTCTTTCACTGCGCCTTTGGCTTTGGTCTGCGCCTTGGCCTTACCGGCGGCAGCTGCGTCCTGCAATTTGGTGCGGGATTTGTGCAGTTTTTCTTGCGCCTTGCCGCGTTGCTTTTCCAGTTTGGCGAGCAGTTTTTCAGCATCAGCCAAGGCTTGGGAGCAAGCGTTTTCCAGATGCTCGAGCAAGCTGCCCGAGAGTTGTTGGAGTAAGTGCAACGGAGTGTTTACAGGCTTCTTGGTGGCCGACATGGTTTACCTCCTGGCTGACGTGAGTGCGGCTCATACTAGACCTCTGCTGCTACCGCCGCTAGGTCATCTTGACAGTATCAATTGCGTTGCGTTGCACCGAACTGAAAATGTTCTGCATGAAGTCAAAAGCAGTTCACCGTTGCAGACGTTCACGCTGGCATAATCCACCGCACCTCAGGACGGAGAGTGCCGATGTCGCGCTACTTTTTTTTATCCCTCTGCATGATTTTTTCAGTTACCCACGCAGACGAAAAAACCACGGCGAATGACGCTCATGATCTGGCCTACAGCCTCGGTGCAAGCCTGGGCGAACGGCTGCGTCAGGAAGTCCCGCAATTGCAGATTCAGGCATTGATCGATGGGTTGCAGCAGGCTTATCAAGGCAAGCCGCTGGCGCTGAGCGAAGCGCGCATTGAGCAGATTCTGGCCGATCACGAATCACAGAATGCCGAACACAATGCGCAGCCTTCGAGCGATGCCGCGATGGAAAACGAGCAGCGTTTCCTGACGGCGGAAAAAGCCCGACCGGGCGTGAAGGAACTGGCCGACGGCATCTTGCTGACCGAGCTGACGCCAGGCACTGGCGCGAAAGCCGGTCCCGATGGACAAGTCCAGGTGTTGTATATCGGGCGCCTGCCGGATGGCACCGTGTTCGACCAGAACAGTCAGCCGCAGTGGTTCAACCTCGACAGCGTAATCGCGGGTTGGCGCACCGCGTTGCAAAACATGCCGGTGGGTGCGAAATGGCGACTGGTGATTCCATCCGATCAGGCCTATGGCGCAGACGGTGCCGGCGACCTGATCGCGCCGTTCACACCGCTGGTTTTTGAAGTCGAATTGCGTGGTGCGACGAGCTGATCGGGCAAAAAAAAACGGTGCGCCTGAGCGCACCGTTTTTTGTTCAAAGCGTCAGTCAGACCTGAACTGAATCTTCTTCCTTGTGTGCCGTGTGCAGCACTTCAATCAAGCAGTCTTCCAGTTCGAATCGTTCGTGAAGCAGGCCGCCAAGCTCCTTGAATTTCTCCGCGACGCATTTGCCTTCATCGCAAAGGTCGTTGAACGCGAGAAGCTTTTCGGTGATGACATCGATGCGCGGATAGATCGTCTCGGCGAGCTCCAAGCCACGCTTGTCGTTGAACGCCTTGGCCTCACCGGTCAGCTGTTCGTAGATTTCGAAGTGCCCGGCCGAGACGTAATCGACCAGCACACCGCAGAACTCCTGCAAGGGCTTGCGGTTCTCGGACAACGTCTGAGGCTCCGCGCCGAGTTTGTCGTAGGCACCGATCAGATCTTCACGCTCTTGCAACCAGCGGTCGATCAGCAGATGAACCCCACCCCAACGTTCCTGAGCATTCTGACAACTTTCGAGCATGGCAATCTCTCTTCCCTTGTGGGTCATGCTGCTCTACACCCGCGTCCCGCTTTTGGTTTTGGCCTGGGGGACGGTCGGGCAGAGCGTCATCGAGCAACATAAATCCAATGACACGTGCGGGCCAGATTATGCCCGCACGCTTATGGCTTCAAGGTACGCAGGAGTAAAAGTTCATACAAGTGTTTAATCCTCGACCAGCACCCGGTGCGACGCTTCGCCGCTGAGCGGTCGTTGCAGAGCGCTCCAGACCAGACGCAGCAATTGATAAACCGCAAAAATCGACATCGCGACAAAGAACAGCAGGCTCCACTCCGGGATGCTCAAATCGAACAGCGTCCAGGAGATCTCAACGCAGTCGGCACTGCCTTTAAACATCCGCGCGGTCGCGCACAGCCAGGGCAGGCTGCTGAACAAGGCTTCGGAGTCCGGAGCACAGCTGGCCAGTTGCGACAATGTATCGCCCTGAAGCAACACCTGCCGCCAGGCCGCCGTGGTGCCTCCCAGGCTCGCGCCAAAGGCTGCGACCCAGTACACCGACAGACCGACACGCCCGGGACCATGCACCGCAGCCAGCCCGCAGCAGACCGTCAGCAACACCATGAAAAACCGCTGCACCAGACACAGGCTGCACGGTGTCAGCCCGATCGCGTATTCAAGATAATAGGAAGCTCCCAGGGCCAGAGCCCCTGCGGTGAAAGCCATGAAAAACAAGGAGCGTGAGCAGGCCAACGACATGGCTTATCCGTAACAGTAGAGACAGACAGTTACGGTAGAGGAAAGCGTGTCAGCCTTTCAAGGCGAGTGCCTGCCGACACTTCACCAGAGGTGTAGGGAAATCCCGACAGGTTGACGAGGAATCGGTGTAGCCCCTTGTAGGACTTTGTCCGAGCCGCTGAAAATGGGTAAATATTCGCTCGCGAAACAGATACGAGGGAGCGAACTCCCTCGTCGTTTCACACGTTAGCCGGTGCCGGCAAAGGCGCGGCAAGCAGGCGTTCATCCAGCAAGCCCAGGCCTTCCTGGAACAGTTGGTTGCTGCGCCCTGTGTCGCCGAGTTGCGCAAGCAGGCGTGCCAGTTCTGCACAGGCCTCCGGATTACGCTGCACACGCAGGCTGCTTTCAAGATAGTCGCGAGCCTTGCCCCACAGACTCGATTGCAGACATAACCGACCCAGAGTCAACAGCAAGCTCGGATCGCCCGGATGATCCTTGAGCCAACCTTCAGCAGTTTGCAGTTGACGCGCCGGATCGCTGCCACGCACCAGACCGTAAAGCCGCGCCAGATGACTGTCGTACTTGCGCTTGAGGGCCGTGCGCAGCACCTCCTCTGCTTCGACCTGAGCACCCAGCTGACGCAGTTGCTCGGCGTAAGCCAGTACCAGTGGCGGTTCCTGACGCTGCGCCGAGGTCAACTGCTGCCAGGCGCGATTGAGTGACTGCAGACCCACCGTGCCGTCCTCCTCACGTTGTGCTGCCAGCGACAGGTTTTCGCCCCAGGCACGGCGCTCCAGCTCCGCCAGTTCGGTGGGCGGCAGGACTTTGTCCTTGCGCAGTTCCGGCAGCAGGCGAATCACCGCCGACCATTCGCCGCGCTGCTGATACAGACGCTGCAACTGACGCAGCGTCTGTACGTTGTGTGGATGGCGCTCGTGCATTGCCTGCAAGGTCACCAGCGCACCGTCGGTGTCGCCACGATCGGTCTGCAACTGTGCGTGGCTCAAGGCAATCGCCAGTTCCGCTTGGGGCTGACGCTCCAGAGCGCGCTCAAGCAGACGATCGGACTCCTCGTAATTGCCTTGCTCGTTCGCCGCGCGGGCAGCGCCGAGGTAATACAGCAGCGGTTGGCGTTCGGCTTCAGCGGCTCGATACAGATGACGCTGGGCGCTGGCCCAGCGACCTTCGGCCAGATCCAGTTGACCGTGCTCGATCGCCACCTGCACACGACGGCTGCGGTTACGCCGGGACCATGGATTGACCACGCCACTGGACGTCATGACCAACTCGACCAGGGCCTTGATGCCCCAGATCAACAACCACAACACCGCGATCAGCGCCAACGTCGCCCACAGACTCGACTCGTAACGGAAGCTCTTGTAAGCGACCAGCACGTAACCGGAATGCTCGGCAATCGCCAGGCCCAGCGCCGCCGTCGCCGCGATCACCAGAAACACGATCACATAGAGGCGTTTCATGGCGTGGCCTCCTGCGCGGTGCTGGCGGCAGGCTTGGCGAAGGGTTTCACCGACTCTTGGGCGTTGACGTTACGCCGCTCGAGATAAGCCTGGACCGCACTCAGGGTGCCGGTCAGATCCGGCGTATTAACGGTGACCGGCTCCTTGCTCAGCTCGCCAACCTGTTCCAGCATCACTTTGCTTTGCGCATTGTCCGGATTGAAGTTGCCTTTGAGAACGTCGCGCGCCTCGGCCAGTGCCTGGGTGTACACCGGCGCCTGACCATTGAGGGCTGCCCACTGCGCCTGCTCCAGCGCCAGGCTCAGGGCCAGACGCACCTGACTCAGACTTTGCCCGGCCAACAGCGGCTTCACATTCTTGTCTGCGTCGAAATCGATACGGATGTAGCGCGAGACCTTATCCCACCACTGCGCCCAGCGACTGGCGCCATCACCATCGGCGGTCAGGCCGAGCAGCGATTCACCGCGATCCTTGTACTCCGGCGCCAGCTCGGTGAGGTCGATGACCTGATCACGCAGCGCCCCCAGACGCAGGAACAACCCGGTGCGATCTGGCTGCTCGGTGCTGCGCAACGCGACCAGGGTTTTGGCCACTTGCTCACGGGCAGCAAACGAACCGGGATCGTTCTGTTCACGGAGGATTTCGTCAGCACCCTGCACCAGGGCCTGAGCACTGCTGATGTCCTGCAACGCCGACAGACGCAGGCTGGCAAGCCGCAGCAGGTGCTCGGCCTCGGCCAGACGCCAATCCTTGCGGCTGGCGCCAAGGACGGTTTCCAGACGCTGATTGAGGCGTTGCTGATCGCCTTGAAGCTGCGCGACCAGACGCTGGCGCTCGGCGAGTTCGTCGGCACCTGGCAACTGCGCAAGGCGCTCGGTCAGGCGCTGTTCGTTGAGTTTCAGACTCTGCGCCTGATCGTTCAACGCCTGAACCTGACCCGACTGTTGCTGAGTATTGGTTTGCAGGTGACGCACCTGCCAGACTCCCCAGCCACCGATCGCGACACCGGCAGCGCCGAGCAACAGGGCGACGATGGCCAGGCCATTGCCTCGGCGTGGCTCTTTGGCCGGCGGTGGAGTTTCAACCGGCGCATCAATCACTGGTTGGACGTCATCTTTTGGCAAGGCTGTTTCGCTCACGTATCCATCCTTTGCATTAGAGAACGGGCACGGGATGCTCCCGTAACGCCGTCAGCAAAGCCGCGGCACTCGCGCCGCGGCAATCCACAACTGTTTGGGCCCCGGCGGCACGTGCCAGCTCGGCGACCCTTGGGCTTGGAACAAACAACGGCAACCGCGCAATCGTCGGCCAGCCATCGCCGGCCATCTGGCGCAAGTGCTCGAAACCCTGTCCACTGCTGACCACCAGCCCGTTCAAGCGTTCCGCTTCGATCCGCCGCGGCAGTGTTTGCGGCGCATAGGCTGGCAGGTCACGTCGATACAATTCCAGATACTCGACACTAGCACCTAGCTCGCGCAGGCGCTCGGCGAGCAACTCACGACCACCCTCGCCGCGCAGAATCAACACCTGCGCACCGGGCCGGGTCACGGCCTCACGCAGACGCGGCAATTGCAGCAATGCTTCGCTGTCATCGCCATCGACCGGGAAGCTCACGTCGAGGCCGTGATCCTTGAGAATCTGCGCCGTCGCCGCACCGACGCTGAACCATGGCATCGCCGGTGACTGCGGCCCATAGGCATCGAGCAGTTGCAGCGCAATACGCGCTGCCGGTTTGCTGACCACGATCACCGCGCTGCAACCCGACAATTGCCCTATCGCCCGGGCGATCTTCTCAGAAACCGGTAACGGCGCAATTTCCAAAAGCGGCAGGCAACTGCTAAAAATCCCCTGCCCGGCCAGGTTTTCGGCGAGCGCCGCACAGTCATCCGCAGGGCGCGTCAGCAGCAGGCGCCAGGCAGTCACTCGTGACCTGCCTCGCCGTAAACTGCCTTGAGAATTTCCTCCGCGCCCTGGCCAAGCAAGTCTTCGGCGACCTTCACCCCCAACGCTTCGGCATCGCCGCGTGGTGCCCGGGCTTCGGCGCTGATCAGCCTGCCGCCACTCGGCTCGCCCACCAGACCTCGCAGCCACAATTGCTCGCCTTCGAGCACGGCATAGCAGGCGATCGGCACTTGGCAGCCGCCATTCAAATGCTTGTTGAGGGCGCGTTCAGCGGTGACGCGCGAGGAGGTATCGGCATGGTGCAACGGCGCCAGCAAGGCGTGGATTTCTGTGTCGACGCTGCGACATTCGATACCGACTGCACCTTGACCGCCGGCCGGCAGACTGTCGTCGACGCTGATGGCCGAAGTGATACGGTCTTCGAAACCGAGACGGATCAAACCGGCCGCGGCGAGGATGATCGCGTCGTACTCACCGGCATCAAGCTTGGCCAGACGGGTGTTGACGTTGCCGCGCAGAAAGCGGATTTGCAGATCAGGACGGCGGGTCAACAACTGCGCCTGACGACGCAGGCTGGAAGTGCCGACGATGCTGCCGGCCGGCAACGCCTCAAGGCTTGCGTAGGTATTGGAAACGAAGGCATCACGCGGGTCTTCGCGCTCGCAGATGCAGAACAGACCGAGGCCTTCGGGGAAGTCCATCGGCACGTCTTTCATCGAGTGCACGGCGATATCAGCTTCGTTTTCCAGCAGCGCGGTTTCCAGTTCCTTGACGAACAGGCCCTTGCCGCCGATTTTCGACAGCGGTGAATCAAGCAACTTGTCGCCGCGACTGACCATGGGCACCAGCGTCACCAGCAGATCCGGATGGGCCGCTTCCAGACGGGCTTTGACGTATTCGGCCTGCCAGAGGGCCAGCGCACTTTTACGGGTGGCGATGCGGATTTCGCGAGAGGACATGGATCAATCCGTACTGAATAGATACGGCGGATAATAACAGCTCAGCCAAATCCACTTTGACTTGAATCAGAACGGCGTGGCCTCCCTGGCCTGCAACGCCTGGTAACGAGAAGTGAAAACCACCCGGAATGACCGGGTTAAAGGCCCTGCATCATTTTGCGCACACCCGCCACATGCCGGCGGCTGACAATCAGCGCGTCACCATTGAGTCCTTTGAGGAACAGCTGGAAATGCCCCAGCGGTGTGCGTTGCAGGCGCTCGATGCGGTCGCGGGCGACCAGCGCGTTGCGGTGGATACGTACGAAGCGCTCGCCGAATTCGTCTTCGAGGGCCTTGAGCGGTTCGTCCAGCAGCACTTCACCGGCCTCGTGGCGCAGGGTCACGTATTTGTGGTCGGCGATAAAGTAGACCACCTGATCCAGCGGGATCAGTTCGATGCCTTTGCGGGTGCGGGCACTGATGTGACTGCGCGGGCCGGTGCCGCTTTCGGCAGCGGGACGGGTCAGGGCCGAGAGTTGCGCCCGATTGGGGCGTTCAGCCTTTCTCAAGGCGTCATGCAGATGTTCGGTTCGCACGGGTTTCACCACATAGCCCACGGCGCTGGCCTGCAGGGCTTCCACGGCAAATTCATCGGGGCTGGTGCAAAACACCACGGCGGGCGGCGTTTCGCGTTCGCACAGTCGGGCAGCAACCTGCAGGCCATCGAGGCCCGGCATGCGGATATCGAGCAGCACGATATCCGGCTTGTGGCTGTCGATCAGTGCCAACGCCTCTTCGCCATTCGTGGCGCTGGGCTCCAGGACTGTATAACCCTCGAGCTCGCTCACCATTCGGCTGAGGCGCTCGCGAGCCAGTGGTTCGTCATCAACGATCAGGACATTCATATTGCGCTGGATTCCTGCGTGAGTCTCGCACAAGGATAGCGTAGACAGGTGAAGTGACGTCCGTCACCGCGATCCACGCTAAGACTAGCCCGAGCGCCAAAAAGTGCCGTACGTCGGCCAGCAATATTTGCCAGTGCCCGGGTCGTACTGCTCGATGCCCGCTGTTTCCTGCGCTTTGCGCGGTGTTTGCCCAAGGACAATACACCCACCCCCTCTTCTTATAGTCGGCAGCCAGACCTTTGCGCGATCTGACTTGCGCCAACCCTTATGTCCAACTGTAGACGCTCGTCGGGCCGATATTGCTCAATCGAAAAATATCGTTGCGCAAATTCCCGGGAGAACGCGCCGACTATGCATGACGCGATGAGAAAAAAACGTATCGACCGGTGTCAGCGACAGGATTGGCAACCCTGTTATTATCCGCGCCAGCGTTTCACGCCTTTTTTCTTCAAGCCGATACGAGCGAATTCATGAGCACTGACAAGACCAATCAGTCCTGGGGCGGCCGCTTCAGTGAACCCGTCGACGCCTTCGTCGCCCGCTTCACCGCCTCCGTCACTTTCGACCAGCGCCTGTATCGCCACGACATCATGGGCTCGATCGCCCACGCCACCATGCTGGCCAAGGTCGGCGTGCTGACCGATGCCGAGCGCGACACCATCATCGATGGCCTGAAGACCATTCAGGGCGAAATCGAGGCCGGCCAGTTCGACTGGCGCATCGACCTCGAAGACGTGCACATGAACATCGAAGCGCGCCTGACCGACCGCATCGGTGTCACCGGCAAAAAGCTGCACACAGGGCGTAGCCGTAACGACCAGGTGGCCACTGATATCCGCCTGTGGCTGCGTGACGAGATCGACCTGATCCTGGCCGAGATCACCCGCCTGCAGAAAGGCCTGCTGGAGCAAGCCGAGCGCGAAGCCGCCAGCATCATGCCGGGCTTCACGCACTTGCAGACCGCGCAGCCAGTGACGTTCGGGCACCACATGCTGGCTTGGTTCGAAATGCTCAGCCGCGACTACGAACGTCTGGTCGACTGCCGCAAGCGCACCAACCGCATGCCGCTGGGCAGCGCCGCACTCGCTGGCACCACCTACCCGATCGACCGCGAATACACCGCGCAACTGCTGGGCTTCGATGCCGTGGGCGGCAACTCGCTGGACAACGTTTCCGATCGCGACTTCGCCATCGAATTCTGCTCGGCCGCGAGCATCGCGATGATGCACCTGTCGCGTTTCTCCGAAGAGCTGGTGCTGTGGACCAGCGCGCAATTCCAGTTCATCGATCTGCCGGATCGCTTCTGCACCGGCAGCTCGATCATGCCGCAAAAGAAAAACCCCGACGTGCCTGAGCTGGTGCGCGGCAAGACCGGCCGTGTATTCGGCGCGCTGATGGGCCTGCTGACCCTGATGAAAGGCCAGCCGCTGGCCTACAACAAGGACAACCAGGAAGATAAAGAGCCGCTGTTCGACGCCGCTGACACCCTGCGTGATTCACTGCGTGCGTTCGCCGACATGATCCCGGCGATCAAGCCGAAACACGCGATCATGCGTGAAGCGGCCCTGCGCGGTTTCTCCACCGCGACTGACCTGGCGGATTATCTGGTGCGTCGTGGTCTGCCGTTCCGTGACTGCCACGAAATCGTTGGCCACGCGGTGAAGTACGGCGTGGACACTGGCAAGGATCTGGCGGAAATGAGCCTGGAAGAACTGCGTCAGTTCAGCGACCAGATCGAACAGGACGTGTTTGCCGTACTGACCCTGGAAGGCTCGGTGAATGCCCGTGACCATATCGGCGGAACTGCGCCGGCGCAGGTCAGGGCAGCGGTCGTTCGCGGTCAGGCGCTGATCGCCAGCCGCTAACAGCAAAAGCTTCGCGAGCAAGCCCGCTCCCACAGGGGATTTATGTCGGTCACAGATTCTGTGTACAACATAAATCCAAATGTGGGAGCGGGCTTGCTCGCGAAAGCGTCCTTCACAACACTACAAATCTTACTTCTTGGCAGCGATCATCGCCAAAAACGCCGGCATCGCCGCCTCCTTGTCCGCCGCAATCTTCTGCACATGCGGATTCTGTTCAAGCCGCTCCAGCAGCGCCTTCGCCTGCGGCAACTCTGCCAGAAAATCAATCCCGAACAGCTTCTGCCCGACCGCACAGGCCAGCGGCACGCTGTAAAGGAAGTACAAATCCGCGATGCTCAGACTGTCGCCCGCCACATACGGGGCGAATTTGCCGTGGCGGCCGAGCGCCGCAAAGCCCAATAGCAATTCGGTTTTGGTCTTTTCCTTGATCGCCTCCGGCAACGTCATGCCGAAAAACGCTTCGCCATAACAGGCGCGCCCTGGCAGCTCGATATACAACTCGATTTCCTTGGCAATCGCCAACACCTGCGCCCGTTCGAACGGGTCGCGTGGCAGCAGCGGTGTACCTTTCTGGGTCTGTTCGAGGTATTCGAGGATGATCGCAGTCTCGTTGATGAACCCGGCATCGACGCCCAGCACCGGCACCTTGCCGCGCGGGCTGATCGCCAGCGAATCCGGGGTCTGCGCGGGATAGAACGTGACCTCTTCGAACGGCAGGCCTTTTTCCAGCAGCGCCAGTTTGACCATGTTGTAGTAGTTGCTGACAGAAAATCCGTAGAGCTTGAGCATCACATAGCCTCCAGGCCGTGCGGGGTGGGCAGTGTCTTTTTATAGATCGGACGGCCGATTCCCGCCAGCAGCATCACGCCGCTGAATGCAGGTAAACTGGCGCCTTTCCTTGAGGAGCCTGCCATGAGCGAGCCGACAGACATCGACAACGACGAAGAAGAGTTCACCGAGAGCACGCTGATCGAAGCGATCGAGAACCAGATCGAAAGCGACAACCCGCCAGCGGCTAAAGCCACGTTCAATAAGCTCACTCTGGTGGGGGTCGAGCGCGAAGAGATCCTCAATCTGATGGCCCATGTGTTGGCTTTCGAGATTGACGCGATGCTCGATGAAGACCGTGCGTTTGATACCCAATGGTATGAAACCGCATTGCGTGCGCTGCCTGAGTTGCCACCCGAAAAGCAGTAACCGCGCAGCTAACCGTGGGAGCGGGCCTGCTCCCACACAATTTGTCACCCATCCATCCAGCCTTCCGCCAGACCCTGACTACACTGGAATCCGCCCCCGGACAAAAACCCTGACGCGCACACTGGACAGTCCGCGCCGGCAGGTTCACCTTAGGGGCGCTGTCGTCCAATTCCTAGAAAGTCTGGAGTCCTTATGTCGCTTACCCCTGAGTTGGTTGCCGAACTGGAAGTCCTTGCACTCTTTCCCCTGGACAGTTCCCAGGAAGGTTTGAAAATTCATCAGACCGCTGCCCCGAAGCACATTGCTGCCGCCCAACGCCTCTTTGAAAAAGAACTCACCGATCAGCCCGATGGCGGTTATCTGACCAGCCTGGGTCGTGATGCCGCGCAAAATGTGCAAACGGTGCTGACCATTCTGAAAGAGCAAGAAACAGCCTGATCCTCCTCGACTTTGCCCACGGGAACTCCTGCCACGGGATTTCCGCGGGCCCACTCTGACACCCAGCGATAGAAACCTGACGTCAAAAAACAAATTCAGCTTAAAAGTCCCGGTGCGCAGAGGCTAAACTGCCGACAATCCGAGACCCTTCACCTCCGAGCCTGCGAGCCGGTTTGAGCTGACATGACGCGCACCCACGAAATCCGCCCCGACCTGGACGAGGGAGTCGACCGCAAGGTACTCAGCCAACTGCGCGCGCGTTTTCTCAAACTCAATGAAGGTCGACTGGGCCGAGCACTGGAAGGCTTGTCGACGCGCCAACAAGGCGTGCTGACGCTGCTGCCACTGTTCTTTCACGTCAATCATCCACTGTTGCCAGGTTATGTCTCGGGCAGTACGCCGGCCGGTCTGTCGAATTACGAGCCGGATGCCAATGCCCTTGCCGAAGCCCAGCGTCTGACCCGCTCGTTCTCCTACAAGCCACGCCACGGCAGCAATCCGCCACGACCGATTCACGGTCTGTTCCTGATGGGCAGCCTCGGCACGCTGGCTCAAGCTGATCAAAGCGATATGGACGTGTGGGTTTGCCACGCGCCGGACCTGAGCGAAAGTGAACTCGCTGAATTGCACAAGAAATGCCAGTTGCTCGAAACCTGGGCGGCGAGCCAGGGCGCCGAGGCGCATTTCTTTCTGATCGATCCGGTGCGTTTCGTCAAAGGCGAACGTGACAGCCAACTCAGTTCGGAAAACTGCGGCACCACCCAGCACTATCTACTGCTGGACGAGTTCTACCGCACCGCGATCTGGCTGGCCGGGCGCACGCCAATCTGGTGGCTGGTGCCGGTCTACGAAGAAAACGCCTACGACCTTTACACCCACACGCTGCTGTCCAAACGTTTCATCCGCGCGGACGAAACCCTCGACCTCGGACATCTGGCGACGATTCCGCCGGGCGAGTTCATCGGTGCCGGACTATGGCAGTTGTTCAAGGGCATCGAGTCACCCTACAAATCGGTGCTCAAGCTGCTGCTGACCGAGGTCTACGCCAGCGAGCACCCGACAGTGCAGTGCCTGAGCCTGCGCTACAAGCAAGCGGTGTTCGCCAACCAGCTCGATCTGGATGAACTTGACCCGTACATGGTCGTGTATCGGCGCATCGAGGAATACCTCACTGCGCGTAAGGAGCCGGAGCGCCTGGAGCTGGTGCGCCGCGCACTGTATTTGAAGGTCAACCGCAAGCTCACCGGCAGCAGTCGCAGCCAAGGCTGGCAGCGCTCGCTGCTCGAACGTTTGGCCAATGAATGGCATTGGGATCAGCGGCAACTGGCGCTGCTCGACAGCCGCAGCCAGTGGAAAGTCCGCCAGGTCAGCGCCGAACGCCGCGCGCTGGTCAATGAGCTGAACTACAGCTATCGCTTCCTGGCCCAATTTGCCCGCACCGAACAGACCGTCAGCCTGATCAACAAACGTGACCTCAACGTCCTCGGTCGCAGGCTTTATGCCGCGTTCGAACGCAAGGCTGACAAGGTCGAGTTCATCAACCCCGGCATCGCCCCGGATCTGGCCGAAGACACCCTGACCCTGGTGCAGTCGCGCAACAAGAAGGAGCCGGGGCAAACCCAGTGGGGCCTGTACAACGGCAGCCTGACGGCACTGGAGTGGGAACATTTCGCGCCGATCAAACGCAGCCGCGAGTTGCTCGAACTGCTGACCTGGTGCCATCGCAACGGTGTGATCGACAGCAGCACCCGCCTGGCCCTGCATCCTGGCAACAGCGACTTGAGCGAGTTCGAACTGTTCAACCTGCTCGGCAGCCTGCAACAAAGCATCGCCCTGCCCTTGCCCACCGTTGCCGAAGAGCCGTTGCTGCGCGCTGCGGTGCCGAGCGAGGTGCTGATGCTGGTCAATGTCGGTGTCGACCCGCTCAAGCATCACCGCGACCTGAACATCCTGATGACCACCGAGCGCACCGATTCGCTGAGCTACGCCGGTGTGCGCGAAAATCTGGTGCTGACGCTGGATCAGGTCACGCTCAACAGTTGGAACGAAGTACTGGTCAACCGCTTCGACGGCCCCCACGCCCTGCTCGATTGCCTGCGCGATTACCTCAACAACTTGCCTCGCGGGGCGCTGCAACCTTCGCTGAAGGTGCGCTGCTTCTGCCACAACCGTGCGCAATTCATCGCCCGGCGTGTCGAAGAGGTGGTCGACACTGCGCAGAATTTGCTGCTCAGCGATTTGAATCATCGCTATCTGATCCAGGTGCAACAGCACTATCACGTGCTGGAATTGGTACCGGGCCAGGTCAACCATGTTGCCCTCGCCACCCTGCCGGCATTGCTCGATTACCTCGGCGAAGAACTGGCGCGCTACAGCCCGCTGCATCTTGACCCGATGGCGCTGGAGGATCACGACCTCGCGCTGATCCTGCCGATGGGCCAGCCGGACTGCATTCAGGTGTTCTACCGGATTACCGAGCAGCAGGCCGAACTGTACGTGCTCGATGAATTCAACGCGTTGTGGCAACAGCACTTGCCGTATCACGACGAGCAAAGTCTGCTGGTACCGCTACAGCGCTTCCTGCAATCGATCCAGTACCGGCGCGAAGCGTTGCTACCGATGGATGCCGCCCCCTCGGCCCGTCTCGAAACTTTGTATTACCAGTTGTTGCCCTCGGGCCCGGGACGGGCGCGACGGGTCGAAGCCCGGCCAGCGCCGCAGACGCCGGTCAACAAACCTTTCTACGACGTGCAGGCGATTGTCGGCAAAGCCGCACCGGGGGAAGTGCAGGTCACCCTGTATTGCAATCAACGGGAATTCAGCGAGCTGGAACATGGCGACCAGCTGTTCAGCGTGGTCGCCCGGGAGATCGTCGAGCAGCGCCGCGAAACCGAACGTTATCGCTGCTACATCACCGACCTGGACCTCTCGGGCCTGCTCGGTGACGGGCAAAGTTCAAGCAATCTGTATCTGCGCTACAAGGCGGATCTGGAGCGCGCCCTGAACGCGGCGCTCGACCAGGTCTAAGGCGGGGTTACTCGCGAAATTCACCGCCGTTGGCTGGCTGCGATTCGACTTCCAGCAAAGTCAGTTTCAGGGTCTTGCCGCCCGGTGCCGGCCAGTCGATGTGCTGACCGACCTTCAGGCCCAGCAGCGCACTGCCGACCGGTGCCAGAATGGAAATCTTGCCTTCGTCGGCGTTGGCATCCTTGGGATACACCAGCGTCAGGTGGTAATCCTTGCCACTGCCTTCTTCGCGGCAGTGCACACGGGAATTCATCGTCACGACATCGGCGGGCACTTCATCGTGGCCGACCACTGTATCGGCGCGGTCCAGTTCGGTTTGCAGCGCAATAACACCCGGCAGCGTGTCATCCAGGCTGTCAATCAGGCGTTCCAGACGTTGCACGTCCAGACGGGTAAGGGTGATGGAAGGTGCGGTCATGATCCGGGCAGACTCCTTTCTTCTGCACACTAAAAAAGCAAAACCCCGCCAAAAAAGACGGGGTTTTCACCGAGCCTCGGTGGGTTGAGGCGTGTTCGGACACTATCACAGCTCAAAAAATATACAAGTCACGCCCTGTTGGCACCGCGTTGCTGTGCCTGGGTAACGATCACCCGCCGCCGCTCATCGTCCGCCGAGCGCCACTCACGAATGTCTTCGACATGCCGGAAACAGCCGAGGCAGACCTTGTGTTCATCCAGCCGGCACACGCCGCTGCACGGCGAAGGCACCGCCGGGCTGACGTTGCTGTAAAGCGGCTTGGGCGGACGAACGGGAGCGGTGTCAGTCACGGAATCACAGACCTTCGAAATCGAATTCGGCGCCGGCCTGTTGCTTGACGATGCGCTCGAGCATTTCACCCAGTTGCTCTTCGCTCTTGTCGCACATCCAGCGTTCGCTTTCTTCGTCGTAGTCGAAGTGGAAACCACCGGACACCGCCGCCAGCCACAGCTGACGCAATGGTTCCTGACGGCTGAAGATCAGCTGCGAGCCGTTTTCGAACTTGACGGTCAGCACGCCGGCCGAACTTTCCAGATCGATGTCCAGGTCGCTCTCGTCAAAGATGTCTTCCAGTTTTTCCTGGGTTTCATCGACCAGATCGTGGAAACGGGCTTCGGACAAACTCATTGCGGCAACCTCAAAAAATGTCTGATCAGGCTCAAGCGCCGAAAGATACGGACGCTTCCGGCCGATTGCAAAGATTAACGACCAAGGACCCGTTGGCCCATACAACGCCGAACCCTGTGGGAGCGAGCCTGCTCGCGAATGGCCGGCACATTCAACACTATTGCTGGCTGACACACCGCATTCGCGAGCAGGCTCGCTTGTATGGTAGGACTTGAAGGGAGGAGGAGGGACAAGGCTCGATTCTGACTGTTGACGCAGCACAGACCGTGGGAGATTTCGCCCCTCCTCCTTTCACCCAAGCGCCGATAAAGAATGCATCTGGCTGTAGTGGTCTAATGAAACCGGACACCCATTTAGGCGAGAATGCTCGCCAGATAGAGGTGTCTGATGACCAAACAACGTCGTTCTTTTTCCGCTGAATTCAAACGCGAGGCCGCAGGCCTCGTGCTCGATCAAGGCTATAGCCATATCGAAGCCAGCCGCTCGCTTGGTGTGGTTGAGTCCGCGTTGCGCCGCTGGGTTAATCAGCTTCAGCAGGAGCGCACTGGCGTTACTCCGCAGAGTAAAGCGCTGACGCCAGAGCAACAGAAAATCCAGGAATTGGAAGCTCGAATCGCTCGACTTGAGCGGGAGAAATCCATTTTAAAAAAGGCTACCGCGCTCTTGATGTCGGAAGAGCACGAGCGCACGCGCTGATTGATCAACTGAGCCCCCAAGAGCCGGTTGATTGGCTTTGCGCAGTCTTTGACGTCACTCGTTCGTGTTACTACGCCCATCGTCTCAGGCGCCGAACTCCAGACGTTGAGCGGCTTCGGTTGCGCAGCCTGGTTAACGAACTGTTTACGCAAAGTCGAAGCGCCGCCGGTAGCCGCAGCATCGTGTCGATGATGCAGGAAGACGGCGAGCAAATTGGGCGGTTCAAGGTGCGAGGCCTGATGCGGGAACTGGAGTTGGTCAGTAAACAACCTGGATCACATGCCTACAAACAAGCGACGGTTGAGCGGCCTGACATTCCGAACATATTGAATCGAGAGTTTGATGTGCCGGCGCCGAATCAGGTCTGGTGTGGCGACATCACCTACATCTGGGCTCAAGGGAAATGGCATTACCTGGCTGTCGTTATGGATCTTTACGCGCGCCGAGTGGTGGGCTGGGCGCTGTCGAACAAGCCGGATGCGGATCTGGTCATCAAGGCGTTGGACATGGCTTACGAACAGCGTGGCAGGCCTCAAGGGCTTCTGTTTCACTCGGATCAGGGCTCGCAATATGGCAGTCGCCAGTTTCGCCAACGGCTCTGGCGTTACCGCATGCGCCAAAGCATGAGCCGTCGTGGAAACTGCTGGGATAACGCGCCGATGGAGCGTGTGTTTCGCAGCTTGAAAACTGAATGGATACCGACCGTGGGCTACATGACAGCTCAAGAAGCGCACCGCGACATCAGTCATTACCTGATGCATCGGTACAACTGGATTAGACCGCACCAATTCAACAACGGACTGGCCCCAGCTCAGGCCGAGAAAAAACTTAACGTCGTGTCCGGGATTAGTTGACCACTACAGGCTAGACCGACGATAGGAACAAGCCTGCGCCTCTGGGTGAACCCTTCAAGTGCTCAAACCTTATCCCGGAGGAAATCCTGTGGCAATGCCAGTCGCTCTATCAAATCCGATCGTTGGCGTGGATGTCGCCAAAAATGAACTGGTGATTTATCAGGCCGATAGCGATCTGCTTGAAGCGATTCCCAATACCAAAACATCCATCAAGCAGTGGCTGAAGGCCTTGCTCGTCCCCGTGTCTATTGCCATTGAGGCAACCAACATCTACCACCTGGAATTCGCTGATTTGGCCTATGCGGCCGGTTGCACGATTTACATGGTGGGCGGCTATGAACTCAAACACTACCGCGAAGGCGTGAAGATCCGCGCCAAAACCGACGCCTTGGACGCCAAGCTGCTGGCCCGTTACCTGAAGAACGAAGCCGAGGAGTTGCACCCCTGGACCCCGCCATCACCGCTGTACCGCCAGCTCCTGAGCCTTTTCCGCCGCCGCGCGGCTTTGGTCCAGGCAAGGGTCGGCCTGGTGCAGAGCTGGTCGAATGAGCCGCTGTTGAAGGCAGCTTTTGCTGAACAAATAAAATCCATGCAGCGGCTTGAAACGATGATCGAAAAGACGATCAACGATCAGCTCAAACAAGCCGGTTTGCTCGGCCAATTGAAGCGTTGCCTGAAAGTTGAGGGCATTGGATTTCTGACCGGAGCGCGCCTGCTCACGGCGTTTCAGCGGGGAGAATTTAGCAACGCGGATGCGTTTATCGCCTTCCTGGGCATGGATTTACGGGTATCGAAATCAGGGCAAAAGGACGGTCGCCGCAGCTTGACCAAGCGCGGAGACCCCGAGGCCCGCCGACTTTTGCACAACGCAGCGATGTCGGCTAGCCGTACGATAGCCTGGAAAGGGTTTTACGAAGCCCAGAGAGCACGGGGTTTCAGCACCACGCAGGCGTTGGTGATGCTGGCTCGCAAACTTGCTCGGGTGGTATTCGCCTTGCTGAAAGGGCAAAGCGAATATCAGACAAAAGTCAGTTGAGGGCTTCCCCTCAACCATAGAATCTCCCACAGGGAATCATGCGCTTCTCGGGAGCCCCGCCGGACGGGTGGGCCATCACATAGGCAAGCTGCCGGGTGGCCGGTATACTCCGGCGCAATTAACGCATTTTCAAGGATTTCGCCATGAAGCGCCTGATCTCTTCCCTTGCTGCGCTCGTCGCGGTTGCCTGCCTTGTTTCGGCCTGCGGTCAAAAAGGCCCGCTGTACCTGCCCGATGACGATCAGGACCCGGCCGAACAAGCCCAGTCTTCGCAAAAGCAGCCGTCCAAAGCACACAAGCACGACGTCTACCAATAAGGGATCGCCATGGACGCTTTTAACTACCGTGGCGGGGAGCTGTTCGCGGAAGGTGTGGCGCTGTCCGCCATCGCCGACCGTTTCGGCACGCCCACCTATGTTTACTCGCGCGCGCACATCCAAGCCCAGTATCTGGCCTACGCCGATGCGCTGGCCGGCATGCCGCATCTGGTCTGCTTCGCGGTCAAAGCCAACTCCAACCTCGGCGTGCTGAATGTCCTGGCCCGTCTCGGCGCCGGTTTCGACATCGTGTCCCGTGGTGAACTGGAACGCGTGCTGGCCGCTGGCGGCAGCGCCGACAAGATCGTGTTCTCCGGTGTCGGCAAGACCCGTGATGACATGCGTCGCGCTTTGGAAGTCGGCGTGCACTGCTTCAACGTCGAGTCCAGCGACGAGCTGGAGCGCCTGCAAGTGGTGGCCGCCGAGCTGGGCGTTCGCGCGCCGGTCTCGCTGCGCGTCAACCCCGACGTCGATGCTGGCACCCACCCGTACATTTCCACCGGTCTCAAAGAGAACAAGTTCGGCATCGCCATTGCCGACGCCGAAGACGTGTACGTGCGCGCCGCGCACCTGCCGAATCTGGAAGTGATCGGTGTCGATTGCCACATCGGTTCGCAACTGACTACATTACCGCCGTTCATCGACGCCCTCGACCGCCTGCTGGATCTGGTCGACCGTCTCGGCGATTGCGGCATTCACCTGCGCCACATCGATCTCGGTGGTGGTTTGGGTGTGCGTTATCGCGATGAAGAGCCGCCATTGGCCGCCGACTACATCAAAGCCGTGCGCGAGCGTCTGGACGGTCGCGATCTGGCGCTGGTGTTCGAGCCGGGCCGCTTCATCGTCGCCAACGCTGGCGTGCTGCTGACGCAAGTCGAGTACCTCAAGCACACCGAACACAAGGATTTCGCCATCGTCGACGCGGCGATGAACGACCTGATCCGTCCGGCGCTGTATCAGGCATGGATGGACGTCACCGCGGTCAAACCGCGCGACACCGCTGCGCGTAAATACGACGTGGTCGGCCCGATCTGCGAAACCGGCGACTTCCTCGCCAAGGACCGTGAGCTTGCGCTGGAAGAAGGCGACTTGCTGGCGGTGCATTCGGCCGGCGCCTACGGTTTCGTGATGGCTTCCAACTACAACACCCGCGGCCGTGCCGCCGAGGTGCTGGTGGACGGTGATCAGGTCTTTGAAGTGCGTCGCCGCGAAACCGTGGCCGAGCTGTTTGCCGGCGAAAGCCTGCTGCCGGAGTAACCCATGCTGCTGCGTTTTACCAAAATGCACGGCCTGGGCAACGACTTCATGGTTCTCGACCTGGTCAGCCAGCACGCGCATATTCAACCCAAACACGCCAAGCAATGGGGTGATCGGCACACAGGCATCGGTTTCGACCAGTTGCTGATCGTCGAAGCGCCGAGCAACCCGGAGGTGGATTTCCGTTATCGGATCTTCAACTCCGACGGTTCCGAAGTTGAGCAGTGCGGCAACGGTGCACGCTGCTTCGCGCGTTTCGTGCTCGACAAGCGTCTGACCGCCAAGCGGCAGATTCGCGTCGAGACCAAGGGCGGCATCATCGAACTGGACGTGCGTAACGACGGCCAGATCGGCGTGAACATGGGCGCTCCGCGCCTGGTGCCGGCGGACATTCCGTTCGAAGCACCGGCGCAGGCCACCAGCTATCAGCTGGAAGTCGACGGCACCACGGTCGAACTGGCTGCCGTGTCGATGGGCAACCCACACGCCGTGCTGCGCGTGCAGGACATCAACAGCGCCCCAGTGCATGAACTGGGGCCGAAAATCGAACATCACCCGCGCTTCCCGGCGCGGGTCAATGTCGGTTTCCTCCAGGTCATCGACCGCCACCGCGCGCAATTGCGCGTGTGGGAACGCGGCGCCGGGGAAACCCAGGCCTGCGGCACCGGCGCTTGTGCGGCGGCGGTTGCGGCCATCAGTCAGGGGTGGATGGATTCGCCGCTGTTGATCGACCTGCCCGGCGGGCGTCTGTCCATTGAATGGGCAGGCCCTGGCCAACCGGTGTTGATGACCGGCCCGGCAGTGCGTGTATACGAAGGACAAGTACGTCTTTGAGTGAGCAGAAACCATGACCGATAAGCCTCAGGTACCCGCCCGACAGTCCGACGAATCTGCGTCCGAAAGCCTGGAGGCGGCAGCGGTTGCCGCATACCTTGAGGCTCATCCGGACTTCTTCGTCGAGCATGAAGAACTGCTGCCCGCCTTGCGCATTCCTCACCAGCGCGGTGACACCGTTTCGCTGGTCGAGCGGCAGATGACTATCCTGCGCGACCGCAACATCGAGATGCGTCACCGCCTCTCGCATTTGATGGACGTCGCCCGCGACAACGATCGCCTGTTCGACAAGACTCGTCGCCTGATCCTCGCCCTGATGGACGCCTCCAGCCTGGAAGACGTGGTGATCAGCGTCGAAGACAGTCTGCGTCAGGATTTTCAGGTGCCTTTTGTCAGCCTGATCCTGCTCGGTGACAACCCGGCACCGGTCGGTCGCTGGGTTACCCACGCTGACGCCCAAGTCGCCATCGGCGGCTTGCTCACCGAAGGCAAAAGCGTCAGCGGCAGCCTGCGCGAGCATGAACTGGACTTCCTCTTCGGCGAAGAACAGCGCAAGCAAATCGGCTCTACCGCCGTGGTTGCGGTCAGCCATCAAGGCATCCACGGCATTCTGGCGATCGCCAGCCGTGATCCGCAGCACTACAAGAGTTCGGTCGGTACGCTGTTCTTAAGCTATATCGCCGAAGTCATGGGCCGCGTGCTGCCACGGGTCAACAGCTCCCTGCGCTCGGTACGCTGAACATGGAACGACAACTGGACGCTTACTGCGAACACTTGCGCAGTGAGCGACAGGTGTCGCCGCACACGCTGTCGGCCTACCGCCGCGACCTCGATAAAGTGCTCGGCTGGTGCGTCAAACAGAACATTGGCAGTTGGGCCGCGCTGGACATCCAGCGCCTGCGCAGCCTGATCGCCCGCCTGCATGCTCAGGGCCAGTCCTCGCGCAGCCTCGCCCGGTTGCTCTCGGCAGTGCGCGGGCTCTATCACTATCTCAATCGCGAAGGCCTCTGCGATCACGATCCGGCCACCGGGCTGGCACCACCGAAAGGCGAACGGCGCCTGCCGAAAACCCTTGATACCGACCGCGCACTGCAACTGCTTGAAGGTGCGGTCGAGGATGACTTTCTGGCGCGGCGTGATCAGGCGATTCTGGAGTTGTTCTACTCCTCCGGCCTGCGCTTGTCGGAGCTGACCGGACTCAATCTCGATCAGCTCGATCTGGCCGACGGCATGGTGCAGGTGCTCGGCAAGGGCAGCAAGACCCGCCTGCTGCCGGTCGGCAAAAAAGCCCGCGAAGCCCTTGAACAGTGGCTGCCGCTGCGGGCCATGACCAACCCGGCGGACGACGCCGTATTCGTCAGCCAGCAAGGTCGGCGTCTCGGGCCACGGGCGATTCAGGTAAGGGTCAAACTGGCCGGTGAGCGTGAACTGGGGCAGAACCTGCACCCGCACATGCTGCGCCACTCCTTCGCCAGCCACTTGCTGGAGTCCTCGCAAGACCTGCGTGCCGTGCAGGAATTGCTCGGCCACTCGGACATCAAGACCACGCAGATCTACACCCACCTGGACTTCCAGCACCTGGCGGCGGTCTACGACAGCGCCCACCCACGGGCCAAACGCATGAAAGGCGACGATTCATGAGCATCCAGTTGATCACCTTCGACCTCGACGACACCCTGTGGGACACCGCCCCGGTCATCGTCAGCGCCGAAGCGATTTTGCGTGAATGGCTGAGCGAACATGCACCGAATCTGGGCGCAGTGCCGGTCGAGCATTTGTGGGGAATCCGCGAGCGAGTGCTGGCCAATGAGCCGGGCCTCAAGCACCGCATCAGCGCGTTGCGTCGGCGGGTGTTGTTCCATGCGCTGGAAGAGGCTGGTTACAGCCATGACGAGGCGTCGGAACTGGCGGACAAGAGCTTTGAAGTGTTTCTGCATGCGCGGCATCAGATCGAAGTGTTCCCTGAAGTCGAGCCGGTGCTGGAGACTCTTGCCAATCACTACTCGCTTGGCGTAGTCACCAATGGCAATGCCGATGTGCGTCGATTGGGCCTGGCGGACTACTTCAAGTTTGCGTTGTGCGCGGAAGATATCGGCATCGCCAAACCGGATGCCCGGTTGTTCCACGAAGCCTTGCAGCGCGGTGGCGCCACGGCCGAAACCGCCGTACACATCGGTGATCATCCGGGCGATGACATTGCCGGGGCGCAGCAAGCGGGTATGCGGGCGATCTGGTTCAACCCGGCGGGCAAGGTCTGGGAGGCGGATCGCCTACCGGATGCCGAAATCCGCAGCCTGAGCGACCTGCCAGCGGTGCTCGCACGCTGGAATGCCCCCTCGAACTGATCTACTACCCCCTGTGGGAGCGAGCCTGCTCGCGAAGGCATTCTGTCATTCAATACTGATGTTGACTGACCCACCGCTTTCGCGAGCAGGCTCGCTCCCACAAGGGAATTGCATTTACTTCAGTTGCTTTATTTCAGACATGAAAAAGCCCGCAGCGACGGCGGGCTTTTTCAGCAAGCAAGCGGCACGCCTCAGATAGGGCGGCTGCCGTACTTGTTGTCCGGCTTCTTGGGCGGATCGGCGACCACATTGGCCTCCACTTCCTGCACCTTGCCGCCGCGCGACAGGAACTCTTCCATGGCCTTGGCCAGGGCGTCGCGCTCCTTGTTCTTGGCTTCAATGCTCGGCAAATCGTCTACCGACACCGCAGCCTTGGCTTTGCCTTTGGCAGCCGGGGCCGGCGTATCTTCGCCGCCATCGTCGTCAGCAACGTCTTCCGCTGCTGCTTCCAGGCCTTCCTCGGCCTCGTCTTCGTCGCCTACTTCGAGGTCGTCGTTTTCCAGATCATCGTCGCTCATGTTCTACCTCATGACTTGCGAAAAGCAGATTAGTTATAGACCAGCTTTGGCAACTGTCGAAGTCGCCGTTAAAAAATCGTTCGCCGCTGCTGACCAGCGGCTATGCCCCTTCACCGTGCAAGGTGGCGAGGACTTTACGAGCACCGCCGTGATCACGGTGCTCGCCCAGATAAACACCTTGCCAGGTACCCAGTGCCAATCGACCTGCCGAAACCGGCAGACTGATCTGGCAGCCAAGCACGCTGGCCTTGAAGTGCGCCGGGAGGTCGTCCAGGCCTTCGTCGTTATGCTCATAGCCGTCTGCTCCTTGTGGGATCAGACGATTGAAAAATCGTTCGAAGTCGCGACGGACCGCCGGATCGGCGTTCTCGTTGATGGTCAACGATGCCGAGGTGTGCTGCAGCCACAAATGCAACAGACCGACCCGACATGCCTTGAGTTCAGGCAGGCCGGCGAGTAACTCGTCCGTTACCAGATGAAAGCCCCGGGGCCTTGCCCGCAGGGTTATCAGAGTCTGTTGCCACATACAGTTCTCCGCACGTTCGGGGCGCATTCTAGCGCGCTCTGGGAAAAAACAAAGGCCCTAATATTCCTGCAATGATGTAAGCCATTGCCCGCAGAAAAACACCCGTCGTAAACGCGACTAAAGGCGTACGAAAAATCCTTTCAGCAGTGTCTTGAATGACAAATTCCAGACAAAAAAATGCCCGGCGAACCGGGCAAGTTTTTTAGTGCGCGTACTTACAGGTTGTAGCCGCGTTCGTTGTGTTGTGCCAGATCCAGGCCCACCGACTCTTCTTCCTCGGTTACACGCAGACCCATGACGGCGTCCAGAACCTTGAGGATGATGAAGGTGACGATCGCGGTGTAGATCACCGTGAAGCCAACGCCTTTGACCTGAATCCAGACTTGCGCGCCGATATCGGTAACGGTGCCGAAACCACCCAAAGCAGGTGCAGCGAACACACCGGTGAGGATTGCGCCGAGGATACCGCCGATACCGTGTACGCCAAATGCGTCGAGGGAGTCGTCATAACCGAGTTTGCGTTTCAGGGTGGTGGCGCAGAAGAAGCACACCACGCCCGCCGCCAGACCGATCACCAGTGCGCCCATCGGGCCCACGGTACCGGCAGCCGGAGTGATCGCCACCAGACCGGCAACCACACCCGAGGCGATGCCCAGAGCGCTTGGTTTGCCGTGGGTGACCCACTCCGCGAACATCCAGCCCAGCGCGGCGGCGGCAGTAGCAATCTGAGTGACCAGCATCGCCATACCGGCAGTGCCGTTGGCCGCCGCAGCGGAGCCAGCGTTGAAGCCGAACCAGCCGACCCACAGCATCGCCGCGCCCATCAGGGTATAGCCGAGGTTGTGCGGGGCCATCGGGGTGGTCGGGAAGCCTTTGCGCTTGCCCAATACCAGGCAGGCAATCAGACCGGCCACACCGGCGTTGATGTGCACCACGGTGCCGCCCGCGAAGTCGAGCACGCCCCAGTCCCACATCAGGCCGCCGTTGCCGGACCAGACCATGTGCGCAATCGGTGCGTAAACCAGGGTGAACCAGATGCCCATGAAGATCAGCATCGCGGAGAACTTCATCCGCTCGGCGAACGCACCGACGATCAGCGCCGGGGTGATGATCGCGAAGGTCATCTGGAAGGTGATGAACACCGCCTCAGGGAACAACGCGGCCGGGCCAGTCACGCTCGAAGGCGTGACACCGGCGAGGAACGCCTTGCCCATGCCGCCGAAGAACGAGTTGAAGTTGACGACGCCCTGCTCCATGCCGGTGGTGTCGAACGCAATGCTGTAGCCATAAATGACCCACAGGATGCTGATCAGACCGGTAATGGCGAAGCACTGCATCATCACGGAAAGAATGTTTTTCGAGCGAACCATGCCGCCGTAGAACAGCGCCAGGCCCGGGATGGTCATGAACAGCACGAGGGCTGTCGAGGTGAGCATCCAGGCAGTGTCGCCGGAATTGAGGACTGGGGCCGCCACTTCGTCTGCCGCCATTGCAAGGCTTGGCATTACGATGGACAACAGGGCTCCTAGCCCTGCGAATTTACGCAGAGTCATATTGTTTTCTCCTGGGGCGTTGGGGTTTGTGGCGGCGTTAAATCGCGTCGGTATCGGTTTCGCCGGTACGGATGCGAATCGCCTGTTCCAGATTGACCACGAAGATCTTGCCGTCACCGATCTTGCCGGTGTTGGCCGCCTTGGTGATCGCCTCGATCACCCGATCCAGATCCTTGTCGTCGATGGCCACGTCGATTTTCACCTTGGGCAGAAAATCGACCACATATTCCGCGCCGCGATACAGCTCGGTGTGACCCTTCTGCCGGCCGAAGCCTTTGACTTCAGTAACGGTAATGCCCTGCACGCCGATTTCGGACAGCGACTCGCGCACGTCGTCCAACTTGAACGGCTTGATGATGGCAGTGACTAGCTTCATGAAACTCTCTCCCGAATTGGTGGACTTGCCCCAGGAAAACAAACCCGACTCAAGTCTAAGCGCAGTGCCTGGCTTTGTAACGCATCGTCGGCCTTGACCGCCCGACTGACGCCAGCTAACCGCATCAGACGAAACTCCCCGTTCCGCCTGCCGCACTGCATTCGTCACAGCGACTGCATCAGTGCATGGGTCACAGGTGACTAAGCAGAAACCTTGCCATCTCGCCAAAACCCACTGATTTCAATCCCTTGGCCGCTGCCGCAGGCGCTCCCGTGCAAAAGGCGTCGCGGATACGCACAACAACGGTGCGTCGCCGTCCGTCCGCCTGCGCGAAAAGCGTGCATCCCTGCCTGCGAGATTGACTATAGACACTGCGTGATACACTGCCGGCCATTGTTTACAGGACACTTCCCATGCTCGCGCCCAAAGACTTCCTCGACGCCCTGAGCGGCACCGCCTCCCGCCTGTTCAGCGGCGACACCCCGCTGCCGAAAGCCGAAATCGAAAGCCAGTTCAAGATGCTGCTGCAGAGCGCCTTCAGCAAACTCGATCTGGTCAGCCGTGAAGAGTTCGATAGTCAGATGGTCGTGCTGGCCCGCACTCGCGCTCGCCTCGAAAGCCTCGAAGCGAAAGTGGCCGAGATGGAAGCAAAGCTGACACCGCCCGCTGAATAATCCGCCCCCCCTGTAGGAGCTGCCGAAGGCTGCGATCTTTTGATCTCCAGCCCTTCAACCATCCCGGCAACGTCCTACAACCTGCACCACCGCCGTCCGATTGCGCCGAAAAGTCCAGGTTTCTAAGCTCACCCGATGCTGAATGTTCAGCACCGGGTTTGGCGACCCGAGCAGCTTAAGGCGCACGACAACCATGATGGCGGCTACATTTACCGCCACATCGTTTCATGGCGGTTGTGCGTGGGAGGCCTTCGGGTCTGCCGGGTTCCTTTTGCTCCGGTTCGCCAGAGAGTGTCAGATTTTTTGTGTGCGGGCCGGTAATGGCCTGCCGTCAGGCAGGCCGGGTTTTACCAGGTCGGCCTGATAAATCGATCTCCGTACAGAATCGCAAATTGGTTCATCGCACTCTTCCAGTCATGAGCCGCCGAGCCCCAGTTTGCCGTGATGTTACGCAGCCCAAGCCAGATCAGCTTGGTCGCTGCGTCATCCGTCGGGAAGTGGCCCCGGGTCTTGATGATCTTGCGTAGCTGAGCGTTGATGCTTTCGATAGCGTTGGTCGTATAGATCACTTTTCGAATGGCAGGCGGGAAGACAAAAAATGGAATCACTCGATCCCAGGCTCGTCTCCAGGCCGCCACCACCGTTGGGTATTGCTTACCCCAAGGGCCATTTTCAAAGGCATCCAGTGCTTCCTCAGCCGCTTCTGCGTTGATGGCTTGATAGATCGGTTTTAGCGCCTTGGCCAGCTCACGGCGCTTGTCCCACGCCGCGTAATCGAGGCTGTTGCGGATCAAGTGGACGATGCATGTTTGCAGCGTTGTTGCCGGAAATACTGCGCTTAGCGCCTCTGGCATGCCTTTGAGACCGTCAGTCACGGCGATCAGCACGTCCTCTACGCCGCGGGTCTTGAGGTCGTTGAAGACCTTCATCCAGAACTTCGCACCCTCGGTGTTTTCGATCCAGATACCAAGAATATCGCGCGTTCCATCGGGTAAAACACCCAGCGCCAAGTAAATCGCCTTGTTGCGGACAAGGCCTTCTTCTCGGATCTTGACCCGCAGCGCATCGAAGAAAATGACTGGGTACATCGGCTCAAGCGGTCGCTGTTGCCACGCACCAATTTCCTCCATCACCTCGTGCGTGACTGAGCTGATGAAGTCATGGGAAACGTCCGTCCCGTATTGCTCAGAGAGGAAAGCGCGGATTTCTCGAACGGTCATGCCTCGGGCATACATGGCGATGATCTTGTCATCAAAACCGGTGTAACGCCGCTCATGCTTGGGGATCAGAATGGGGGCAAAACTGCCATCCCGATCACGGGGAATCTCCAGCCGCAGCGGGCCATCCCCCGTCAAAATCGTCTTGCCCGTTTTGCCATTGCGCTGGTTGGTTTCATCCTCTGGGCGCTGCGCGCCCGGCGGATACCCCAGGTGGTGACCGAGCTCGGCACTCAATGCTCGCTCAATCAAGGCCTTCTTGAAGGCCGCAGAAGCGTCTTCAATAGCCTCTGCGGTAATCAGCCCCTCACCGAACTCTTCGAGCAGCTCCTTGGGGATTTTTGGTAGGTCACGCAGGGGTTTCTTTTTGGTTGGCATACATGCACCTCTTACTCATGTTATGCCCGAACACAAAATTTCTGACACCCCCGTTCGCCAACCCGCGTACAACTGCCACCCAATCGTTTGGCGACGATTGAGGGCAGCCCCTTAAGCAAGAGGAACTGCTCAATGAATCAAGAAGAGACTTATCTGACCCCGCACATCTTCACCCGCCACAAACTCCCCCTCCACGCCCTCCTGATCCAGAACCAACCCTGGTTCTGCGCCCGAGACCTGAGTCGCCTGCTGCACATCTACCTCAACGAACGCATGCTGCGAAAACTCGACTCAGACCAATACCAAACCCGCAAAACCCTCATCCACAACCAGATCGAAAACACCCTGCTGATCAGCGAATCCGGCATCTATGCCCTCCTCGTCTACCACTACTGCCCCGAATACCGAGCCCTGCGCGAATGGCTCACCCACCAAGTCATCCCCACCCTGCGCGACGCCCAACACCCCACCACAACCGAACGCCCACACCTGAGCCTGCTCAATTGGCCGGACATGACGTTGAGTTTATTGCACTGGAATAACCAGCCGTGGATACGGTTGCAGGATGTGCCGTTGATGGTGGTGGAACGTGAAGAGCCAAAGCGCCCAATAACGGGGCCTTGGTGGAAAAGAGCTTCGCGGATGCTGCAGTCGCTATAAGCCCGCCTGCCTGAGCTGGGCCCTGCGCAAATCATAAGTCGACTGAAGATTCATCCAGAACTCAGGCGTAGTCTTGAGATGAACAGCAAGTCTGATTGCCAGATCTGCGCAGATCCTCAGCTGGCACTTCACAAGCTTTTCGATCTCACTTTCCGGCCAGTTCATGGGCATGGCCAGATCCATGACAGTCATGCCCAACGGCTCCATGAATTCCTTATTCAGAACCTCGCCCGGATGAATCGGGCGCATACCATTGCGGTTCATTTCTCGTCTTCAGAGACTGCATTGAGCGGGCAAACTGGAGCATCCGACTCCGCGATACAAGACCGTCGAAACCCTTTCGCCGGCGTCCTACAACCATTAGGGCATGGCCCTACAAAAATCAGCGTCTGCGCCTGATTAGGCGACTCTTCCTCCTTGTACTACGGTGGCCAACCAAGCATCTGTCACCCAAAAAACGAGGCCTCAATGAAAGACAAAAAGAGAAGGGCAAAGCTAGAACAGATTGTTGGATATCACGCTGAAGCACTTCGGTTAGCCGGAGGTATTTCAGCCAATCAGCGTCGTTTTATTGAGGTAGCGGCCAAGTACGGCAAAGAACTCGAACCGGATGGTTGGCTGGCCGGGGGAGGAAGCCAAATAAAAAATCCCAAACAAGAAAACTAATGTGGCGCCTCTACTGAACTTGGGAGGGCACCTTGGCAACATCCAGTGAAGGTTTACCGAGAGTGTCAGATTTTTTGTGTGCGGGCCGGTAATGGCCTGCCGTCAGGCAGGCCGGGTTTTACCAGGTCGGCCTGATAAATCGATCTCCGTACAGAATCGCAAATTGGTTCATCGCACTCTTCCAGTCATGAGCCGCCGAGCCCCAGTTTGCCGTGATGTTACGCAGCCCAAGCCAGATCAGCTTGGTCGCTGCGTCATCCGTCGGGAAGTGGCCCCGGGTCTTGATGATCTTGCGTAGCTGAGCGTTGATGCTTTCGATAGCGTTGGTCGTATAGATCACTTTTCGAATGGCAGGCGGGAAGACAAAAAATGGAATCACTCGATCCCAGGCTCGTCTCCAGGCCGCCACCACCGTTGGGTATTGCTTACCCCAAGGGCCATTTTCAAAGGCATCCAGTGCTTCCTCAGCCGCTTCTGCGTTGATGGCTTGATAGATCGGTTTTAGCGCCTTGGCCAGCTCACGGCGCTTGTCCCACGCCGCGTAATCGAGGCTGTTGCGGATCAAGTGGACGATGCATGTTTGCAGCGTTGTTGCCGGAAATACTGCGCTTAGCGCCTCTGGCATGCCTTTGAGACCGTCAGTCACGGCGATCAGCACGTCCTCTACGCCGCGGGTCTTGAGGTCGTTGAAGACCTTCATCCAGAACTTCGCACCCTCGGTGTTTTCGATCCAGATACCAAGAATATCGCGCGTTCCATCGGGTAAAACACCCAGCGCCAAGTAAATCGCCTTGTTGCGGACAAGGCCTTCTTCTCGGATCTTGACCCGCAGCGCATCGAAGAAAATGACTGGGTACATCGGCTCAAGCGGTCGCTGTTGCCACGCACCAATTTCCTCCATCACCTCGTGCGTGACTGAGCTGATGAAGTCATGGGAAACGTCCGTCCCGTATTGCTCAGAGAGGAAAGCGCGGATTTCTCGAACGGTCATGCCTCGGGCATACATGGCGATGATCTTGTCATCAAAACCGGTGTAACGCCGCTCATGCTTGGGGATCAGAATGGGGGCAAAACTGCCATCCCGATCACGGGGAATCTCCAGCCGCAGCGGGCCATCCCCCGTCAAAATCGTCTTGCCCGTTTTGCCATTGCGCTGGTTGGTTTCATCCTCTGGGCGCTGCGCGCCCGGCGGATACCCCAGGTGGTGACCGAGCTCGGCACTCAATGCTCGCTCAATCAAGGCCTTCTTGAAGGCCGCAGAAGCGTCTTCAATAGCCTCTGCGGTAATCAGCCCCTCACCGAACTCTTCGAGCAGCTCCTTGGGGATTTTTGGTAGGTCACGCAGGGGTTTCTTTTTGGTTGGCATACATGCACCTCTTACTCATGTTATGCCCGAACACAAAATTTCTGACACCCCCGGTTTACCCTCGCGTCCGTGTCACCTGCATTCGTTCTCCCAACTACCCTTAAAAAACCCGCAGGAAGCGGCTCCCCGATTCAGCTCAAGGAACGACCATGTCTCTCTCCATCGTCCACAGTCGCGCCCAGATTGGCGTGGATGCTCCCGCCGTTACTGTCGAAGTCCATCTGGCCAACGGCCTGCCTTCGCTGACTATGGTCGGTCTGCCCGAGGCGGCGGTGAAAGAGAGCAAGGATCGGGTGCGCAGTGCGATCATCAATTCCGGGCTGCAGTTTCCGGCGCGGCGGATCACTTTGAATCTGGCGCCGGCGGATCTGCCCAAGGATGGCGGGCGGTTTGATCTGGCGATTGCCTTGGGGATTCTGTCGGCGAGTGTGCAGGTGCCGTGTCTGACGCTGGATGAGGTGGAATGCCTAGGTGAGCTGGCGTTGTCCGGTGCCGTGCGGCCGGTGCGCGGGGTGTTGCCGGCGGCACTGGCGGCGCGCAAGGCCGGGCGTGCGCTGGTGGTGCCTCGGGCGAATGCCGAGGAGGCGTGTCTGGCTTCAGGGTTGAAGGTGTTTGCGGTGGATCATCTGCTGGAAGCAGTGGCGCATTTCAATGGGCATACGCCAGTGGAACCCTACGTGTCGGATGGTTTGATCCATGCCGCCAGACCCTATCCCGACCTCAACGAAGTGCAAGGGCAAATGGCAGCCAAACGCGCTTTGCTGATTGCGGCGGCAGGCGCGCACAACCTGCTGATGTCGTGCAACAATACACCACAGTCGTTCACCTGATTCATTCTGCTACGCTGACCGAACATTCGGAGGGGAACCAGTATGGGCACGGGCACACAAAATAAAGGTGATAAACAGCCTCTTGGTATTGAACGCTTTTTCCGTCTAGGTCTTATCATCGGGGATGATTCAAGAGAGTTGGCTGTAAAGCTTATTCATTTGATCAGAGGACATGGGATTTACAAGGTAAAACCTTCAAAAGATGACAAATCAAACAATATAAGATTCTTAGGCGCGGTGCACGACGGCTGGAAGCTTGCACAAAACTTAATAATCGAAAAGCTCATTCACAACTTAAGAGAAATTGAAGCATTAGAAAAAGAAAAAATTCGCTTACATCAAATGCGCCTTCCGACAGAAAAAGCAGACACAGTAAAAACAATAAGCAAACTTAAGTTAGAAAACTTGATCTTTAGAAGATTCGTCGATTCTATTGTTTGGGGCATACTGGACAACGAGCACTCTACGATACGCAGACTTCCGATTAAAAACACCGGCGATAACCTTTCAATCAAAAATATAGAGGATGCTAGACCCACCATCGATGAATATAATGAATGCCCTTTAACAATAGCTATATTGAGTGATATCACAACATTTGTTCATCATGGCGACATTGTTAAACGATCACCTTCGGGCGTAGTTTTTATTGAGTTAAAGAGTGGTAAAAAAGGAACATCAATTACACGAACCGCACAAATCGCACAAAACTTAAACTGCGCGATTGCGAACGAAATCTTAACACGCGACTTTGACAACAAAGACAAACAACAACTGAAACGAACAAAAAATCAAATCGAACGAAACAACAACCTATCTAGCACTTTGCGTAGCAACTTAGGAAAAGATTCGCTCACAGGATTAAACCTCAAGATCGAAGAAACCAAAGTAACACCAACGTTCTACATCAATGAGTTGATGGACTGTCGCAAAAGACTTGAAGAAAACGGAAATTATGCGATAACAGTAATCGATAACTGCTTATACGTAGGAATGTACAAAACCCTTGAAATGGCATACGTTGGCTTTAACTCATGGATGTCCATGATTGAATGCAAGTCAAAAATTTACAATCTAACTGACAGCTTTCACGACGCACTTTCAAGACCCCTTGTCTCTCTAGACATGCCGACAGAGTTTGTGATCGAAATATTCAAAGGCGATATCATCATGGTCGCCTGCTTGGATATTGAAAAATTTTTAGACCTATCAAACAGCATATACCCTAGCATGATAACCTTAACTACACCCCCTAGAAGAGTTGATGTTGAGAATATCCATATAAAGGGTAAGGCGTTAACAATGTCAATGGGGGATGAGTTTGGTATAGGATATCTTGGTGGCGGACTGCTTACCCGAATGGCTTATGACTTACAAAAGCCCTCTAGTATCCTTCAAATGCAATACGCAAAAAGCAATCATTTTTACTACATCCCACCCACAACCCAGTAAACGCATTCCAAGGGTATAAACATATCAGGACAGGCCTTCCGGCCGCTGAAACTGCGCCTCCCGGCGATGTTGCTCGCAGCGAACCAGAATCAAACCCGAACATTTTTTGCTTCAATGTTTAGAATCAGCCTTGCTCGCGTTATTCTATGAGGACAGCGACAAGACGCGACCTCTTTTGTCAGACCGCAATCCCTTCTGAACCCCACCAACAGCAATGCTTGGAGCGCATACGGCTGCGTGCACCATTTTAATATCAATCAGTAACACCAATGAAACAGCGAATAACATTTTATATATTGCGATCATCATACAAACAATCAAGGTAAACGGGAATTAAAACGAAAGATGAAAATGAAAATAAGCTTCAGTGATACGTTCAAAGGAATTAAAGTAAACGCCGATAAAGACAAGGGTTACGGACTGTATCCAGTAATTCTTGATCGGATGTACACCCAAATTGCCAATCTGCAAGAATACCATTCTCGCGTTACGGTGGTGCGGCTGGATCTGCATTTTCCGGAAGGGCACGTTAACAACAATAAGCTGGAAAATTCAAAGCTCAGTCGATACATCAAAAAATGCAAAGCTGATCTTGGTTCAAACTCATGGGGCAACCATAAACGATTTGTTCACGGCTGGGTCAAGGAAGTTGGTGAATTTGGCAAGCCCCATTACCATTTATTTTTCGCATTCCAGACCTTGCAGCGCAATTTGGGACTGATTTCGGGTGATGGGCATTCCGGCGTATGGAGGCTGCTTGAAAATCGCTGGATTGAACTTACAGGTGGTACCGTTCACTTTACGAAGCAGCATCGATTGACGCGAGGTGACCACAACGCTTTCGCGAACTGTTTTCATCATCTGAGTTATCTCGCGAAAATCCGGGATAAGCAATTTGGTACTGGCGAGTCGCATCGGCGATTCGGTTTTTCGAAATTACTCGCCAAATGTAAGGAATCAACAGTTCTGGAGGAAATGATGGCAGCCTAATGCTTTTGAATGCCCGGGAAGCCATCTATTAGCACGCAGAACGAATTTAGATTCGCTAGTAGTGCGATGGTAGCGCCTGCAACTTAACTGCGCCCAGAAAGGCTCCAGGACGTTAAGCTGAAGCAATGTATGGAGGGGTGTTCTACCTTGCATCAATCTACCATGGTATCAATCATAAAGCCAAGTCGGATGGTGTAAGCGAAATTTTGAATGAGTGATATTTTTCATTACTTGAGTTGATACCTTGTATCTCGGGTAAGGCACCAATATTGTTGATCGCTGCAACCACAGAATTATCGTAAGCTTTATTACCACTTGATCTGGAAATGTTGACCGAGGCGATAGCCCCGTCCACGTCGATAAAAATTTCCAACGTTACGGACATGTTGCTTTGTGTCGACAATGGATGCGCCCAACCTTCCGAGGCTCTGGCTTTGATCAATTCTTCGAAGTTTGCGGCTGCATAAATGTTACGTGGCAATTCAGGTGCAAGCTTAGTTGCGGTTATCGATGCCGGGAAGGCGAGGCAGTTGGATAGGTATATTCCCAATCCAAATTCCACTCGACGGCATTGGAAATACATTTCCTGATTCGGATTGAAATTCGCCGCGAACTCTAGGGCTGATTGAACTCCACCGACTTCAGCTTTGGATGCGGTGTTTTTCCATGGCCACGCTTGATACTTGTCCAAAAGCACCGTGACAGCGGTGTCTAGACCTTGGTCAACGATAAAATTTGTGCCGAGACCATCCACTACAACTTTGCTGATCCGACCATGGTAAATGCCCGGCTTACTGAATTGAATCTTTGCCCTTGCTTGATTCGCCCGGAACTCTCTGGCGATCTGCTTGGTATCCGTAGCAGATTCAAAATGCCAGCCAGTGGTAGTTAACATTTCTTGTAGACGTTCATTGTAAAAGCTAGATGCCATTGAGTTCGCGTTGTTTGGTTGACTTGCCATCACCGGGCTCGATGCACTTGCAATGGCAGCAACCAGCAACAACGGAAGCTTTGAGAGCTTTTTCATCGTCATCCTTGACTTTAATTGCTGCGGCACGATGGGGCGCGCGAACGCTGCATGGTTGATGGGACGCTTAGCACGAACATGATGATGGCGAGGATAAGAATCACAGAGCCGACAAGAACGCCGACACCAATCGCTTGGCGGAAGCTCAGGACATATCCAAGCTCCATGGCAAAAATTCCTGCGAGACTGGCGACTGGCATACAGAGTGCTGCGAGAAACAGTGAAAGGTAAAGCTTCATATCTATTCCCTTAGTCAATAAACGCTCGACGGGGTGAGTCGGCGCGCACATCAACAGGATATCTGAAATTCAGATATCCGAAAATCAGATATAGGTTTCAGGGCTGCTCATACTGGACAGCCCTCATGCCAAAGGCCATTTATCGAAGTGAATACGATGTATTTTTGACCCTGCTGAAAGCCCGCCGAGTCAAAGCCGGACTAACGCAAGCTGAGTGCTCGAGGGCACTGGGTAGACCTCAGTCGTTCATGAGTGACGTCGAGCGAGGGGTTCGACGACTGGATATAATCCAGATAAACGATCTGTGCATCGTGCTGCGATGTGAGCTAGTCGAATTGATCCAAGAATTTTCAGATGATATTCGCAAGCTAAAGTGATGCAAAAACCCCGTAACGTGCAGATTCCGTGCTTCAGAGGCGAGGGAACAAGCGCGTTAAGGTCTCCGATCCAAGCCCATGCATCAATGCCCGACAGAGAAAGACTTAAGAACAAAGCAACACATGCCCCTAGCGCTTGACAAATTTTCGTTTCGGCACAATCATGCTTTACAAATCACGGCATAAGAACAGTATGGCGGGCGCATGAACAAACCATCGGAAATCTCCTCAAGCTTGACATCCAGTCGTCTCAGTATCATTGCAGAGCGTATTCTCGACGTGCTCGATGATGCTTTGCGTACCGCCAGTACTGACCTTGACTGCTCCTACAGTCGTGGAACCTTGTCGTGGGCGCGTATCAAAAACGCGCTCCTCCAGCTTGCACAATCGGGGGATCATTCTTGGCTGACCATTAAGCATGCCGGGAACGACCTATTGATAGGCATCGGTAGCGAAACCGTACGTTTTTTCCTTGACGATCACGAAAATCCAAAGAAAATGCGCGTGCTAAATCCTACGAGCTCTGAAGCCCGACAATTGCAGTTGTTTGAGGAAGATGCCCATTCGGAATACCTATGGCGGTTCATCATCGAACGAGCGATCACCGACGAAGATGAGCATCAAGTCTATTTCGTGGGGTATGAAGCACATGCAGAACGCGATGGCACTTTGATTGCGCAATGGCGATACAACGCCGAACGCGTCAGGACTCTTGCGGCAGCGGACAATATAATTCCGGTTGCTGCGGAACTAGAACCAATTGAACTGTCTCCGATAGACGAAGATACGGCCGAAGGTAAAGATGATGAAGCCGTTGATAGAAATGGACGGGGTATTTAAGGGTAGTCAGCTACGCCTGGCCCGCCACTACTGGGGCAAGACCCTCAACGATATAGCGGAAGATATTGGCAAAACTCGCCAATATGTTTCGCAATTAGAAAATGGCAAGGGGAAGTTGAAACAAGATGACCCAACAACACAGGATTTAGCGTGCTCCCTTCACGTGGCCCCGACGTTTTTCTTCAAACCCGTCGGGGTTTCGTTATCTGAGGAACAGGCACACTTCCGCAAGCTGGCAACCACCAAGGCCAGCATGAAACAAAAAGTGTTAGCCAGAGGCACGGTTTTTGACCAGTTGGTAGAGTTCATCGACACTAAGGTTCGCTTGCCTGCGGTCGATTTTCCAGATGAATCTGGGGCTGAAACTACAGAGGAAATTGAACAAGCCGCTGAACGACTGCGCTCATACTGGGGGTTAGGCTTCGGGCCGATTTCCCATATGGTCAGAGTTGTCGAGCGTGCCGGGGCGGTTGTCACCCTATTTCAAGACACGTCTACAGAAGTAGATGCCCTGTCAATTACGTCTCGCAGACCCGTTATTGTGCGAAACGAAGCAAAACAGAGCCCATTTAGACTTCGGTTTGACATTGCTCATGAGTTAGGCCATCTAGTACTGCATGAAGGGCAAGTCACTGGTGATCGCAAAACAGAATCTGAAGCCAACCGCTTTGCTTCCGCATTCTTGATTCCAAGATCTACATTTTTGAAAGCCTTTCCCCGTCGCGGCAGTCGTTTGGACTGGATAGGGATTAGTAAGATGAAAATGGATTTTCAAGTCAGCAAGGCGGCGATTATCTACCGTGCAAAGTCTTTAGGGCTGATAGACGACTACCAGTATCGGGGGGCAGTCATCTATTTGAAAAACCAAGGTGAGGGCATAGTCGAAAAAGAGGATCCTTATTGCGTTCGTGAACAACCAGAAATGATCATCGCAGCACTCAAGGTGCTTTATGAACATCATGGCATCACGAATCACGCGCTAGCGGAACATCTAGGTGTAACAACCGAATTTCTATCAGAGATACTGCCCGTAAAATTTGGTACTGAAGAGCAAACGCAAGTGATATCACGACCTGCGTTACAGCTTGTGAAATGATATAAGCCCCATATTTTGGGGCTTATATTTGTCGACAAATGAACCACATCTCATTTCAGATGGGTAGATCTGTACTCATTTGGAATCAATTCGATGCTGATCAGCTGATGTCCTTTTTTCCGGCTAGGATGATTTAACCCCATCAATGAAGAACCCTGCCATGTCAGATCGTGATGAAGCTCTAGCCAACGCCATCGAGCTGCTGATGATGAATCAGAACGGAATCGGTGCTGCCATTGAAGAGCTTGCCAAATGGGTCGCCGAACGAGGTTCGGTAGACGTTGCCGATAACGCTGTCACAGCGCTGCAAACACTCGATTTGAATGCTGAAGGGATTGCGAGCGCAATACGGGTACTGCGTCAGGAATAGCCAGAATGAAACGTCCCTCGATTCATGCCAGCTTGGCAACTGGTAGAATCTGGATCACTCGCCCACGCCCGAATTTGTGCAGGATGACAGTCCATTGGTGTGGGCGAGCTACAAGTATCCGAAAAACGAGGTTCGCATCCGAAACCCACTACCCTCAGTCGGCACACTCCCTCCCAGGCACTTGATTAGTCGCCTTTGAACCCCGGTAAGCCCTGAGCAGCACGCCAAGCCTTCACAACACGTGTCACGTCCTCTGCTGATCCGTTCGAGCCTCCCTCTGGGTAGTAGATGAGGTCGGTGCCATCTGGGTGGCCAGTCAACTCGCAGAATTGGTCTAGGAGGACATCTAGCACGTCGTCGGTTGCTGCCTTGTTTTCAGCTAACAGCTTGTGCATGAAGCTGATGAATTCGTCTTCGGTGTAATCGGTGATATCGGTCTTCATTGTTGGCGTCATCCGTTTCTGTGTATGTCGATGTGGTGTTTGGGAGTAACGACGTTCAGGTTATCGACATCGTAGACTTTCCCGCCTTTGGCAACTTCGTCCGCGTGGTGAAGCTCGAACGAACTGCGTTTACCTGCTCTGTCCCTGTAACGTGCCTTTGGCGCCTTACCCTCACGCATTCGATCAACATTATTGTCTGTGAATTGCTCCACCAATCCGCTACCACCTACAGCTTTCCAGAGTGCCCGCCTGAAACTATCGAAGGTGCCGAAGCTCTTGCCCCTGAGTTGGTCTGCAATCTCTGTAGGTATAGGTGCACCGAGTCCAGAAGTTGCCCCAGCGAGCCAAATGCCCGTCACATCCTTTCCCTGTCCCGTAACGGTGCCGGGATCAAGCCGGACATTCATCACGATGTACAGCGGCTGAATGCCAGAATCAGCCGGGAATACAAGAATGAAATCCTTGTATTCGTCAGGGTAGATAGGGCTGACGATCATGTTATCCGCTTGTTCGGTAGGCGGATAAATCCATATCTGTGGAGCTTGGGGTGCACCCTCTAACGGTGGGATCCCTGACGTACTGGACGGGTCAACGGCTGGTGTCCATATCAGGGTAACTCCTGTAGTGGTCTAATGAAACCGGACACCCATTTAGGCGAGAATGCTCGCCAGATAGAGGTGTCTGATGACCAAACAACGTCGTTCTTTTTCCGCTGAATTCAAACGCGAGGCCGCAGGCCTCGTGCTCGATCAAGGCTATAGCCATATCGAAGCCAGCCGCTCGCTTGGTGTGGTTGAGTCCGCGTTGCGCCGCTGGGTTAATCAGCTTCAGCAGGAGCGCACTGGCGTTACTCCGCAGAGTAAAGCGCTGACGCCAGAGCAACAGAAAATCCAGGAATTGGAAGCTCGAATCGCTCGACTTGAGCGGGAGAAATCCATTTTAAAAAAGGCTACCGCGCTCTTGATGTCGGAAGAGCACGAGCGCACGCGCTGATTGATCAACTGAGCCCCCAAGAGCCGGTTGATTGGCTTTGCGCAGTCTTTGACGTCACTCGTTCGTGTTACTACGCCCATCGTCTCAGGCGCCGAACTCCAGACGTTGAGCGGCTTCGGTTGCGCAGCCGGGTTAACGAACTGTTTACGCAAAGTCGAAGCGCCGCCGGTAGCCGCAGCATCGTGTCGATGATGCAGGAAGACGGCGAGCAAATTGGGCGGTTCAAGGTGCGAGGCCTGATGCGGGAACTGGAGTTGGTCAGTAAACAACCTGGATCACATGCCTACAAACAAGCGACGGTTGAGCGGCCTGACATTCCGAACATATTGAATCGAGAGTTTGATGTGCCGGCGCCGAATCAGGTCTGGTGTGGCGACATCACCTACATCTGGGCTCAAGGGAAATGGCATTACCTGGCTGTCGTTATGGATCTTTACGCGCGCCGAGTGGTGGGCTGGGCGCTGTCGAACAAGCCGGATGCGGATCTGGTCATCAAGGCGTTGGACATGGCTTACGAACAGCGTGGCAGGCCTCAAGGGCTTCTGTTTCACTCGGATCAGGGCTCGCAATATGGCAGTCGCCAGTTTCGCCAACGGCTCTGGCGTTACCGCATGCGCCAAAGCATGAGCCGTCGTGGAAACTGCTGGGATAACGCGCCGATGGAGCGTGTGTTTCGCAGCTTGAAAACTGAATGGATACCGACCGTGGGCTACATGACAGCTCAAGAAGCGCACCGCGACATCAGTCATTACCTGATGCATCGGTACAACTGGATTAGACCGCACCAATTCAACAACGGACTGGCCCCAGCTCAGGCCGAGAAAAAACTTAACGTCGTGTCCGGGATTAGTTGACCACTACATCCGTCGCCGAAGTCCGCCACTTGCTGAGAGCCTTGTTCAACGAATTGCACCACCGAAATCATCTCCCAGTCGGTGCGCTTCTGGGTGTTGTATCCGTATCCCTTTAAGGTGCCATCCGCCTGCTGTTCGACGTGGATTCGAACACGTGTACGGGCTTTCTCAAGGGATTTAAGCTGTTGTTCTGTGTACAGGCTGCTATCGCCCAAACTGGAAGGCCACAGCAATGCAACGACACCGGCCAGTGCCCCAGCAGCAACACCAGCCGTAACCACTCCACCAGTAGTGGCCCCAGCACTTGCACCGGTTGCAACGCTCCCACCAGCTACAGCGCCAGCAGTGCATAACCCACCACATGACACACCAGCAGCCGTAGCAGCACCACCTAATAGAAGGGTGCCCAGTGCAGCGGGTAACGAGTTACCACTGATCTTCTTGAGGGGAATGTTCCCGGCTGCATCCGTTTCACGGCCACCGAGAATGGAAAACTCACCGTAGTTGCCCACCTTTTCAACGGGAACGAATCCGGCTGTTTTGATGTGGTCAATAACGCCGTTTGGGAGGTCGCAGCTCTTGGCGAACACACAGCCCGAGCTATTCGCCTTAGCTTCTTCTTCGGTGGGGAGTTCTGGGTATTCCGTCCAACGCTGGGCATGGATGTCAACAGGCTCAACGCCGCTGTAGCGGTAGCCCTTGGGTGGGTTGGGTACATAGCCAGACATGGGTTTCCTTTCGTCCTTGGGGAATTCCAACCTGAGGCTGGGGCAGGATGACGTTACCGGGAAGCCCAGACACTGGCTGTAGGATAAATCCCAAATACCTGCTGAACGCTCCCTGTGTTCCGTGTCATTTGCTGAGGTGCGCAGGATACCGAGTTAGCTATTGCTGTTGAATGGTGGCCATTCGCTTCTAGGTGCGACTGCTGCTCGATCAGCAGCCTTTGACACTATCAAAAGAGTCTACTTTTCTGGTAGTTCGATAAGCGTCACCTCCCCCCTATCAAAAACCTATTGCAGATAGATATATGATCGATTTATCATAGATCTATCAAACACAACTACAAAGGATAAAAAATTGAACGCACATCTGTACCTTAGAGCCAGTACCAAAGATCAAGACGCACTCAGAGCGAAAGCTAGCTTGGATGCATTCGTTAAAGACAAAGGTCTTGTCGTTCTCGGTGTTTATTCGGAGCACGTCAGCGGGACAACGCTAGATCGTCCAGAGCTAATGCGATTGCTGGATGCTGCCCAACCCGGTGAATGCATTGTGTGTGAAAGTGTTGACCGTCTAAGCCGTCTGTCCCAATTGGATTGGGAAACATTGAAAGCCAAGATCAAAGCAAAGGGCTTACGCCTTGTGATTGCAGATTTACCTACTACTCACATGTTGATTGACGACAAGGGGATGACCGGCCAGATCATGGCAGTAATCAATAGTATGCTGCTGGATCTCATGGCTACGATGGCACGCCTTGATCAAGAAAAACGTGTTGAGCGAATCAGACAAGGCTTGGAGAACAAGCGCCTTGCAGACCCGAAGTGGACGCCAGTTGGAAAAGGCAAGAACATCGAAAAATGGGCAAAAGTAAAATTGTTGATGGCCAAACACCCAACGATGTCTGCGAATGATATTGCAAAACTTGCAGAGGTTGGTGTTGCAACGGTCTATCGAATCAAAAAAACTTCCACCGGCTGACCCACCCCTATGGCGGGGGTGCAGTAATTTTAAGGGACTCCGTCGGTACCATCGACTAAGCCAGCTTCGGGTCTTCGCACCCAATAAGTAACGCTTCATCATTCTCTGATGTCGGAGAATTCTCATTAAGTGTTGCCAACCATCTATCGGTGGCTGCTTGCACCCGCTGCACGTCTCTTACAGAAAGTTTGTAATCGGCTTTATACCGTTCACCTTCGGACGATAGAATTTCTATGTATGGCTGCATGCTTTCATCCAGCCTTACTGCCTCCATCAATTTCGGAAGCCTCTCAACTAACGCTGTTTTAGCCATATCATTCTGACGAATGCTGGCGCGCAGAGACTCTCTCGATAGGGGTACAATAATCCAATCTTTACCATGATCCCAGACGAACGCAAGCTTGGGGATACTATCCGATTGGACATTGAATTGGATTCGCACTTCGTCACGCTTCATACGAACCTTGATCTGCTGCCTCCGAACCTGCTGATTAGCTAAATATCGACCTTCATATGTATTTAAGTCCAAATCCGCCATAAACCGGGCTTTATCAATTACATGTTGCGCGGCGACCAAGCCAGTCAACCTATCACGCTCGCTGATATAATTCTGGATCTGTAAATCAACTTCTTTTATCGACTGAGCCAGAGAAGCTGATGGATACTCCTTGATCAGCTCATTCAAATCTTGCAACTTTAAACTAGTGGCACTGATACGACCGCTCAACTCTGTAATGTTGTTTCGCAGCGCCACCACATCATTCTTTACTACCCCGATCAAATTAATCTTGGCAAGCATTTCTTTGAAGATCAGTTCAGATTGATCAAGACGAATCGACTTATTATCACAGGCGCCTTTGGAGGATTTAGAACAACGAAGGTATTTTTGACCCTTCGGCGGCCTACCTTTATCAACAAGATGCATCGCTGACCCACAATACGAGCAGATTGCGATTTTTGACCACAAGTTGAAGTTCGTGGATTGATTCGTTACTTTGGAAACATCTCTGACTTTCCTTTCATTCCACGCGGCATAGAACACATCTTGATCAACGATGCTCGGATAGTAACCTTCAATCACATTGCCAGACGGCGAACGTTTATTATTCTTCCAAATATTTGGTTGGTATTCACCCAAAACAGATCTATTGCCCAATATTTTTGCTATTGAGCTATTACCCCAAAGCCCGGATTTGTTCCTGTTCTTGGTTCCGAATACAGGAACGCCCTCATGATTAAACAATTTAACAATTGCCCGCTGCCCATAGCCCTGTATGGTCAACGCAAAAACGCGCTTTACCACTTCCACCCTTTCCGGGATCACTTGGTATTTTTCACCGTCGAACTTCAACCATTGGGGACATGCGGCACCTATCGGTTTACCCTCGGAACGTGCCAATGCTTGTTTTTCTTGCCATGCATCAGAGACACGACTTCCTTTCCAGTGCGATTCCTGATGTGCCCTACCCATATGAATGATGGACATAATTAACTGAATTGAATCGGATGACTTCTTGTAGACCGTGCCATCTCCGAATGTTACGACGATAATGTCCGCATTCAACAATAGTAAAAACCGGCTTAGTGCCTCTGGGACTTGTTCACGGCTAAGCCGATCCAACGATTCCACAAGGAGGTAAGACCCAGGTTCGATTTTGCCCGCTTTTACGTACTCATAGAATCGCCCTAGATTGCTCGACAAGCGATTTACGTGGTCACCCCTGTACGCACTCACGCCAAGGTCAGCGAAAGCGTATTCAGCGTCCTTGACGAGCTCCAAACCGTGTTCTTTTGCGTACTCAACGGCCGCCACTGACTGCCGCCGACGACTGTCACCACGAGCCTGTTCTGGACTGGAAAAGCGAATATAGCTGTATGCCTTGGGCTTGGACGTCATGGCTAATCAACTTGAAATAATATGCGGTGCATTATCACACAACTTGTTGTTCAGCGGGCCACCGGGAACGGGCAAGACATTGTTGGCCAGTCGATTGCCGGGGTTGCTCCCGCCGCTGTCTGAATGCGAAGCCCTTGAGGTTGCGGCGATTCAATCTGTCGCCAGCGGCGTGCCATTGACCCATTGGCCACAGCGGCCGTTTCGCCAGCCGCACCATTCCGCATCCGGCCCGGCGCTTGTGGGTGGCAGCTCAAAACCGCAACCCGGCGAAATCACCCTCGCCCACCACGGCGTGCTGTTTCTCGATGAACTGCCGGAGTTTGATCGCAAGGTGCTGGAGGTGCTGCGCGAGCCGCTGGAGAACGGATAGACGTATCATGCACTTTTGAACATCAGGACTAGGACACATGGAAACCCTGAAAATCGACCGAACCAAGCCTCTGGCAATCGCCTACGTCCGTTGGTCTAGCACCGTGCAGGGTGGTGACGACAAAGACAGTTATGACCGGCAGACAAGCCCGTTGGAGTTCTTCACATCGTCCACAGGTGTCCCAGTCGTTGAAACCATCATTGATCCCGGTCGATCAGCGTTCACAGGGGAAAACTCAAAAGTAGGGAAGCTCAAAGGCATTCTTGATCGGATCGAATCCGGGGAAATCAGGAAAGGTGATTTTTTGGTCGTTGAGAGTATCGACCGAATAACCCGCATGCGTGTGCTTGACGGTGTGGCATTGATCCAAGACGGAATCTTGAAAAAAGGTGTGAAGCTCTACACCACCACCGACAACAAAATCTATTCATATGAAGACCCTGATAAAGACTTTGAAAATCTTTTGATGATCAGTCTCATTGCTAAACGTGCAAACGAAGAAAGCGAAATCAAGTCAAAGCGTCGGCGTTCCGCTTGGAATAAAGCCAAGACCAAAGCAACAGACGGTGTGCCTTTCAATGCTCATAACCTTCCATATGGTCTACGGCATAACATCGAAACCAACGGCTTTGAAATCGTAGAAGAAGAAGCCAAAGAAATTAAACAAATCTTTGAAGGCTTGAAATACGAAGGCGTGTCCAACACTCTTAAAAAAGTAAATCTTACATCAAAAAGAAAATGGTCACGTAAAACCGTTCATTTAATGCTGACTAGTCGCTACCCCATCGGATCGCTAATGTCGCAAAAACGAGAAGGTAAAAAGAAGGTTTTTGAGCGTTATATTGAAAACTATTATCCCGCAATCTTAACGCACAAAGAATTTCAAGACGCTTTGCAAGCAATGAAGCAACGTGGAAAAGTCAAAGACTATGGACGGAATACAGAAGGCTATCTTAACATTTTCAAGCATTGCGTGAAATGTGCCGCATGTGGTCAAAGCCTTATGTTTGAAAAATCAATAAATCAAAAAGGTATTAAATACGGTTATTTTCATTGTTACACACGAAAAGAGACATTAAGTCATTGCGACGTTCCCCGCTTTCGATTTGATTTTGCTTTCGGCACTCTATTGCAGCTAGTCAGGCAATTAACCTGTGAAGACGACGACTTTGACGTTCATCCATGGGCGAATGAAATGCCAGCGGATTACAAAAGCAACATGGAAGATGATGAAATTGACATGGAAAACTTTGAAAACCAATTTTTATCATTGTTTAGTAAATCAACAGCAACAGAAGCGATAAAAGTGGAATTTTATGAAGCGGAAAATGAACTTGCGAAAGCGAAATCAATTTATGAGAACATGACCGCATCTTTTTCACAGTATAAAGATGGCCGCATCCCTTCATTCTTCATTCAACAAATGGCAGATGCAGAGCTAGCATATGAGAATGCAAAAGCTGATATAGATGCTTTAAGTGCTCAGATAGACACCGCTGAAAGCAGCCTTGAAATCTATTCTTATAAGGACATTATCGAGTTATACAGCACTGATGAAGGCCGTTTGAAGCTCAATCACTTCTTTAAATCGAATGGCCTCAAGTTCGTTTTTAACTATGAAGCCAAAACTCGAACAGTATTCATGGTCGTTCGGGATAAAAAAGATGCAGAGATCTATCGGGTAGGAAAAAAATTCACGCTTCACAATCCATTGAAAGAATTCGGTATTGATAATTTGAACGCACACATGAACGCAGTTATATAAGTCTAACCATCAAACGTTTAATAAAATGGCTGTCCAAATTTGGATGGCCTTTTTTTTGGCAGTCCTAAATTGGCAGTCCATATTTTTACAAAGTTGGCAGTCCACTAATTTGACAGCACATTATAATATGGTAATTGTATTAGTAAGCTTTCAAGACTTTGCAAGCAAGGCCCTTGGACTGCCATACCTGACGGTATGTCTGTCCACCCTTCGGGACGGGCCGCTTGGTTTTCGCACTTCGTTTGAAAACTAAAATCAAGATCAAAGGCAAAAGCAAAGTCAAAAGCCGGTTGCTGTAATACCTTCGGATATTACAGAAAGTCAAAAGCCGGTTGCTGCAATGTCTTTGGACATTACAGAAAATCAAAAGCCGGTCACTGTAATGCTTCGACATTACAGAAAAACAAAAAACATATCATGAGGATAATTATGAAGAGTATTGAAGAACTACAAGAAATAGTAAATTACGTCAGCTCAAATTTAGGTAATATGGATTTAACTCTCAATTACGCGATGCAAAGGGTTTACGAGTTTACAAGTGGCATTGAAAAAGATTTAAAGGCCAGGGTAAAAATAGATCACGAATTAGTTTTCAGTGGTGATAATGCCCAAGCGATGAAAGTATTTAACGAAGTGACAATGTTGGCGTTAGGCTCTCAGAAAATTGACAATCACCAAACCATGCTTTACGTGATGTTGTTTCAGATGTTTCTTGCTGCAAGCCTTCGCAATGATTTAAGAATAGTGTAACAAACACGAACAATAGGCCTCGGCCTTTGTTCACAAAATTAACAATAGAAGGAAATTATGACAGACAATATAGATGACTTATTCGATGACTTTGATTTCGGAGATGACTTACCTGCAAAACCAGCACTTACCCCAAAAGAACTGGATTACATAAAACGCGGCGTGTTCTCGAAAGGCTTCATGCTTGAAATGAGAGCACAAAAAAAACAGAAGGATGAACAGCGTCTAAAAGAATTGGAACCAATTGTAAATTTCGTCAGGGGGTATCATGAGAAAACAGATGAGATGGATTGGTATGAAAATGTGATTTTGCAGGACTTTTTAGATAGCTATCCAGATGGAAGCAAGAAACTAGGTGATATTATTTGCCGACTCGCTAGCGATATACAATCAATTGCGTTGTCTGCTGCTGAAAACAACCATGATCACAAGATACACGGACAAGACAGACTAGACATAAAGATGCTGGCAATTTTTATCATTGACTTAGCAGAAGGAAGACTATGAACAACAGGCCCCGGCCTTTGTTCACCAAATAAAACACATCGATCAGGAGAACCATGAGTAATGATAAAAAACCAAGAGTAAGAAACAGAGACAAACGTTTTACACTCCGCGTTACGCAAGAAGAAAAAGATTTTTTACTAGCCGCAATGGCTGCGACCAACTCAAAATCAGTTGTCGAACTCGTACTAAATTCAATAAATAATTCCGGGATCGTCTTAGTGAGCGAGGTCGAGAAATACAGTACCGTTTTATCAAAAGCCAAGGATCTTGGAAGCAACATCAAGAAAGGCATAGACCATATTCAAAAAAAGCCTGAAAAGTTTCAAACTCTGATCAACTACCTAGAAAAGGATGATGGAAAGAATTTAAACGCCATAGTTTCGTTTTCTGCAAATCTAGATCGTGCAGTTAAAGGTTACTGCTTTTACGAAGAAAACGTAAAGCGTTTGACAGACTTGACCCTCAAAGATGTTATTAAGGCCAAGAAAAAAAAGGGGGTGTAAGCCATGATCAATAAAATGATGTATAGAAAAGGAGGCGGAAATAGAACCAGATCATCAGCCAACTACCTTTTAAAACTTAACCCAGAAGGTGACGCAATAGATTGCACCATCCCCCGTTTGGAAGGTGAATCAAATATGGAATACGCCACAAGAATAAAAAATGTTTTTGAAGGCGACCGCGTTCACAATCAAAAAAATCTATATCAGTTTAATATGCTGTCGCTTCACCCAAGTGAAGGCGACAAATTCACCGATGCACAAATGATCCAAATGGCGAAAGAAGTCTATTTAAAGAATGGGGTTAAAAACAGCCTAAACGATAATCGCCATTATCTTTTTGTTGTGGAAAGAAACACCGAGCACCATCACGTTCACGCCATGATCCACTTGACCGATCTCGAAACCAAAAAGGTCAATAACAAGATGATTGATTACAATCCGATCATCAAAAAGCTTGAATTGAAATATGGGCTTTACAATGAACATCGCAAGCCAAAAGACGAAGATGAGTACAAAAAAACCTTTAAGAAAGAATTAAAAGCCATTCTGGATAATGCGTTGAATCCTTCTGAATTCTTGATGCTTGCCAATGCTGCTGGCTTCGACATTCACCACAGTGGCAAAGATGCTTATTCAATGACAAAAGACGGTCAAACCTTCAAGGCTTCCGATCTTGCCGTGTCCTACAAGACGTTAAAAGCGGCATTAGGCGACGATCCTGAGTTTGCCGCTACCCTTGCATCACTTCACACAGATAAGGCCGGGAATGAGGGTTCTGTGACGATTGCGGCCCCTACCAATGAAGCCCCAACCAATCAACCACAGAAGCCACCAGCTCAGGATCATGAACCTGAGCCAGAACCTCAAAAGTCTTACAGCAATTATGGATCGCAAGCGAGCAACGAAAGCCGCAAAGAAATGGCGGATTTTTACAAAGGTTTAAAGATGCAAAAAACCTTGTATAAAAATTATCACTATGATGATCAAGGTAACTACTATTACAACATCAATAAACAAAAAGCTTTTGAATTCGATGCAACATCTGGAACGGTTACACATAGGAATGTTACACCGTCATCAGCAAAAGCCGGCCTGCAAAAATTAACAGAAGATGGAAATCCATCTACCTTGTACACTTCGGGCGGTGACAAATACAGACGCGAAATCTGGATGCAATTCAATTTGATGAAGCTCGATGAAAAAGGCTACACGCTCAAAGGTTATAAACCGTCAAAGAAAGACATTGAAGAACTACAAAGAAAGCTTGACGATCAAACGAAGTTCTATAATCGACCAGATGAAAATAATGTTAAATCTTTACCAATCGAAAAAGCACCACTTGAAAAATTGAAGCTCGAAAACCCTGATTTTAAGAAGCCTATTGAAGAACGTAATATCAAAGCTTTATCGGTTGAAAAAGCTCCTGAAATCGCGGATGAAAAACCTTCAATTGGTGCGACTGCTGAAAACACTGCTTTGAAAGGTGCAGGAATTGCGGTTGAAGGTGTGTCTATTGTGGCGGAAGGTGTGTTGAATGCTGCTGTTGATGTGTTCACATCAAAAGACGTTGTTGGCGTTCAAGCTGAAATGTTGGCAGAAATGGCATCACTTGATAGAGAAGCTAGAAGTCAGCAACAAAGTGCAGAAAACGAAGCTCATCAAAACGAAAGAAGAAGACTACAACAGTTAAGACCTCATTAAAAAAACGCCTTCAAGGCGTTTCTTTTATTTCTTATCAGTTAGGTATCGCGACCACAATTTATCAGCTTGTGCGTTAACGTCTGTAATTCCTGAGCTTATAAAGGTGTCTAATGTTGAGCTGCTGTACCTTTGTACGCCGACAGAATAATTTTCAATATTCAAGCTTAATATTGAATTACCAAAATTAACCAATGATGCTTTATCTGTAAATTTTCCAATTGACATAACCATCAAGACGCATCTATCAGCCTGCATCGGGGTAATGTATTTCACAGTCACGCCTAGATTTTGTGCTGCTGCGATACTGATTACATTTTGCTTTGCAGCAATACAAACGCTTTCCCTTGATGGTTCCTCTGGTTTTGGTTCTTCTGGTGTTGGATCTGGTGTTGTTGGATTTGAACCATTCCCACCATTACCAACGTTTCCACTGACGAAAGCAATACTATTATTTTGTAAAGGCCCGCCGCGATTTTGTTCCATTGGCACTTTGATAACGTAAGCTGCTTGAACTGATATTGAAGAAAATAATGCGATTGTTAAAAGTGAAAGTCTGATCATTGTGATACCTCGTTATTGTTGGTTGTTTGTTTATCCTTTTTGTTGATGCCGTGCATTTTGAATAAAGCAAAAATTGCGAAGCATTCTAACGCTGCAAAAAAACTGTGCTTGGCGTTGTTATTGCTTCCGGCATTGTAAATTTAATAGAAACGAAAAAAGCACACGACGCGATAATTGCGAAGTGTGAGCAGTAGAGTATTTTTGAATTTTTCATGTTGGAAAAGATGTTGTTAATATTATTATATATAATAATATTAAAAAATCAAATGCGAACAAAAGTCGTCATTTTCTGTTCAATGATTTAACTCGTTCTTCTTCCCCATTGAAAAGTCGAGTAATGTTTTCATGGTGCTTTTGTTCAACCGGTAATAATTTTGCTTTGATTTGTCTTTTAACATCGTCAGTTGCTCTGACACCACTAAAAGGAGCCATTGCCGCGTTTTTCTCTGCGGTATATCGACACCATTCAGCCATTGACCATCCCGGCGTTGCCATGCTTGAAAAACTATCAAAATAATTACACATTTCTTCTGCCATCAATTTTATTTCGAAAGTGCATTTTCCGCCGCCGATTTCTCTAACGTCGATGTAGAGGATCGACTTATCACCGATAATGCCATCAGCTTCTTTGTAAAATCTTGAAACGCAGTTGTCTTTTTCACCCATCGGTTTCGCTACATATTTCGGTAAAGCGTCGGCTCTTGCTTGTGCTTCTTCATGTTCTTTAACCCATTTTCTATACATTTCTGCTTCCATTTCGTCAGCTTCTTGAATCATCTGCTCAGAAGATTTGAAATTTGCTTTGTTGTAGTCCTGTATTTGCGAATATGTGCAACCGTTTGCACAAGGATTCTCAACAGCAAAAGCATTAACTGAGAATAAAAGCGGTAAAAGCAACATCATTTTTTTCATAAATTCCCCCTGATTATTTAAAAGTTAAATCCTACGGTTTCTAGCGTATCAATCATTATCTGAACGGTATGCGGAAGAGCGACAATCAAAGACGAAGCAAACATCGTGATAACTGGCTTCCCGTAGCCATTCTGAGCCGATCCGTTGGCGACTTGTGTTAATCCATAAACACCGATTAAAAAGTAAATTAAACCGATGATTTGAAAAAGCCCAACTATGTTGCTGACGTTGGTTAAAAATACTTGTGCGGTAGAACCACTGGAAAGTTTTTCAATTCTTGTTTTTAATTCTCCGGTGATGCCTGACATTTCATCACTCATACAACTGCTGTTAACGACGCCATCTTTAACGACGAAGCAAAGATCTGAGGTACTAAAATACGTCTCACTAAAAAGCCCAAGTGATGCCATTGCGTTCATCATTAACGCACCCGCAAGAAGGCTCATCAAAGGAACAGTCTTTGCGTTCTTCTGTCCTTGTTCGTTCATTAGCGTGAGTTTGTAGCCACCGGAAACCGTAAGGCCCAATCCAACTAAAAAACCAAAGGTTAAAATTAGCTTTTGGTAGCTTGTAATTAGCTGAGAAATGACGTTTGAAGCTTCACCGCTAGCGAACGCAACGGCAGGAAGGAAAAGCAGCGTTAAAAATGTGATTACGTTTCTTGCATTCATGATTCTCCTGATCGTTAAACCGCTGGCGGCTTTTGTTCATTTGGCTTGTTCTTTCTTGCTTTCTTTTCATTAATTTCTTTCAGCATTTTGATGACTGGAATCGCCGCAGGCATACAATTTATTTCGCTGAGTATTTCCCCGGTAAACGGGTTGTATTCAAGATCCCCGGTATTCATTTTATGCTCAATCAATTCGCTGTTTTCGATTGCCGTTCTAGCTAACAACAAAATTTGACGCAGCATCGCCTCATTTCCACCCTCACTGATAGCAGTGCCTAATTTCATCGCTACGAGCGTTTTAACCCTGTCATTAGGGATAAGTGGCAATAAGCTTTCGATGTGCGTAATCAACGCCTGAGCGGCTATGCTGATGTGTTTTAAATCTATTTCTTTGATTTCTTCTGCTTCCATTTTAGATCCTCATATTTTGGTTATTTGTTTAAAAATCATTTTCGTCAAATGATTCATCTTCTGCTTGTGCCACTGGTTTTGCTTCTTCTTGATCTAATGCTGAGAAATCGACTTTTTTGAATGCCTTCAATTTCATTTCTGCAATTGCCTTTTTGCTTTCATAATCTTTATAAAGTGACTTATAACTATAATCGACTAAAAACCTTGACGTTGTTCGATTGTTCTTTTCTTCTTTTTCTTCTTTAAAGTCTTCAATTAAACCCAATTCTTTAAGTGCTGCATTTGCCTTTCTTATTTTCATTACAAACATTTTAGACGGCATTTTATCGCTGATGCGGAATCTTTCTTTTAGCATCTCAACACTAAAATAATTGGTTTTGTTGCGTCTATTACAAATGTACAACACATAAAGAATTCTTTGATACTCATTAGTCAACAGGCTCAACATCTTCGTGTCGATCTCGTATAGCTCTTTAAGACTTCCAAAAAACTCAATAAAACGTTTTGATACTTCAATCTTTCCGCCTTTTTTAGTCATCTCGCCAGTGATGAAGTTTAGAAAAACAGTTTTGGTTCCCTCTTCCGTTTCTTCTTCATATTCAATATTGATTTTGTTGAGCTTTCTAATTGACTGCTTAAAGATCGAAAAATACATTGTTCTATGTGATGTTTTAACATCAAAGTCATTCATTATTTCATCAAGGGTAAACTCAAATTCATTGCTTTTGCTGCTGTATACTTTTCGCAAAATAAAAAGAAATACCTCAAAGTCATTGAATATAGTCAATGACGTGGAAGCAATATGTATGTTTTTAGCATTGTGGTTTTTAGCTATTTCAAAGCCTTTCGGCTCTTTGTGAGAATTTATTGTATTGAACAATGGAAGAGCGAGAAAAATGCGAGGAACTGAAACAAAACCTTTCAGCTTGAACACTTTTTTTTCTTTGCCGTTTTCTTTTAAAATGTATTTCATGGTTATTTTTTACCCTTGTTATACTTATAATTAACCACAAAAAAAACAAATTACAAGATTAAAACAGTAAAAAAATAACAAATGCTGTTAACCGTATTATCGTGCTTTGAGATTATCCATATTTTAAAAGATAAACCGCTTTAAAAAATAAGGAGCGTTAACCGAAAGGGGGTAAATAAATAAGGAGCGTTAACCGGGATTTTTGAAATTTCCTTATTCTCTCGGGCTTATTTGATTGTTTCAGGAAAAGAAAAGATATTTACTTCGTAAATCTATATATAAGATGTAGGCCAAAGTCAAAAGCCATTCTGGTAGATCAAAAAATCTTAAATCTAAACCGTTAAGAGCCTAGGCCCTTTATTTTGACTTTTTTCATCAAGAAATTTATGATCCTGAAAAACCACAACCGGGATCGTTGAAAATGTCTAAATTGCTTGATCTACTGGCACAGCAAAAACAGCTTGAAGAGCAAATCAAAAACCTTCAATCGAATGAACAAGAAGCAAAAGTCATGAAATTTGTTGAAGAGCTTGAAGCCCTTCGCAATAAATACGGCTATAAGGTGCCCGATTTTGTCGATGTGGTGCATTCCCTTCACGGCGTTAAAACAGCCGCTAAAACACCTAAAAGCGTGAGCGTGAAGACCACGAAGGCGAAAGCCCCGAAGTTTAAAGTCAAGATCAATGGTGTTGAAACGATCTTGCAAAGCAAAAAGGCTGGGGCTGTTGGCAAGACAATTGAAGCACTAGGCTTCACGACCTATGCTGATTATCTGGCCGACCTGATGAAGAAAAACAAAGTCGCTGACTTTGATGCACTGATCAAAAAGCTTGGCGGCGTTCCTGTCACTGCCTGACATTTTTTGAGAAAAAATTAAGCCCCTTGATTGGGGCTTTTTTGTGTCTGTTGGATTTAGGCCCTTTCTTTTGACAAATTATTTTTCGACAAAATTTCGATGATTTTATTTTAGAAAATATCGCGAATTATTGAGTTTTACCTTTTTTACGATGGTCGTTTTATGGCTTGCATAAGCCATTAATTACGTGTCAATAGCAGATTGAAAATATATTTAAGGTCGAACATTATTTAATAATAGGGTTAGACAATAAGCCCTGTCGATTAAAATAGTTAGGCCCTTTCTGTTGACTTCTTCTTTTTATGTGTTTTCATTTAAGTAACAACATACAAAAAGGAGATTTATGAAAAACATCAAAAAGAAATTTAATTTAGTCGAATTGGCACAAGAAGCATTTCACTCATGTGCAGTATTCAGCGTAGATACAACCTTCAAAAACAGAAAAGAAAATCCTACAAGATTTTTATTAGTCAGTAAGTCAACATCGTCAATTGGCGTTGCTAATTATGTGTTTAGCGATTATTTCAAGTCAGAAGAATACGAAGACGCTACACAGAAAAAAATCCATTTGTTCGATTTAGACGCTCAATTTGACTATGACTATTCAGTAATACAAATATGCAAAACAAAAAAATACAAAGCGATTTCTAGGATTTCAACATGTGAAAATTATGCGAGATTGATTGATAAAGATGAGTTAGTCGCAATCAACAATGTAGACATTGATCCGGTTCATAGAGAAGCTTTTCATGAAGCGATGACGCCAAGGGATTTTTTCTTTTTCAAAGAATTGAAATACGAATATAGAATCACGATCAGAATCGTAAAAGATCGCAAGGTAATAAAGACGTTAAAATGTAATTTAGGTCATTTAACGTTGATTCAAACGTTGAAGCCATTCGACTATCAAGAGACAGAAAGCGAAGAGATAAAAGCCACAAGACCATCACTTTTAAATCCTGTTTACACAATTGATGGCGTTGATGTGATGGTGACTTTTAACGACACGAACAAACACTATAAAAGTCTAGTAGACATGATGAAAATCAAAATCAGCCCGAAAGGGCTTTTTTAATGTCAATTTTCCGTTCTAACCTACTACCCCGAAGGGGTAGCACACATTCCCATAACGTAATTTTTCCGTTTTCTTTCCATCTACGGTCTATTGTGCTTAGGCCCTTTTTCTTGACTTTAAAAAGCTTTTGATTTTAAAGCGAAGCGACACCAGAATAGGCGAGCCACCGCTCGCCATTATCTTGTTACCCCAAGACACTCCATTGCAGACCACAGATAGCTATCCGCTCTGTTTAGGATGTTCAATTTATCTTGATCGCTACCATACTGCTCTATGGCTCCTTTGATTTCATACAGAATCACGTCCGTTAATCTGTCAGCATAATCAAAGTTTTTCAGCTTCTGAATTTCTTCGTGACTATCAAAAATCTCACTCAAATGCCTGTACGTCTCATCAAGGATTCTTTCACTGACGATAAAGTGGGTTTGACTTAACTCATAAAGCTGATGCAGAAATGGTAGAGCTTCAATCTCATGCCATATTTCTACCGCACCCCGTGCTCTATGGTATTCAGATAGCGTCCTATAAATTCCGTCACGTAAAAGTGTTCCTTGGCCTTTATGATGTATCTGGCTTACATTTTCATTGCCGGTATAGAAAAGAATTGAGTTGAAAACACACTCCAATAAATACAAGGATTTTGAAATCTCATAAATATTTATACCTGTATTGAACTTAAGAAAGTAAATATCGCCTTCTCTTGGTGTGCCTACATAATCTATTCCAAGGCAACCTTGTAAATGAAATATTTTCTGGATTAGCTCCAAGTGCTTTTCCATGTCTCTGTAATTATCAAGTAGCCCGGTAATACTTGTGTAGATGTGTTTACAGTCAGTCAGATCATGTGCCTTCACTGGTTCAGGACCATCAATGACTACCTGATACTCACAATGACTAGGGCTATTTTTCGGAAAGATGGCTGTATAAATCCGCTCAGGATTAGGAAAGTGTATTTTTTCCTTAAAGAAGCTTGCTTGTTCATGTAACCGTTCAAAAAATACCTTTCGATGATTCAGGTATTGCTCAAAGGTCAATGCCGCCAATTGTTTTTCTACGACAATATCGTGTTTCTGTTGTTTGGCTAGATTCTCAACATCTTGTGCAATCTGACGTTCTTCACCCTTCAATTGTTGTAGATAAAGGAAAAGCAACGTCCCGATGGTTGCGAAAGAACTTAACAAGGTGAAAGCACCGCTCATGACGGAACCGAAACTACCCCAGTCGGTTGCGTTCCTCGAAACCGGGCCAAGGTAGTATCCATAAGCCCAGAGCACCCCCACCGCAACCACTACACCAATGACGATAGCTGCACCAATCAACGCCAAAATCCAATTTGCTTTCATGACGGCTCCTAGTCTTTCCGTCATTGTCATTGAACGTGGTGGCTGGTCAAGTACGTCTGGCGGTTTCTTGCACGGATGCAGGGCGACGCACACACCGCGTAACTGGCGATTTCTCGCACCGGTACGAGTCCCGGCACTCCAAACCACCTCGATCTGAAAAACATGCCGTTTTCCGGGCGTTTAACAACCGGGAAACCCGCTTCAAGAAGTGTGAGAAAAGACTGTCCTTTTGAGTCCGGTCATATCGTGATTGCCCGAGCCAAGGACCGCGTGCGCTTTCCTGCGCGCTTCCAACTGGTGGCGGCGATGAATCCGTGTCCCTGTGGATATCTTGGCGAGCCGAGCGGCAAGTGTTCCTGCACGCCGGACATGGTGCAGCGCTATCGCAACAAGCTGTCGGGACCGTTGCTGGATCGGATCGACTTGCACCTGACAGTGGCGCGAGAAGCGACGGCGTTGAACCCGCAGGTAAAGCCGGGAGAAGACAGTGCCAGCGCTGCGGCATTGGTGGCCGAGGCACGCGAACGACAGCAGAAGCGTCAGGGCTGTGCCAATGCGTTTCTCGATCTGCCGGGGTTGAAGCGGCACTGCAAGTTATCCACAGCCGACGAAACCTGGCTGGAGTCCGCCTGTGAGCGACTGACGTTGTCGCTGCGCTCGGCCCATCGTTTGCTCAAAGTCGCCAGAACCCTGGCAGACCTTGAGCAAGTCGATGCAATCAGCCGTGATCACTTGGCCGAAGCGCTGCAATACCGGCCAGCGACACCTTAATGCTCGGTCAGATCAACCAGAGGCGTCTGCCGCACTTCGGTTTCACGCCCGGCCTGAATCTCGCTCACACGCTTCAAGGCGTTATCCACAGCCCCCTTGTCCGCGAGCAGGCTGTAGCTGATCTGGAACTGCTTATGTTCCTTGGGTGCAATGGTCGGCACCAGATTCAGCGGACGCTGATAGCGGCGGTTGTAGGAAAAACTGGTGCCAGGCTCCAGCCCAGTGACATAGCCCTGCCCTTGGGTGTCAGTGTTTTTCCACAGGGAAAACACCGGCAATTGCTGAGTGTTGAAGCCTACGGAGACACCCAGGCTGCCGGCCTTGTTGTGCAAAACGGTCAGGGTTTCGCCTTTGGCGTCGGCATAGGGCACGACGTTGTAGACGGTTTCATCGTAGTCCTTGGTCGGCGCACGATAAGTCTGCCAGTCAGCCAGATCGCCCTTGGCCTTGTCGTTGAACGGCGAGACCTGTTTTACCGGTGCAGCAAAACGGGCGCCCTGTTCGAGGAACGGTGTACTGAAGTTGCTGTGATACAGCGCCTGGTATTCCTTTGGATAATCGCCGTTGTTGGTCAGCGTATCGTTGAGTGCGAAACGCGCGCTGCCGGGCTCGGTGACCAGTTCAGTGACGACCGAGAAATCGACTTTCTTGAAGGCTTGCTCTTTCAGATCGCCGCGCAGACTGATGGCATAAGGCGGCTTTTCGTCGATGTGCAGGGTGACGGTACTGGCCGGGATGTTGGCGGCGCGACCGTGCAAGGTCAGCAGTTCGCCATTGTCCATGCCGGGATGGCCGACCCATTCGTAGCCGCAGCGGGTCACCAACTCGTTGAAGCCCTCCAGCCAACCCAGACCGCCACGGCCATTGAGTTCGATGAAGGCCGGATTAACCACATCCTTGACCGGCGAATCCCAACCCATTCGCACGTTGCCAACGGAGGCGTGCAGAACGTTCATGCCACGAGTCGGCACCACCGAGAGTTTCATCGTGCCGTTATCGATGTCGACGATGCTGACGCCTTCCTGCCGCCCACCGTGCAAGGTACGCAGGCTTACCGAGAAGGGTTTGTCGGTTTTCACGCCGAGCTGCTCACTGGTGATGGTCCAGTTCTGCGCGGGTTTGTCAGCGTCGAGGAGGACGTAATCCCAGGCCATGGCATGGGAAGCAGCAGAGAATGCGCCGAGGGCGGCGACGAGTTTGAGCGGGGTCATGGCAGCAGCCTTTATTGGAGTTGTGCCATTTTTATAGCGCTGCGGAAACGTTTCAGCAAGTGTATTAGATCGACAGACCGCATGTTCTGCCGAAGATCTTCAGTGATGCAATCGCGAGCAGGCTCGCTCCCACAGGGGATCCGGATCTTCACAAAATCTGTGATTCGCACCGGACACTGTAGGAGCGAGCCTGCTCGCGATAGCTATTTCAGGCGCACATCAACGAAAGCGATCAACCTCGGAACGCAGATCCGCCGCCAGCTTCTCAAGCTCCTTGGCCGTCACGGCCAGGTTGGAAACCACCTCACGCTGCTCACTGTTGGCCAGCGCAATGCTCTGCAAGTTGCTGCTCAACAACGTCGCGGTGCTGCTCTGCTCCTGCGTCGCCGTGGTGATCGCTGCAAACTGCTGCCCCGCCGAACGGCTCTGCTCGTCGATTCGCGCCAGCGCCGAAGCGACATTGGCGTTACGCGACAGACCTTCCTGCATCAGCACATTGCCCTGTTCCATGGTGCTGATCGCGTTGCCGGTTTCCTGCTGAATGCTCTGGATCATGCCGGAAATTTCATCGGTCGCCTGACGGGTGCGCGAAGCGAGGTTGCGTACCTCGTCGGCCACTACCGCAAAGCCGCGCCCTTGTTCACCGGCGCGGGCCGCTTCGATGGCCGCGTTGAGTGCCAGCAGGTTGGTTTGCTCGGCGATCGAAGTGATCACACTGACGATGCCGCCGATTTCCTGCGAACGCTGGCCGAGGGTGTTGATCACGGTGGCGGTGGTGTTCAGAGCGCCAGCGATTTGCTCAAGCGACGAAGATGCTTCGTCCATCGAGGTGCGACCGATCTGCGTCTGCTGAGCATTTTCCTGTGCCAGGCGCTGGGTGGCCCCCATGTTGTCGGCGATATTCAGCGAGGTCGCACTGAATTCTTCAACCGCACCAGCCATGCTGGTGATCTCGCCAGACTGTTGTTCCATACCCTCATACGCACCGCCGGACAGACCGGACAATGCTTGTGCACGGCTGTTGACCTCTTCCGAAGAGCGGCGGATGTGCTCGACCATGGTCGACAGCGCCTGACTCATCTGATTGAACGCACGGGACAGCTGGCCAATCTCGTCTTTGCTTGTCACGTTCAGGCGCACGCTCAAATCACCGGCGCCCAAGGCTTCGGCCTGACGCACCAGATCACTCAGCGGCGCCAGTTTGCTGCGCAGCAGCCAGACCACCGAACCGACCGCCAGCAACATTGCCAGCAAACTGCCGATCGCCAGTTGAGTGCCGACACTCCAGGTCACCGCCCGGATTTCAGCTTTCGGCATGCTTGCCACGACTGCCCACGGCCCGCCGTCGAATGGCACCGAAACGCTGTAGAAGTCTTCAGCCTTGTCGCTCCAGAACTGGCCTTTGCCAGGGGTTTTGGCCAGGCCGCCGATTACCGTAACCGCCTGATCCAGTGTCTGCACACCCGCCGGAGCCACCAGCCATTTGTTTTGCTCATCCAGCAGCGCCAGCGAACCGGTCTGACCGATGCGGAAGCGCTTGAGGTTGTCGAACTGGGCGTTTTGCGCGTCGGTGTAATCGAAGCCGACAAACAGCACCGCAATCACCTTGCCGCTGCTATCACGCACCGGGGTGTATTGGGTCATATAGGAGCGATCGAACAACAAGGCGCGGCCGACGTAGCTCTGCCCGGCGATCAACTTCCCATAGGCCGGATGCGCGTGATCGAGCAGAGTGCCGATGGCGCGGGTACCGTCCTGCTTGGTCAGGGAGGTGCTGACGCGGACAAAATCTTCGCCGCTGCGCACGAACAGCGTGGCAACGCCCGCCGTCATCTGCTTGAACTCGTCGACTTCCTTGAAGTTGTTGTTCAGCACTTCACTGCCCAAGTGCAGACCCGGTGTCTGGGTCCCGGCGACGGTCACCGGCTCACTCGGGTGAATGCTCAAACCTGCGCTGAAACGCTTCTCGAACAGCCCGCTCAGACGCTGGGTGCTTTCGCGCAGCGTGCCGTGGAAGGTGCTCAATTGGTCTGCGAGCAGACGCGCTTCACTGGCAAGGTGCTCTTCACGGGTAGCAAGGTTGGCCGTATCCAGTGAACGCAAAGCAAAGACTGTACTGCCGCTGATGACTATCGCCAGTATCACGGCGAGCGCGAGGCCCAGCTGCGAGGCGATCCGAGCGCGAGGTTGAGACATGGACAGCTCCTGGCCGAACTTTCCGGTCCTCCTTGACCGCAGCTCGGATAATCTTCTAATAGTGGGGGTGAATCGTGGATACCGGCACGACGGCTCCACATGCACGTATTCGGCGGTAGACCCGAATACTTGAGCGGATAGCAGGGTTATAGCACAGGGCCAGCATTGTGACGGCTCGAACGTTTCAGCTCAAGCGCATGACCGCCGGCAGCACCATGGCGCGGACTTCGCCTTGCAGGAAATCGCTGAGGCGGCGCAAACGTTCACCCCCGGGACGGGTTTTCGGCCACGCCAGGTAATAATTAAGTCCACTGGCCACCGCCGTTGGCCAAGGCAGACTCAAGCGACCTTGCGCAACATCCTCGGCGACCATCAACAGGTCACCCATCGACACGCCATAACCGCGGGCCGCCGCGATCATCCCCAACTCGAGTGTATCGAACACCTGCCCGCCCTTGAGCGAGACCTGATCGGCCAACCCCATATGCTCCAGCCAGCTGCGCCAGTCGCGGCGATCCGGGGTGGGATGGAGCAACTCGGCGCACGCCAGACGCGCAACATCCCATGGTTGATCGTTCAGCAGGTTCGGCGCGCCCACCGGGATCAGTTCCTCGGGAAACAGCAGGCTGGCCTCCCAGTCCGGCGGGAAATGGCCGTCGCTGAGCAACACGGCACAGTCGAAGGGCTCATCGTTAAAGTCCACCGAATCGACATCCATCCAGGCACTGGTCAGTTGCACTTCGTTGCCCGGCTGCAAATGGCGGAAGCGACTCAGGCGAGCCAGCAGCCAACGCATGGTCAGGGTCGACGGCGCTTTCATGCGCAGGATGTCGTCTTCGGCGCGCAAGGTATTGCAGGCGCGCTCAAGGGCAGTGAAACCCTCGCGGATGCCGGGCAGTAAAAGGCGCGCCGCTTCGGTCAGCTGCAGGTTGCGGCCGCTGCGGTGAAACAGTCGGCAGGCGAAATGTTCCTCAAGCGTGCGTATGTGCCGACTCACCGCGCTTTGGGTGATCGACAGCTCCTCGGCCGCACGGGTGAACGAGCTGTGCCGCGCCGCTGCTTCAAATGCGCGCAGGGCATACAAAGGAGGAAGACGACGAGACATTGCGAAAGCTCCTACAGCGGGATGCGACCAACTTATCAGAATCTGTTCAGGATGAGTTTTAATCATGCGACCCATCCGTTTTATCCCTTTGTGCATTCCCTGCCAAGCGCCGAGAATCGACGCTCTTCTGTTCCCTCTGTTGATGAGTGGTGATCACCATGCAGCATCCTGTGCGTAACGAACTCTGGGCCATCCTGCGGCTGTCGGGGCCGTTGATTGCTTCACAGTTGGCGCACATGTTGATGGTGCTGACCGACACCCTGATGATGGCGCGCATCAGCCCCGAAGCGCTGGCCGGCGGCGGTCTGGGCGCAGCGAGCTATTCGTTCGTGTCGATTTTCTGCATCGGTGTGATCGCTGCCGTCGGCACGCTGGTGGCGATCCGTCAGGGCGCTGGCGACATCATTGGCGCTGCACGCCTGACCCAGGCTGGTTTGTGGCTGGCGTGGCTGATGGCGCTCGGCGCCGGTTTACTGCTGTGGAATCTGAAACCGCTGTTGTTGCTGTTCGGCCAGACCGAAACCAACGTCATCGCTGCCGGGCAATTTCTGATCGCCCTACCCTTCGCCCTGCCCGGCTATCTGAGCTTCATGGCCCTGCGCGGCTTCACCAGCGCCATTGGCCGGGCAACGCCGGTGATGGTTATCAGCCTCGGCGGCACCGTGGCTAACTTTCTGCTCAATTACGCACTGATCACCGGTATGTTCGGCTTGCCGAAACCGGGGTTGATGGGGATCGGGCTGGTGACGGCAATTGTTGCCAACTGCATGGCGCTGGCGCTGGCCTGGCACATTCGTCGGCATCCGGCCTACGACGCTTATCCGTTGCGCACCGGGCTGTCTCGGCCGAACCGGCAATACCTCAAGGAACTCTGGCGCCTCGGCCTGCCAATTGGCGGCACCTACGCAGTGGAAGTCGGCTTGTTCGCCTTTGCGGCGCTGTGCATGGGCACCATGGGCAGCACGCAAATGGGCGCGCACCAGATCGCTCTGCAGATCGTTTCGGTGGCATTCATGGTGCCCGCCGGTATGTCGTACGCGATCACCATGCGTATCGGCCAGCATTACGGCGCCGGGCAACTGCTCGATGCGCGAATGTCCGGCCGGGTCGGCATCGCCTTCGGCGCGGTGGTCATGCTGGCATTTGCCATGGTGTTCTGGCTGTTGCCGAATCAGTTGGTCGGCTTGTTCCTCGACCATAACGATCCGGCGTTTGCCGAGGTGATCCGCTTGGCCGTGAGCCTGCTGGCCGTAGCGGCGTGGTTCGAGTTGTTCGACGGCACGCAGACCATTGCCATGGGTTGCATCCGTGGACTCAAGGATGCCAAAACCACATTCCTGGTCGGGCTTGCTTGCTATTGGCTGATCGGCGCGCCGGCGGCCTGGTGGATGGCATTCCACCTGAACTGGGGGCCGACGGGGGTCTGGTGGGGTCTGGCGCTGGGGCTGGCGTGTGCGGCAGTGAGTTTGACGCTGGCGTTTGAATGGAAAATGAAGCGGATGATTCGGCGTGAGCCGCAATCGCAAGGCTTCAATATCGCTCAGGCTGAATAAAATTCCCCTGTGGGAGCGGGCTTGCTCGCGAAAGCGGTGGGTCAGGCAGCACATGCTCTGACTGACACGACGTCTTCGCGAGCAAGCCCGCTCCCACATTAGGTTTCGTGTTCAGCTCACAACTTCGAGGGCTGGCTGCTGGCTAGAACCGAAGGTTAGATATTCAACCAATTCCGCCAACGGCAACGGCCGGCTGATCAGATACCCCTGCACCTGATCGCATCCAAACCCGCGCAGCAGTTCCAGCTGCTCCGGAGTTTCCACCCCTTCGGCCACCACTTCCAGGTGCAGGTTGTGCGCGAGGTTGATCATCGCGTGCACCAGTTTGCGATTCTCTTCGCGTTGCTCCATACCGCCGACGAAGCTCTTGTCGATTTTCAGCAAGGTGATCGGCAGGCTGTTGAGGTGCACGAACGACGAGAACCCGGTACCAAAGTCATCCAGCGAGAAACGCACGCCGAGGCGACCGAGGGCGTCCATGGTCTGTTTGACCAGATCGCTGCGGCGCATCACGGCCGTTTCGGTGAGTTCAAACTCCAGCCACTGCGCCTCGACGCCGCGTTCGGCAATCAACCGACTGAGCGTCGGCAGCAACTGGCTGTCCTGAAACTGGCGGAACGACAGGTTGATTGCCATGTGCAGCGCCGGCAGACCTCGCTCGCGCAGCGCCTGCATGTCGCGCAGGGCACGGGAAATCACCCAGTAGCCTAGCGGCACGATCAAACCGCTCTGCTCGGCCAGTGGCACGAACTCACTCGGCGGCAGCAGCCCGCGTTCGCCATGGCGCCAGCGTACCAAGGCTTCGAGGCCGACGATCTGGCCGTCCTCAAGATTCAGCCGTGGCTGGTAGTGCAGTTCCAGTTCATCGCGACGCAAGGCCCGGCGCAGCTCGCTTTCGAGGTCGGCCATGCTCCGCGCGTTGCGGTTGATGCGTTCGTTGAAGATATGAAAAGTGCAGCCCTGCGTGCTTTTCGCTTGTTGCATGGCAATGTGCGCATGCCACATCAGCGGATCGGCGCCGCCCTGTGCGCGGGCATGGGCGATGCCAAGGCTCGAACCAATCAACAGGCTTTCGCCATCGACCCAGTAAGGTTCGGCCAAGGCCTCGGTGATGCGTTCGGCCATCCACTCGGCGCGTTGCGGTGCACGGCGGGTGTCGATCAGCAAGGCGAATTCGTCGCTGCCCAGCCGCGCCAGTTGATCGCCGGCCTCCAGCTGACTTTTCAGCCGTGCGACGACTTGCAGAATCAAGCGGTCGCCGGCCTGATGGCCGAGGGCGTCGTTGGCATGGCGGAAGTTATCGAGATCAAGATGCCCGAGGGCCAGGCCACGGCCGTCGTTTTCCGCGAGGCGCGCCGCCAGCAAGGTCTGGAAACCCTGGCGGTTGGCGATGCCGGTGAGCGGATCCTGTTCGGCGAGGCGTTGCAGGGTGTTTTCCAGCACGCCACGTTCGCGCACGTGGCGCAGGCAACGGCGCAGCATGCCGGCGTCGAGGGCATCGAACACCAGCCAGTCGCTGACACCAACGGGCGCGGTGGCCGGCTCGTGATCCAGCAGCAATACCGTTGGCAGGCTGCAACGGCCCGGGGCCGGTTGCAACGCCGGAAGGGTCAACAGCACCGCGTGGCGGTTGTCTTCGAACAAACTGCTGACCGACTCCCAGCTCGGCGCGCTGATCAGCACCGCCGCGCTCCCCATCGGAGCCAGACACTCGCGCAATAACGCTGTCCACGCTGGCTCTTCGGCCAGTAGCAGCAAACGCAAGGGTTCGACAGGCGTAGACAAGCTAGCTCCCTAGACTCTGCAATGATGTGGGCGGGGCATTATGCCGTTGCGCCCTTCAATGACCAAATGACAATGGTTATCAGAACGTTATTTTGTGTCACGAATGAGAACATTAGCCGCAAAATCTCCGCGCATCCTGCGTGAAAGTAACAAAACCGGCAAATTTGAATCGCGTGGTACGTCACAAGTCGGACAGACCAGCACAAATCGCTGAGCCTGTTAAAATGCCGGCCCATTTCGTCAACGACTCCCGAATTTTCGTATGTCCCGACTCAATCCCCGGCAGCAAGAAGCCGTGAACTACGTCGGCGGCCCTCTATTGGTGCTCGCCGGTGCTGGCTCCGGCAAGACCAGCGTGATCACGCGCAAAATCGCGCACCTGATCCAGAACTGCGGCATCCGCGCCCAGTACATCGTCGCCATGACCTTCACCAACAAGGCTGCGCGCGAGATGAAGGAACGGGTCGGCACCCTGCTGCGTGCCGGCGAAGGTCGCGGCCTGACGGTCTGCACCTTCCACAACCTGGGCCTGAACATCATCCGCAAGGAACATGCGCGGTTGGGCTACAAACCCGGTTTCTCGATTTTCGACGAGACCGACGTGAAGTCCTTGATGACCGACATCATGCAAAAGGAATACGCGGGCGACGACGGCGTCGACGAGATCAAGAACATGATCGGCGCCTGGAAAAACGACCTGATCCTGCCGCCGCAGGCGCTGGAAAACGCGCGTAACCCGAAAGAGCAGACCGCCGCCATCGTCTACACCCACTATCAGCGCACGCTCAAGGCGTTCAACGCGGTGGACTTCGACGACCTGATCCTGCTGCCGGTAAAACTCTTCGAAGAGCACGCCGACATTCTCGAAAAGTGGCAGAACAAGGTTCGCTATCTGCTCGTCGACGAATACCAGGACACCAACGCCAGCCAGTACCTGCTGGTAAAGATGCTGATCGGCAAGCGCAACCAGTTCACCGTAGTAGGCGACGACGACCAGTCGATCTACGCCTGGCGCGGCGCACGGCCGGAAAACCTGATGCTGCTCAAGGACGACTATCCGTCCTTGAAAGTGGTGATGCTCGAGCAGAACTACCGCTCCACCAGCCGCATCCTGCGTTGCGCCAACGTGCTGATCTCGAACAACCCGCACGAATTCGAGAAACAGCTGTGGAGTGAGATGGGCCACGGCGATGAGATCCGCGTGATCCGCTGCCGCAACGAGGACGCCGAAGCCGAGCGCGTGGCCATGGAAATCCTCAGCCTGCACTTGCGCACCGACCGCCCGTACAGCGATTTCGCGATCCTCTATCGCGGTAACTACCAGGCCAAGCTGATCGAGCTGAAACTGCAGCACCACCAGGTGCCGTATCGCCTGAGCGGCGGCAACAGCTTCTTCGGCCGTCAGGAAGTGAAGGACCTGATGGCCTACTTCCGCCTGATCGTGAACCCGGACGACGACAACGCCTTCCTGCGGGTGATCAACGTGCCGCGCCGTGAAATCGGCTCGACCACCCTGGAAAAACTTGGCAACTACGCCACCGAACGCAAGATCTCGATGTACGCCGCCACCGACGAAATCGGCCTGGGCGAGCATCTGGACAGCCGCTTCACCGATCGCCTGTCGCGCTTCAAGCGCTTCATGGACAAGGTCCGCGAGCAGTGTGCCGGCGAAGACCCGATCTCGGCGCTGCGCAGCATGGTCATGGACATCGACTACGAGAACTGGCTGCGCACCAACAGCTCCAGCGACAAGGCTGCCGATTACCGGATGAGTAACGTCTGGTTCCTGATCGAGGCGTTGAAAAACACCCTCGAGAAGGACGAAGAAGGCGAAATGACCGTCGAGGACGCCATAGGCAAACTGGTCCTGCGCGACATGCTGGAACGTCAGCAGGAAGAAGAGGACGGCGCCGAAGGCGTGCAGATGATGACGCTGCATGCGTCCAAGGGTCTGGAATTCCCATACGTGTTCATCATGGGCATGGAAGAGGAAATCCTCCCGCACCGCTCCAGCATCGAAGCCGACACCATCGAAGAAGAACGCCGCCTGGCCTACGTGGGCATTACCCGCGCGCGTCAGACCCTGGCCTTCACCTTCGCCGCCAAGCGCAAGCAGTACGGCGAGATCATCGATTGCGCGCCGAGCCGCTTCCTCGATGAGCTGCCGCCGGACGATCTGGCGTGGGAAGGCAACGACGACACACCGACCGAAGTCAAAGCCGTGCGCGGCAACAGCGCATTGGCTGATATACGCGCGATGTTAAAGCGCTAGAATTGACCACTTTTTTTAAAGCTTAGGGCGCACAAGCGCCGAACGAGGACAGCTTCATGGAAGCATTGCACCAGAAAATCCGCGAACAAGGCATCGTGCTTTCCGACCAGGTCCTGAAGGTCGACGCCTTCCTGAACCACCAGATCGACCCGGCCCTGATGAAGCTGATCGGCGACGAATTCGCCTCGCTGTTCAAGGATTCGGGCATCACCAAGATCGTCACCATCGAAGCCTCAGGGATAGCCCCGGCGATCATGACCGGTCTGAACCTCGGCGTGCCGGTGATCTTCGCCCGCAAACAACAGTCCCTGACCCTGACCGAAAACCTGCTGTCGGCGACCGTTTATTCGTTCACCAAAAAGACCGAAAGCACCGTGGCCATCTCCCCGCGTCACCTGACCAGCAGCGACCGCGTGCTGATCATCGATGACTTCCTGGCCAACGGTAAGGCGTCCCAGGCGCTGATCTCGATCATCAAACAGGCTGGCGCCACCGTTGCCGGCCTGGGCATCGTGATCGAGAAGTCGTTCCAGGGCGGCCGTGCCGAGCTGGATTCGCAGGGTTATCGCGTTGAATCGCTGGCCCGCGTTAAATCGCTGAAGGATGGCGTTGTAACCTTCATCGAATAATCCAGCAATACCGCATTACCCCTGTGGGAGCGAGCCTGCTCGCGAATGCTTAGGGTCAGTCGACATTTTGGTTGACTGATACACCGCTTTCGCGAGCAGGCTCGCTCCCACAGTGGGTTTTGCGATGGGCAGTTATTGAGTGGTGGCTTTGAGGCCGGTGAGGAGCAGGCGCTGGAACAGGTCTTCTTTCAGGCCTTGCGGGTTTGTAAGTTGCATGCGCTCAAGGTGCTCGGGATATAGCGAAGGCTCCGGCGCATCCAGCGCTGCCTTGCCCAATTCCAGAATCTCGCTCAGCTTGAATTTGCTCTTCAGCCAGTTCAGCACCCGCAGCAGATCCCTTTCGATCGCCGTGAAATCACAGCCCAACGGATATTCCGGAAACAGGTTCGGATGTCGCGCGGCAATCGCCTGCAAGCGTTGCGGCGTGTTCTCGGCAAAACGCGGATCGATGCGGAAATCCTTCGGCAGCTTGCCGACCTTCTGCGCCTGTTCGATCAATCCCGGCTGGAAGCGTGAATCGCTGATATTCAACAATGCCTCGATCACCGCCGCGTCGGTTTTGCCGCGCAGATCGGCGATGCCGTACTCGGTAACGACGATATCGCGCAGATGCCGTGGAATCGTGCAGTGGCCATATTCCCAGACGATGTTGGAACTGACGTCACCACCGGATTCGCGCCAGCTTCTCAGGATCAAAATCGAACGCGCATCGTGCAACGCATGCCCCTGCGCCACGAAGTTGTACTGTCCGCCGACACCGCTTAGCACTCGTCCGTCTTCGAGTTGATCGGCCACGCCCGCGCCAAGCAAAGTCATGGTGAACACTGTGTTGATGAAGCGCGCATCGAGGCGCTGCAAACGCTTGAGTTCTTCCTGCCCATACAACTCGTTGATGTAGCTGATGCGGGTCATGTTGAATTCGAGGCGCTTGCTTTGCGTCATTTCGTGCAGACGCGCGTAGAAACTGCGCGGCCCAAGGAAGAACCCGCCGTGCACCGAGATGCCGTCAGTCTGCGCCGCCTCGTCGAGGGTGCCGGCGTTGGCTTGTTCCTGGGTGGGCACATCGGGGTAGACCTTGCGCCGAATAATCCCCGCATCCGCTAACACCAGCAGGCCGTTGACGAACATTTCGCTGCAGCCGTACAGACCTTTGGCAAACGGCCCGGTGCCGCCCTCGCGATCGATCAACTGCGCCCACTGGCTGAGGTTGATGTCACTGAGCAACGCTTGATAACCGGCGTTATCGGCTTGGCGTGCAAGTAACGCGGCGGTCAGCGCATCGCCCATCGAGCCGATGCCGATCTGCAACGTGCCGCCATCACGCACCAAGGTGCTGGCGTGCAGACCGATGAAATGGTCCTGAAACCCCACCGGCATGTTCGGTGTGGAAAACAGCGTGCTGCTGTCCTTCGCGTCGATCAGCAGGTCGAAGGTGTCGATATCGACCTCGGCATCGCCGGGCATGTACGGCAGATCGCTGTGTACCTGACCGACCAGCAGAATGGTTTCCCCGGCGGCGCGGCGCTTGGCGATCATCGGCAACAGGTCGAGGGTGATGTCCGGGTTGCAGCTCAGGCTCAGGCGGTCAGGATGTTCGCTGCTGCTGGCGAGCAGTTGCGCCACCAGGTTCAGGCCGGCGGCGTTGATGTCGCGGGCGGCGTGGCTGTAATTGCTGCTGACGTAATTCTGCTGGGCCGGCGCGCTGTTGAGCAGGCTGCCGGGCTGCATGAAGAACTGCTGGACGCGGATATTGGCCGGCAGACTGTCACGTTGCAGGTCGGCGAGAAAATCGAACTCCGGGTAATCGCCGAAAACGCGCTCGACGAAAGGCTCGATAAAGCGTTTCTGCAAACCGTCGCCAAGATTCGGCCGGCCGAGGCACAGGGCGGTGTAGATCGTCAGTTGCCGCTCGGGCAGCCCTTTGACTCGCCGGTACAGCGCGTTGACGAAGTGATTGGGTTTGCCCAACCCCAGCGGCAAGCCCATGTGGATATGCGCCGGCAACCGCGCGAGCACGTCGTCCACTGCCTGTTCGATCGAACACAACTGCACCATCTGAAGCCTCCTGCCCGTTCCGTGAATAGAGGTAGACCGAGCTTGCCTCGACTTTGCTGCAAAGGACAGCCCAAGGCTTGAATCGCAGGCACAAAAAAACCGTCCGAAGACGGTTTTTTTCATCAGAAACGCGGCTTATTTCAGGCCGGACATCTTCTCGATCGCGCCTTTCAGGTCGGCATCGGTGCAATCGGCGCAGGTGCCTTTTGGCGGCATCGCATTGATGCCGGTGATGGCCTTGGCCAGGATGCCGTCGAGGCCGCCCTGGTGATCGGCACGCTCTTTCCACGCTGCGGTGTCACCAATCTTCGGCGCACCCAACAGGCCGGAGCCATGGCAAGCGTTGCAATGTTTGGCAATGATTGAGTCTGGAGTCTTGGCATCACCACCGCCAGCAGTTGCAGCCACTTCCATTCCCTTGCATTCCTGACCCTGGACACACACCTGGCCAACAGGCTCGAGGCGCTTGGCGATGTCGTCATTCGTCGCAGCTTGAGCGCTGACAGCCCAGAGGGCCAGTACGGTTGCTGGTGCAGCCAGCATTTTCATAATTAGGTTCACGCGTTCACCCTCAATGGTGGCTATTCACGCCTGCGGCCACGGTTCGCAGGCGGGCGCAAGTATAGCGGGTAGCCCGCCACACTGAAACAACCCCATAGTCGAAGGGGTTATACCGCACGGTAGATAAACTGTCCGAACGCCTTCGCCGTCATGGCTTGGCGCCTCTATCTTTAAAAATTCGCTGGTGTTGCTGCGCTGATTAGTCGCGCAGGTAAATCGAACGGATTACGGAAACGATGCGGCTTGGTACTTTCAAAATAGTAGCTATCGCCAGCTTCGAGAATAAAAGTTTCCAGGCCCACCACCAATTCCAGACGACCTTCGACCAGAATCCCGGTTTCCTCGCCCTCGTGGGTGAGCATTTCTTCGCCGGTGTCGGCGCCCGGTGGGTAGATTTCGTTGAGGAAGGCGATAGCGCGGCTGGGGTGCGCGCGCCCGACCAGCTTCATGGTCACGGCGCCGTCGGAAATGTCGATCAGCTCGTTGGCCTTGTAGACGATCTGGGTCGGTATTTCCTGGAGTATTTCTTCGGAAAAGAACTCGACCATGGACATGGGAATGCCGCCAAGCACCTTCCTCAGCGAACTGATCGAAGGGCTGACGCTGTTCTTTTCGATCATCGAAATGGTGCTGTTGGTGACGCCCGCGCGCTTGGCGAGTTCACGCTGGGAAAGCCCTTTGAGCTTGCGGATCGATTGCAGTCGTTCACCGACGTCCAAGGCGGGAGCCTCCTGATGTTGTAAGAATATTGAGCGTTATCATGGCGACAGCGTTCAGTATTTACAACACGTGGGCTCCGCAGCGGCTTCAACCCTCGGAATAGAGCCTTGGCACTCGATGCAGGTTGCAGAAAATCTGGTAGGGAATGGTGTCAGCCCACTTCGCCACTTCGCTGGCGAGGATATTTTTGCCCCACAACTCGACAGTCGAACCCAGGCCCGCTTCAGGCACATCGGTAAGGTCGATACACAGCATGTCCATCGACACGCGGCCGATGATGCGACTGCGTTGGCCGGCCACCAGCACTGGCGTGCCGGTCGGGACTTGACGCGGGTAGCCGTCGGCGTAGCCCATGGCGACCACGCCGATGCGCATCGGCTTGTCGGTGATGAATCTGGCGCCGTAACCCACCGGTTCGCCAGCAGGCAACTCACGCACGCAGATCACTTTCGATTCCAGCGTCATCACCGGTCGCAGGCGCTCGGCCACCGCGTTGGATTCTTCGAACGGCGTCGCGCCATAAAGCATGATGCCCGGGCGTACCCAGTCGCTGTGGATCTGCGGCCAACCGAGCACGGCCGGCGAATTGCGCAGGCTGACTTCGGCCGCCAGGCCCTGACGCGCGGTTTCAAATACTGCGACCTGATCGGCGCTGCTCTGTTCGTGCAACTCATCGGCGCGGGCGAAGTGGCTCATCAGCACGATCTTCGCCACTTTGCCGCTGGCCAGCAGCCGTTGATAGGCCGCCTGGTAATCCTTCGGATGCAGACCGACGCGGTGCATGCCGGAGTCGAGCTTCAGCCACACGGTGATCGGTTTGCTCAGCCCTGCCTGCTCGATCGCTTCGAGCTGCCACAGCGAATGCACCACACACCAGAAATCATGCTCGACGATCAGCGCGAGCTCATTGGCCTCGAAAATCCCTTCAAGCAACAACACCGGGGCACGAATGCCGGCGGCGCGCAGCTCCAGCGCCTCTTCGATACAAGCAACCGCAAAGCCGTCGGCCTCAGCTTCCAGTGCCTGGGCGCAGCGCACCGCGCCATGGCCATAGGCATCGGCCTTGATCACCGCAAGCGCCTTGGCGCCGGTGACTTCGCGGGCAATTCGGTAGTTGTGGCGCAGGGCTTCTAGGTCGATCAGGGCACGGGCAGGACGCATGGCAGCAGACTTCTTGGCGGTCATGGGAAGAAAAACCGGCGCTGGCTGACGGTGTGAACCGCCAACAGCACCGGGAGAGGGATCTTTACTACGTGTTACGGCAGCGCAGCGACGATGGAGATCTCGACCAGGATGCTCGGCTTGGCCATCTTCGCTTCGACGGTGGCACGGGCCGGGGCAGCGCCTTTGGGCAGCCATTGGTCCCACACCGAATTCATCCCTGCAAAGTGCGCCTCGATGTCATTCAGGTAGATCGTTGCCGACAGCAGATGCTGTTTGTCGGTCCCGGCCAGATCGAGCAAGCGCTCGATATTGGCGAGTACCTCGCGGGTCTGCTGTTCAATCCCGGCGTCGAAGTCGTCGCCGACCTGCCCGGCCAGATACACGGTGCCGTTGTGGCTGACGATCTGACTCATGCGCTCATTGGTGAGCTGGCGCTGGATTGCCATGTTTTGCGGACTCCTGTGGCTTGTTGCCGTAACGGGAAATATCGAGGCCTTCAGCACTGATCTGCGGCTTTTTCTTCGCCATCAGATCGGCCAGCAAACGACCGGAACCACACGCCATGGTCCAACCGAGCGTGCCGTGACCGGTGTTGAGGAACAGGTTCTTGAACGGCGTGGCGCCAACGATCGGCGTGCCGTCCGGCGTAGTCGGACGCAGGCCGGTCCAGAAGCTTGCCTCGGCCAGATTGCCGCCCTGAGGATAAAGGTCGTTGACGATCATCTCCAGGGTTTCGCGTCGACGCGGGTTCAGCGACAGGTCAAAACCGGCGATCTCGGCCATGCCGCCGACGCGGATGCGGTTGTCGAAACGGGTGATCGCGACCTTGTAGGTCTCGTCGAGAATGGTCGAAGTCGGGGCCATCGCCGGGTTGGTGATCGGCACAGTCAGCGAGTAGCCCTTGAGCGGGTACACCGGGGCCTTGATGCCCAGCGGCTTGAGCAGTTGCGGCGAGTAGCTGCCGAGGGCCAGCACGTAGCGGTCGGCGGTCTCCAGCTTGCCGTCGATCCACACGCCGTTGATGCGATCACCGGCGAAGTCGAGCTTCTGGATGTCCTGGCCGAAACGGAATTCCACGCCCAGTTTCACCGCCATTTCGGCGAGACGGGTGGTGAAGATCTGGCAGTCGCCGGTCTGGTCGTTCGGCAGGCGCAGGGCACCGGCGAGAATGTCGGTCACGCCAGCCAGGGCTGGCTCGACGCGGGCGATGCCGGCGCGGTCGAGGACTTCAAACGGCACGCCGGATTCCTTCAGGACGGCGATGTCCTTGGCGGCGTTATCCAGTTGCGCCTGAGTGCGGAACAACTGAGTGGTACCGAGGCTGCGGCCTTCGTAGGCGATACCGGTTTCGGCGCGCAGTTCGTCGAGGCAGTCGCGGCTGTACTCGGACAGACGCACCATGCGCTCCTTGTTCACCGCATAACGGCTGGCGGTGCAGTTGCGCAGCATCTGCGCCATCCACAGGTACTGGTCGATGTCGGCGGTAGCTTTGATCGCGAGAGGGGCGTGGCGTTGCAGCAGCCACTTGATCGCCTTCAGCGGCACGCCCGGCGCAGCCCACGGCGAGGCATAGCCCGGCGAGACCTGGCCGGCGTTGGCGAAACTGGTCTCCATGGCCGCAGCTGGCTGCCGGTCGACCACCACCACTTCAAACCCGGCACGGGCCAGATAGTAAGCACTGGCGGTACCGATGACGCCGCTACCCAAGACCATTACGCGCATGTTGTATCCCTCATCGCGGCGGTGCCGCGTACGTCTGTTGTTAGAGCAATGATGCGCGCAGTGTAAAAAATAAATGCCAGTGCTTTTCACTATATAAGCGCCTATATTTGGCGACAATTCTCGGCAAAAACCCTTTTCACGGAGGCGCATCCCCTATGCGTACCAACACTCAGACCAAACGTGAGCTGGACAAGATCGACCGCAACATCTTGCGGATCCTGCAGGCGGACGGGCGGATTTCCTTCACCGAACTCGGGGAGAAAGTCGGCCTCTCCACCACGCCGTGTACCGAGCGGGTACGCAGGCTCGAGCGAGAGGGGATCATCATGGGCTACAACGCCCGTCTCAATCCGCAGCACTTGAAGGGTAGTCTCTTGGTATTTGTCGAGATCAGCCTCGACTACAAATCCGGCGACACTTTCGAAGAGTTCCGACGCGCGGTGCTGAAACTGCCGCATGTGCTGGAGTGCCATCTGGTGTCAGGGGATTTCGACTATCTGGTGAAGGCGCGGATTTCCGAGATGGCCTCGTACCGCAAGCTGCTGGGCGACATTCTGTTGAAACTGCCGCATGTGCGTGAGTCGAAGAGTTATATCGTGATGGAAGAGGTAAAAGAGAGCCTCTGCCTGCCGATTCCGGATTGATATTTGTGCTGTCTGAGCGGGCCTCTTCGCGAGCAAGCCCGCTCCCACATTTGGAATGCATTCACCTGTGGGAGCGGGCTTGCTCGCGAAGGCGTCGACTCGATTCCGGGTGAAGCCGTTAAACCAACACCTGCCGATTTGCCGCCATGTACTCGAAAATCTGCTTCTCCACCTTCGGATGAATCAGCTCCACCGGCCCCCGCCCATTCGGGCAAGGCAAGGTCTTCGTCGTGCCGAACAGCCGGCAGATCAGCGGCCGCTCGCCATACACCGTGCAGCCATTGGGCCCCAGGTGCACACAGTTCAGCTCTTCCATCGCCGCGTCCTGCTCGGCGCGGGTCTTGCGCGGCAGGCGCGCCATCTCTTCGGGCGAGGTGGTCACCGGCCCGCAGCAGTCGTGACAGCCCGGCACACAGTCGAACGTGGGGATCTGCTGGCGCAGGGTGCGGATTTTCTCGCTGTTGCAGCTCATCGAAGCGGTGACCAAGGTGAAATAGGCCGCAATTGTGCCGCAAAAGCCAAGATCCAGACACCGCAGACCGACCAGTGTTGCCCGAGTTCGCGCGTGCGGCTTATCCTCCGTCAAATTTTCTCGACACTTAGCCGTTGGATGACGCCCATGACTGCCCGCGCCCAAACCACCGCGAGCCAACCTCACGTTGCCTCTTACTACGCCGCCAGCAGCTTGCCGCAGCCCGACCACCCGGCACTGCAAGGTGAAGTGATTGCCGACGTGTGCGTGGTTGGCGGCGGGTTCTCGGGGCTGAACACTGCGCTGGAACTGGCCGAGCGCGGTCTCAGCGTGGTGTTGCTGGAAGCGCACAAGATCGGTTGGGGCGCCAGCGGGCGTAATGGTGGGCAGTTGATTCGTGGGGTCGGTCATGGCCTCGATCAATTCACCCATGTAATCGGCGCCGACGGCGTGCGGCAGATGAAACTCATGGGCCTGGAGGCCGTGGAAATCGTTCGCCAACGCATCGAGCGATTCCAGATTGCCTGCGATCTGACCTGGGGCTATTGCGACCTCGCCAACAAACCTGCGGACCTTGAAGGGTTTGCCGAAGATGCCGAAGAACTGCGCGGCCTCGGTTACCGCTACGAAACCCGCTTGCTGCAAGCCAATGAAATGCACACCGTGGTCGGCTCCAAACGCTACGTCGGCGGGCTGATCGACATGGGCTCCGGGCATCTGCATCCGTTGAATCTCGCCTTGGGTGAAGCGGCGGCGGCGCAGCAACTGGGCGTGAAGCTGTTCGAGCAATCGGCGGTGACCCGCATCGACTACGGCCCCGAAGTGAAGGTCCATACCGCGCAAGGCTCGGTACGTGCGAAAACCCTGGTGCTCGGTTGCAACGCCTACCTCAACGACCTCAACCCACAGCTCAGCGGCAAAGTCCTGCCCGCCGGCAGCTACATCATCGCTACCGAACCGCTGAGTGAAGAGCAGGCGCATAACCTGCTGCCGCAAAACATGGCGGTCTGCGACCAACGGGTGGCGCTGGATTACTATCGGCTCTCGGCGGATCGGCGTTTGCTGTTCGGCGGCGCCTGCCATTATTCGGGGCGCGATCCAAAGGACATCGCGGCGTACATGCAGCCGAAGATGCTTGAAGTCTTTCCGCAACTGGCAGGGATGAAGATCGATTATCAGTGGGGCGGGATGATCGGCATCGGCGCCAACCGCCTGCCGCAGATCGGCCGACTCAATGAGCAGCCGAATGTGTATTACGCCCAGGCGTATTCCGGGCACGGGGTGAATGCCACGCACCTGGCGGGCAAGTTGCTCGCCGAGGCGATCAGCGGGCAGCACAGCGGAGGCTTTGATCTGTTCGCCAAAGTGCCGCACATCACCTTCCCGGGCGGCAAGCATTTGCGCTCGCCGCTGCTGGCGCTGGGGATGTTGTGGCATCGCCTCAAAGAGCTGATCTGATGGATATGTGCCGCGTTTAATGACGCCTTCGCGAGCAGGCTCGCTCCCACATATGGAATGCCTTTCCCTGTGGGAGCGAGCCCGCTCGCGAATGGATTTCAGATCCGCCAGAACGGTTTCAACCCCTCCTCCAGCGCCTGCTCCCGTGTCAGCCCGACATCCTTGAGCTGCTCGGACGTCAAACCGAGCAATGCCTTGCGCGTGTGCAGACGATGCCAGAACAGGCCCCAGCGACTGAGGTCGGACGGCGCGTTGCGCATGGCCGCATTCCACGCACTGTCCTCCTGTCCCGCCGCCAGTTCCTGACTGTGTAACGTCAGCCGCACATCGCTCAAGCCGTTCATTTTTATCGCTCCTGTTTACTTGGGTAGCCAGAGATTCCATGATGCGCGGGTCGGCAAAAGCATTACAGATTCAACCAACCTGTATTAACTCCATACAGATTTGCTGTTAATGCCACTGAATTGTCGATTTACCCCGCATCTGTACTGGTTTTTCGAATCATCAGCATCGAGGCAGTGCCATGACGCTTTATGTGAACCTCGCCGAACTGCTCGGCACGCGCATCGAACAAGGCTTCTATCGTCCAGGTGACAGACTGCCGTCGGTGCGTGCCTTGAGCGTAGAACATGGTGTCAGTCTCAGCACGGTGCAGCAGGCCTATCGCGTGCTGGAAGACAGCGGGCTGGCCACGCCGAAGCCCAAGTCCGGCTACTTTGTGCCGGTTGGGCGCGAGCTGCCGGAGCTGCCTGCAGTCGGGCGCCCGGCGCAGCGACCGGTGGAGATTTCGCAGTGGGATCAGGTGCTGGAGCTGATTCGCGCGGTGCCGCGCAAGGATGTAGTGCAACTCGGTCGCGGCATGCCCGACGTCACCTCGCCAACCATGAAACCGCTGCTGCGCGGGCTGGCGCGGATTAGCCGCCGCCAGGACATGCCCGGCCTGTATTACGACAACATCCATGGCACCCTCGAACTGCGCGAACAGATCGCCCGGCTGATGCTCGATTCCGGATGCCAGTTGAGCGCCAGCGACCTCGTCGTCACCACCGGTTGCCACGAAGCACTGTCAACCAGCATCCACGCCATCTGTGAGCCCGGCGACATCGTCGCGGTGGATTCACCGAGCTTTCACGGCGCCATGCAGACCCTCAAGGGGCTGGGTATGAAAGCCCTGGAAATCCCCACCGATCCGCTCACCGGCATCAGCCTCGAAGCCCTGGAACTGGCGCTGGAACAGTGGCCGATCAAGGTCATCCAGCTCACGCCCAACTGCAACAATCCGCTGGGCTACATCATGCCGGAGTCGCGCAAACGCGCCCTGCTCAACCTGGCTCAGCGCTTCGACGTGGCGATCATCGAAGACGATGTGTATGGCGAACTGGCTTACACCTATCCGCGTCCGCGCACGATCAAATCCTTCGACGAAGATGGCCGCGTGTTGTTGTGCAGTTCGTTTTCCAAGACTTTGGCCCCAGGCCTGCGCATCGGTTGGGTCGCACCGGGGCGGTATCTGGAACGGGTGCTGCACATGAAATACATCAGCACTGGCTCCACCGCGCCGCAACCGCAAATCGCCATCGCCGAATTTATCAAGTCCGGCCACTTCGAACCCCATTTACGGCGGATGCGCACGCAATACCAGCGCAATCGCGACATGATGATCGACTGGGTCACGCGCTACTTCCCCGCCGGCACCCGCGCCAGCCGCCCACAAGGCAGCTTCATGCTGTGGGTCGAACTGCCGGAAGGGTTCGACACCCTGAAACTGAACCGTGCGCTGCACGACCAAGGCGTCCAGATTGCCGTTGGCAGCATCTTTTCCGCCTCGGGCAAGTACCGCAATTGCCTGCGGATGAACTACGCTGCCAAACCGACACCGCAGATCGAAGAGGCGGTACGCAAGGTCGGCGCGGCAGCAATCAAACTGCTGGCCGAAGCCGACTGACCTTTTTCGATTGACCAGCGTCCATATACCGACTTTTGCCGCCGACCGGAACGATCCCACGTGAGCTTCAGACAGCCCCTACTCGCTTTGCTGATGCTCGCTTCGCTCCTGAGCGGTTGCGCCAGCCTTGATGTGCCGCGCGAACCGAGTCAGGCGCTGCCGGCGTCCGGCTCCAGCTTCGGGCGTTCGATCCAGGCTCAAGCGGCGCCGTATCAGGGCCGTTCCGGTTTCCGCCTGTTGTCTAACAGCACCGAGGCGTTCACCGCCCGCGCCGAGCTGATCCGCAATGCGCAGAGCAGCCTCGATTTGCAGTACTACATCGTCCACGACGGCGTCAGCACGCGAATGCTGGTGGAGGAATTGCTCAAGGCTGCCGACCGTGGCGTGCGCGTGCGCATCCTGCTCGACGACACCACCAGCGACGGCCTCGACCAGATCATCGCCACGCTGGCGGCGCATCCGCAGATCCAGATCCGCCTGTTCAACCCGCTGCATCTTGGCCGCAGCACGGGCGTGACCCGGGCTGCCGGACGCCTGCTCAATCTGTCGCTGCAACATCGGCGCATGCACAACAAGCTGTGGCTGGCGGACAACAGCGTGGCCATCGTTGGTGGGCGCAATCTGGGCGACGAGTATTTCGATGCCGAGCCGAACCTGAATTTCACCGACATCGACATGCTCAGCGTGGGACCTGTGGCCGAGCAGCTCGGGCATAGCTTCGACCAGTACTGGAACAGCGCCCTGAGCAAACCCATCGAAGAATTTCTCTCCAGCGAACCCTCGGCCAAGGACTTGCAGAACACCCGCACGCGCCTGGAAGAATCGCTGGAAGAAACCCGCAAGCAGAATCACGTGCTGTATCAGCAGTTGATGACCTTCAAAACCGAACCGCGGATGGACATCTGGCGCAAAGAGCTGATCTGGGCCTGGAGTCAGGCGCTGTGGGACGCGCCGAGCAAGGTGCTGGCCAAGGGTGAGCCGGACCCGCAATTGCTGCTGACCACGCAACTGGCGCCGGAACTCACGGGCGTCAGCAAAGAGCTGATCATGATTTCGGCCTACTTCGTGCCGGGCCAGCCGGGGCTGGTGTACCTGACCGGGCACGCTGACGCCGGCGTATCGGTGAACCTGCTGACCAACTCGCTGGAAGCCACCGATGTGCCGGCAGTGCACGGCGGTTATGCGCCGTATCGCAAGGCGTTGCTGGAGCACGGGGTCAAACTGTTCGAACTGCGCCGCCAGCCCGGTGACGGTGGTGGGAGCGGCCCGCATATTTTTTACAGCAAGTCGTTTCGCGGCTCGGATTCCAGCCTGCACAGCAAAGCGATGATCTTCGACCGGCAGAAATCGTTTATCGGCTCATTCAATTTCGACCCGCGCTCGGTGCTCTGGAACACCGAAGTCGGGGTATTGGTGGACAGCCCGGAGCTGGCCGAGCATGTGCGCGAACTGGCCCTGCAAGGCATGGCGCCGGCGCTTAGCTATGAGGCGAAGCTTGAGAACGGGCAGATCGTCTGGAAAACCGAGGACAATGGCGAGATGCATACGCTGACCAAGGAGCCGGGGAGCTGGTGGCGCCGCTTCAATGCCTGGTTCAGCACCACTGTCGGGCTTGAGCGAATGTTGTAATCAGACACAGATCCATTGTGGGAGTGGGCTTGCTCACGAAAGCGGAGTATCAGTCGGCAAATTTGCTGGATGTGAAACCGTATTCGCGAGCAAGCCCGCTCCCACAAAAACATTCTCAGGCAGGCTCGGTCACCGGGCCAAACGCACCCTGGCGCAAAAGCAGCAGCACTAACCCAAACGCTCCAATCGCCATCAACAGCGGCAACGCATGCCCGCTGATCCACTGACTGCCCGCCCCCGCTGCCAACGGCCCGACCAGACAGCCCACACCCCACAACTGCGCAATATGCGCATTGGCCCGCACCAGCGCATCGTCGCGATAACGCTCGCCAATCAGGATCAGCGACAAGGTGAACAAGCCACCGGCACTGGCGCCAAACAACACCCACAACGGCCAGATCAGCAAGGTATCGATCAGCATGGGAATCGCCAGGCTCGACAGCATCAACACCACCGCGCAACCGGTGAACAACGTGCGTCGTGACAGATAGTCGGCCAATGCACCAATTGGCAGTTGCAGCAACGCATCCCCGACCACCACGGTGCTGACCATCGCCAAGGCGATCTCCGCCGTAAAACCCTGTTGCAGGCAGTACACCGGGAGCAGCATGAGGATCATCGCCTCAAATGCGGCAAACAATGACACCGCCCAGGCAATCGCCGGCAGCGCGCAAGCGAAGGCCCAAAGGTCGCGGAAGGTCACGCTGCTCGCTTCACTGCTCGGCGCACCGCTGCGGCCCACAAGGAGCAAGGGCGAAATGGTCAGCAGCACCACGCCAACCCAGAAGCCGTAATCATGCTCGGTACCCAGCGCGCCCAACAGCAACGGACCAGACAGTTGGCTCAACGCGTAACTGCTGCCATACAGCGCCACCAGCCGGCCGCGCCACTGCTCGACCACCAGTTGATTGATCCAGCTCTCGCCGAGGATGAAGACGATGGTCAGGATCACCCCGATCATCAGGCGCAGCAGCAACCAGACCGGATAGCTCGGTAACAGCGCCAGCAAGCCGATCGATAGTGCTCCGGCCCATAGACACAGACGCATCAGATTCGCCGTGCCGAAATACGCCGCCAGATGGCTGGCAATCTTCGCACCCAACAGCACGCCAATCGCCGGCATCGCCGCCATCACGCCGATGGCGAAGGAGCCATAACCCCAACCCTCCAGACGCAACGACACCAGCGGCATGCTGACCCCCAGGGCCAGGCCGACACTCAAGACAGACGACAACACGGCGAAATAAGTCGCCCAACGCATGTTCCACGCTCCTGTGGATATTTTTATGTGCACCACAAAACCATTGTGGGAGCGGGCTTGCTCGCGAATCCGGCTTCACATTCAGCAAATGTGCTGACTGATACACCGCTTTCGCGAGCAAGCCCGCTCCCACAGGGGGATCACTGTTTCGTCAGGAAGCCCGGAAAGAGCGGGCTCCCTTAACGACTTACAGCTTGATCCACGTCGCCTTCAACTCGGTGTACTTGTCGAACGCGTGCAGCGATTTGTCGCGGCCGTTGCCCGACTGCTTGAAACCACCGAACGGCGCGGTCATGTCGCCGCCGTCGTACTGGTTGACCCACACGCTGCCGGCACGCAACGCCTTGGCGGTCAGGTGCGCCTTGGAGATGTCCTGAGTCCACACCGCAGCGGCCAGGCCGTAAGGTGTGTCGTTGGCGATCTGGATCGCTTCTTCAGCGGTATCAAAGGAGATGACCGACAGCACCGGGCCGAAGATCTCCTCCTGAGCGATCTTCATCGCGTTGCTCACGCCGTCGAAAATAGTCGGCTCGACGTAGGTACCACCCGTTTCCTGCAAAATGCGCTTGCCGCCGGCAACCAGTTTGGCGCCATCGGTATGCCCGGATTCGATGTACGACAGTACGGTGTTCATCTGCTGGGTATCCACCAGCGCGCCGACGTTGGTGGCCGGGTCCAGCGGATTGCCGGGCTTCCAGGCTTTCAGCGCTTCGATCACCATCGGCAGGAATTTGTCTTTGATCGAACGTTCGACCAGCAGACGCGAACCGGCGGTGCAGACTTCGCCCTGGTTGAAGGCGATGGCGCTGGCGGCGGACTCCGCTGCGGCTTGCAGATCCGGCGCATCGGCAAAGACGATGTTCGGGCTTTTGCCACCGGCCTCCAGCCACACGCGCTTCATGTTCGATTCGCCGGAGTAGATCATCAGTTGCTTGGCGATCTTGGTCGAACCGGTGAACACCAGCGTGTCGACATCGTTGTGCAGTGCCAACGCCTTGCCGACGGTATGGCCGTAACCCGGCAGCACGTTGAGCACGCCTTTTGGAATACCGGCTTCAACGGCCAGCGCGGCAATGCGGATGGCAGTCAGCGGGGATTTTTCCGATGGCTTGAGGATTACCGAGTTACCGGTCGACAGGGCCGGGCCGAGTTTCCAGCAGGCCATCATCAGCGGGAAGTTCCATGGCACGATGGCGCCGACAACGCCCACTGGCTCACGGGTCACCAGACCCAGTTGATCGTGTGGAGTGGCCGCGACTTCGTCATAGATCTTGTCGATCGCCTCACCGCTCCAGCTCAGCGCTTGCGCCGCGCCCGGAACGTCGATGTACAGCGAATCGCTGATCGGCTTGCCCATGTCGAGGGTTTCGAGCAGGGCCAGTTCTTCGGCGTGCTGCTTGAGCAGACCGGCGAAACGGATCATGGTGGCTTTGCGTTTGGTCGGCGCCAGGCGCGACCAGACGCCGGAATTGAAGGTGGCGCGGGCGTTTTCCACGGCGCGCTGGGCGTCGGCGGCGTCACAGCTGGCAATCTTGCCCAGCAGACGGCCATCGACCGGGCTGATGCACTCGAAGGTCTCACCGGAGACGGCGTCGGTGTATTCGCCATTGAGGTAAGCGCGGCCTTCGATCTTCAAATCGCGGGCGCGTTGTTCCCAGTCGGCACGAGTCAGGGTGGTCATTTGAGTGTCCTCCTCTTGTTGAATACGAGCGCCGCGCGATATTCGCCAGCGTCCTCAGGAATTCTGCCCGGCCAGCCTGCTTTTCGACCCAAGGCACCCGCCACCCTAAACCAGCGGCCGGGGTTGTTTCAATATATTTGACATAAGCGCGCCATACGGCCTTGCGGTGTTCAATTTAATAAACATAGACTTTGGCCCTTTCCAGCCACAGCGCCGCCATCACCGGAGAAAACAACAATGAACATCCAGAACGTCGTCGACATCAGCCTGACCACGAGTGAAGCCGAACGCTACCGCCCGGACCCGGCCAAAGTGCTCAAGGGCGATCCCGAGCAAGCGGTGTTCAATCAATACGACAGTCCTTGTGGGCAGATGAACGTTGGCGTGTGGGAAGGTGCGGTGGGCCAATGGACGGTGAACTACACCGAGCATGAATATTGCGAGATTCTGCAGGGCGTTTCGGTACTGCGTGACAGCGATGGCAATGCCAAGACGTTGCGTGTCGGGGATCGGTTTGTGATTCCGGCAGGGTTTCGTGGCACTTGGGAAGTGCTCGAAGCTTGCCGCAAGATCTATGTGATCTTTGAACAGAAGGTCTGAGTTCTTCGCTGCTTTTACCGGCCTCTTCGCGAGCAGGCTCGCTCCCACAATGAAATGCGGCCAAATGTGGGAGCGAGCCTGCTCGCGAAAGCGTCGCAATAGTCAGCACAAAACCCGAGGCAACAAAAAAGGCCCGTATCGTGAGATACGGGCCTTTTCTGTAAGTCGGGAAAAATCAATTACTTGATTTTGCCTTCCTTGTAGATCACGTGCTTGCGAACAACCGGATCATATTTCTTGATCTCGATTTTGTCCGGGGTAGTACGCTTGTTCTTGTCGGTAGTGTAGAAGTGACCAGTACCGGCGCTCGAGATCAAACGAATCAATTCACGCATGATTAGCTCCCTTAAATCTTGCCATCGCGGCGAAGTTCGGCGAGCACGACAGTGATGCCGCGCTTGTCGATGATACGCATGCCTTTGGCAGATACGCGCAGACGCACGAAACGTTTCTCTTCTTCAACCCAGAAGCGGTGATGCTGCAGGTTCGGCAGGAAACGACGACGGGTTTTGTTGTTTGCGTGGGAAATGTTATTCCCAGTCACCGGACCCTTACCGGTAACTTGACATACTCTCGACATGCCTCAGCCCTCTAAAACCACATGCCCAACCCGGCATGGGTTGGCCGCTTAATCTCTCAGTCATTTGGCGCCAGGCGCCGCGTTTCTTTAGAGGTCTTACCGGCTACACCTACAGTGAAGGAACCGGGCCCCTAGAAAAGAGCGCTGCTTTATACCAGAAAGACCGGGGTGCAACAACATTCGGTGTGAAATCAATCGGTAAAAAGGCGCTTTTTCGGTCTGCGAACGCTTTGGATAAAGGCCGGCATCGATTTTTACCACTCGTCGCAGAAAGTCGCCCAAGCAGGCGTTTCAGACTTTTTGCGAAGCACCGCGATCTGAAAAACGGCCATCACTGTGCCCTTAAAATGCAAAAAGGGGATAGTCATTTGCAATCGCGCCCTCTAGGGTAGGCCTTTTCCAGACTGCACTTGCAGATGGGCCTTCGATCTGTAAAAGGAAACCGACCATGCGCCTCGCTGCCCTACCCCTGTTGCTCGCCCCGCTCCTGCTGAGCCCCCTGGCCCAGGCCGCCGCGCTGAGTGTCTGCACCGAGGCCAGCCCGGAAGGGTTCGACGTGGTGCAATACAACTCGCTGACCACCACCAACGCCTCGGCCGATGTGCTGATGAATCGTCTGGTGGATTTCGACACCGCCAGCGGCAAGGTAGTCCCGAGCCTGGCCGACAGTTGGGAAGTCAGCACTGACGGCCTGACTTATATCTTCAAACTGCACCCGCAGGTGAAGTTTCACACCACCGATTACTTCAAGCCAAGCCGCGAGCTGACCGCCGAAGACGTCAAATTCAGCTTCGACCGCATGCTCGACCCAGCCAATCCATGGCACAAAGTCGCCCAGAGCGGTTTCCCTCACGCGCAGTCAATGCAGCTACCGGCGTTGATCAAGAAAATCGACGCGCTGGATCCGTTGACCGTGCGCTTCACCCTCGATCACCCCGACTCCACCTTCCTGGCGACCCTGAGCATGGGTTTCGCCTCGGTCTATTCCGCCGAGTACGCCGACAAGCTGCTCAAGGCCAACGCGACCGACAAGCTCAACAATCAGCCGATCGGCACCGGCCCGTTCGTGTTCACGCGTTTCCAAAAAGACGCCGCAATCCGTTACAAGGCCAACCCGGATTACTTCGCAGGCAAACCATCGGTGGACCCGCTGATCTTCGCCATCACCCCGGATGCCAACGTACGCCTGCAAAAACTGCGGCGTAACGAGTGCCAGATCGCCCTGTCGCCAAAACCACTGGACGTGCAGGCCGCGTTGAAAGAGCCGACACTGAAAGTTGAAAAGACCGACGCCTTCATGACCGCTTTCGTCGGCATCAACAGCCAGCATCCGCCACTGGACAAGCCGGAAGTGCGTCAGGCCATCAACCTGGCTTTCGACAAGGCCAACTACATCAAAGCCGTGTTCGAAGACACCGCCGAAGCCGCCAACGGCCCTTACCCGCCGAACACCTGGAGCTATGCGAAAAACCTGTCGGGCTACCCGCACAACGTGGCGAAAGCCAAGGCACTGCTGGCCAAGGCCGGTTTGAAGGACGGCTTCCAGACCACCATCTGGACGCGTCCGTCCGGCAGTCTGCTCAACCCGAATCCGAGCCTCGGCGCGCAGATGCTGCAGTCGGATCTGGCGGAAATCGGCATTCAGGCGGAGATCCGCGTGATCGAGTGGGGCGAGTTGATCCGCCGCGCCAAGGCGGGCGAGCATGACCTGCTGTTCATGGGCTGGGCCGGTGACAACGGTGACCCGGATAACTTCCTGACGCCGCAGTTTTCCTGCGCCGCGGTCAAGTCCGGCACCAACTTCGCCCGTTACTGCAATGCCGATCTGGACAAGCTGATCAGTGCCGGCAAAACCACCAGCGAGCAAGGGGTGCGTACCAAGCTGTACGAACAGGCCCAGGCGCAGATTCAGCAGCAGGCGCTGTGGCTGCCGCTGGCGCATCCAACCGCGTACGCACTGACCCGCAAGGATGTGCAGGGTTATTCGGTCAGCCCGTTCGGCCGGCAGGACTACTCCAGGGTCTCGCTGAAATAACGGGTACAACCCCGAACCTGTGGGAGCTGGCTTGCCAGCGATGACGGCGGCACACTCAACACAAATGTTGACGATGAGTCCGCTATCGCTGGCAAGCCAGCTCCCACAGGGATTAGCGTTTTCCTGAGATTTACATCCAGCCACACTCCGCCATCGACAACGGCTCACCATCGCCAATGATGAAGTGATCCAGCACCCGCACATCAATCAGATCCAAAGCCTTCTGCAACCGCTTGGTGAGCAATCGATCCGCCTGGCTCGGATCGGTATTGCCCGACGGATGGTTATGACAGAGGATCACGGCTGCCGCGTTGTTGGCCAAGGCCCGCTTCACCACTTCCCGGGGATGCACACTGGTGTTATCAATCGAACCGCGAAACAGCGCCTCGAACATTAGAACCTGATGCTTGGAGTCGAGAAACAGGCAACCGAACACCTCGTGCGGCTCATGACGCAGCATGGATTTCAGATAATCCCGAACCGCTTGCGGGTTCTCCAGCGCCGGTTTTTTACGCATGCGCTCAGCCAGATGCCGACGGCTCATCTCCAGCACCGCCTGCAACTGGGCAAACTTTGCCGGCCCCAATCCCAATTGCTTGCTGAACGCCACCAGATCGGCCTCCAGCAGCGCGCGCAGGCTGCCGAACTGATTCAACAGGTGTCGCGCCAGATCCACCGCGCTTTTCCCAGTGACCCCGGTTCGAAGAAAGATCGCCAGCAATTCAGCATCGGACAGACTGCCCGAGCCGTGTTCAAGTAGCTTCTCCCGCGGCCGTTCCGCCGCGGGCCAATCGCGAATACTCATACACATTCCTTGTCTGTGGGCGCCGCTGTTCCGTAGAGGTCGCTGTGATATCGTAGCCCATCTTTTTGGCGGTCGATTTATCCCTGGGGAGGGGGCGTCGCACTGCAGTCATCAACGAAATGAAAGGCAGACCTATGCAGCGGCTGTATCGGAAACGCATCGTTCTGGGCGTCGGCGGCGGCATTGCGGCCTACAAGAGCGCTGATCTGGTTCGTCGCCTGATCGACCAGGGTGCCGAAGTGCGCGTGGTCATGACCCACGGCGGCGCCGAGTTCATCACCCCGCTGACCATGCAGGCCCTGTCCGGCCACCCGGTTCACCTGGATTTGCTCGACCCGGCCGCCGAAGCGGCGATGGGCCACATCGAGCTGGCGAAATGGGCCGATCTGGTGTTGATCGCTCCGGCCACCGCCGACCTGCTCGCCCGTCTGGCCCAAGGCATCGCCAACGATTTGCTGACCACTCTGGTGCTGGCCACCGACGCCGTGGTGGCAGTCGCTCCAGCCATGAACCAGGCAATGTGGCGTGACCCGGCGACCCAGGCCAACCTGCAACTCCTCGAAAGCCGTGGCCTGAAAACTTTCGGCCCGGCCTCGGGTAGCCAGGCCTGCGGCGACGTCGGCATGGGCCGCATGATGGAAGCCACCGATCTGGCGCAATGCGCGGCGGAGTGCTTCCAGCGTCAGGCGCTGACCGGCAAACACGTGGTCATCACCGCCGGCCCGACCCAGGAAAACATCGACCCGGTGCGCTACATCACTAACCACAGTTCCGGAAAAATGGGCTTTGCCCTGGCCGAAGCCGCGGTAGAAGCAGGCGCCCGCGTCACCCTGATCAGCGGCCCGGTGCACCTGCCGACTCCGGATCGCGTCACGCGCATCGACGTGGTCAGCGCCCGCGACATGCTCGCCGCGTGCGAAGCCGCGATCCCTTGCGACGTGTTCATTGCCTCGGCAGCGGTTGCGGACTACCGCCCAGAAGTCGTTGCCCCGCAAAAACTCAAGAAAGATCCTACGAGCGGTGACGGCTTCGTCCTGCAAATGGTGCGTAACCCGGACATCCTGGCCACCATCGCAAGCCGTCCCGACCGTCCGTTCAGTGTCGGCTTCGCCGCTGAGACCGAACACCTGCTCGACTACGCTGCACGCAAGCTGAAGGACAAGAATCTCGATTTGATCGTCGCCAACGACGTCGCCAACCCGAGCATCGGTTTCAACAGCGAAGAAAACGCCTGCAGCGTGATTGACCGTAAGCTGCACGCCACGGTTTTCGCCCAGACCAGCAAGAGCAAGATCGCTCGCCAACTGGTCACTTTTATCGCCGAACGTCTGAACCAGGTTTAATTTACATGCACGCTTTGCAAGCCAAAATCCTCGACCCACGCATCGGTACCGAATTCCCGCTGCCGCAATACGCCACCCCAGGCTCCGCCGGCCTCGACCTGCGCGCCATGCTGGATCAGGACATCGTGATCAAACCGGGTGAAACCGTGCTGATCCCTACCGGTCTGTCGGTTTACATCGGCGACCCGAACCTTGCCGCGCTGATCCTGCCGCGCTCGGGCATGGGCCACAAACACGGCATCGTGCTGGGTAACCTCGTCGGTTTGATCGACTCCGATTACCAGGGCCCTCTGATGGTGTCTTGCTGGAACCGTGGCCAGACCGATTTCACCATGACCGTTGGTGAGCGCTTGGCACAACTGGTGCTAGTGCCGGTGGTACAGGCGCATTTCGAAATGGTTGAAGAGTTCGTTGAGACCGAGCGCGGCACAGGCGGTTTCGGCCATACCGGCACCAAATAATCGGCACTGAAACATCCCTGCAGGAGCTGCCGAAGGCTGCGATCTTTTGATCTTGACTCTTCAAAAAAAAAATCAAAAGATCGCAGCCTGCGGCAGCTCCTACAGGGGAAAATTTCAGGCAGATCAGCTGAAAGGTTTAACACCGTAAATCAAGGTTTTGGCGTACGAAAGCCACGCCAGCCGAGGCATCATGGCCCTTTCATACCACGAACTCTCTGTGGAAAACGCCGTCATACCCTTCAGTTTGAGCCTGCCGTCGAACGATTCGTCGGTCTGTCCCGCCCCTTTCGAGATGGAGCATTTGTGCAGATGAGCACCCCAGCCAAGATCGCCCCGAAGCTGCCCGACAGCATCTTCCGCGCCTACGACATTCGCGGCACCGTGCCGGAATTCCTCAATGCCGAAACCGCTTACTGGATTGGCCGCGCCATCGGCTCGCAGAGCCTGGCCCAGGGCGAACCGAATGTTTCTGTCGGTCGCGACGGCCGCCTGTCCGGCCCGGAACTGGTTGCAGAACTGATTCGTGGCATCGCCGAGAGCGGCTGCCACGTCAGCGATGTCGGTCTGGTGCCAACGCCTGCGTTGTATTACGCCGCCAACGTTTTGGCCGGCAAGTCCGGGGTAATGCTCACCGGCAGCCACAACCCGTCGAACTACAACGGCTTCAAGATCGTGATCGCCGGCGACACCCTCGCCAACGAACAGATTCAGGCCCTGCACGAACGCCTCAAGACCAACAATCTGAGCAGCGGCACGGGCAGCGTTACCGAGGTCGAGATCCTCGATCGCTATAACACTGAAATCGTCCAGGACATCAAACTGGCCAGTCGCCTGAAAGTCGTGGTCGACTGCGGCAACGGCGCGGCCGGCGTGATCGCCCCGCAACTGATCGAAGCGCTGAACTGCGAAGTCATTCCGTTGTTCTGCGAAGTCGACGGCAACTTCCCCAATCACCACCCGGATCCGGGCAAACCGGAAAACCTCGTCGACCTCATCGCCAAGGTCAAGGAAACCAACGCCGACATCGGCCTGGCCTTCGACGGCGACGGTGACCGCGTCGGCGTAGTGACCAATACCGGCAGCATCGTCTATCCGGATCGCCTGCTGATGTTGTTCGCCCGTGACGTGGTGGCGCGTAATCCAGACGCGGAAATCATCTTCGACGTCAAATGCACCCGTCGCCTGATACCGCTGATCAAGGAATACGGTGGCAGGCCGCTAATGTGGAAGACGGGTCATTCGTTGATCAAAAAGAAAATGAAACAGTCCGGCGCGCTGTTGGCCGGTGAAATGAGCGGGCACATCTTCTTCAAGGAGCGCTGGTTCGGTTTCGACGATGGCATCTACAGCGCCGCCCGGCTGCTGGAGATTCTCAGTAAGGAAAAATCCACGGCAGAAGAGCTGTTTGCGACCTTCCCGAACGATATTTCTACGCCGGAAATCAATATCCATGTGACCGAAGAGAGCAAATTCAGCATCATTGATGCTCTGCACGACGCACAGTGGGGCGCAGGCGCTGACCTGACCACCATCGACGGCGTGCGTGTCGATTACGCCAAAGGCTGGGGCCTGGTGCGCGCGTCCAACACCACACCGGTGCTGGTGCTGCGTTTCGAGGCCGATGACGAGGCTGAACTGCAACGCATCAAGGATGTATTCCACGCCCAACTGAAACGCGTTGCACCTGATCTCCAACTACCGTTCTGATCCACCCGGAGCCCTGAATGACCCTCGAACGCGAAGCCGCCGCCCACACCGCCCAGGTCCTGTCCGAAGCGTTGCCTTACATCCGACGTTATGTCGGCAAGACCCTGGTGATCAAATACGGCGGCAACGCGATGGAAAGCGAGGAGCTGAAAACCGGCTTCGCCCGCGACATCGTCTTGATGAAAGCCGTGGGCATCAACCCGGTCGTGGTTCACGGTGGCGGCCCGCAGATCGGTGATCTGCTCAAGCGTCTGTCGATCGAAAGCCACTTCGTCGATGGCATGCGCGTCACCGACGCCGCGACCATGGACGTGGTGGAAATGGTCCTGGGCGGTCAGGTCAACAAAAGCATCGTCAACCTGATCAACCGTCACGGCGGCAGCGCCATCGGCCTGACCGGTAAAGACGCCGGGCTGATTCGTGCGAAGAAGCTCACCGTTACCCGCCAGACCCCGGAGATGACCCAGCCGGAAATCATCGACATCGGTCAGGTCGGCGAAGTGGTCGGGATCAACACCGAGCTGCTGAACCTGCTGGTCAAGGGCAACTTTATTCCGGTGATCGCGCCGATCGGCGTGGGTGAAAACGGCGAGTCGTACAACATCAACGCGGATCTGGTGGCCGGCAAGGTTGCCGAAGCACTGAAGGCCGAGAAGCTGATGCTGCTGACCAACATCGCCGGCCTGATGGACAAGTCCGGCACGGTGTTGACTGGTCTGAGCACACAGCAGGTCGACGACCTGATCGCCGACGGCACGATCTACGGCGGCATGTTGCCGAAGATTCGTTGTGCACTGGAAGCAGTTCAGGGCGGTGTCGGCAGCTCGTTGATCATCGACGGCCGCGTGCCTAACGCAATCCTGTTGGAAATCTTCACGGATACCGGTGTGGGTACGCTGATCAGCAATCGCAAACGCCCCTGATCGCTGAAACACAAGAGATCGCAGTCTGCGTCAGCTCCTGCAACACAGTACGAAAGTGCTGTAGGAACTGACGAAGTCTGCGATCTTTTTTATCCGCGCAGGAAGCGTCTGACTTCACTCAGCGAAACGTCCGACAGCCCATCAGAACAAATCTCCCTAGGATCTTCCCTTCACCCACCGGAGATTTACTCATGCAAAAAGACCACGTTCCATACGGCAGTGACATTTCAGCAGGTACCTACGCTTGCGTGGACTGCGGCCGAGAGTATTCAGGCCCGTCGCAATCATCGATGCCGCCCTGCCCCGACTTCACAGAAGCCTCGCACCCGCTCAAAGGCTGGAAAGTGCTCCGCGGCCAAGGTGATGCACCCCAGGATCCGTACCCGGACAGCAACGAAAAATAACCCCGGAGCGCCTGAGCCATGCAGATATCGTTCACGATCGACGCCGACGCTTTCGAGCAGGAACAAAAGGAACCGGTCAAGAAGACCTTGCGTATTGGCGACGCCGAAATCGCCCACGCCCTGCAGCGTATCGCCAAGGCCAGCCTGACGGAATACCTGAAAATGCTGGTCGAGGGCGGCATGCCCAGTCGGGCCGATGAGGCCAAGCAGGATCGCCTGCTTTACCTGATTCAAAGCTACTTCGGGCAGACTTTACCGACTGAATCGCAGATATCGACGATCTTCCAACTGACCCAAAGCCAAAGCAAAACCTTGCTGAAGAACACCGTGTCGCGCTTCCGCAATCAGCTCGACGACATCCTGCAGCACAGCATGCGCGGGGTCGTCGAGTCTGCGGAACATGCGAAGGATGTCTATCTGGTGGTCATCAGTTCAGACGTGATCCGCGATGAGTTGAACATGCTCATCACGCAAAACGAGCCGACCTTCAAACCCATCATCAAACGCAAGGGCAGCGCCGGGCAGTTTGAAATCAGCGAGGACTCCCACGATTTGTTGTGCGCAACGTTGGGACTCAATGCCGTTCAGTGACATCGTCGCGGTCAGTGGCTTGCTGCTGACCTTGACCACCTTCCTGTTCAATCTGGCTTGGCCGACGCTCAATGAGGCGTTGGCGCTGGATGAGCATCAACAAGGCCTTCAGGCAAGAAAGCGCAGCAGGGAAAAGGTCTTGGGGGTGCTCTTGAAGTGTGCGCTGCCACTGACCGGCGCCTTTGCAGCGCTGTTTTACGTCAACCTGCCAGCCGCCGTGGGCATTATCGGCAGCAGCACACTGGATCTATGGGATTTTGAGGTTGATCGCACGCTATACGTGATGGTGGTTGTGGCGTTGCTGGCATTCGCGCTGATCAACGCGGGATTGACTCTGAAACTGCTGAAGAAATGGCGAAACTTACATTAACCGCAAACAAAAAGACCCCGTTCATCCTGAATGAACGGGGTCTTCTTATCACCGAACATCCCCTGTGGGAGCGGGCTTGCTCGCGAATGCGTCGTATCAGTCGACATCAATGCTGAATGAACAACTGCATTCGCGAGCAAGCCCGCTCCCACAAAAGCTGACCGCAGTCAGACGCCGAACTGGGCCCGGTACGCTTCCACGGCTGGCAGGTGCTGCTTGAGCTGCGGATCGTCAGCGAGGAATTCCAGCACCTGGTTCAGCGAAACAATGCTGATCACCGGAATGCCGAAATCGCGCTCCACTTCCTGGATGGCCGACAACTCACCGTTGCCGCGCTCCTGACGGTTCAGGGCGATCAGCACGCCGGCGGCCTTGGCACCGTCCTGGGAAGCAATTATTTGCATCACTTCGCGGATTGCGGTGCCGGCGGTGATTACATCGTCGATGATCAGCACGTCACCGGTCAGCGGTGCGCCGACCAGGCTGCCGCCTTCGCCGTGAGCCTTGGCTTCCTTGCGGTTGAAGCACCATGGCAGGTCACGGTCGTGGTGCTCGGCCAGCGCCACAGCGGTGGTCGCCGCCAGCGGGATGCCTTTGTAGGCCGGGCCAAACAGAACGTCGAAGGCAATCCCGCTTTCAGCAATGGCCGCCGCATAGAAGCGACCGAGCTGCGCCAGGGCCGAACCCGAGTTGAACAGCCCGGCATTGAAGAAGTAGGGACTGGTGCGCCCGGACTTGAGGGTGAACTCACCGAAGCGCAAAACGCCGCGATCGATGGCAAAACGAATGAAATCGCGCTGATACGCTTGCATGAAAAAAACCCCAAATACCACGGATTTAGCTAATTAGCTTGACGCCGTGTATCATACACGCACGCGATTTTTGGGGCCATTTATGCGGATCATCAGTGTGAACGTCAATGGTATTCAGGCTGCAGTCGAGCGTGGTTTGCTCAGTTGGCTGCAAGCACAGAATGCCGACGTCATCTGCCTGCAGGACACCCGTGCCTCCGCCTTTGAACTGGATGACCCAGCCTTCCAACTGGATGGCTACTTCCTTTATGCCTGCGATGCTGAAGTCCCTGCCCAAGGTGGCGTGGCTTTGTATTCGCGGTTGCAACCGAAGGCTGTCATCAGCGGTCTCGGTTTCGAGACGGCCGACCGCTACGGGCGCTACCTGCAAGCAGATTTCGACAAAGTCAGTATTGCCACCTTGCTGCTCCCTTCGGGGATGAACGGCGATGAGGACTTGAACCAGAAGTTCAAGCTCATGGACGACTTCGGCAAGTATCTGGACAAACAGCGACGCAAACGTCGCGAGTACATTTATTGTGGCTCGCTGTACGTGGCGCAGCAGAAGCTCGACATCAAGAACTGGCGCGACAGCCAGCAATCCCCGGGATTCCTGGCGCCAGAACGCGCCTGGATGGACGAGATTGTCGGCAACATGGGCTATGTCGATGCCCTGCGTGAAGTCAGCCGTGAAGGCGACCAGTACAGCTGGTGGCCGGACAACGAACAGGCCGAGATGCTCAATCTGGGCTGGCGGTTTGACTACCAGATCCTGACCCCGGGCCTGCGGCGCTTCGTGCGCAGCGCACGCCTGCCGCGTCAGCCACGGTTCTCGCAGCATGCACCGCTGATCGTCGACTACGACTGGACGCTGACCATCTAAGCGTCGCTTCGCCGACATAAAAATGCCCGTATCGAAATATACGGGCATTTTTATGCGTCTGTGGGGCGAAAGCAGCCCCATCTACGCTGTAAACGTCCGTAGATCACACTGCGACGAAAAACGGCAGCGACAGATACAGCTTGATCACGATGACGTTAATGATGTCGATAAAGAACGCCCCCACCATCGGCACGACGAGAAAAGCGATCTGCGAAGGGCCGAAGCGCTGCGTCACCGCCTGCATGTTAGCGATGGCCGTTGGCGTCGCACCCAACCCGAAACCGCAGTGCCCAGCCGCCAATACCGCCGCATCGTAATTGCGGCCCATTACTCTGAAGGTCACGAAAATCGCAAAAAGCGCCATGACCAGTGTTTGTGCAGCCAGGATGATAAAGATCGGCAATGCCAACGCAGCCAGATCCCATAACTTTAGCGACATCAAGGCAATCGCCAGAAACAGCGACAGGCTGACATTGCCCAGCACCGACACTTCACGCTCGAATACCTGATACAGGCCCAGCGCCGACAGACCATTACGCAGCAACACGCCCACGAACAAAACGCAGACAAACGTTGGCAATTCGAAAGCGGTTCCGTATAGCAGGCCGTTCAGAACGTTGCCGGCCAACAGGCTGACGGCGATCAGAGCCAGTGTCTCGATGAACGAAAAAGGAGTAATCGAGCGCTCTTTGTTCGGCTGCTCGAAACCCTTTGGCAACCGTGGCGTTTCCTGAGGTTGGCAACCCGGTACTTGCACGCGCTTGATAAGTAACCGAGCCACCGGCCCACCAATCAAGCCACCCAGGACCAGGCCGAATGTTGCCGAAGCAATAGCAAGTTCGGACGCCGAAGCCAGGCCGTACTTTTCACTGAACACCGTTCCCCAGGCAGCCCCCGTACCGTGACCGCCCGCCAACGTGATCGAGCCCGTCAGCAGGCCCATCAACGGATCAAGCCCCAGCGTTTTGGCCAGACCAATACCCAAGGCGTTCTGAACCACCAGAAGCCCGGTAACCGCCAGGAGAAAAATGCCGACTACGCGACCACCCTTTTTCAGGCTGGCAAAGTCTGCGCTCAAACCGATAGTGGCAAAGAATGCCAGCATCAAAGGCGTTTGCAGCGAAGTATCGAATCTGATTTCTATATCAAAAGTACGCAGCATCAATAAAACCAGAGCAACCACCAGGCCACCAGCCACGGGCTCAGGAATATTGTAATTACGCAGGAAACCGACTCGTGCAATAAGTCCGCGCCCCAGCAAAAGCACCAGAGAGGCGGCGACGAGCGTTCCATAAAAATCGAGCTGAATCATTGGGATTATTCTTGGCTGTATATTCATCAGGCGCACTTTTTACCCGCGCACGCCCACAGAATCGGCTGATTGTCTCAACACTGATTGAATTGGAATTCAAGAGCCTTCGATGGCTTGAATATAACGAGATATTTCTGAAGCAACGTTGTGCGGAGTAACCTTAACAATCGCCAAGTCTTATTGCCAAGGACTGAGATCGCGCTAACCCATTGTAGTTGTGACTAAAAGTGTAAGCGTTGAAATATACATACAAACATTTACTACCACTTGTCGCGCGTAGAACCAGTCCTACATGAAAGAGTAATTAGTCAAGTTGCAGAAACACAAATGCCCCGATAAGTCAGGGCATTTGTATTAAAACCTTGCGAAGCGCTGAGGTTTCGAATTGATCGTTATTTGATCAGTCGCCAGGTGAACGGGTATCGATAAGGGAACCCGTCATTGGCTTTCACTCCAGCGATGATCGTCAAGACCAGCGCACCGATGGCCAGCAGGCCCAACAGGAAGAAGCCGATAATCAACAACATCAGCAACAGGCAGATGGCCGAAGCAATCGCCACGGTGATCTGAAAATTCAGCGCTTCCTTGCCCTGAGCGTCGATGAACGGATCCGTCTCACGCTTCATTTGCCACAGAATCAGCGGGCCGATCAGATTGCCAAACGGAATCCAGATCCCCAGCAAGGCGGACAGGTGACAAAACATCGCCCATTGACGAACCTCCTGGCTCGGTTTGGGCAGCAGCTCTTGCTCGTCACTCATCGCGTCCTCCTTGCGGGTTAGAACCTGCTCAGTCGGCCAGTGCGGCTTTCTGCAGTTCGAAGATTTCGTTCATGCCTTTCTTGGCCAGTTCCAGCATGGCGTTCAGGTCTTCAGGCTGGAACGGCGCGCCTTCAGCAGTACCTTGCACTTCGATGAAGCCACCGGAGCTGGTCATCACCACGTTGAGGTCAGTCTCGGCAGCGGAATCTTCAAGATAGTCCAGATCCAGCACAGGCTCGCCCTGATACATGCCGACCGATACCGCACCGATCATTTGCTTGAGCGGATCGCCGCCTTTCAGGCCGCCGCGCTTCTTGATCACTTTCAGCGCATCGACCAGCGCAACCATGGCGCCAGTGATCGACGCAGTGCGGGTGCCGCCGTCAGCCTGGATCACGTCGCAATCGACATACAGAGTGACGTCGCCGAGCTTGGACATGTCCAGAGCCGCGCGCAGGGAACGGCCGATCAGGCGCTGGATTTCCAGGGTACGACCACCCTGCTTGCCACGGCTCGCTTCACGCTGGTTTCGCTCGCCGGTGGCGCGCGGCAGCATGCCGTACTCAGCGGTCAACCAGCCTTGGCCCTGGCCTTTGAGGAACCGCGGCACGCCGTTTTCGACGCTGACGGTGCAGATGACTTTGGTATCACCGAATTCGACCAGTACGGATCCCTCGGCGTGTTTGGTGTAGTTGCGGGTAATGCGGATCGAGCGGAGCTGATCGGCAGCGCGACCACTTGGACGTTTCATAGGGAATACCTGTACTGGGGACGGAAAACTGCCGAGCATTATAGAGCGGTGCACCGCCAGTGGGCACTGGTTAAAAATCCGCGCGGACGACTCAAGGCCTTGAAACACTGATTACCGACGGGCTGCAGCCCTTTGTCACACCGTGTGTTTGGGCGCATTCGCCGCACTGCGCTACAATCCTGCGCCTTTGCTGCCAGTCGGCTTAAATTCATTCATATCGCGTCTGCGGAACTGAAGTTCTGCGCCGATCTGCATTGCGAGGTCACCGCCATGGTGCACAGCATGACCGCCTTCGCCCGCGTCGAAAAAGCCGGCGTCCAGGGCACCCTGAGCTGGGAATTGCGCTCGGTCAACAGCCGCTATCTGGAACCGCACCTGCGCCTGCCAGAGTCGTTTCGCGACCTCGAGGGCGCCGTGCGTGAAGCGCTGCGTCAGGGGCTGTCGCGGGGCAAACTGGAATGCACCCTGCGCTTCACTGAAGAAAGCACCGGCAAGCCGCTGCAAGTCGATCGCGAGCGCGCCGCGCAACTCGTCGCTGCCGCAGAGACGATCGCCGGCCTGATCAAAAACCCCGCCGCGCTGAATCCACTGGAAGTGCTGGCCTGGCCTGGCGTGCTGGTTGCCGATGCAACCGACCCGCAAGCGCTGAACGCCGAAGCCTTGGCCCTGTTCACTCAAGGTCTGAAAGAGCTCAAGGCCGGCCGCGAACGTGAAGGTGCGGAACTGGCGCGACTGATCAACGAGCGCCTGACTTCCATCGAAGAAGACGTCGTGACCCTGCGTGAACTGGTTCCGCAGATGCTCGCCACCCAGCGCCAGAAGGTTCTCGACCGCTTCGCCGACATGAAGGCCGAGATGGATCCGCAGCGCCTGGAACAGGAAATGGTCATGCTCGCGCAAAAGAGCGACGTGGCCGAAGAACTGGATCGTCTGAGCACCCACATTATTGAAGTTCGCCGGGTGCTCAAGTCCGGTGGTGCGGCCGGACGTCGCCTGGACTTCCTGATGCAGGAGCTCAACCGCGAAGCCAACACACTGGGCTCAAAGGCCTTCGACCCGCGCAGCACCCAGGCCGCCGTCAACCTCAAGGTGTTGATCGAGCAGATGCGCGAACAAGTGCAGAATATTGAGTAAGGCTACCCCGACATGACCCACAGCACCGGCACCCTGTACATCATTTCCGCGCCATCGGGCGCGGGCAAGAGCAGCCTGGTCAAGGCTTTGACCGACGCCAACCCGGAGATCCACGTCTCGATCTCGCACACCACCCGCGCCATGCGTCCGGGTGAAGTGAACGGCGTGAACTATCACTTCGTGACCCGCGAAGCCTTTGTAAAGATGGGCGAGCACGGTGATTTCCTCGAGCGCGCCGAAGTGTTCGGCAACTTCTACGGCACCTCGCAAAGCCATCTGCAACAAACGCTGGACGAAGGCCACGACCTGATTCTGGAAATCGACTGGCAGGGCGCCGAGCAAGTGCGCAAGCTGATGCCGCAGGCCCGCTCGATCTTCATTTTGCCGCCATCGTTGCAAGCGCTGCACCAGCGCCTGACGAATCGCGGCCAGGACAGCGACGAGATCATCGACGGGCGGATGCGCGAAGCGGTCAATGAGATGAGCCACTACGTTGAGTACGACTACCTGATCATCAACGACGACTTTGCTCATGCGCTGGACGATCTGAAGGCGATTTTCCGCGCCAATCAGCTGCAACAGAAGCGCCAACAGGTGCGTTTCGGCAAATTGCTGGCTGAACTGCTCGGCTAAACAGAGCTTCCCAAAACCGCTGCAAGGGCTTTACATTGGCACTTGCAGCGCGTTGAAGGGCTTGGTCAAAAAATCAGCGCTTCCCTAATCGCTGGTGATTTTTTAAACTGTTGAGTCCGCTCGCCCAACCGGGCAGCGCGCATATTGCATTCGCTCCGAGGAATACCATGGCCCGCGTAACCGTTGAAGACTGCCTGAACCACGTGGAAAACCGTTTTGAGCTGGTCATGCTGTCCACCAAGCGTGCCCGTCAACTGGCCACCGGCGGCAAAGAGCCACTGGTTCAGTGGGAAAACGACAAGCCTACCGTTGTAGCGCTGCGTGAAATCGCTGAAGGCCTGATGAGCTACGAGTTCATCGCCAACGCTGAAATCGTCGAAGACGAACCGCTGTTCGCAGCGTTCGAGGACGAGTCCAACGAGGCCGTCTAAGTCTATGCCTGGTCGACGTAGCACGGCGCGGGGTCACAGCCAACGGCAGGAGTCATCATGCCGAGCATAGACGCCCTCGCCGATCGCTTATCGACCTACCTCGGCAATGACCAGGTCAACCTGGTCCGCCGAGCGTATTTCTACGCCGAACAAGCCCACGACGGCCAACGCCGCCGCAGCGGCGAGGCGTACGTCACGCATCCTCTTGCCGTGGCCAATATTCTTGCCGACATGCACATGGACCATCAGAGCCTGATGGCGGCGATGCTGCATGATGTGATCGAAGACACCGGTATCGCCAAAGAAGCGCTGCAAGCGCAGTTCGGTGAAACCGTGGCCGAACTGGTCGACGGGGTCAGCAAACTGACCCAGATGAATTTCGAGACCAAGGCCGAAGCCCAGGCGGAAAACTTCCAGAAAATGGCCATGGCCATGGCACGCGACATTCGCGTGATCCTGGTCAAACTCGCCGACCGCCTGCATAACATGCGTACGCTGGAAGTGCTGTCCGGCGAAAAACGCCGTCGGATCGCCAAAGAAACCCTAGAGATCTATGCACCCATCGCCAACCGCCTGGGCATGCACGCGATTCGTATCGAATTCGAAGACCTCGGCTTCAAGGCCATGCACCCGATGCGTTCCGCGCGGATCTACCAGGCGGTCAAGCGCGCCCGGGGCAACCGCAAGGAAATCGTCAACAAGATCGAAGAATCCCTCGGCCATTGCCTCGCAATCGACGGCATCCAGGGCGAAGTCAGCGGTCGCCAGAAACACCTCTACGGCATCTACAAGAAAATGCGCGGCAAGCGTCGGGCCTTCAACGAGATCATGGACGTCTACGCGTTCCGGATCATCGTCGACAAGGTCGATACCTGCTACCGCGTGCTAGGCGCTGTACATAATTTGTACAAACCGTTGCCGGGGCGCTTCAAGGATTACATCGCGATCCCCAAGGCCAACGGCTATCAGTCGCTGCACACCACGTTGTTCGGCATGCACGGCGTACCGATCGAGATCCAGATCCGTACCCGCGAAATGGAAGAGATGGCCAACAACGGCATCGCTGCCCATTGGCTGTACAAGTCCAGCGGTGACGAGCAGCCCAAAGGCACTCATGCCCGCGCTCGTCAGTGGGTCAAAGGCGTGCTGGAAATGCAGCAACGTGCCGGCAACTCGCTGGAATTCATCGAAAGCGTGAAGATCGACCTGTTCCCGGACGAGGTCTACGTCTTCACGCCAAAAGGCCGGATCATGGAGCTGCCAAAAGGCTCCACGGCGGTCGACTTTGCCTACGCGGTACACACCGACGTCGGCAACAGCTGCATTGCCTGCCGGATCAACCGCCGCCTCGCACCGCTGTCCGAACCGCTGCAAAGCGGCTCCACAGTCGAGATCGTCAGCGCGCCCGGCGCGCGACCAAACCCGGCGTGGCTCAACTTCGTGGTTACCGGCAAGGCGCGCACGCACATCCGCCATGCACTGAAACTGCAGCGCCGTTCCGAATCCATCAGCCTCGGCGAACGCCTGCTGAACAAGGTGCTCAATGGTTTCGACAGCGCCCTGGAAAAGATCCCGGCCGAGCGCGTCAAGGCGATGCTCACCGAATACCGCCTCGAACTGATCGAAGACCTGCTCGAAGACATTGGTCTGGGCAATCGCATGGCCTATGTAGTGGCGCGCCGCCTGCTTGGCGAGGGCGAACAACTGCCAAGCCCCGAAGGCCCGCTGGCGATTCGCGGCACCGAGGGCCTGGTTCTCAGCTACGCCAAATGCTGCACGCCGATCCCGGGCGACCCGATTGTCGGTCACTTGTCGGCGGGCAAAGGCATGGTCGTGCACCTGGACAACTGCCGCAACATCAGCGAGGTCCGGCACAACCCGGAAAAATGCATCCAGCTCTCGTGGGCCAAGGATGTCACCGGCGAATTCAACGTCGAACTGCGCGTCGAGCTGGAACACCAGCGCGGCCTGATTGCGCTGCTGGCCAGCAGCGTCAACGCAGCCGACGGCAATATCGAGAAAATCAGCATGGACGAACGCGATGGTCGCATCAGCGTCGTGCAACTGGTGGTCAGCGTCCACGACCGTGTGCACCTGGCCCGCGTAATCAAGAAGCTGCGCGCCTTGACCGGGGTGATCCGCATCACCCGCATGCGTGCATAACTCACACCTAACAAGGAGTCATACATGACCAAGACTGTTATCACCAGCGACAAGGCCCCAGCCGCCATCGGTACTTACTCTCAGGCAATCAAGGCCGGTAACACCGTCTACATGTCGGGTCAGATTCCTCTGGACCCAAAAACCATGGAACTGGTTGAAGGCTTCGAAGCCCAGACCGTCCAGGTGTTCGAGAACCTCAAAGCCGTGGCCGAAGCCGCCGGCGGTTCGTTCAAGGACATCGTCAAACTGAACATTTTCCTCACCGACCTGAGCCACTTCGCCAAGGTCAACGAGATCATGGGCAAGTACTTCGACCAGCCATACCCGGCCCGAGCCGCCATCGGCGTAGCTGCCCTGCCAAAGGGTTCGCAGGTTGAAATGGATGCCATTCTGGTCATCGAGTGATGCGCACGGCGCGGCCCTCAAACGCCGCGCCGACTGCTCAGCAAGAAAAGGTTTTGAAAGGATTCCACCATGCGCAAAGCGCTAGCTCTCCCGCTGCTCGCCATTTTCCTCGGCGGCTGCGCCAGCAACCCCGCCGACCGTGACATCAGCGGCACCTGGATCAATCAGGTGGCGATCGATGCCGCAGCCAAGGGCGGCCCCCTGCGCGAAGCGCTTCAGGCCTACGGCCCGAACCTGGAGTGGGACGTCAACACCAAGGCCAGTCAGGCCCGCTACACCAACGGTTTTGAGAACGTCGAAGGACGGCTGCTGGGCGAACAGTCCGGCGCCTGGAAAGTCGACTTCTATGGCAGCTCGGCCAGCGAACTGAAACGCGACGGCGGGCAACTGCAACAAGCCGCCAGCGAAAACGAACCGGAACAGGTTTTTGACCGCGCGCAGATTCCGGTACCGGAAGGCGCGCCGATTGGCGCCAGTTTCGAACGCGCACTGTATTCCGCCTACATGGGCGGCAACTGGAAGATTGCCAGCGGCCAAGGAGAAGGCGGCACCGTGCAGTTCCAGGCCGACGGCCAAGTCAGCGGCCTGCCGGGCGCCGACCGTTATGCCTTGTGCCTGGCGGGCGATTGCGCTTCGATGAGCAGCAACAATGACAACATGTGGCTGCAACTCAATGGTCAGGGCAATGCCTATATCTTTGCGCGCAAGGGCAAGGAACTGGAGATCTTCCAGGCGGTGAACACCGCGCTGGCGGATGAAATGCCGCAGTACACGCCGGGCGAGCGCAAGTGGTTGCTCGAGAAGCAGTAAGCACGCGCTGAGAACAACACATAAACCTGTGGGAGCGGGCTTGCTCGCGAAAGCGGTGGATCAGTCGACATTAAAGTTGCCTGACACTCCCTCTTCGCGAGCAAGCTCGCTCCCACAGTTGTTTTCAGGGGTGTCTGGGAGTCAGCATTTACCTTCGAGGATCGCAGCATAGCCTTCGCGATAACTTGGGTATTTCGGCATCCAGCCCAACGCTTTAGCCCGGGCATTGCTGCAGCGCTTGCTGCCGGTGCGCCGCACGCTGGCATCTTCCGCCCATTCCGTTACACCCAAATACTCGCGCAACCAACCCACTACTTCAGCCAACGGCGCCGGTGCATCATCAACGCCGATATAGAAATCCTCCAGCTTCACGCCCTGACGATCCTTCTCCAGCAGGAACGCCAGCAATCCGGCTGCATCGTCGGCATGTATGCGATTGCCATACAACGGCGGATCAACGGCGACGCGATAACCACGACGCACCTGCGTCAGCAGCCATTCACGGCCCGGGCCGTAGATACCGGTCAGGCGCAGGACGCTCGCGGGGATTCCACTATTGAGTGCCACCTGCTCGGCTTCGAGCATCAATCGACCTGAGTAACCGGTGGCGACGGTTTCGGAAGTCTCATCCACCCACTCGCCGTCCAGTTGCCCGTAGACACTGCTGCTGGACACGAAGATCAGGCGCTCAGGCACTTGCCCATAGTCGCCCAGCCAGCTCAGCACGTTCTGCAAACCCTGCACGTAAGCCGCGCGATAGCCGGCCTCATCGTGATCGGTCGCCGCTGCGCAATACACCAGATAATCCACGGCCCCCACCGGCCAGGTCGCCGGGCAGTCTTCGTTGAACAGATCGCCGGCAACGCCGACAACACCGTCCGGCAAGCACGAGACATTGCGGCGCAGACCATGAACTTCCCAGCCAGCGGTCAGCAATTGCGTAGCCAGTCGACTGCCGACATCACCACAACCAGCAATCAAAACAGAAGGCGCGGACATCAAAAAACTCCCATCGGAAAGCGACAGACTAGCCTTGGCACGAGTCGTGCGGCTAGCAATCAAGGAAAAAAAGATACTCTATTACTTTTGTTAACAAGAATTACTTGCAATAATGCAGGCCACTTTTGTTCTCGGCCTCACGAGGCCTGGAAGAGCATTACCGTTTTTCTATCTCAGGTCCGGCCAGCATGACACGTAATCAAAACCCCGCTTCGCCAACCAACCGACCTCGCGCCTGGAGCGCTCTGGCGGCTCTGCTGCTCAGCTTGATGCTGGCACCGACCGCTGCTTTCGCCGACGCTCAAGCGCCTGCGACACCGGCTGCTACCGAACAGACCGCGCCTGCGGCTGCCGCACCTGACGCGACCGCTCCGGTCCAGACCCTCGACGTTACGCCTGCCGATGCGCCGCAAGCGCTCGAAGCCGACAATACACTGGGCATGGCCCACGACCTGTCGCCATGGGGCATGTACCAGAACGCCGACATCATCGTGAAAATCGTGATGATCGGCCTGGCCATCGCGTCGATCATCACCTGGACCATCTGGATCGCCAAAGGCTTCGAGCTGATGGGCGCCAAGCGTCGTCTGCGGGGTGAAATCGCCGCCCTGAAGAAAGCCACCACGCTTAAAGAAGCCAGCACCACTGCCGCAAAAGAAGGCACCCTTGCCAACCTGCTGGTCCACGACGCCCTTGAAGAGATGCGCCTGTCGACCAACAGCCGCGAGAAAGAAGGCATCAAGGAGCGCGTCAGCTTCCGTCTCGAGCGTCTGGTCGCCGCCTGCGGTCGCAACATGAGCAGCGGCACTGGCGTACTCGCAACCATCGGTTCCACCGCACCGTTCGTCGGTCTGTTCGGCACCGTGTGGGGCATCATGAACTCCTTCATCGGCATCGCCAAAACCCAGACCACCAACCTGGCCGTCGTAGCACCAGGTATCGCTGAAGCGCTGCTGGCCACCGCACTGGGTCTGGTCGCGGCAATTCCAGCCGTTGTCATCTACAACGTGTTCGCCCGCTCCATCGCCGGTTACAAGGCGCAGGTGTCCGATGCGTCGGCAGAAGTCCTGCTGCTGGTCAGCCGTGACCTCGACCACCAGCCTGAGCGCAGCTCGCAACCGCACATGGTGAAAGTGGGGTAATCGGCCATGGGCCTGCATTTGAAAGAAGGCGCAGACGACGATCTGGCCGAGAACCACGAAATCAACGTCACGCCGTTCATCGACGTGATGCTGGTGCTGTTGATCATCTTCATGGTGGCCGCTCCATTGGCCACTGTGGACATCAAAGTCGACCTGCCTGCCTCGACCGCCAAACCGGCACCGCGGCCAGAGAAACCGGTGTTCCTCAGCGTCAAGGCTGACCAGCGCCTGTTCCTCGGCGAAGACGAAGTGAAGCCTGAAGCACTGGGCGCCACCCTCGACGCTCGCACCAAGGGCAAGAAAGACACGACGATCTTCTTCCAGGCTGACAAAGGCGTGGATTACGGCGACCTGATGAGCGTGATGGATAACCTTCGCGCAGCAGGCTACCTGAAAGTCGGTTTGGTCGGCCTCGAGAGCGCAGTCAAGAAATGATCACGACGCGCCATAAGCTGACGCGTTACAGCGGTAGCCTGGCCGTGGTGCTGGGCGTTCACGCGCTGGCCATCGCGCTGGCGCTGAACTGGACCGCCCGCCCGCCCATCGAATTGCCTCCACAGGCGATGATGGTCGAGCTGGCACCGGTTCCGGCCCCGCCACCGCCTGCTCCGCCGAAAGTCGTCACACCACCGCAGCCACCGGCTCCGGTTGAAGAGTTGCCGATTCCGAAACTCGCCGAAGCACCGAAAGCCGAAATCGCGGTGCAGAAACCCAAGCCGAAGCCAAAGCCTAAACCGCCGAAGCCGGTCGAGAAGAAGCTGCCCGATTCGCCGAAGGAAAAACCTTCCGAGGAAAAACCGGCCGACACGCCACCGACTCCAGCGCCGACGGAGAAATCCGCTGCACCGGCACCGGGTCCGTCGCCGGCACAAATGGCTGCCAAGGCCAGTTGGCAAGGCACGCTGCTTGCGCATTTGGCCAAGTACAAAAAGTACCCGCAGAGTGCTCAGGCACGTGGCAAGGAAGGCTTGAACCGTCTGCGTTTCGTGGTCGATGGCGAAGGCAACGTGCTGTCGTTCGAACTGGTGGGCCGCTCAGGCAACGCCGATCTGGACCGGGCCACCCTGGAAATGATCCGCCGTGCGCAACCGCTGCCCAAGCCACCGGCCGACATGTTGACCAATGGCTCAATCGAAATTGTTGCGCCGTTTGTTTACTCGCTGGAACGTCGCCGCTAAGTAACACCGCAATACCTGTGGGAGCGAGCCTGCTCGCGAAGAGGTCGCGTCAGTCAGCTCATGTTTGTCTGACCCAGCGCTTTCGCGAGCAGGCTCGCTCCCACAGGGTTATGTGGTGACGGTTGGATCGAGATAAAGGCACCGAAAGGTGCCTTTTGCATATCCATGCACGGCAAACCGGCATTGCCCGGTGTCGCACTCAGCCCTCAGTCTGATAACGTGCGTCTATCGATCGCAGCCGGTATGCTTGGCCCGCACCTTCATGGACGCTTGCTATGACTCTCACAGAATTACGCTACATCGTTACCCTCGCCCAAGAGCAGCACTTCGGCCACGCGGCCGAGCGTTGCCACGTCAGCCAGCCGACCCTTTCGGTGGGCGTGAAAAAGCTTGAAGACGAACTCGGTGTGCTGATTTTCGAGCGCAGCAAAAGCGCCGTTCGCCTGACCCCGGTCGGCGAAGGCATCGTCGCCCAGGCGCAGAAAGTGCTGGAACAGGCTCAAGGCATTCGCGAACTGGCCCAGGCCGGCAAAAACCAGCTGACCGCCCCGCTGAAAATCGGCGCGATCTACACCGTCGGCCCGTACCTGTTCCCGCACCTGATTCCACAACTGCACCGGGTCGCCCCGCAGATGCCGTTGTATATCGAAGAAAACTTCACCCACGTGCTGCGCGACAAACTGCGCAACGGCGAGCTCGACGCGATCATCATCGCCCTGCCGTTCAACGAAGCGGACGTGCTGACCCTGCAGCTGTACGACGAGCCGTTCTACGTCCTGATGCCGGCCCAGCACCCGTGGACGCAAAAAGAAACCATCGACGCCGGCCTGCTCAACGACAAGAGCCTGCTGCTGCTCGGCGAAGGTCACTGCTTCCGTGATCAGGTACTCGAAGCCTGCCCGACCCTGACCAAGGGCAACGACGGCGCCAAGCACACCACGGTCGAATCCAGCTCGCTGGAAACCATTCGCCACATGGTCGCATCCGGTCTGGGCATCTCGATCCTGCCGCTGTCGGCAGTCGACAGCCATCACTACGCCCCGGGCGTGATCGAAGTGCGGCCGTTGTCGCCGCCGGTGCCATTCCGCACCGTGGCGATTGCCTGGCGCGCCAGCTTCCCACGGCCCAAAGCCATCGAGATTCTCGCCGACTCCATTCGCCTGTGCTCGGTGGCCAAGCCAGCGGCACCGGTTACAGCCGGTTAAGCGAGCGTCATGACGGAGCTGTCGCAAGTGTCGGTGACGGCACTCAAGGGTGTCGGCGAAGCCATGGCCGAGAAATTGGCCAAGGTCGGTCTGGAGAATCTCCAGGACGTGCTGTTCCACCTGCCGCTGCGCTATCAGGATCGCACTCGCGTGGTTCCGATCGGCCACTTGCGACCGGGACAGGACGCCGTGGTCGAAGGCACCGTCAGCGGTGCCGACGTGGTCATGGGCCGCCGCCGCAGTCTCGTCGTGCGTTTGCAGGACGGCACCGGCGGTCTGAGCCTGCGCTTCTACCATTTCAGCAACGCACAGAAAGAAGGCCTCAAGCGCGGCACGCGGGTTCGCTGCTACGGCGAAGCCCGGCCCGGCGCCTCGGGGCTGGAAATCTACCACCCGGAATACCGCGCCATCACTGGCGACGAGCCGCCGCCAGTGGATGAAACCCTGACCCCGGTCTATCCGCTGACCGAAGGCCTGACCCAAGCGCGTTTGCGTCAGTTGTGCATGCAAACGCTGACCATGCTCAAGCCTGACACCCTGCCCGACTGGTTGCCGACCGAACTGGCCCGCGACTATCAACTGGCGCCACTGGCCGACGCGATCCGCTACCTGCACAACCCGCCCGCCGATGCCGACGTCGACGAACTCGCCCTCGGTCATCACTGGGCCCAGCATCGCCTCGCCTTCGAAGAACTGCTGACGCATCAACTGTCCCAGCAACGCCTGCGCGAAAGCATGCGTTCGCTGCGCGCGCCAGCGATGCCGAAAGCGAAAAAGCTGCCACCGAAATATCTGGCCAACCTTGGCTTCAACCCGACTGGCGCGCAACAACGCGTCGGCAACGAAATAGCCTACGACCTCAGTCAGCACGAACCGATGCTGCGGCTGATTCAGGGCGACGTCGGCGCGGGTAAAACCGTGGTTGCCGCCCTCGCCGCGCTGCAAGCACTGGAGGCTGGCTATCAAGTCGCCCTGATGGCGCCGACCGAGATCCTCGCCGAACAACACTTCATCACCTTCAAGCGCTGGCTCGAACCGCTGGGCATTGAAGTCGCGTGGCTGGCCGGCAAGCTCAAGGGCAAGAACCGCGTCGCCGCGCTGGAGCAGATCGCCAGCGGCGCGCCGATGGTGGTCGGCACCCACGCGCTGTTCCAGGACGAAGTGCAGTTCAAGAACCTTGCACTGGTGATCATCGACGAGCAACACCGTTTCGGCGTACAGCAACGTCTGGCGCTACGGCAGAAAGGCGTCGGCGGGCGCATGTGCCCGCATCAATTGATCATGACCGCCACACCGATTCCACGGACGCTGGCGATGAGCGCCTACGCCGACCTCGACACCTCGATCCTCGACGAATTGCCGCCCGGACGAACGCCGGTCAACACCGTGCTGGTCACCGACACCCGCCGTGTCGAAGTGATCGAACGGGTGCGCGGTGCCTGCGCAGAAGGCCGTCAGGCCTATTGGGTGTGTACGCTGATTGAAGAGTCGGAAGAGCTGACCTGCCAGGCTGCCGAAACCACCTTCGAAGACCTCACCGCCGCCCTCGGCGAGCTGAAAGTCGGGCTGATCCACGGGCGCATGAAGCCTGTCGAAAAAGCCGCCGTCATGGCCGAATTCAAGGCCGGCAACCTGCAACTGTTGGTCGCCACCACGGTGATCGAAGTCGGCGTCGACGTGCCCAACGCCAGCCTGATGATCATCGAAAACCCCGAACGCCTTGGCCTCGCGCAGTTGCACCAATTGCGCGGCCGCGTCGGTCGGGGCAGCGCGGCCAGCCATTGCGTGCTGCTCTACCATCCGCCGCTGTCACAGATCGGTCGCCAGCGTTTGGGCATCATGCGCGAGACTAACGACGGTTTCGTGATCGCCGAAAAAGACCTCGAATTGCGCGGCCCCGGCGAAATGCTTGGCACCCGCCAGACCGGTCTGCTGCAATTCAAGGTCGCCGACCTGATGCGCGATGCCGACCTGCTGCCCGCCGTGCGCGATGCCGCGCAAACCTTGCTGGAACGCTGGCCGACCCACGTCAGCCCATTGCTCGACCGCTGGCTGCGCCATGGACAGCAATACGGCCAAGTGTGAGCACCGTCGCAGTTTCTGAACCCTCGTTCCAACCAAGCTGGTTATACTCCTGCCATTGTTTCAAAAACGGATACAGACCATGACCGAAGCTGCTCTCGCCCCCGAAACTCCGCACGCTCCGTCTGTTATTCGGCTGCTGCTCAACAAGCTGGACGTTGCCTACGAAGAAGTGCTCGACCACCACGGCCTCAATGCTTCGCGCAAAGTGCAGGCGGTGTTGCTGGACGACGCGGTCGGTGCGCTGATGGTGCTGTTTCCTCAGAGCCAGTTGCTGGATCTCAATCGCCTCGCCGAACTGACGGGCCGTCGCCTGACCGCCGTCTCCACCGAGCGCCTGGAAAAGATGCTCGGCAAACACAGCCTGAGCCTGCTGCCGGGCCTGCCGGCGCTGACCAGTTCGCCGTGCCTCTACGAAGAAAGCCTGCTGCGCGAACCGAAGCTGCTGATCAACTCCGGCGAGCCGGGCGTGCTGCTGGAAATCGCCAGCGAAGCCTTCAAGACCATGCTAACCAAAGCCAGCGCCGCCAACTTCGGCGAAGCCCTGAGCAGCATCCGTCCTAACCTTGATCGCCCGGACGATGACCGCGAGGAAATCACCCAGGCCGTGCAAGCGTTCACTGCACGCCGGATTCAGCAGCGCCTGGAAGCGACCATCGAGATCCCGCCGCTGGCCGAAACCGCACAAAAAATCATCAAGCTGCGCGTCGACCCCAACGCCACCATCGACGACATCACCGGCGTGGTCGAAACCGACCCGGCGCTGGCCGCGCAAGTAGTGAGCTGGGCGGCGTCGCCGTACTACGCGTCGCCGGGCAAGATCCGTTCGGTGGAAGACGCGATCGTCCGCGTGCTCGGCTTCGACCTAGTGATCAACCTCGCGCTGGGCCTGGCCCTCGGCAAGACCCTGAGCCTGCCGAAAGATCATCCGCAACACACCACGCCGTACTGGCAGCAGTCGATCTACACCGCCGCCGTCATCGAAGGCCTGACCCGCGCCATGCCGCGTGCCCAGCGCCCGGAAGCCGGCCTGACGTATCTGGCTGGCCTGCTGCACAACTTCGGTTACCTGCTGCTGGCCCACGTGTTCCCGCCGCACTTCTCGCTGATCTGCCGCCACCTGGAGGTCAACCCGCACCTGTGCCACAGCTACATCGAGCAACACTTGCTGGGTATCAGCCGCGAACAGATCGGCTCATGGCTGATGCGCTACTGGGACATGCCGGATGAGTTGGCGACCGCCCTGCGCTTCCAGCACGACCCGAGCTACGACGGCGCCTATGCCGAATACCCGAACCTCGTCTGCCTGGCCGTGCGCCTGCTGCGCAGCCGTGGCATTGGGTCCGGGCCGGATGAAGACATCCCCGACGCGCTGCTGGAGCGTGTCGGCCTGACCCGCGAAAAAGCCAACGACGTCGTCAGCAAAGTCCTCGAAGCCGAAGTCCTCCTACGCGAACTGGCCTCGCAGTTCAGCCAGGCCTAAACGCAAACAGGCCCGCTCCCCCAGGATTACCAAAATCCCTGTGGGAGCGAGCCTGCTCGCGAAGAATCCAACTCGGTCTACCAGACCGCCCCGATCGTCCCCACGCTCCGCGTGGGAATGCATCCCGTGACGCTCCGCGCCACCAAAGGCTCAAGCCTTAGGCTTAGCCTTCCTCGGCTTCAAATACTTCATCAACCCCTGAAACCACATCACCAGCGCCGGATTTCCCTTGATCTGGATCGACTTGTCCTGAATCCCCTGCATGAACGCCAACTGCTTGTTCTTCGCCTGCATCGTGGCAAAACCATACGCCGCATCTTTAAAGGCAATCGCAAACGCCGGCTCTGCCACCACGCCAGACTTGCTGGTGATGCGCTGATCCTTGACCACAAAATGCCGCGCCACCTTCCCGTCCAGGGTCTGCATCTGAAACACCAGATCCTTGTCACCCAACTGCTGCTGGAACGCAGGATTTGTCCGGCTGGCCTTACCCATCAACAGACCCAGCATCCACAGAAGAAAACGAAATTTCATGCGCACAGCCTCAAAAGGAAAATGAACGGCTGGGGCAGTGTAAGGGATTCGGACGATAACGCCAGTATCTGACGCTGTTGGAAGAGGATGCGGACCAATTCCCGCACGATGACCACTAAGTCACGATTCAACGCTCCCCCCTGATCGTTCCCCCGCTCCGCGTGGGAATGCCTCCCGAGACGCTCCGCGTCTCACCACTCACCTTTCCTACACCTGCTGAAACACATACCTGTAGGAGCTGGCGAAGCCTGCGATCTTTTGATCTTCCGGCCCGCGAATCTATGGGAAATTTCCTGCAAAGTGCGGGGCTGTCCATGAACTAGGCGAGTTGGTGCGATGTGGATAGGCTCTGTGTGTCGCCGCAAAATCGGCGATACGGACGTGCAAGTCCGGTTCAGGTGCACAATCGCTGGTGGCATTTCGCCGAGTGTTTTCCTATGCTCGCGAATCGTTATGGCGGCTGTGCGTCGGAGACCTTCGGGTCTGCCGGGTTCCTGAACCGGTCTTGCACACCAACGCACAGCTGCCACCTATTCGAAGTGCAAAGCGAATTGGTGTCGGCCTCACAACTTCAGGAAGCTGCACCATGATCAAACCAACACCCAATCCACCAGAAAACCCGGATATTTCGCCCTACGAATCTCTGGAATCAAAGAAATTCCACGAAGCCGCCGAACGCGCCCTCGACCACCATTTCAAACCAGCCGTAGAACCACATCCCAAACGTGAAAACGGCCTCTTCAAACTCTCTCCCGGCACCGACGCCGAAGCCCTCATGGCCAACGCCTCCGAAGACCTCCTGTCCATCAGCGTCATCGCCTGCGACCTCGCCGACGACCTCCACGGCTCCCGCCGCTCGGTGGCACTGGCCCTGAGCAGAATGGCGGACGGGGTGAGATTGATGGTGGAAGGGACGCTCGACCAGATTGAAGTGCGAAGCGTGGCGGCCAAGTCGTAGCGAGATTTGCGGATGGAAAAAAGGGGACGTTAAGTCCCCTTTTCTAAATCTTGTCCCGTCCTGAATAAGGTTTACACCTTCTGACCCATTCTCAGGAGGGAGTAATGAATACGGGAGAAAGGCGCAGTCAGCGTGATTACACGCTGACCTTTAAATTGTCGGTCGTCGATCAAGTCGAAAAAGGTGAGCTGAGTTATAAAGAGGCTCAAGAGCGTTATGGCATTCAGGGTAAAACGACCGTACTGAACTGGTTACGCAGGCATGGTCGGCAGGACTGGAGTCAAGGCGCGTCCATTCGCTCCAAGAGACCCCGTTCCATGGATAAGCCCGATAAACCGCTGACACCCGAACAGCGAATCAAAGAGCTTGAAGAAAAGCTTGCCCAAGCCAACCAGAAAGCTCAGTTTTTCGAAGCCGTCGTTGATGTTTTGAAGAACGACTTCGGTGTTTCTGTCGTAAAAAAGCGATCCGGCAAGTCCTCTCCCAAGAGCAGATCCAAGGCCTGAGCATTAGTCGGGCTTGCCAATTCATGGGGATTTCCCGTCAGGCTTATTACAAGCGCAACCGGGCGTGTGATGCCCGGGCCCGTCATGCTCAGGAAGTGATGGGATTCGTGAGGGAAAAGCGACTCAGGCAACCGCGCCTTGGCACCCGAAAACTTCACAATCTAATGCGCACTGAGCCAGAAATGTCCGTAAAGGTTGGTCGAGACCGTTTATTCAATATCTTGCGAGATCGGCGCGAACTGGTTCCTCGCAGGCGGGCCTATCACAAAACAACAGACAGTCATCATCGCTTTCGCCGGCATCCAAACCTGCTCAAAGATGGGCCGATTCAGGTAGTCGCCAAGGCACCAGAGCAAGTATGGGTTGCGGACATCACCTACTTACCAACGCAAACGGGTGTGGCTTATCTGAGTTTGATCACCGATGCGTACTCTCGAAAAATCGTGGGTCACCATGTCCATGAAAGCTTGCACACCGAATCGGTGATCCAGGCGTTCAACAAAGCCCTGAAGCAGCGGACAACGGAACAACACTTGGTGCACCACTCGGACAGAGGCGTTCAATACTGCTCCGAGCTTTATCAGCGGCTGCATGCCAAGTACGGCATCACCTGCTCAATGACCGATGGCTACGACTGCTACCAAAATGCATTGGCTGAGCGTGTGAATGGAATTTTGAAAAACGAGTTAATGCTGCATCGGCCCAAAGATTTTGCAGATGCCATCCGGATGGTGGACGAGTCGGTGCAGATCTATAACAACGAGCGGCCTCATCTGTCGCTGAAATACAAAACGCCCGATGCGGTGCATCGGGCGTTTTGAGGTTGAAACAGGTGTAAACCTATTTCAGGACTAGACATCTCGATAACAAAAACTAGCGAAAGTCCTCTGCGCTTTTTGGGCGCGCTTCCAAGCCCTGGAGCGCCGCCCGGTTTATGTAGGCATTCCCTCCCTCACCGCAATACTGCCGGAACACTGCCTTGTCGTCCCTGAGCACCGTCAGATAACTCAGAAAGGCTTGATTAACGAGGTAGGTATAAGCACCGTTTTTGAACTTGATGATGTTCAAGTTCACGCTGCCTTCCGAAGCGTTCACGACAAAGAATTTGCCCTTGGGCGGCAAAGCCGTCTTCGGATAGATCATCTCTATTTTGCTCGGCACGCCGTAACGGTACTGAACAAAACCGGCCGTGGGCTTGCTGTTTCCCCGTGCACAAACGGAAACCGTCTTACCACCCTCCAACGGGCAAATGAAGTAAATGTCTTCGTCATCTGAACACAACGTTCCATCCTGCCCGCCCTGCAATGGGGCTGTTTCTTGCGAGACGCGTTCTGGTATTTGAGTGACATCGGCGCAATTGGACAAACACACCAGCTTCGAAAGATCCGGAACATCACTTTCAGTAAACAGGTACGTCGCTGAACCGTCACGGTTGCGGGCGTGGTAAACGGGAACACTGACGGCCAACCCTTTGGCAGACACCGGCACCTCGGTATCCCGACCCGAGACGACCCAGCCTTCGGCCTCCCCGCACAACTCCTCCAAAGCGACTTCATTGAACGGATCTTTCGTGGGCACGGCGAACGGCTTGGCATCACCTCGGCAGTCGTAGCCATGCCAATAGGGCCCGGTGTTCATATCAATGTCGATCGAGAAAACATAAGCGCCGTCGAGCACCACTTTTCCGCTGTCGTAGGTGAATACCAGCCAGCGACGCGACTTCGCCTTTGATGAGTTTTCCTCCTCCAGGATGTAGCGCTCACCATCTCGATACAGCCAGAAAACACTCATCGCTCCGGCCGATACCGGCCTTTCGGAGAGACTTTGCCCGGACTTAGCGTCTACAAGGAAATCGTCTTTCAGCGCCAGCGCACAGTCGCTGTCGGCGGCCATGCAAGACTCGAGTGACGGGAACATCGGCCCTGCCCCCACAGAGAAAGAACACAGCAATAACGCGATCAAGCCTAATCTTTTCAACTTGCCACCTGTTTCAAAGCGAGTAATCCATCACTTCTTCAAGCCACCAGCATTGCCCACGAACAAACCGATACTCGAATACATAATCGGTATCCGGTTTCTGCAGGATGGCGACGGCGTGATCACCCTGCTCTTCCTTTACGGTCAACGTCAGGCCCTGGGCCTCTCGCTTCGCCAGATCCGGGATTATTGGGAACTTGAGCTGATCACCGCTGAGACTGTTTTTTTGCATCTCGGGCTCGGGGTCGCCGGCCACGGTTGTGACCATTTTCAGCGGCTGTAGGACGAAGGCTTTCTGCAACTCCGCGCGTTCAGAGAAGGCTGAGAGGAATGTTGAAAAGTCGGGCGAGGGACACACTTCACCGTCGATCTTTAACGCTTTCTGGCGGATCTCCTGTTGCAGTTTCGAATCGGCAATGATTTTTGCATCAAGGTCTGCCAGACGCTTTTTGATACTAGTTGCATCCTTGTAGGCACACACAACATCGACGCCGTTTTCAAGGTCTCGGCCGTCTCGGCAATCCTGCAATTCGGGGTCTGGTGGATCACCGCGAAAAAACCGCAACGACAACTGTTCGCCCTGCTTGATGAGTGGCAGTTCCAGCGTCCAATAGGTGTAGCCTTCGAAACCACCGTTTGCCTCTTTTTGCCTCATGAGCACGTAAAGGGACTTCCCCGCTCGCTCAGGGAATTTGCGTTCGAAAAAAAACACCGATGCGACTTCATCACCCACGAGCGGCGCCACAAACGAGAGTTCTGGCCTCGTGGCACTCATTGTCGTGTAGAAAACCTCCCCACCGGGAACGTAGGCGCCTGTCGTCTGACCTTTGAGTGTGTTCTTCAAGAACAACACGGTGATCTTCTGCCCGCCCACCGTTGCCACCACCGGCGGATGCATTTGCTTGATGGTTTGCAGGTCATCCGCCGTTGCCGTTTGCGCGGTAAAACCGATGATCGATGCGAGCAAGCACACACAACTTGAAAACCTGTTCACTTCCATTACTTCCTTGTCGATCGACGAATTGATCAATCTTCAATAACTAGCGCGAGGGCATCACGATGACTCAGGTTCGCCACATTTCAGCGCTTTTATTTGCTCGTTCTTGATCGGAATCACACAGGCGCGACGCTTCTCACCGGGCGCGCGAAGCTCCGTAGTGCTTAACGTCAGGTGCAGACCGTCATCTGTAAATACAGGGGCCTCGAATCCAGCATCGGCGTAACCGGACTGGAATGACTTGCCGTCAAAACTGCAGAACCGCGTCAATGACAACACTCGCCATCCACCGTCAGGCGCGAGAATTTGGACCGTCAAGCATGGGTTGTCGAACGAGTAGAGATAGCGCGCGACTACATCCTGGTAACGCTTCGCGCCGGATCTGGACACCTTATTCATATCAACCACATCACCCGAGTCATCTGCCACGATCCTGTCCAGATATGCCGCGCGTTCCAGGCTCATTCTGATGATGCAGCTATCGACGGTTGTAGAGTGAAGCGCCGTATCAGGGTCGATATCCGTGGCTTCGAGCGGGCATGTGGTATCGCGCAACTTGATCCACGCACGCTGTGACTCTCTGGCGATGGCCATGAAAGCCTTGCCCTGTTCAGGGTCGCGTTTTTGCTGAACCTCAAACCTTGCCATCAGCTTTTTGTAGCTGGCATTGAGGTTGGCGTCGGCCCGCTTAAGTTCGGCCGCCACGCATTGATTAAATTCCAAGCTAGAGGTAATGACTTCGCATTCGTCCTCGGCGTGCGCATATAACGCGCATAGCATCCCAAGAGGTAACGCGATAAAGCGGACAATCCTGTTCAATTTTTCATTCCTTGATGTGCAGTTCGCTCAATGACTCGTTGCGGAACTTTCTGCGCCTTGCCGTCGGCGCTCATCGCGTCGCGGTACTGACTGTAATAGCGTTGCGCTTCGTCTGTACGATCGAGGCGCCAGAGTGAATCGGCGATGTTGAACATCAGCACCGTGCGTTTACCAACGGCCTCAACGCCGCGATAAAACTTCAGCGCCAACTCATCTCTACCGCCCTCGGCCAAATAGAAGGCCAAGTCGTTAAAAGCTTGAACATTGCGCGCTGGTGGGTGACAAGCCATATAGGACTCTGGACTTATAGTGCGAAGATTGAATGCGAGTTCTTCCACGCGAGATTGCGGCATCTCAATATTTGAGACCTGCTTCAATAAGTCCTTTGGAGACGGCGTCTGCAGGACGAGGTCAGGCGCATCCTCTTCCCCGGAAGTCCACCGATTGCCCTCCCACTTGCCGTAGCAAAACCTGGCTGCAGGCTGACTGAGCACGCAACCGGTCTCCATCGAAATGACCCCGCAACCAGTTTCCTCTGTTGGGATTTCTTCACCCTCCTGGCCAATGACAACGCCATACAGAGTCTGAAGGAGGAGCAATGTTTTCTTGTCGGGACTTAACCAAGCCTCATGCGTTTCAGTACCCACCGCGGGTACATAGAGGGGAAACGTTTTTCCATTGGCGGTAAACGAGGCAACCGCCGCCTCCGCAGCAGGCCTGCCCCATGTCTTGTCCTTCAATGTCACTAAGTGCCCGCCAACCCCCACGATCTGAATATTTTCAGACAAGGCATTGGCTGAAGCTGTCAGGCTCATGACAATCATCAACCACTTAAGGCTGCCCGCGAGAAGACGATTCATCCACTCACTCCTCATCTATCGGCGACGATTCCACGTCGGTCATGCTCAGCAGCCGGAATTCATTGTTCACAAATTCGTAGTAACGGTCCCGGTTACCACTTTCCAAAGCATTCCCTTGGGCATCTTCTTCGCCGTCGAGCGTGATGCCGGACACGATGATCAAGCGGCTGTCGGGCTGGTAAACCATGCCGAAGGTGCTGCCGTCGTAAGCATTCGGCAGACCGCCAACGACTTCCCCAGTCTGAGCGTCCAGCACTTCGCCGCAAATGGCGCTGCCGCCACAGCCGAGCCTGTGCAGGATGTAATGGCCGGCGAAGTTGACCTTGCCTTTCAGGGCTTGCACCCGTGCCTGATCCATCATTGGGCTGCTGTTTTCTTGCAGCACCAGCTTATGGTTGGGGCCGGTGAAAACTGGCGTGACGGTGTAATCCTTGAAGGTTGGATCGGCTGCGAATGCCATGGACGCGGCAGCCAATATCAAGCTGCCGAGAAGAACCGAAAATCCTTTCACGCTATAACTCCATCGACGCAAGTCATTGTGGGGATGTTCATTCGAAGGCACCCGTGCATCCCAACGCGCCATGATCGCCGGGATACTCGCTGCCGCGCGGCGTTGAGCGTATTCCACCAGTACGCTCGGTTGCGGCGGCAGGATCTCGGCGATGTTCGCGGCGGTCAGGTGCCGGCGCCAGCCGTAGTCGCTGATCGGCCGGTATTGCAGCAGCCACAATTGCGCGCCGTCCCAGGCCCATTCGACGTCCCCGGGCACGTAGTGGAACACGCGCAACACGTCTTGCAGAAAGCGCCATAGCAGGTCTTCGGTCAAGCCGTGGGACGGCGTGAATGTGCCGCTGCGCCACGCATCGCCGAGCCGCGAAAGCGTTGCCCGCGAGGGGCTGACTTGACCGTCGGCGAGCGATTCGAGATGGCCTTCAACCCACTCAAGTTCTACCGAGAGATGGCGCACAAAAGCGATCCCGGAAACTACAGGCGTGATGAAGCGCTGCACCACCACTTCCTCGACGCCTTCGGCCGTCAGTTCGGCGATGCGTGTTGGCACGTTGGCAGTCGGCTCGCGCAGATAGGTTGTGCTCAAACCGGCATTCGCCGAATCAGCCTGATCTTCGCCATAACTGGAGGAGCGCACCGCCCAGGTCACGTCGGGTTGGGCGGCGAGAAATGCTGGTAGACGCGGATCGGCGCAATCGTTGAGCGTCAGCGCTGCCGGCACCGCTTGTCGCGCCAGTTTAGCCAGGCGCAAACGACCGCCCTTGGTGTGCGCGACAAACCCGCGCTCGCCCGACTCCAGCCACTGCGCGAACTGCGCGGGCGAGTCGATCCACGGGTAATGACCCCAGCCGGGTTTGAGGCTGATGGTCAGATCAGCGCGGGCTAGAATCGCCGACCATGCCGCCGCTTGCTCGATACCGAGCACAGCGTCCTGATCGCCCCAAACCAGCTCGACCGGATCGGTGATCCACTCCAGCAGCGGCAGTGCGGTATCGGCGCGAATCAGATCCCAGTGCGGCACAAACGCACGGCAGCGCGCATAGCCGGCGCCCATGCGCTGGTACTGCGCGGGCGTCCAGGTCTGGTTGGAAAACTTGCGCGCGAACAGCGTGGGTTTGTTCGACAGCAGCCAGTGGATGGTTTTACGAATCGGCAGTGGCGACATCAGCGCCGGCAACCGCCGCTGCCAGAGAAACGCCCCCACCGGCGCCAACAAAACGCTGCGGGAAAAGTGTCCAGGCCGACGTTGTAACGCGTGCAGCACCAGCAACGCATTGACCCCGACCGCCATGATCGCGCTGCCCTGCTCCGTCATCGCCAGCAAGGTCTGCGCGTAGTCCGCCAGATCCTCGCAGGGTGGCTGCGGGTTGGCGCCGAAGCCCGGCAACTCCAGCGGCACCACGTCGTAGCGCTGGAAGTGCGGCAGCGCGTCGTCCCACCAATCGGCAGCGCTACCGTTGCCGGCCAGCAGGTACATCAACGGCTTGCTCATGGACGAGCCTCAGGTCAGATCGCGCAGAGCGGCGTCGAGGGTTGGGTAGCGGAATGTGTAGCCGGCCTCGGTCAAACGCTGCGGCACCACACGCTGACCATCGAAAAACAGCTGCGCCATCTCCCCCGCCATTGCACGCACTGGCGCGGCGGGAACGTGGAACCACACCGGACGCTTGAGGACCTTGCCGGCCTGCTCGGCGAACGCGGCCTGACTGACCGTTTCGGGCGCGACCATGTTGTAGGTGCCACGCAGAGTGTCGTCGTTGAAAGCCCGCGCGATCACCTGAAGCACATCGTCACGATGCACCCAGCTCATGATCTGCTGACCGTCACCCATGCGCCCGCCGAAACCCAGGCGGAACGGCAGCAGCAACGGCGTCAACGCACCGCCGGGGCCGAAGACCACGCCAAGACGCAGCACCACCTGACGCACGCCAAATTCCGTAGCCGGTTGCGCGGTGGCTTCCCAACGCGCACAGAGTTCGGCCATGAAGCCGTCACCCTTGCTCGCCCGTTCATCGAGGCTTTCGCTGGCATCGCGCACGCCGTAGAAACCGATGGCCGAGGCCTGAATCCACAGCGCGGGTTTGTGCTTGGCGTTCTTCAGCCAGGTCATCAGGGTTTCGGTGGTGCCGACTCGGCTGGCGAGCAGTTGCGCCTGACGTTTGGCAGTCCAGCGTGGACCGGCGACCGGTGCGCCGGCGAGATTTATCACTACGTCGAAGGTGTCGTCGTGGCTGAGTTCGCTGAGTGAATGCACACAGCGGACGCGGCCGTTGAATAGATTGGCCGCGCTCAACGGATCGCGCGTCAGTACGCTGACCGAATGGCCGGCGTCGAGCATTTGGTTGACCAAGGCTTCGCCGATAAATCCGGTGCCGCCAGTGATCAGCACGCGTTTGAAAGCGCCGCCGGCAAACGGGTTGGGTTGGCTCGGAGTCTTTACTGAAGGAGATTTCCGGCGGTCATGCCGATACAGCCAAAACAGTGGCGGCAACAACACCAGCAATGCAAAACCATCTAGCCATAGATGCGACCAAACCTGTTGTTGCGCTGAGAGCCACATGTCCTGCGGCGCCCATAACAGGATGCCGGCGCTCAACCAGCCCCAGACTGCCGGGGTTTTCAAGCGATTGCCCAGGTGCACCAACGCGAGCATGTACAACGAATAACTTTGCAGCGTCGCGCCGAACAGCGCGAGCCACCAGACTTGTTGTTCGTGGCCGGCAGCAGGTACCGCATCGGCGCCCCAGAACGAAAGTTCGAGGACTTGCAGGTAGCCATCGAGTAGACCGGAATGCCCGGCCCAGGTCAGGGTGAGACCGGCGAGTATGTGCACGATCGCAGCGGCGTATAGCCAGAGCACTAGCGCTGGGCGAAGCGAGGTCGAGGGGGCTGGCATTCCGTGTCCTGAGCGCGTTCCTTGGGGGTGGGGAGTTTAAAGGAAAATCGCGGTCGTCAGATGCTCAAGTATTAAACGTTTAAGCGCTGCGGATTCTGGCTCAGCGCATATGAAAACGCGTTAGCCATGATGGCGGAACGCGTTTGATCACATCGAGGTGAAAAGGCGCCGGGCGCTGTAAACGCCCTTCTTCACTTAACCGCACTAAAAGCAGCTGCTGGCCACTATCGGTTCGGCCACTTCGGACTGAAGTCGCTTAATCGCATTGATGCCCGAGTCGTTACCTTTGTCGGCAGCAAGCTGATAACAGGCCAAGGCGCGAGGAGTATCTTTCTTTCCTAGATCGCCGCTTTTCCAATAATCGCCTAACGAAACGAATGCATGCGTTGATCCCATGGTGGTAGCACGAATCAACTCTTTTTCAACGTCCAGCGGGCGCTGGCAGGGTCCTGAACCGGCCAATTCATTGCCAAAACAATAGAAGCCAGCCAACGACTCAGCACCGCTCGGCGAATCAACGGCTGCTGCCTTGAAAAGAGCCTCAACTTTGCCGTATTCCAATTGCGGGGCCATACCCGACAGACTTAACCCGGCCGCAGCCGAACTAGATATAGGATCGCCTGAAGCGGCCGCGCACAGGTAATTTTCCAAAGTCGCCTCAAAAAGTTCTCCTGTCAGTCGGTATTGCTCAAGGCCGCCCAAGCCAGCAAATCCTTGTCCGCGCTGCCAACAGAAATTCTCCGCACGACTCATTTTCCGCGTACTGGCTACAGAAAGCTCTTTATCAGGAATCGACCAGTCCTCAACCCCATCAAGCGTCCAGCATGACTTCCGCGAAAAGTTGAAAATCTTGATATTGCTGTTGCCGGCGCGTTTATCCACAACGTTAACGTGGCGGTCATCCACCTTCTCGATCTCTATTCCTTCCACTTTCCCATCGGGCACGGCCACCATTAAGGGAAACGCCATATCGCGTCCCACCTCCGCAGTAACGTAGGTCACAATCCGCCCTATATCCGACGTCCCCTTTAATACCAGCAGCTTCACGGCCTGCGCAGTTAGTCGCTTCTGCGATTCGGCATTAGCGGAGAACGCTGGAAGAAACTGTCCAAAGTCTTGCGTAGGGCACGAGCCACGTCCAAATGTCGGGCCACTCCCGGTATCGGACGCGATATTGTCCAAAAACACTGAACGGTCACGACTCATACTGGCGATGCAATTGTTCACCGCTGCCACATGCGCCGAAGAGTCCGGTTCCGTCTCCAACGCATCGACCTGGCAATCGGTATCGCGCAGTTTGATCCAGGCGCGCTGAGCCTCCTGAACCGTTGCCTTTTGGCTCGCCGCAAGAACTGGATCGGTCTGATATCCACCTTCGAGCCGAACCATCAGTTCTTGATAACTGGTATTCAACTGCTTATCTGCAGCAACCTTGGCACTCACAGAACATCTTTCCCTCTGAGAGTTCGTAGTGATATCGACACATGCATCGTCAGCAAATGCATGTCCCCCCAACAGAGATAAACCACCAATCAGCACGGCGGGCAGCACCGGAATAAGATATTTACTCAAGGCAAATTCCAACAATATCTTGCGAAAGTGTATTTTTAAGTCGTGCTTATTCTTCAAGGGAGATAGCCATTTTCAGAGTAGATCCATTCAGATAAACGACTGCTTCGCGCCCATTAATATCGACAGGGGTAGGATTTTGGATCATTCCTTCATCACTAGCCTTCGCAATTTTTGTTAACGTCTTATCCGCAACATTGGCACGCCAAATAGTTTCATCACCATTCTTGAAATAAAACGTCGGCCGTGACTTGCTCCAAATCGGAGCATATATATTCCAACCGGCCTCGGGCCGACCAGCCTGCGCTATCGTTTCATACCCTGAGGTGTGCGAGTAGTACGCTTGCAATTTTCCATACTCACCACCCCAACCGAATGTCAAACCACTAACAGCATTTTCATCAGTATTTGGCCACTGCTGGAACAGCAGACTGCTTTCCAATGGCGGAGATTTTGAACCGAGCTTATAAACCATCCCCCGCAGCTGATTCTTAGAGAGTTGCTGTCGATAGTAAAACGCCCCATCAAAGATTCCCGCAAACCTTTTCCCTTCGTCGTTTGAACCCAAACTCAGAGCACCATCAAAACCGATATCTTTCGCAATCGTGTGCAATACCGGCCTGTCGTTGCGATCAACGTACTCATATAGATTACCCCGGTACGCAATCATCGCCGCATCAAAATGCCCTTCAAACACGATGACATGCAACATGCCTGAAATTGTTTCAGCTGAGATCACAAATCGTTCGACAGCCCCTTTTTCATTGGGAAGCCATGCTAAATCAATGACCTTCCATGAGCGTTCAAACTGTGTGTAGGGCTTATCACCCAACATTAACTTAATATCTTTCTGAGTCGGCCTAGGCGCAATAGAAACGGGTGTGAGAAAGCTTATCTGCTGAACATAAGCTTCCTCTAAACACTCGACTGACTCACAAGAATTACGCTCTGACTCAAGCCAGTCACTTTCGATTAATTGAAAAACCCGCCGACTTTTTATCGACTTGAAGACTTCACTTAGCTTTTCATCCATTGCGGACAAGGAAGGAGAACGACAAATTTTCCTTTCTACGTCCGTTGAAGCTTTGCCACAGTCGAAACTCGCAGAAAATGCCACCGAACTGAAAAGCAAAAAGGCTAACGGTAAAAAGCTAGGGAGCGAATATATATTTTTCATTGATTCACGCTATCAGGCATTTAACTTCGCAAAGCGGGTTGCGAGACGCTTGGGGCGTTCATTTATCCGCCGCTTCATTTGTTACCCTCTTTGCCAATGCTCGACGACATCAACATCCACCCGCATCGCCACACAAGATCCATCCGCGTATTTCTTTGCCTTTCGGTGTTTTAAACATAATCGAAAGCCAGCCAGCCTCAACAGCCTCCTGCTGAACCCTATCCCCGGAAACCAAATACATACGAGTGACATCGTCAAAAACTGGAGAGCTATAAATTTTAGCTTTTTTATTTATTGTCAGCTGAACCGGCACACCTTCATTCCATTTAGAAAACGCTGGAGTCGCAAGTTTATTACTAACAGACAATTGATCCTTGTAAGGAAATTCATACATTAGATTCTGGTAATCGTCTGCCAATATATCGCCACCCTCACCAAAATATTTGGGGACTCGCTCATCCCTTGAATAACCACTCTCGCTCTTTTTGTAAACATGCACACTATAATACTCACCAGAATATCTAACTCCGGTGTCTGAATGTATTCCCACACTGTGTATTACAAAAAGCTCTTTCTCGGAACTACCTTTAACATCAGAAAAAAATGCCGAGCGGACTTTTCCTGTATCTGCCAAATACGGCAACTGCCCAACGAGCTTCTTAGATTTACTCAAACAATCAACATAGTTAACATCAATACCCACTTGATTGTTCGAATCTTCACTGCTCGCCTCATCCTCTATAGGAACGAGATCAAAAACAATCGCACCGTCTTTTGTCGGGATCGAATGGTACACTTTACTCTCAGGGACCTCGCAAGCTAGCGAAGCCACCGAAGACAGGCAAAATGAAACTAACAATGAAAATTTACATAAGCGCTTCATAACGAACAGCCCCCGAACACAACCTTGAATTTCTCAGCAACTTCTTTAGTAAACTTCTCTCGCTGATCAAGTTCTTTCAGCCCAGAGTTGATAATCCTAGTCACAGATTTAATCTTCGCATCTACATCAGGTGAACTTGCATCCGCAAGTGAACCAATACCTTTCGCCTTCCAAAACCATAGACCAGACTCTAATGCAACCCTCATATTGTCCTGTACCAGGTTCGGATTAGCATCGATATTCACACCTATCGCTACAGCACATTCACGATAGTTAGCATAGTGGGTCAAATGAAGAAGGCCTCGCCCCCTATAGTCGTTATGAGGGTACTGATTGCTACCAAAGCTATGTTTACCATACGCTGGATCGTTTGCAATCAGATGCTGATCTATATACTCAAGCTTCTCTTCTCTGGTTAGTGACATCCCCAGCCTTGCAAAACCATCATTAATAGCGGTCGGCGCCATTCTATATAGTTTCTCGGCTGTGTAGCTACGACGAGTGTAATTTAAACTTTCCCTAAACGCAGAAAATTGAAAAGTCTCGTGCTTACCCTGCCCCATTATATGAAATACCTGAGCACAGGTATTTACTCCATACTTAGGGAAAAGCTCGTTCGCCACCATGACAAACTCACTTACAAAAGTATCCGTTACGGAGGATGGGCAAATACTCCGCATCAATGCATTTGTTAACGCTATATTACTGCCACACTTTTTGCAGACATTACTGCCGGACGATGGCATCATATTCCCAATGAGCGCGATTGGATGAAAATGCCATACAACTCCATCGCCTACCCCTTTAGATTGTATAGCTGGATCATCCCAAAATATTAAACTATCTATTCGTTCTTTTTCGTGTTTTAGAACAGATGGGTAATTTTCTAGCAACGTATCCAACCGCGCCCATTTGGCAGAGTCCGACTTAGATTTCCACTCCGTAGGGTGATATGCAATGAGCTTTGACCAATGATCCCTGAACTCCCTATTCTTAAGTGCAACCGGAAAATCTTCGGGAGTAACTTTTTGATCTTTATTACCAAATCTATCCAAGTCCTTATATAAGATCTGGAAGAACTCCGGCATATCATCAGGATCCAGAAAACCATCAGAATTTGAATTTGATTCCTTAACGATGCGAAAGCCTAGTTTTTCCCAGTCGTGCTGACCAAGAAGCTCCGCCCCTTCTTTTTTGAGCAAACCCGATTTGTTTTCTGAATTATCAATTACGGTTACTTCGTACCATTCTTCAGTGTCCTTATAGAGAACAGTTTTCCCAAGCTCCACAAAATTTTCATTCGAAATTGTCACAATTCCGGTTAGAGGAGGCTTACTTTTTAAAGTCGTATTCGGTGGCAAGTTCAAGTATTGCTTGCCTTGCTTCACAGATGCCTTATTTTTCAGAAAATCCTCAATTCTCGGATCTGATGAAAAAATTTCCACATGAACTTGATAGTTTCTGGAAACCCCTCCATCAGGACCTGCCAATGTTTCATTTAAACCAATAAAACCGATTGTGTCACCTGCCTTAATTGCCGTGTCCATCGGCACAACCTTATCAAACTCCGTAGGAACCAACCCCTGCAATTGAACATAAGGCTTTTCAACACAGGCCCAAAAAGTTGCTGGGACAGGAGTAGAATGGCTTTTCAAACCGGTTGTAGCACCGGAAGTGCTCGGAACAAAGGAACATTCCGCCATTTTGTAAAGCTTAGAGCCAATCTTCAGGCTAAAAACTTTACCGCTATCAAATTCTATTACGCTATTTGTACAAAGCACTAAGTCTTCATTTTGTCCCAGACTATTTATTTGTCTAATTGCAGCCCCGGCTAAAGTGCCGTGACTTTGCGGCGAGGGCGCTGCCCGCAGAGTAAGTCCTGTCCCGGTAACTACAGCTCTGACTTTACCCTTCCAATAATCTGGCTTCTTCCTCTCTGGCGCAGTTATGGCGCTCCAACTCGCACTTCCATCACCTCGTGGGTAAGCAATACCGTTTTGTTTGTAGGCGAACCAAAAATCTTGCCCTGGTGTACGCCCTCCTACACTACCCTTAATAAGTTTTCCTTTTGCATGAATATGATCAGGGTGTTCTTCCAGTATTTCAATTTCAGTCCCAGCGGAGATCGAACCATATTCGACACAGCCGACTGCACCGTTAATATCGCTACGCGCCTTAAACCCGCTGGCCACCATTTTTATTTTTGGAGTGCCAGACTGCTCGGGATCATCCGCGTATCGCTGATAAGGTAACAAATGCATATACAGACTATAAAATACAAGCTCATTGCTAGCATTGGGAGTCACCTCCTTATTTGGAGGTGATTTATAGTCATGCCTTACAAGGCAAAACGAATTCGAGTACTTTAGTGCTTCTGTAGTATTTTAAGCTTCAAATGCAGTGGCTAGGTAATCCTCATTCAGACGGTATGCAACGACGACACCGTCGCCAATACAGCGAATAGGCTCATCTCGCATACACTGCGGAGCAGTTTTATGTGAGATATGAATACCACCATGCCAAAAGCCGTGATTTCCTAATAAGAAATTTCCGGAACTTTCGCTTTCCAAGGCTTTAAAAACTTCCTCCGAATCTTTGAACTGTGTGCCATCAGCCTTTCGAAACGGATATTGAAAATTCATTAAAGGCGCGGGAGCCGTTGGAGCGGCTGCAGGCGCGGGAGCCGGCGCAGGTTCTGGTGCTGGTTGCGCCCCCCTAAATTGAGGTTTCGGCCGCAGCACCTTCTCTGGCATTGGCCAATACCCGCTGTCCGGGCCATAAAGGGCTGTTTTCGGACCTGCAGATTGGGAACCAAAAAATTTCCCTGGCGTCAACGCAGTACTGAGACTTTCAATAACCCCCGTGTGCCCGTGAAAATTAATCCAAAGTGCAATATCACCCGGCTGGGCGCTCGCGACCGGAATCTCATCGAAATGCTCCCGATCAGTATTAAGCATCGATGTTGTGCGGTAAGGAATTGTATATCCGGCGTCTTTCATGATTCGGTAAACAAGACCTGAACAGTCGATTTCCTTCTTGCCGTTGTTATTTACATCCGTTTCGCCCTTATGCGGACCGTACTCGTAGCCGCTGCGATATGGATTCAGATGCTCAAGTAGCCCAGTACTCATCGGAAGCTTCCTGCTTTAATACATTGAATTGAATGATTCGTGACGACGCCTTCGGTCGCCAAGCGTTCAACAGAGGGCTTGCTGGACTCAGGGTCTTTTTTTTGAGCTTCTTGATAACACGCCATTGCTCGCGGTCGATCCGATGGGACGACGTTGCCCGTTTCGTACACTTCACCCAGTCGAAGAAGTGCTTTGGTTGAGCCACGCTGCGCAGCACTTTCCAGCGTAGCTATTGATTTTTCAGGGTTGGTACACGGACGTTCATAGTCGTATTCACCCTCATCGCAATAGAACCTTGAGAGCGCCAAACCTGCATCTGGAATGCTTGTTGATGCCTGAATAAAAAGATCCAGGATCTTGGCATTCTCCAAGCGCGGCGCTTGCCCGGAAAGACTGATCCCGGCAGCAGCAACGGCAGCCTGGGCCGAACCTTTCCGTGCACCATCTAAATAGCTATCCAATACTGCGGCATACAAATAGATGCCAGATTCGGGAGAAGCCTTATTAACGAGCCTGTCAAATATGACGCCTTTTTTGAGTTCTAACTCACCGGGAGCTAGTTTCTCAGACTGAGTGATCTCTTCCATGTAGTGGTCTAATGAAACCGGACACCCATTTAGGCGAGAATGCTCGCCAGATAGAGGTGTCTGATGACCAAACAACGTCGTTCTTTTTCCGCTGAATTCAAACGCGAGGCCGCAGGCCTCGTGCTCGATCAAGGCTATAGCCATATCGAAGCCAGCCGCTCGCTTGGTGTGGTTGAGTCCGCGTTGCGCCGCTGAGTTAATCAGCTTCAGCAGGAGCGCACTGGCGTTACTCCGCAGAGTAAAGCGCTGACGCCAGAGCAACAGAAAATCCAGGAATTGGAAGCTCGAATCGCTCGACTTGAGCGGGAGAAATCCATTTTAAAAAAGGCTACCGCGCTCTTGATGTCGGAAGAGCACGAGCGCACGCGCTGATTGATCAACTGAGCCCCCAAGAGCCGGTTGATTGGCTTTGCGCAGTCTTTGACGTCACTCGTTCGTGTTACTACGCCCATCGTCTCAGGCGCCGAACTCCAGACGTTGAGCGGCTTCGGTTGCGCAGCCTGGTTAACGAACTGTTTACGCAAAGTCGAAGCGCCGCCGGTAGCCGCAGCATCGTGTCGATGATGCAGGAAGACGGCGAGCAAATTGGGCGGTTCAAGGTGCGAGGCCTGATGCGGGAACTGGAGTTGGTCAGTAAACAACCTGGATCACATGCCTACAAACAAGCGACGGTTGAGCGGCCTGACATTCCGAACATATTGAATCGAGAGTTTGATGTGCCGGCGCCGAATCAGGTCTGGTGTGGCGACATCACCTACATCTGGGCTCAAGGGAAATGGCATTACCTGGCTGTCGTTATGGATCTTTACGCGCGCCGAGTGGTGGGCTGGGCGCTGTCGAACAAGCCGGATGCGGATCTGGTCATCAAGGCGTTGGACATGGCTTACGAACAGCGTGGCAGGCCTCAAGGGCTTCTGTTTCACTCGGATCAGGGCTCGCAATATGGCAGTCGCCAGTTTCGCCAACGGCTCTGGCGTTACCGCATGCGCCAAAGCATGAGCCGTCGTGGAAACTGCTGGGATAACGCGCCGATGGAGCGTGTGTTTCGCAGCTTGAAAACTGAATGGATACCGACCGTGGGCTACATGACAGCTCAAGAAGCGCACCGCGACATCAGTCATTACCTGATGCATCGGTACAACTGGATTAGACCGCACCAATTCAACAACGGACTGGCCCCAGCTCAGGCCGAGAAAAAACTTAACGTCGTGTCCGGGATTAGTTGACCACTACATCCATGACCGCATCGATTGCCCAGTCCTCCAATCGATTCAGAGCCCAGCAATCACTGTGTTTGAAGACGAAAATCTTCAAAAAATGGCCCGCCTCATCACGGACGACTACTCTGTTAGGCTCTTTGATTTCAATAGTGAGATCAGATTCGGCGGCATTTTCCGGAAGCAATACCTTCAACTCATCGGCGGCAATCATGCCTAAGCTCCGCTCGACAACCTTCGGTATTTTCCCATCAGCTGTTACGTGAACATATTTCACAGGAGACGCAATAAAGGCTTTCTGTATCTCTGGCTCAGATGAAAAGGCTTTGACGAAATCACCAAAATTGCCGCTTGGGCATTGGGCGGTGCTGGACGAAGAAGCAAAGGCCCCCGAAGTCATCCCCCAGCACAACAAAACAATCGAAAACCACTTCATCTGCCTTACGTACCTGTTTGTTGTCATCACGACACTCATCACTCAGAAAACACAAAAAAAGCCTTCGGCTTAACCTTCTCAGGTGGAGTATTCCCCAACGCCTGATCCATCAAACTCCCCGCCTTATCCTTATCCGCCGCCCCTGGCAGCACCGGCGGTTTAATCCCGATCCCAGTGCCGGAGCCAGCCGAGCCACCCGCATTGATCTTGATCACAGGCCCAACCACGGTCACGCCGCCAGCATCAAGCTTGATAAAGCTCCCACCCCCAAGAATGGTCAGCTCCGTCCCCGCCTCAATAACAATCTTGTCCCCTGCCTTAAGGTGAATCTCTTTCCCCACGCTGGTGAGCTGCGCAGTCCCCAGCTTCACATGCTGGTTCTGCCCAACCGTCAAATGATCATCCAGCTTCGCTTCAACCTTGCGGTCGGCAATCGTGGTGCGGTGTTCCTCAGCCTTCAGCTCGGTGTAGGTGTTCTTAACCACCGTGTCATGACGCTCATTACCGACCCGAATCTTCTGGTCATGCTCAACGTTCTCATCCCAATCCCGCTGGGCATGGATGTAGATCTGCTCGGCACCTTTCTTGTCTTCAATACGCAGTTCGTTGTAACCGCCGCCCCCCGGTGAGCTGAGGGTTTTGAACACGCTGCGAGTCTTGTTCGCCGGTAAGGCGTACGGCACAGGGTTTTCCTTGTGGTACAGGCAGCCGGTGACGAGGGGCTGGTCGGGGTCGCCTTCGAGGAAGGTGACGAGGACTTCCATGCCGATGCGCGGGATGCTGATGGCGCCGTAGCGGTCGCCGGCCCAGGAGCTGGAGACGCGCAGCCAGCAGCTGGTTTTGTCGTCGGCGAGGCCTTCGCGGTCCCAGTGGAATTGCACTTTGATGCGGCCGTATTGGTCGCAGTGGATTTCTTCGCCTTTGGGGCCGGTGACCATGGCGGTCTGGCTGCCGAGGACGCGTGGTTTCGGGTGTTCGAGGGCCGGGCGGTAGAACACGTCCCACGGGGTGGCGAGGAAGGTGTTGCGGTAGCCCTGGTGGAAATCGTCCTTGTTGTCGGTGGTGTCGCTGGTCACGCCTTCTTCGAGGACTTGCGGCTGTTTGCCTTCGTGGAAGATTTCGGTGAGCAGCCACAGGTCGTTCCACTCGCTGCGCGGGTGGTCGGACAGTTCCATGAAATGGCCGCTGACCAGTTTGGTCTGGTCGCCGCGACCTTCGGCCTGGCGGTAGTCGGCGCGGTGACGCTCGAGGGCACGTTGGCTGAGGAACTTGCCGCGCGCGCGGTCGATGAAGCGGCCCGGGTAGTCGTAGTCTTCCAGATCCGGCTCGGTGCTCTCGCCTTCGGGTTTGTACGCGGCTTCCATTTGCAGGCGCGGTTTTTCGAAGTCGTAGTCGCGGCGCGTGGTGCGGCTGGTGCGGGTTTCCAAGCGCAGTTTGAAGCCTTTGATCACCGGTTCTTCGGCGACCATGCCGCTGCCTTGCACGTACGCGGTCGGCTGGCCGAGGTCGGGGAACACGGTCTGATCGTCGCCGAACACCAGCAGGTGGCCTTTTTCGCTGTGCTGGAAGTGGTAGTGAATGCCTTCCTCTTCGCACAGGCGCTGGACGAAATGCAGGTCGGTTTCGTCGTACTGCACGCAGTAGTCGCGATCCGGGCACGGCTGGCTGAGCTGGAAGCTGTAGGCGTTGCCTTTGATGCCGTGTTCTTCGAGGATCAGGGCGATGATTTTCGGCGCCGACATCTGCTGATAAATACGTTGGTTGGTGCGGTGATACAGGTATTGCAGTTGCGGCACCATCGACACTTTGTAGCGAGTCAGACGCTTGCCGGCATCGCCTTGGGCGACGCGATAGATCTGGCCGTGGATGCCCGAGCCTTGTGGATCGAATGCGAGAAACGCCTGCTTGTGCAGCAGTTGTTCGAGGTCCAGATCGGGGTTTTCGCTGACCAGTTCGAGGTCGAAACGATACGGCTGGCTGATGCCTTCGGTGCCGACAAACGACAGCACTTGCAGGTCGCCCACGTAGTCTTCGACCTTGAGGCTGAAGTGGGTTTCGTTAGCTGAGTTGAACATCGTGTGCTCCCTGTTCGAATGTCATCCGTTACGCCCGAAGTCGCAGACGTTGTAGCCAGGACGAAGTGGCGCCCAAGGCGTCACGCAATTGGTCGGCAGTGATGGTGCGTGCTGCCGGATCAAAGCTCAGCGCCGTTTGCAGCGCTGGCCAACAGTGTTTCGGTAGGTTTTGCGGGGCTTGCAGCTCGCGCTCCAGATGCTCGTCGCGGGCCTGGGTCGAGGGCAAGCGGCGGAACGGGTGTTTACCGCCCGCCAGTTCATAGATCACGCAGGCCACGCCGTACACGTCTGCGCTGGCCGACAACGGTTGGCCCTCAAGCAGTTCGGGGGCGGCGTAGCCCGGGGTCCAGGCGTTGAAACGCTCGCGGCTGAGGTGCGGCAGACCGGGCAAGGTGCCCTCTTCTGCCTGGCCCAAGCCGAAGTCGAAGAGGCGCAGGCCGTCTTCGCTGAGCATGACGTTGCTCGGTTTCATGTCACCGTGCAGCACGCCGCGACGGTGGGCATAGGCCAACGTGTCGAGCAGCGGCAGGACGATGTCGCGCAGTTCTTTCCACGGCAGGCCGAGGGGCCGCTCGCAGAGCAATTTGTCCAGGGTCAGGCCACGCATGTATTCCATGGTGATGAAGGCCCGCTGGCAATCGGTGTCGACTTCAAAGGTGTGCGCGCGCACAACGTTGTCGTGGCGCAGGCGTCGGGTCAGGGCGAACTCGCTGTAGAGCAAGGCACTGGCGTCCGGCGATTCGGCAAATTCTTCGCTGAGGATTTTCAGCGCAATGTAAGGGTCGGGATCGCCGAACTGTTCGTGCAGCAGATCCCTGGCCCGGTAAACGGCGCCCATGCCACCCGCCCCGAGCAGACGCTCGAGGTGGTAACGGCCAGCAAGTACGTCCGGCAGTGCACCGATGCTGGCCTTGGTTGGCGCCAGCAAAGGTTCAGCGTTGTTAGCCTTGGCGAAGGCGAAGTAGGTCAAGTTGCTGGCCTGTTCTTCGCTCATCAGCAAGTCATCGATGGGCGATTCGATTTTGCTCATTGGCGGATCACCACGGCAGTCAGGTTGTCGCGAGCGGAGCCCCGCAGGGCGCCGTCGAACAAACGTTCCAGCGCCACGTGTGGCGCGCTCAGGCTGAGGGCGGTGCCGAGGGCATCGCTGCTCAGGCCTTGGTACAAACCATCGCTGCAGAGCAAAAACGCATCGCCCGGATAGACCTCGAGTTCCAGTACATCCAGGGTCAGTGTTTCGGCCGCGCCAACAGCTCGGGTCAATGCCTGAGCCGCCGGATGCGCTGCCGCCTGTTCGACGCTCATTTGCTGTTCGTCGATCAGTTGCTGTTGCAGCGAATGGTCTTTGGACAGCTGATACAGCCGCTGCCCGCGCCACATATAACAACGGCTGTCGCCGGCCCAGATGCAGGCCGCGCGATTGCCTTCCACCAGCAGCGCTACGACGGTGCTGCCCATGATGCTGTCGTGACGTCCGGCGGTGACCGTCAACTCCTGCCCCAAGCGCCGGTTCAGCCAGTGCAGGCACTGGCGGATGGCTTTGAGGCGTTCGTCGAAGGCCTCGTGTTGCGGCAGTTCAGCCAGGCTGGCGACGATCAACTGGCTGGCGATGTCGCCACCCTGATGACCGCCCATGCCGTCCGCGACCACCCACAGCCCCTGCTGTGGCGAGTCGAGGAAGGCATCTTCGTTGCGCGCCCGCACCTTGCCCGGGTCGGTACGCGCCGCGCTGCGCCAGGCACTGGCCACCAGCATCAGAGCTGCACCGGCATACGGAAGGTGCGCAGTACGCCCATGTCGAACGGGTTCGGCGTGCGTTGGCTGGTCAGCAGGTAGTTGGCGCGCAGGCCACCCACATCGGCTTTCAACACCAGCACGTCGCGACCGGTCAGGTACTCGGTCTGCATCAGGTCGAACAGACGGAACAGCGACCATGGGCCGGAGTTCTTCTCGATGCCGATCGGGCGCCCGGCCATTTTGTCCATAACCAGACTGGTGCGGCCGTCTTCAGCATCGGTCGGCCATTTGAACGACATTGGCAGGATCGGGCCGTGACGGTATTCCATGGTCTTGTCGCCGAACTTGAACTCGGAACGGCTGACCGCCGGGTCGAGGGTGTACGGCTCAAGCTTGAACTGCACGGTCGGCTCGGCCGGGTTGATCGAGAAGAAGCTCTGACGAATCGTCAGCGCGGCGGCCATCTGATCGAGGTAGACCTTGGACACCGGCAGGCTGTGACCGTCGACGCTGCGCATCCGGTAGTTGCCCGGATCACCGCTGACGAACGGACGCAGGTAGCTGTCGAAGAAGCGGTCGACGGTGCCCTGAGCGCGGAAGAACTCGCGGAAGTCGCTGATCGCCACGTCGCTGGTGCTGCTGGCGCTGAACGGATAACGCTTGCTGATGGTTTTGCCATACACGCTGTACAGCTCGTTCTGATAACGGCCGTTCAGGTATTGGTAGGCATCGTTGAGCACCAGGCGCCAGGAGTCTTCGGCCAGCACGTTGAACCACACGCTCAGCGGACGCGGCAGACGACCCGAGGCGGCACGCAGGTTGGTCAACGCATCACGCTGGCCGCTCATGCGGGTTTTCGCCAGTTCGAACGCGGCTTGTTCCGGCGTACTGGAACGGGCCAGACCGGACAGTTGCAGTTGCAGGTCGTTGAGCGCGCTGAGGGCCGGGGTCAGGTCAGCGGCCGGGCCGTTGTTGTCATCGAGCAAACGATGCAGCGGCTCGAAGCGACGTTGCAGGGACTTCTTGGCGGTGTCCGGCAGGTTTTTCGCGACGCTCAGGGCCGAAGCCTTGTCCGCCGCGGCCGAGGCCAGTTTGCCGACTTTGCCCAGTTTGCCTTTCTGCCCAGCCAACGCATCGGCAGCGTCACCGGCTTCGTCCACCGGATCAGCGGCTGCCGGGAAGCGCGTGTTTTCACGTACTTCAGTCAGCAATGCCAACACCGGCGAGTTGGCCGAGGTCAGGCCCGCCAGTTGCTCGGCGCCTTCACCGGCGTCGCTGATCGGCGGCAAGGCCACCTGGCCAACGGCTTCGCTCCAGTAGTTGGCGTAGTCACGGAAGTACAGTTGCTCCAGCTCGACCATCAGGCGGCGCAAGTCCATGTCGCTGATGCCCACGCCTTCGCCCAGCACCCAGTTGTCACGCAGGATGTCGGTGACCAGCGCCGAACCCTGCACCGAGAAGTACTGCTGATAACCCTGTTGGGTGTAGAAACCCGGGATCACGTATTCGGTGCCGATAAACAGCGAGCCCTGCGGGCCGAGGTGTTGGCTGAAGCGATATTCCGGCAGGTTGCGCGCCTGCTCGCGGAGCATGCGGTAGACCACGGTCGCCAGCGATTCGGCGCGCAGAACCTGACGTGCCTGAGTCACCAACTGATCGTTGAGCGGATAGATGAACGGCTGCTTCAGCAGGCGCTCGAGGTGGCTGTTCAGACCGTTCTGCACCGCGGTGTTGCCGGTGTAACGCTGCGACCAGTCAGTGGCGATCCAGTCCTTGAGCCATGCGGCATCACGACGATCCTTCATGTTCAACATCAGGTACGCACGCAGGCTGTTGATCAGCTTTTCGCGGTCCTTCATGTTGGCGCGGATCTGCCCTTCCAGCATCGTCGCAACCCGCGGCAGCAGTTGCTTCTCAAGCTCGCGCTCGTAAGCCTCTTTGACCACTGGGTTGACGTCTTCGCCCTGATACAGACCACCGCGTTCGTGGTACGAGACATCGCCCTTTTTCGGGAACGCCTGCGTCGCCGCGTAGCTGGTGTCGAGGGTTTTCAGCACCCCCATGGCGTCATCGCGCGGGGTCAGTGACGAACGCTGCTGAGTCCAGTTCTGCGCCAGTGTGCGCAGGTTTTCCAGCCGCTCGTAATTGGCCGAGAAACCGCCCGCCCAGAGCATGCCGAACAGTGCCAGCGCCGCCAGTGCGCCAACGTACAGCGCACGTTGGCCCCAATGAATGCGGCTGCGCTCGCGCTTGTCCAGACCGGCGAGATCGGACTCGGGGAAAATCACCTGGCTGAACAGATGATGGATGAAACGCGAACGTCCGCTGCGCAACGTTGGCAGCACACCGGCGTTCATGCCGAGGCTGGCGCCGATGCCGGCGGTGGTCGAATCCATCTCTTGGGTAAGGTGCGGTGCGCTGGTCAGGTAGAAACCACGCAGTTGCGTCGCGCGCTGATAGCGGTTGCCGGTGAACGCCATGTCGACGAACAGGCACAGGCGCTCGCCGATCTGCCCCAACTGATGCGGGAAGTCGAGGATGCGGCCACGGCGCTGGGTATCGCGCTCGGAGTGCATGCGCATGATCACCTGGCTGTTGAGGCGACGCAGCAGTTCTTCGAACTCGTTGCGCAGCACAGCCACGTCGGTGCCCTGTTGATCCTTGCGGAAACTGGTACCCAGCACCTGATCGCTTTCTTCGCGGGTCAGTTGATCGAAGAACTCGTCAAAGCCCAGCAGTTTGTCAGCCTTGCTCAGCACCAGATAGACCGGCACATCGACGTGCAGCTTCTGATAAACGTCTTGCAGACGACCACGAACCTGGCGCGCCAGGGTATCGATGTCCTGCTCGCTGCCACCGGTGAGGGTTTCCACCGGAATGGTCACCAGCACGCCGTTCAGCGGACGGCCGCGACGACGCTTGCGCAGCAGCTCCAGCAAGGTACGCCAGGCACTGCCGTCGACTTCTGCGTCCGGTTGGGTGGTGTAACGGCCGGCGGTATCGATCAGCACACCGTGGTCGGCGAAGTACCAGTCGCAATGACGGGTGCCGAGGGTGTCGCGGGTCAGTTTGCGGTCGATCTTGTTGATCGGGAATTCCAGACCGGAAAAGTCCAGCAGGCTGGTCTTGCCCGAGGCCTGTGGGCCGATCAACAGATACCACGGCAAGTCACTGCGCCAGCGCTCGCTACGGCCGCGATACAGGCTTGAGGTTTTCAGGGTTTTCAGCGCGTCCTTGAAGCGCGCCTTCAACTCTTTCTGCTCGTCGTCGATCAGCTCTTCGCGGCGGATTTTATCCTGACCGTCTTCGGTTTCTTCGACAGCTTTCTTGCGCACACCGGCGCGCCAGCTGACGAAGACCATGGTCAGGCCCCAGATCAGGAACAAGACGCTGATGGTCAACAGACGCGAGGTCGCGCTCTCCCAGAACTTGTAGTCATCCACTGCCAACAACGGGCCGACGAACCATACCAGCAGCGCCACGAACAGCACCAGCAGCAGGGTCCAGACCCAGGTCTGGCGCAGGAAGGCGCCGACTTTCTTGAAAAAATTCTTCATCACACGTCCCTGTTACGGCTGCGACTGCGGTTGAACCGCGGCCGGATCAAGCGGCTGATAAGGTTGCAGAACGGTGTCGCGCTGCTCGCCCAAGACCCAGGCGAAGCCCGAATACATCACCACCAGGCAGACTAACGTGAACAGGACCACCATCCACGCCGGCACGATGCGCACCAGGTTGCGACGCTGATCGTTCAGGCCTTCCCAGTGCGGCGACAACTCGCGCGGTACGTCGCCACGCAACTGACGGATCTGGCGATACAGGGCATCACGGATGCCTTCGAGTTCGAGCATGCCGCGCGCCTGTACGCGGTACTTGCCCTCGAAACCGAGGGACAGGCACAGGTACATCAGCTCCAGCATCGGCAAGTGCTTGACCGGGTTCTTCGACAACCGGTCGAGCAGCTGGAAGAACTTCTCGCCGCCGAAGGTTTCGTTGTGGAAGCTGCTGAGCAGGCTCATCTGCGACCACTCGCTTTCGTTGCCCCACGGCGTGGTCACGACGGCTTCGTCGACCACGGTGCAGAGCACGTAACGCGCGGCCATTACCTGACTGCTTTCGGCGCCGTTGTGCAGGGCGCGCACTTCAAACAGTTTGAGCCCGGCGGTCAGGCGCTCGTTGAGCGCGTAGAGGTCTTCGCGGGTTTCGCTGTGCTTGAGGCGCACTACTTCCGAAAGCAGCTCGGACGAAGCAGCGACCAGCGAATTGAGGCTGATGTTGAACGCTTCCGCCGGGCGCAGGCGCGCGGCGTAGATCATCCGTTCTTCCAGTTGTTCGAAGCGCGGCGGCGCGGCGAAGTCGGTCAGCGGACTGGCTGCCGGTCCGTGGCCCTGACGATCGAGCAGGACGGTTTTGTCGTCCTGGTTGTAATCCGTTTCCTTGATCATGTCGGTCAGTTCCTGATGGCCCAGAATTTCAGTTCAAGCTCGGCGAATTCGCCGGACACGTGGAACGCGAAGCCGCCGGAGCGCTCGAGTTGCGCCAGGTCTTCGGAACTGAGTTCGAGGATGAAGTAGGTTTTGTTGGAGTGGAACGCGATCTGCCGCGGGGCCACCGGCAACGGTTTGACCTTGATCCCCGGCAAGTGCAGGTTGACCAGTTGGCGGATGCGCTCCACCGGGCCGACCTTGAGGTGCGCCGGCAAGCGGTGGCGCAGTTCTTCGGAGTCGCAGTTGGCACTGGCCGCCAGCACGAACGAGGCCGAGCCGAGCAGTTTGTGGTCGTGCAACGGCGACACGATGATGCCGTACTGACGCGCTTGCAGGATCAGTTCGATGGCGTGCTGTTCGAGCACCATCGACAGCACCTGACGAATCGCTTCCATCAGTTTGCGAAAGCTCGCGCCTTGGTCGGCGTGGGAGTAGCGGCTGTCCAGACGCGGGCGTTTGCTCTCGCCGGAGAAGGTCGCCAGATCGCCAAGCATGGTCAGCCACGTGCGGTACAACTCTTCCGGGTGTACCTGCTCCAGGCCCAGATAGTGGCGCAGCAGCAGTTCGGTGCGGTTGATCAGTTGCAGCATCATGAAGTCACCGACTTCCGCACCACCGACCTTGCCATTGGAGCGAATCCGCTCGGCAATGGTGTCGCCACGGTGGCTGAGCATGCTGATGACTTCTTTCAGGCACGACAGCAAGTAGCTGGAGGCGTGGGCCTGAATGTAGGTCGGCACGAAGTCCGGGTCGAGGCTGATCACGCCGTCGGGCGTGGTGTCGAGCACGTCGCAGATCTTCAGCTTCACGTAGGCCTGATCGCTCTGCTGCTCGCCGAGCAACAGTTTGAAATCCGGGCGACCACAGCTGACCTGACTGGCGGAATCGTCGCCAGCGTTGGAGTCGGCCACTTCGGCGTCATACGCGGTGTAACGCGCGAGCACGTCGGATTGCTCCGGACGGCGTGCCTCGATGTGGTTGCCAGTCACCAGCGGCAGCGCCAGATAGATCGGCGTGTTGCCGGTATTCGGCGGCACGTCCAGCGCCAGCGGTTCGGTGTTGCCACCGAGCTCGAACAGGCTGCCGTCCGGCAGAATCCCCGAGGCTTCGCTGATCACCAGTTTGCCCATGTTGAGGAACTGCAAGTCGATCTCCAGATTGAGGAAACCCCAGGTGTAGCCACCCAGCAATTGGGTACGGGTTTTCATCTGGTGATCGTAATAGCGATCGTTGTGCTGGAAGTGCTGCGGACGCAGCAGCATGCCTTCCTGCCAAATGACTTTATGGGTATTCATGTTCAGTCATCCGCCTTGGCGAGCACTTGATTGGTGTTACGGATGCCGGTCTGATCCAGCGTCAGATCGACTTCGGTGACTTCCAGCGGAGTGATCTGAACCGTGTGGCGCCATTGGGTTTCCGGCAAGTCGCGGTAAGCGGCAAGAATGCCAACATAAAGGCTGCCCTCTTCCACCTTGAGCTTCATCTCCACGGTTTCCCCCGGGCGCAGTTCGAGTTCTTCGCTGGCCACCAGATCCGGGTTGAGGGATTCCTTGGCGCGCTCGTAAAGGCTGAAGAAATCAGCGTTCTCGAAGGTCACCGGGTGCTTGAGTTCGAACAGGCGCACCACGATCGGCGACGGGCGGCCATTGAGGTCCGGGTTGAGCTGATCGCTGCCGGTCAGTTTCAGGTTGATCTTGGTCACTTTCGAGTACGGCGACAGCGACGAGCAACCGGCGAGCAGCACCAGCATGGTGAGCGCAGTCAGCGTCTTGAAAAAAGCGGTCGAGCGGCGAGACATGCGCATCATCCTTGGTGGTCGGTGTGGAGGGTGGAGATCAGGCGAATCTGTTCTTCGTAGGCCTGGGCGAAGTCGCGGGCCAGCAAACGCTCGCTCCAGTCATCGTCCTGACGCAGCGCCTGGTGGTAACGGCCGAACGCTCTCCAGCGCCCGCCGGATGTGGCGATCAGCGGCTTGTTGTCGCGTTCGAAACGCAGGGTCAATTGCTCCGGCGAGAAGTGCTCCAGCGTGCCGCGTACGGCGGCGCGGCTGGCGGTCAGCAAGGCCACCTGATGCGCCTGCAAATCGCGGAATGCACGGGAGATGGCTTGTTCGGCCGGCAGATGCCCGGGCTTGCTCGGCTGCAACAGAATCTGCAGTGCTTCGCTCGGATCAACGGCGAATTTCAGCGGGTTCTTGTTGGTGCCTTGCACGGTGGTCTGGGCCAGACGCAGTTCGTTTTTAAGCTCCGAACGGGTGCGCAGGCTCTGCTGCAAACCGCCGACGCTCTGCCGCAACAGACGCGCGGCGTTCAGCGCCAGCGCTTCACGTTCGTCATGGCTGAGGCCTTTGACATCAACACCCAGCGCAGCACCGAAGTGCTCCCAGAAACCTTCGCTCTGACGCTCGACGGCTTTAGGCGCCGGAGCAGGCTCAGGTTCGACGGGCGCGGCGATCAGTTCCGGCACCATCAGGCTTTCCATGTCGATGCGCGCGTAGTCGGCACGCTGACGGGAGTCTTCAGGTTTGGTGTTCGGCGCCAGCAGTTCGTCGATTTCCGAGTAGACGCGCTCTTGCTGTTCGAGGGCGTTGAGCGGGTCGAGATCGAGAAACGCGTCGTCAGGGATGATGCTGCCAGCGGCGCGCGGACGGCCGACTTCACCATCGAAGGTCGCCGGGTCACGCACCAGTCGCGCGCGAATCTCGAAGTCGCCGAGCACGTAAGTGCTGCCGTGTTCGATGCGCACCGGTTCGCCTTTGTGCAGACGTGCGCCGCTTTCGCCGTCCTGCACACCGTTGCTGCTGGTGTCGGTCAGGAAAAACGTGCCTTCGCGGTAGCTGACAATCGCGTGGTGATTGGACAGATGACGCTTGCGGTCAGGGATGATCCAGTCGCAGTCCTCGCCCCGCCCGATGACGCCGCCGGCCTGTTTGAAGGTCTTCTGGCACAACTCGGTGGGCACGAACTGCTTGGTGTTCAGCATTTCGAAAACCAATTCCATGTTTGATGCTCCTTGCGGTCACTTGCCGCGATTGACCGCTTGCGGATCACCCAACGGGCGATAGTCGTTGTCGTTGAATTTGTAATTGCCGCTACAGCCGCCAAGGCCGCATAGAACGACGAGGGTCAGCAGGACAGCGTGCCAGTGACGAACAGACATCAGAGGGTCTCCAGGGGTAGACAAAGCACAAAGCGCCGACCCTTGCGGGCGGCGCTGAAATTGTTTTTTTGCGGGCAAATCGATGATTTTGGCCTACCCATCGAAATCTCCCAGATTGATGTTCAACCGCCCGAGGCGGTACAGCAGCGTGCGCCGGGGCAGGCCCAGTTCGCGGGCGGCGAGGGTCTGGTTGCCGTCGTTTTTGCGCAGGCAATCGAGCAGCAAAGTGCGTTCGACCTGTTCCAGACGTTCGCGCAGATTCAAACCGCTGCTGTCTTCAGGCATCGGCTCCATGCGCAGGGAAAAATGCTCGGCGAGCAACTCGCCGCCCTCGCACAACAGCACCGCGCGTTCAACCAGCGCCTTGAGTTCGCGAACGTTGCCGGGGAAGGTGTAACCGGACAAATGCTCGAGCGCCGCATCCGACCAGCGCACCGGATCACGCTGCAAGAAGTTGCAGGTTTTCTCGGCGAAGTGCCGGGCCAGATCGAGAATGTCGCCTTCGCGCTGACGCAGGGCCGGCAATTCGATCGGGAATTGCGCGAGGCGGTAGTACAAGTCCTCGCGGAATTTGCCTTCACTCACCAGCACTGCCAGATCGCGGTGCGTCGCGGCGATGATGCGCACATCGATCTTGTGCGTGTCATTGGAACCCAATGGGCGGATCTCGCCTTCCTGCAACACCCGCAGGATTTTCGCCTGCAACGACAGCGGCATGTCACCGACTTCGTCGAGCAACAGCGTGCCGCCATTAGCCGCATCGAACAGCCCGGCGCGGTCACGGTCAGCACCGGTGAAGGCACCTTTGCGATAGCCGAACAGCTCGCTTTCCAGCAGGTTTTCCGGGAACGCCGCACAGTTCTGCACGATGAACGCCTTGGAACGACGTGGGCCGCAATCGTGAATCGCCCGCGCGACGACTTCCTTGCCGGTGCCGGTTTCACCACGCAACAGCACGGTGTAAGGGCTGTGCAGGACTTTGCTGATCAGCGAATAGGTCTGACGCATCGCCACGCTTTTACCGATCAGCCCGTAACCGCTGATGCTCGGCACGCTACGCACCATCGGTGCCTGAACATCCAGCGGCTGGCGCAGGCGCTGCAGCAAATGCAATTGACCGAGCACGAACGAGCCGAGCTGACCGAGCGAATCGGCAAAGCCCTGCAGGTCGGCGCGATGACGACTGGCACACAGCAGCAAGCCCTCGACTGCCTTGTGCTGATTGACCAGCGGCACGCACAACAGCGACTGCCACGGCGCCGTCGCGGCGGGCAGAAAACTGGTTTCGTGCAGGTTGGCGCTGAGGTCGTCGAGACACACCACGCGGTTCTGGCACAGGGCGAATTGCAACAGCTGCTCACCGTTGTAGTCCGCCGGCAGGCTCGCGGTTTGCTGCGGCTGCAGCGCACCGTCGAGGTACTCGGCGTTCATCCCCAGGCAGGTGTGGGTGGCGTCGAGCAGATACAGCTGCGTCAGTTCGCAGCCGCTCAACTCAGCCAGCCCACGCACGAATTCACCCAGCAACGCAGCACCGTCCGCCGCGCGCGACAGACTGGCGAACTGCGCCAGCAACGCTTCGGCATAGACCAGCGGCTGCGGGACCTGAGTGAACATCACACCCACCTCAGGCGAACTCGCACGTCACGCTGGCTTCGCCGTCGAGCGTGGCATGCACACGCTTGAGGCTTTCACCGGTGGCCATCGCGTCGAGCAGACGATCCGCCACCAGCGGCAGCACGTGCTGATCGAGCAAATGGTCGATAAGACGCGCGCCGCTGTCGCTTTGCGTGCAGCGCTCGGACAGGTGATCGACGAGGTTCTGGCACCAGCTGAAATCCAGCTGACGACGGTTGAGGCGCTCGCCGAGACGACCGAGTTTGATCTCGATCAGCTCGCGCAACACCGGACCACCGACCGGGTAGTACGGCACCACTTTCATCCGCGCCAGCAGTGCTGGTTTGAAGTGTTTGCTGAGTACCGGGCGAATGGTTTCTTCGAGGACTTCGGCAGTCGGACGTGCGCCGTCTTCACAGAGGTCGCTGATCTTGTCGCTGCCCAGGTTCGAAGTCATCAGGATCAACGTATTGCGGAAGTCGATCTCGCGACCTTCGCCGTCGTTGGCCACGCCTTTGTCGAAGATTTGGTAGAACAGGTTGAGCACGTCCGGGTCGGCCTTCTCGACTTCATCGAGCAGGACTACCGAGTACGGCTTCTGGCGCACCGCTTCGGTGAGCATGCCGCCCTCGCCGTAACCGACGTAGCCCGGTGGCGCGCCGATCAGACGAGAAACGGTGTGTTTCTCCTGGAATTCGGACATGTTGATGGTGGTGATGAAACGATCACCGCCGTACAGCAAGTCAGCCAGGGCCAGTGCGGTTTCGGTTTTACCGACGCCGCTCGGGCCGACCAGCAGGAACACGCCGACCGGTGCATCCGGCTTGTTCAGGCCGGCGGCGGTGGCGCGCATCGAGCGATCCAGTGCGTGTACGGCTTGTTCCTGACCACGGATGCGCGTGCGCAGGTCGGTGGCGAAGCTGGCGACCTTGGCGTTATGTTCACGGGCCAATTGCGCCAGCGGCACGCCAGTCCAGGCGCTGATCACTTCAGCGACCAGACGCGGGCAGACTTCAAAGCTGACCAGACGCTCTTTGACTTGCGCGGCGGTCAGGGCGCTATGGGTTTCGTTGAGTTGCGCCTCCAGCGCTTCGACGCTTTGGCCTTCCTCGACCTCGGCGGCGATGGTTTCAATCACGGTGCCTTCGGCGTCTTCTTCAACGTTGACGGTCGGCTCGACGGCGGCGGCTTCGCGGGCCTTGGCCAGTTGCTGACGCAGGTCCAGCAGGCGCTCGGCCAGTTGCTTCTGCTCAGTCCACAGGCTTTCCAGAGCGACCATTTCGTTTTCAGCTTCGTCCAGACGCGCTTCCAGTGCTTGCAGCGCTTCGTGGTCGATCAGCAGACCGGCTTCGGCATCGCGGCGCAGGGCCTGACGCTGGCGGCCACCTTCGGCCAGTTCGCCACGCAGGCGCTCAAGGCTTTCCGGGGCAGCGGCGAGGCTGATGCGCACGCGGGCGCACGCGGTGTCGAGCACATCGACAGCCTTGTCCGGCAGTTGTCGACCGGCCAGATAACGCGCAGACAGCTCGGCGGCAGACACCACGGCGTCATCACGCAGGTAGATGCCGTGGCTCTTCTCGTAGACCTGAGCCAGACCACGCAGGATGGTCACCGCTTCGCTGACGGTCGGTTCGTGCAGTTGCACCGGCTGGAAGCGACGGGCCAGCGCCGGGTCTTTCTCGAAGTATTTCTTGTACTCGGCCCAAGTGGTCGCGGCGATGGTGCGCAACTCACCACGAGCCAATGCCGGTTTCAGCAGGTTGGCCGCGTCGGAACCGCCGGCATTGCCGCCCGCGCCGATCAACGTGTGAGCTTCGTCGATGAACAGGATGATTGGCTTCGGCGAAGCTTTGACCTCATCGATCACGCCTTTGAGGCGACGCTCGAACTCACCTTTGACGCTGGCGCCAGCCTGCAACAGGCCCATGTCCAGCGACAGCAGCTCAACGCCTTTGAGTACCTGCGGCACTTCACCGGCAGCGATGCGCGAGGCCAGGCCTTCGACGATGGCGGTTTTACCGACACCGGCCTCACCGACGACGATCGGGTTGTTTTTGCGGCGACGGGCGAGGATGTCGACCATCTGACGGATCGCGCCGTCACGGCACAGCACCGGGTCGAGTTTGCCGTCGCGGGCCTGTTGGGTCAGGTTGTGGGTGAAACGCTGCAACAGTGACTCGCCCTGGGCGGCCGGTTTGCCGTTGGCCGCCGGTTGCTCCTGTTGCGACAGGGCAAATTCTTTCAGGCGATCAATGTTCAGCTTGGCGAGCAGCGGTTGATAACGGCTGCCGGCATAACGCATCGGATTGCGCAGCAGGGCGAGAATCAGCGCGGCGTCTTCGACCTGGGTCTGACCCAGTTCGAGGTTGGCTACCAACAGCGCGTCTTGCAGCCATTGCACCAGTTCCGGGGCAAACACCGGGTTGCGCGAAGCACTGTGTTCGACTCGCGATTGCAGGGCGGCGCTGAGTTCACCGGCATCGACGTCAGCATCTTGCAACGCGCGTGCGAGCAAGCCGTTCGGACGCTCCAGCAGGCCGAGCATCAAGTCTTCGACGAGGATCTTGCTGCCGCCACGGGCGACGCAACGCTCGGCCGAACGCTCCAGATCACGACGGGTTTCGGCGTCCAGCGCCTGAATGAGTTGTTGCAGGTCTACGTTGATCATGGCTCACGTCCTTAATGAATTTTGCTGCCCAGGGTCACCACGCCGTCCGCTTTCTCGCGGCCCAGCCAACTGGTCCAACCGAGGCGACAGGCGTTCTGCTCACCGATGCGCAGTTCGCGGATTTCTTCCTGGCGCAGAACCAGGCGAATGTCGTAATCGAGCGGGTCACGCAGGGTGAACCGCACCAGCGCGCAGAGCGGCTGGTAACCGAAGCCGATCGGCAGGAATTCATGGAATCGCTGCCAGTCGAGTTGGGTGATGTGAATGCGGAATTTGCCGCTGCGGTCGCGCACGTGTTCGCCAAGCACCAGGTCTTCGCCGAGCATGCTGTTGGCGCGCCCCAAACGATTGCGCTGCTCTTCGAGAATTTCCACGCGGCGCTCGATGCACTGCTCGATGACCAGGTCTTCGTGCTTGAAGTAGTAACGCAGCACGGCTTCGATCAGCGCCGCCGAGTGCGCCCGCAAGCTGAGCAGGCCGAGGTACGGCAGCAAGCGTTTCCAGTTGAGTTCCTTGGCCTTGCGGATCTCTTCGCCGCCCAAGCCAATCAGGGCGAACAGCTGCGAGGAGAACGGGTCGATCGCACCGCTCTGGAAACTCGCGCGGTAGCGGTACTTGCGCCAGATCGGCAGCATCAAACGCTGCAGGCGATGGTGAAACAGGTCAAGGAAGTTGCGCGTCGGGTTGCCGTCTTCGCTGTCGCCCAGTGCCTGTTCGCCGTAGAACGCCGGCAGTGGCGAACCGGAGCCAACCAGACCGATCAGGTTGAATCGCATGCGCGCGCGCATCTGCCCGTGCTCTTCAAAAAACTCCACGCGATCAACATCGCTGCGCGGGAATCCGAGGCTCGGGTTGGCCTGAAACTCGACCTGATCATACAAATCGTCTTCGCTCAGGTGCGGGTGTGCATCGCGCAGCCGGTCGATTACCAGCAGCACTGCCTGAAACAGCGAGTATTCGCGTATTACCCGGGTCAACCCGCTTAAAGCAGGGGTTGCAGACCCATACGTGGTGTCCATTGGTACACCTCTCCCTGTGTGCTTTTTACCCGCAGCTCGTGGAATGAATTGAGACTGGCGTAAAGCGCGAAAAACTCGTTAAGAACGGAGGCGAAAACGAACAGGTCGCCTTCGCCGATGTACCCTTCCGGATCGATGGTCAGTTCGGTGCGCAAACCGCGCACCGGCAGGCCACGGTGCAGCCGATCGACGTGGTGGTGTTTGATGTGCTTGAGGCCACCGAGCAGGCGTTTGCTGACCTTCTCCGCGTGCTGGTCGTAGTAACGCGGCAGGTCGTAGGTTTCCAGAATCACCTTCAACGCATTGACGTCCGCCAGCGACAGATAGTTAAGCGACATGTTGCTGATCAGCTTCCAGAGGAAGTCACGGTTCAGCGGCGGCGCAAAACTCGACGTGGCCGGGGTGATGTTGCGGAAACTGAGGAACTCCGGGGTCTCTTCACAAGCCATGCAGATCTCGCCGAGCTTGAGCTTGCGCGGCAGGTTCTGGTTGGTGCACATCAGCTCGATCGACAGGGTTTCATGGGCTTCGGTGTGGCGAATGCCGAAGCTCAGGTAAGTGTCGAGGCCGTCGTGCAGCAGCGACGAACGCTGGCGGATGCTGTAATGCGGACGACTGTTGGGCACGTCGAAACTCGGGTCGTGCTCAAAGGATTCGAACGGCACGTATTCCTGGTAACCGAGGCCGCCGGGCTTCCAGCCAGTGACGGTTTCCACCGAGAACACGCCGCAGTTTTCCAGATCGTATTCCGCCGGCAGCAGCAGGTATTCGTCCTGCTTGCCGTCGAGGCGGATCGGCAGCGCGTCGTGCGCGAACAGGTTGGCAATCGGCGTGCAGAACAGCTTCACGTTATCCAGGGTCGGACGCATGCGCATGATGCCGCTCTTGCGAATATCGAAGCGTAACTCCAGGCCGCGCATCTGCTTGAGGGTGTCTTCCGGCAACGCCTTGAGAATGTCCAGACCGTTGACGTCGACGAACAGGAACTTGTCCTGGAAGGCGAAGTATTCCTGCAGGTAGCGATAGCCACGGAAGGTGTTCAGCGGATACGGGATCAACGCTTCTTCTTCGGCAAAGCCCACCGGTTTGACCCGGTCACCGGGAATCTTGAACGCCATCGGTTTGCCGCTGACGCCATCAATCGGCTTGCCGACGCCGTCGAGCGGGATCAGTTCGATGCCTTCGAGGTTGCGCAGCAGGCTCAGGTAAAGCATCTGGCTGATGTAACGCTCACCGGCAAAGTGCAGGCGCAGTTTGCTCAGTTCCAGCTCACCGAGATGGCCGTCGGCGCTCATTTCCAGACGCAGGCTGAGCAACGAACCGTCGCCCTTCACCGAGTAGTTCAGTGCGGCCAGATCCAGCGGCAAGACTTCGGTCGGGTAGCAGGTGCGGAAGCGGCAGCGCACGTCTTCGATCGGCTTGCTTTCCACCGGTGTATCGCGCTCAACCACCAGCGCCGGACCCGAACGCTTGAGCGGATCGAACTGCAAAATGCTGAACGCCGGCAACGGCCGCATGTAGTTCGGCCACAGCAATTGCATCAGGGAATGGCTGAGCTCGGGCAGCTCGTCATCGAGCTTCTGGCGCAGACGCCCGGTCAGAAACGCAAAGCCTTCCAGCAACCGCTCCACATCCGGATCCCGCCCGGCCTGCCCGAGATACGGCGCCAACGCCGGACTACGCTCGGCGAAACGGCGACCGAGTTGGCGCAGTGCGGTGAGTTCGCTTTGGTAGTAGTGGTTAAACGACACGGGTTACCTGCCTGGTAGTGGAACGCATTTGAAAAAACAGCAGAACGGTTCATGCGGGCTAGGAACTCCCCGCGGGCAACGTCGGCAATGACGCCCGACAGTCATGCTTCAACTTCTCTTTTTGAAAAAAAAAGGCGATCGATTAACTGACCCGCGAATATCGCCGCAAAAGTCAGGACACCACCCATCAATGTGTAAGCCATCGCGCGGACGGGGTAGTGAGGCAAAAAATAGTACAAGATAAGCGCAAGCATAAATGAGACGCAGAGGACTTTTAATTTCAGCTTGGGGATAAAAAAAGTTATAGCGTTCATCACCAAAAAATACTGAACCATTAGATCCGGCGTCATACCGATGCCGATACCTCTCGATGTCAATCCACCATACACTCCGATATATAAGTCGACACCGTAGTTATGCAGCGGAATATACAGAGCACACACTATCAGATGCGGAATACAGCAAATTAAGCGACGAGCTTTCATTTATTCCAAGTCCCGTACTGATCCATATCGCCTTGCGAAATGGGATTTATCAATTTCGCATTTGATACAGGCACATAAGGTGCATCAGTAAGCTCAATTGTGTGCGGGATACCTTTATCGTATACCGTGTCTTTTTTCACAACCAACTTGCAGTTTTCTTTTGCCCATAATATCCCTCGTAATATGATGAAGTTATCGTAAACGTCTTTCGGTCCTCGCTCTGCTCCGGTATAGGCTTTGCCGTCGCCCCAGGTCACACCGGTTTCACCAGCCATCTTTATTGCGAGCTCTACCTGCTTTGTTTCTCGCAGATACTTTCTATAGGTGTTAACCGCAAACGGCACCTGGCCAATGCCATCAGTCCAATAGGGTTTATCCTCCATGAACACCATCAAAAACTCAGCACCGCCCACGGCACGGAATTTCCAGTCACCCGGCATTCCGGAGTGAAACGTGAAGGAAAAGCGGTCAACAATTGCAAAATCGATCAGCTCCTGCCAGGTAACATGTTTATATGCCGTATTCGACTCTGTTCCGGCCTGCGTTGTTTCTGGATTGATCCAGATAAGCGCTCTGTAATATCTGGCTAACGGTTCGAACCACTGACCCTTTTCTGCGTACAGTTTCTCCGCGGTGATGATTCTGAATGGAGAGTCATCCTTACCCGGTTTCAAGGCGAAGAGAGGCACTCCACTTTTTCGCGTAATAATCCAGGCCAACGGAAGATCAACTGCCTTGGGCTTTGTATCCTTGCTCTCAGTTGTTTCGGCAAGAACTTTAAGTGTAGTCACCTGATCCTGAGTCACAAAGGTGTAAGCGACACCATCGATGTTGATTATGGTCTCCATACCTACTAGTCCGCCGAAATGTATATAGTTACAGGCTCTGCCGTCTTTCCAGTTGAAAAACCACCTGACATGCCTGTTGACGTTGAACCTGTTTTCTCAATCCCGCTATCAGAGCGCATGGTGTAGTTTAAATTTTCAACCGTTCGTCCATCTGCGGTTTTGAATTCAAAGACACGATTGAATATTCCAGGGATGATGACCGGCACCGGCGACACAAACGGCGCCGGCGAATGCGAATTGCCGATAATCACCGTCCCTGAACCGGCAGTGACTTTGTTCCCATGGGTCCCCACCGAATCAACCGTCGCAGCAGGTTTGCCGTTGATCAACACAGTGGTCGCCAAATTTCCCGACATCGCACCACCACACGCCGAGGCATCGCCTTGGCGGGCGGCCGCGAGGCCGTCGAAGAACACGTCGCCGGAACCGGCGGCGATCGGGTTGGTGCCGTGGCCGGGGAGCGGGCAAGCGGTGGGGTCGGATACACGTGCTGCGGGTTTGCCAGACATCGGGATTCTCCTTAGTTGACCTTCACTTGACGACTGTTTATTTCCTGACCACACGCGGGAATATTCCAGCCCTCGTAACCCGTCGCTGTCGGGTAGATCGCGTGACCGTATACCCACTGCGAGCGTTCATCGGTGGTGAACTCGTTCTGCCAGAGCAGCCATTCGGACGACTTAAGCAGCGTGCCGTCTTTTGCGTAAACACGGAAAAATGCTTCGCTGGCGAATAGCTTGAAAAGCTTTCCCGGTATGCCGATGGCTGAGTACTGTGGAATGTAGGAACGGATGGAGCACGTACCATTGTCGTTCCAGACAATCGAGTACTCGTGAGCCAGCCGTGCTGCCGTCGTTTTCACGTAACAGGCAATTGAAATCAGGACAGTGGCCGTCAGGGCTAGAAACAGCAAAGCGCTACGCCCCAACTTTGCCAAAAGACCTAAATTCACGGCGCTCCCTCGCATGGTCCTAATTCACCTTCACTTGACCGCTGCCATCCAGGCGCGCGGAAAAACTGACCTGACGCTTGAATCCTTCAACTTCCAGCAGGCCTTCGATACTGAAGGCCAGGCGAAGCTGATCGTGATCACGCGGCAGGGAAATGACACGCACGTTGCTCAGGCGCGGCTCGTAGGCTTCGATGAAGTTTTCGATGGCCAGACGGGCCTGACTCAGGGAGTCGTGCAGGCTCAGGCGCATGTCATTGAGATCGGGCAACCCGTAGTCGGACAGCGTTTGCACGCTGCCGGCCCGGGTGCTGAGCATTTTGGCCAGATGGGCAGCCACAGACGCCATGGCCGAAGCCTCGAGGCTCCTGCCCTTGCGCTGTTCCGCGTCGCCATTGAGGCGTTCGAAAAGACTGCCGTATCCGTCCATGAGTCGCTCTTACTCTTTGTCCAGCTTGCCAACCAGCGACAGGGTGAAATCGGCACCCATGTACTTGAAGTGCGGACGCACGTTCAAGCTCACGCGGTACCAGCCCGGCTCGCCTTCAACGTCGCTGACGATCACTTGCGCAGCGCGCAGCGGACGACGGCCACGCACTTCGGCGCTCGGGTTTTCCTGGTCGGCCACGTACTGACGGATCCACTTGTTGAGTTCCAGCTCGAGGTCGGTACGTTCTTTCCACGAACCGAGTTGCTCGCGCTGCAGCACTTTCAGGTAGTGAGCCAGGCGGTTGACGATCATCATGTACGGCAGTTGGGTACCGAGCTTGTAGTTCAGCTCTGCCGCCTTGCCTTCTGCGCTGATGCCGAAGAACTTCGGCTTCTGCACCGAGCTGGCGGAGAAGAACGCCGCGTTGTCGGAGCCTTTGCGCATGGTCAGGGAGATGAAGCCTTCCTCGGCCAGTTCGTATTCACGACGGTCGGAAACCAGAACTTCAGTAGGAATCTTGGTTTCGATTTCGCCCATGCTTTCGAAATGGTGCAGCGGCAGGTCTTCAACCGCGCCACCGCTCTGTGGGCCGATGATGTTCGGGCACCAGCGGAATTTGGCGAAGCTGTCGGTCAGCTTGGTGCCGAACGCGTAAGCGGTGTTGCCCCACAGGTAGTGCTCGTGGCTGTTGGCAACGGTTTCCTTGTACACGAACGATTTAACCGGGTTTTCTTCCGGATCGTACGGGTTACGCAGCAGGAAACGCGGCACGGTCAGGCCGACATAGCGGGAGTCTTCCGAAGTACGGAAGCTCTGCCATTTGGCGAATTGCGGGCCTTCGAAGTGGTCTTTCAGATCTTTCAGATCCGGCAGGCCGGTGAAGCTTTCCAGACCGAAGAACTTCGGACCAGCCGCAGCAATGAACGGTGCGTGGGACATGCAGGATACGCTAGCCACGTACTGCATCAGTTTCACGTCCGGCGAGCTTGGGGACATGTAGTAGTTGGCGATGATCGCACCAACCGGCTGACCACCGAACTGGCCGTATTCAGCGGTGTAGATGTGCTTGTACAGGCCCGACTGCATCACTTCTGGCGAATCTTCGAAATCGTCCAGCAGGTCTTCTTTGGAGACGTTGAGGATTTCAATCTTGATGTTTTCGCGGAAGTTGGTGCGATCGACCAGCAACTGCAGACCACGCCACGACGATTCCAGAGCCTGGAAGTCCGGGTGGTGCAGGATTTCGTCCATCTGACGGCTGAGCTTGGCATCGATCTCGGCGATCATGCGGTCAACCATGGCCTTCTTGACCGGCTCACCGTTGTTCTGCGGCTTGAGCAGTTCTTCGATGAAGGCCGATACGCCACGCTTGGCGATGTCGTAGGCTTCGTCGTCCGGAGTCAGACGGGTTTCGGCGATGATGCTGTCGAGAATGCTGTATTCGCCGCTGGCGGCGCCTTTCTCTTGTGCTGCGCTAGTGCTCATTGTGTTGGCTTCCTTGGCTTGAGTCTCAGGCGTCCGGGGCTGCGGCGTTCAAGCCCAGCTCACCGAGTACGCGACCGCGGGATTCGTCGTCGGCGAGCACGCCTTCGATGGCTTTACGGAACGCAGGTGCGTTACCCAGCGGGCCTTTGAGGGCCACCAGCGCATCGCGCAGTTCCATCAGTTTTTTCAGCTCAGGCACTTGCTCGACCAGGCTGGCCGGGTTGAAGTCCTTCATCGAATTGACGCGCAGTTGCACAGCCAGCTCGTCGGCCTCGCCATCTTCTTGCAGACGGTTTGGCACGCTCAGCGTCAGACCCAGTTCCTGCTTGGCCAACACTTCGTCGAAGGTCATCTTGTCGATGCTGATCGGCTTGCGATCTTCGATTTTGCGATCGTCCTTGCGGTGGGTGTAGTCACCGATTGCCAGTAGTTTCAGCGGCAGTTCAATCTCTTCCTGAGCACCGCCGGTGGCGGGTTTGAAGGTGACGTTGATGCGTTCCTTGGGGGCTACCGAGCCTTCTTTGGCCATGGCTTTTCTCCTTGCGGTTGTGGCCCTGGGGCCTATTCGAGTACCACTTCGAGATCGAGGTGGCACAGCCTGCGATAAATCTCTTCCTTGCGTTCACGTACGGCATGGTTCTGCGGTAACAACTCGCAGCAGCTATGCAGCAGGTGCAGCACTTCCAATGCAAGATCGGGCTCCCAGGCGTGCAGGCCTGAGTCCTGTAATGTCTGATCGAGGGTTTCGAGCTGGTTCTTGGCCAGTTCGTATTTCTTGGCCATGAAGCACAGCCGGGCGAGCGCGAACTGCCAGAAGAAGCGCTCGCGTCCGCCGTGAGCCGATTGCAGTCCTTGCTTGAGGGTCTGCACGGCAGGCTTCAAACCTTCCTTGCGCAGCAGTGGCAGCACCTCTTCGAGGGCTTTTTCCCAGGCTGGCTGCGTCTGAACGTCTTCGGTTTCGACTTTGCGGGGCGCGCTGGCGCTTTGCAGGTGCGGCATGACATTGCCGGCGATCCACGCCCGGGTGGACGGATCAGCAAACGGCGCGCCGTCATGGAAACGACATTCGATGATGGCGGGCAGGCGCTGAACCAAAAGCGCGAAGTGGATTTCCACTTCGCGCATTGCCAACTCGGCGTTGAGGTTCTGGAGACATTCCCAGACCATTCGCTGGCCATCGAACCAGAACGGCGCCTTCGCCAGGCTCGCCTCCAGTTCCACCAGCAGATCCGCGTATTTGCCCTGATCGAAGCGATCCTGATATTGCTTGAGCTTGTCGACCGGCAAGCCGCGCAGCACGGTGATCTGTTCAGCGTTGCGTTCGGGCACCGCGTCAATGGTCATCCACAGCAGCGTGCGATTGAGGCGCAGGGCGCGCAGGTCGGTGGCTTTCTGCTTGAGCCACCAGGCACACAGCGGCCGCGCGCTGTCCTGCTGGGCGCGCAGTGCCTTGTGGGCGTCTTTTTCGTTGTCGATCGGTGCGCCGGGCGTGAGCAACTGGCTCGCCGCCTGCTTGACCTGCGCCACCGCCGCGCCCACCACGCCGGGGGCTGGCTGGTTGTCGGCGGCGCGCTGGATCATGGTTTTCAGGCGGCGCGAGAGCGGCAGCAGCAGCGGCGCGTCATCACCCAGATGCTCGGTGCAGGCAGCATCGAGGCCAGCCAGATGTTCGGAGAGCTGCCGGAACATCGGCAACTGCTCTTTGATCGCGATGTTTTCAGTGATGACCTGCTCAAGACGCGGCACCAGCCAGCCAATGGCGGCGGCACGGGTACGGGGTTTGAGCGGATGAACGTCGGCCCAGTTGTTTTCCGACAGATGGTGCAACAGGCCGAGGCCGGCCAGCAGCCCGGGGAAGGATTCACGCTGGTACAGCGACCAGGTCAGCCAGGCGCCGACACGCAAATCCTTGGATTGGGTACGCAGGAGATTTTCGCTGTTTTCGCGAATTTTCAGCCAGTCGATCTGCCCGCTTTCGTGCATCGACGAGGCTTTGGCCAGCTCGCTTTCCAGCGCCTCGAATTCGCTCGAAAAACGAACGTCTTCGCCCGCGAAATTCTCTTTGGAAACAGAGACTTTGGCGAGTTCGAGGTAATGGGCGGAAAGTTTGCTTGAGTAGGACATCCATGGCCTTTGATTTGGATAACGTCATGCGCCTATTGGAAGTACAGCGGCGCGGGACAGTATCGAAGAGCAGTGCAGCGGCTCATCCAATTGAGTTGTGCTCTTATAAGTGGGCGCATCGTAATCACTATGATGGCCACTAGCAAGCATCCGATTAAACAACAAGACGAAGTGTTCATTGGGATCTGTAGGAGATCGCCCTATATGTTGCAGGGGATTCCCTGATAGTCATTTATATTCGCCACATTTCTCACTCCCCCGCCAAAACCCTGAGCTAGAGCGCTTCTGCGCGGCGAGACGACATTCTGCCGGACGCCGGCGCCATTAAAGGGCGGCAAGCATGACAAATCTTGAAAAAAATAGAAGTAGGACACTTCCGAAAATACATCGGCCTCTTTGAACAATTCAGCGAAGACAATGACGAACCGCAAAAGTGCCATCAATTTGATGGCAAAGTATTTTTGTGAAACTTTCACAGCCCCGTAAACACTGCACATTCGTGCTAACTCAATAACTTCCGAAGTGGCTTCCTACAGCCCTTTCCTTCAATTCATACAACACCTTACAACCCAGAAGTCTCTGACAAATGACAGAGATACCTCTTACATCAATTTATTTCCCGCGCAGCTAGCGTGCCTTGGTAAATTTTTTATGCGTGGCGATCAGGGACGATCGAGCACCGCGCATCGACTCATTTTGCTTAAGGACAAGCGTATGTTCAGCACGGGCAATTGCGCGCCTTTTACCCTGCAGATTCCCGGAGTTCGCCACGACTTCAAGGTGCTCGCATTTGATGGTGATGAAGCCATCAGCTGCCTGTACGCCATCCGGGTCGAACTGGTCAGTGAACGAGCGGATATCGATCTGGAAGGTCTGCTCAGTCAACCGGCGTTTCTGCAATTCGGGTTTAACAACGAAGGTATTCATGGGCGCATTGAAGATGTGCGGGTGGGTGAAGTCGGGAAGCGTCTGACCCACTATCAATTGACGCTGGTGCCTGCGCTGCACTATTTGCAGTTCAGCCACGACCAGCGGATTTTCCAGAATCTGACGGTCCCGCAGATCATCACTCAGGTACTCCAGCTTCATGGTATCCAGGGCGATGTATTCACCTTCCATGTCAGTACCAGCACGGAACGCGAGTACTGCGTTCAATATGGGCAATCCGACTTTGAGTTCATCCAGCGCCTGTGTGCCGAGGACGGTATTGCGTGGCACCACCAGCACTACGCCGACAGCCATAGGCTGGTTTTCACTGACGATCAGGTGTTTTTCCCATCGCTGGGGACGACGCCCTATCAACAAGGCACTGGCATGGTCGCCGAGCACCCGGTCGTCGAGCGGTTCGCCATGGTTTTCAATACTCGTACCAGTACCGTCACACGCCGTGACTATGACCTGAAGCGCCCCGCACTGTTGCTGGAAAGTCGCTTCACGGCAGAGTTCACCCCCGCGCTGGAAGACTATCGCTATCCCCTCCTGATGGAGAATGAAAAACAGGGTAAGCAGCAGGTGCGCCAGGCGCTGGAGCGACATCGCAGCGACTATCACAGGGTTGAAGGCGAAAGTGATCAGCCGACGCTGCGCAGCGGTTATCTGTTCAACCTGACCGAGCATCCGCGCAAAGACTGCAATGGCCAGTGGTTGCTGGTGAGCCTGCAGCACAGAGGCAAGCAACCGCAATCACTCGAGGAGTCAGCCAGCAGCGACGCCAAACCTGCCGATGGCTTCACTCAGGGCTATCGCAACACTTTCAGCGCCATCCCGGCGGATGTGCTCTACCGCCCTCGACTGCCATCGGCAAAACCGTTGTTGGTCTGCCAGACCGCACGCGTCACCGGCCCGCCCGGACGGGACACGTTTTGCGATAAGCACGGAAGGGTTCGTGTCGAGTTTCCCTGGGATCGGGCAGAACTCGGCAGCGAAAAGAGCAGTTGCTGGATAAGGGTCGCGTCCAGTTGGGCTGGCGAAGGTTTCGGGGCGGTGACTATCCCGCGCATCGGCATGGAAGTGGTCGTGACATTTCAGGAAGGTGATCCGGATCGGCCGCTGATCACCGGGTGCGTGCCCAACAAGGTCACATCCACCGCCTACCCATTGCCCGACAACGAAACCAGAACGGTCTTGCGCACTCAGAGCTCACCGCGCAACGGCGGCTACAACGAATTGTCGATCGAAGACCGTGCCGGGCAGGAGAAAATCTATCTGCGCGCCCAGCGTGACATCGAGCAACTGATCCTCAACGACAGCCGCAGCCTGATCAGACACGACCGCTTCGAGCAGGTGGGCAATGACAGCACCACCCTCATCGAGGGCAAAGCGCTGCGCACCCACCAAGGCGTGCGTAGCACGGTGATCAATGCCGATGATCTGCTGACAGTCAGGGGCACCAGCAGTCAGTCCGTCGATGCACTGGTGATTCAGGCCGGTGAGCAGGCGCATGTAACCGCCAGCAATGTGGTGATTGATGCCGGCATGAGCCTGACGTTGACGGCCGGTGGGCATCACATCGTGATCAACGCTGCGGGGATTTTCAGCAGCGTGCCGATTGTCGAGGGCGGCGCGCCCATGGCGGGCATCACACCGTTGCAGCCATTGCAGGCTGTGGCCAGCCAAACCATCCCCGCCATCGCCACGCCGTTGTCCATCCTCAGCGACGCCCGTCAGCAGGCGGCCGATTTTTGCCCGCTCTGCGAGGCGTGTCTGGCGGGCCAATGCAGCCTTGGAGAAGTCGCATGACGCCGGTCAAACGATGGCTGCACGAGCAGAATCGGGCCGGGCGCGATCTCTATCTGATGCTCGATGTCGACGGCCAGCTGGATGAACGGACTGCACTGCCTGGCGACTTGGGCGTTGAGCGGTATCGCAATCTGTATGCAGGGACGGCCGCAAACGCACTGGCACAGTCGGGGCCGCTGCTGTTTCAGATTGATTCCATTGGTTATCCCGCGATCCAGGCGCTGCTCGACACCCCCGAGCGCAATTGGGGCTGGCTGGCAAGCGCCAGCCACTTTGAACTCGATGCCGTGGCTGCGCACTGGCGCGAACGCGTGATGACCGGTGAGCGGCCAAACCTGGCGATCTACCGCGTGCATGACAACCGCGTGCTCGGTCGCGCGCTGGCCCATCTGCAACCGCAGCAGTACGCCGAACTTCTGGGACCTATGGTCAGCGTCTGTTACTGGTACGACGAACAATGGAGGGTCGCCGACAATCCCGAACCCGGCACGCACCCACTGCCGGCCGATCCGCCATGGCTACAGACCCCGACACCGGAGCTGGTTTACGCCAACGTGCTGTTCGATAACGCCCGGCGCTATCTGGTTGGCGAACACACCGATGCGATGACCAGACTCGCGGAGCAACTGGATGTGGATGACTGGTTGTGGGGGCAAATCCAGCGGACTCGCCTGTGGGGCTGGCAAGCACCGGAGCAAGTGCATTTCTTGCTGACCCAGAGTTTGCAGATGCCAGGGTATCTATTGCCCAAGTCGTGGTTGCCAAAACCTGGAGAAGAGCCGGCGGTGCATTTTGAGCGTGTGTATCAGCAGGTGCTGTATAGGCAGGGGGAGGCCCGTTTATGAGAAGTGCATTTCGATTTCTGGCACTTGGCAGCTGCCTCGCGCTGAGCGTGGGTTGTTCGGCTGTGGGCAAACCGAACACTTTTACTTTTGTTCCGGACTTCCCGCCCAACTTCAAGTACGACCTGACGGCCACCTACGTGCCCTCCAAGGATCAAACATGCTCGGTGCCGGGTGGAAAAGGCACTCAGCTTGGGTTCAATAAAACCAACATGAAATACGAAGGCACATCAGAAATCCCGCTTTACAGAACCGTAAGCGACTGCCCGCTGGCGCTGAATCATGTGGAGATCAAGGTCATCGGCGTTTTTGGCCCGGGACGAAGTGATAGCAGCTATGACTACGCCTCATTTGCCGTGCGCCCGGAGTTGCTGGAACGACAAATGGGTACTTTCAGAAATGACGAGACAGCTGAATTCTTCGGTGAGTGCATGTGGTCCTTCCGCACCGTCGGGCCGAAGCGTTACCTGATCAAACTGCTGACCTGCAAAAAAATGGATGCTCAGGGCAATGTCGGGCGAAGCCGTCCTTCCACGGCGTACACGCTGACTCAGCTTTCAGGAAAAACGGTAATTCTGAAAATCCAATTGTCTGAGCGGGAAAAGCCCGCCTTTGGTGACACTTGGGTAAAAGTGCCCGGCGGCTGGAAGCGTTGCATGGGGAAAGCCTTTGAGGACCAGGATGCGTTCTGCTTCGGCAATTCCAGAGACTTCAGCACATTCAGGATGGTGGACGAACGCATCTGCACCATTTACCCGGGCTGTACGGAAAACAAGGATGCAACACCATGACGGATCAAAAAATACCGTATTCGCGGGTGTATTCCCCACACCTCAAACGAGTCCTTCATTGCCTGACATTGAGCACTTGCCTTGCTTTGACATTGGGTTGCTCGGCTGTAGGAAAACCGAACACATTCACCTTTGTTCCCGATCTTCCGCCCAACTTCAAGTACGACCTGACGGCCACCTACGTGCCCGCCAAGGATCAAACATGCTCGGTGCCGGGTGGAAAAGGTACTCAGCTTGGGTTCAATAAAACCAACATGAAATACGAAGGCACATCAGAAATCCCGCTTTACAGAACCGTGAGCGACTGCCCGCTGGTGCTGAACCATGTGGAGATCAAGGTCATCGGCGTTTTTGGCCCGGGACGCAGTAACAGCAGCTATGACTACGCTTCATTTGCCGTTCGTCCGGAGTTGCTTGAGCGACAAATGGGTACTTTCAGCGATGACGACACAGCTGAGTTTTTCGGTGAGTGTATGTGGTCCTTCCGCACCGTCAGTCCCAAGCGTTACCTCATAAAAATGTTGAGATGCAAAAAAATGGATGCACGGGGCAATGTTGGGCAAAGCCGCCCTTCCACGGCGTACACGCTGACTCAGCTAGCGGGAATAACCGTAAGGCTGAAGATCAAGTTGGCTGATGAAGAAAGGCCCGGCTGGGGTGACACCTGGGTTGAAGTTCCCGGTGGCTGGAAGCGCTGTTTGGGTGAAGGCATGGAAGATCAGCGTGGTTACTGCAATGGAAATTACAAGGACTTCAGCACCTTCAGAATGGTGGATGAGCGCGTTTGCACCATTTACCCCGGCTGCACGGAAAACAAGGATGAGACCCCATGAGCATTGAACCGTTAAATCCGAGCATCGCTGCTTTTATGCAAGGGAACATCCATGCCTGCCCAAGGCGCGGACATTCGACGAGTTTTCAATTAGTGGACGAGTTCGGTGATGGCAAACCCTACACCGGTTTGGCCTACGAGATCATCGATTATGAAGATACCGTCTACACGGGCAAACTGGACGCCACAGGTTCCGGAAAAGTAGATGACCATTACTGTGGCCCAGTGGTACTAAAGCTCAATCAGCCGTTCAACGGAACAGAACCACTCTATAAAGATTTGGGGACAAGAGAGCATTACCCCCTCCCCATCACCGAACTCCAGGTCCGCGCCGAAAAGACCCGCTTCTTCAACAAATCAGGCGTACGCACCCAAGCCAATCCCGCAAAAGACCTCGCCGCCAACGCTGCCTATTACCAGGTTGAAGTGAGCGAACTGGTCAAACATGTGGCGCACTTGCCGCCACTTGCCCATCGTAGTGATCCGCCGAATATGGTGGTTCACAAACTCATGCGATCCGCCCCCAAAACCAGAGCTTTCGCGAAGGGTGATACAAACACCCCGGATAGTGGCGCGAGCGCGCTCTTCAGTCAGGGAGAACTGGCCACGGTCGAGTTAGGTTTTTTTCCGCCGCCGCCCAAGCCCAAAGGCATTGCCCTGCTACCGAACAAGCATCATGTGCTGGAAGTTCGCCCCATGCGGGCGTTGCGCCCGATGTTGTCGACCGGCAACGAATTCTGCGCACTCAACCTCTATCAACTGTCGTTGATAGCGACCCTGAGTTACTCCGACTTTGGACAGGAACCGAACACACAGCCGGTCAAGACAGACAGCGTGAGCTTCCCCTTGCAACCCAGCAGCGGCAACTGGTTCGGCCATGCCCTGCCGCAGTTTGATGAACTGTGGAAAGTCGATGCCGTGCAAACGAAAAAGTACTACCCGCTGTATGAGGAAGTGCCTTACTCGAAACGTCTGGAAGTGGTGCCGTTCGATCCGAAGCTCTACCCCGAAGTGAATGATCCGAACTTGGGGGATGAGCAGGAACATCCAGCCAAACTGCACTTTTTTGATGATCGCAAACAGGTCGACAGCACAGACACCCAAGCCTTCATCACCCATCACGACGAGTTGATATTGATCAGCGTACGCGGAACCAGCGAACTGGGACCCGATGCCATGCGTGATGGAGATGCCTATCAGGTTCCTTTTGAGGAAGGAGAAGGCAAGGTACACCGCGGTTTCTACGGCGGCGCCCAAGCGGTTTACCCGTTTGTGGTGAGTTATCTGGAGCGATTCTACAGCGGGCAAAAACTGCTGATTACCGGACACAGCCTAGGCGGGGCAATTGCACTGATATTGTCCGAGATGCTGCGACGCGATCCACAGTACTTACCGCAGATCGTGCTCTACACCTACGGCGCCCCTCGCGCCGGTGACGCTACCTTCATCAATAGCGCCCAACCGCTGATCCACCATCGCATCGTCAACCAGAACGACCCTGTTCCCAGCGTGCCCACTACCTGGATGAACACCTATGCCAAGCCCAAGCCGATGTATATCGCCAACGGAGCAGTGCTGGTTATTAGTCCGGCTGCCGGTTTTGCCTTGCTTGTGTGGGGAATGACCAACTTTTTTGGCGACGATTACGGCCATCACGGCGCACTGCGCCATTTCATGCCAGTGGTGTTTGGCAAGGAACACCAATCATCCATTCTCTGGCAGCCGGGCTGCAGCATCATCAACGATCACGGCTGCGCTGAAGCCTTGAAAAATATAGATGGCTTACCCAAGCGCGGTTCTTTTCTGAAGCAGCTCTTCGCGGCAGGCTATCACTCGATGGTCGGCAGCTACATCCCCGGCTGCTGGGCAAGCCTACGCCGCTGGCAAGAGGCGCAGCAGCTCAAACGCTCTTTGGTCACACCCCGGGAGTTCGAATGGGTCAGCGGCGCATTGGAAAATATCAGAAAGCAACTGCGTGCCGTTGAGCGCGAGATCCAGGCTCACCCCAGCGCCTATGTCCGCCACGAGGAAAGAAATCACAAGACCACGGTTCTCAACAATGAAATAAACAAGATCAAAACCACCCAGGCTCGACTGGTCGCCTTGCACGGCCAGCGAGTCACCGAAGCCGACGTCTACGGCAGCTATGCCGACCAGCCCGAGTGGGTGCAGGAAAACCTGCTGCGCTGGAACGCGCACCCGGAAAACCTCGTTCAGGAACAACTGGCGATGATTCCGCCAGCCGCCGAAGACCACGATGCCGCCCTCGCCGCGATAACCGGCGGGCATGCTGTTGGCGCCCCGTTTCAGCTGGACATCGATTCGATTGCGTAGTGGCTAAACAACGCGCGGGCAAACCTTGGCTATGCCAGAATCCAGTGCCAAAAGAATCGGCACCCTCTACAAAGGCTGGTAAGGAGCGTCACCTCATGGAATTGAAAGCCATATTTTTCGCAGCACTTATTTGGCTGCCAATCACCCAAGCGTCAGCGGACACCCCGTCACTGGACGGCCATTACTACTTGGTTGGCGCAATGGAAATGGGCGCTGAATTGCTGCTGCGCAAGGACGGCACCTTTGACGCGGGCGTGGCGTATGGGAGTGCCGACGGTTTTGCCAAAGGCACCTGGCGAGTGGACAACCAGACACTGACGCTCAAAAGCGAAACCAAACCTGCGTCCAGCAACGATTTGTCCGCCCTCTTCCAGGATTTGCAACTGGCGATTGAGCCAAATTGCCTGGCCGTGGACTTCGGCAACGGCAAAGCCTGCTTTCGACGTCAGTAACCCGATTTACCGCCACAAAAAAAATGGGCACCCGACTGCAATCGGTGTGCCCATTTTTTTGCGGTTCTCCCCGCTATTCGAGGAGTTCGCCGCAATTAAGGATTAACGCTGTCTTTCAACGACTTGCCTGGCTTGAACGCAACGGTGTTGCTGGCCTTGATTTTCACCGGCTCACCGGTTTGCGGGTTTTTGCCGGTACGGGCGCCGCGGTGGCGTTGCAGGAAGGTGCCGAAGCCCACCAGCGTGACGCTGTCCTTGCGGTGCAGAGCGCCAGTGATTTCTTCGAGAACGGCGTTGAGCACGCGGTTGGCCTGTTCTTTGGTCAGATCTGCTTTTTCAGCGATTGCAGCGGCGAGTTCTGGTTTACGCATTAGTGAAGCCCCTTTGACGGTTTTTTGTTGTTATGTCCGTGCTGTTCTCGTTGGAACAGCGCCCAAGGCGCCGCAGGCTCTACTCTGCGGCAGACGGGAGTGAGAATGGCACGCGGATACCGGCGGCGCCAGTCTCCCCACGACCTTTGTGGGGGCAAAAGCGGGGTGAATCCGACAGAACGACCGGTATTTACGCCAGCAAGGGCGGAAGCTGTTTGTTCAGGGCCAGTTTCTCCATGACGGCCGCCCCAGTCAGGGCATAGCCGAGCAACTGACCATCGGCGCTGTGGCACAAGGCCTTGATGTCGGCGCCCTGCCCTTCGACCGTCCACACGCCTTCGCTGCCGCGTGGCGGTGGCGAAACCACCAGCGGGCAAACCGGAGTCTTCACGGTGATCGGCATCGCGCCGTAGCTGACCACCGTCGGATGGCCGGCCAGGGTTTGTGCAAGCGCTCGCGCACAGCTCATCAGGGGCATTACGTACAGCAAATTCAGCCCATCGACCTCGGCGCAATCGCCCAAGGCGTAGATATTGGCGTGGGATGTCTTGAGATGGCGATCGACTACGACACCGCGATTGACCTGCACGCCGGCAGCCGCGGCCAGATCGATGCGCGGCCGCAGGCCGATGGCCGAGACCACCACATCGCAGGCAATGACCTGACCGTCGGACAGATGCGCTTCCAGGCCGCCGGCGACTTTCTGCAGGCGGGTCAGCACCGGGCCGAGATGGAAGCGCGCACCGAGGCTTTCCAGCCCGGCCTGCACCGCGGCCGCAGCGGCGGGGTGCAGCAACATCGGCATAACCTGCTCGCACGGCGCGACTAATTGCACCTCGTAGCCGCCAAGGATCAGGTCATTGGCAAACTCACAACCGATCAGCCCGGCACCGAGCACCAGCACTCGGCGCTTGCCGGCGGCCGCCGCACGAAAGCGTGCGTAGTCTTCGAGATCGTTGATCGGGAACACCAGATTCGCGCCATCGCCTTCAATCGGCACACGCACGGTTTCCGCACCCCAGGCGAGGATCAGGTCGCGGTAGTACACCGCTTCTTCGCCAATCCACAGGCGCTTGTGGCCAGCGTCGATGCCGCTGATGCGCGTGTGGGTGCGCACTTCGGCTTTCAACTGCTCGGCCATGGCGCCCGGTTCGGCCATGCTCAGGCCATCGGCGTCCTTGTTCTTGCCGAAACCGGTGGAGAGCATCGGCTTGGAGTAAGAGCGACCGTCATCAGCGGTAATCAGCAGCAGCGGGGTTTCGCTATCGAGCTTGCGAAACTCCCGGGCCAGGTTGTAGCCCGCGAGCCCGGTGCCGACGATTACGACAGGTGCGTTCATGCCTTACTCCTTGGGTTTACTCAGTTGATTTCGATCATTTCGAAGTCCATCTTGCCGACGCCGCAGTCCGGGCACAGCCAGTCTTCCGGCACGTCCTGCCACAGGGTGCCCGGCGCGATACCGTCATCCGGCCAGCCGTCGGCTTCGTTATAGATCAGGCCGCAGACGATGCATTGCCACTTTTTCATTCAGGTACTTCCTCAGGATTCAGGCTTTTGTCGGCGCGAACGGTCGATGGGTAGTGCACTGCCATCCGGCTCAGCGCGTTTTGTACTGATGGAGCCGGGCAGATGCAAGCCTGTTCGGCGCAACGGCGCCCCGGTTCAATCAATATCGCGGGCTGCCATGGTAAGCTCGCGGCCTCATTTGCGGCCAATAATGACTCATTGTGCAACATTCAAATTCCGCTCCGGTCCCGCTCTGGCTGACCCAAGGCCAACTGACGCGCCTCCCCGATTCGTCGACCCTCGACTGGTTGTTCGACGAAGGCTCCCTGACTCGCCGCCTGACCCGTCTGTCCAACGATGGCTTCAGCGTCACGCCGCTATTTGAAGGCTGGGACACCTTGCGCGCCGATGAATGCGCCGCACTGGATCTGGCCGAAGGCAGTGAAGGCTGGGTGCGCGAAGTGTATTTACGCGGTCATGGCGAAGCCTGGGTGTTCGCCCGCAGCGTGGCCTCGCGCAGCGCCTTGCAGGGCGACGGTTTGCACATGGATGAGTTGGGTAGTCGTTCGCTGGGCGAACTGCTTTTTTGCGATCACGCCTTCCAGCGCCGCGCCATCGAAGTCTGCCACTACCCCGAAGACTGGCTGCCACAAGCCTCTCGCGTCCCTGAGCTGTGGGGCCGTCGCTCGCGTTTCGACCGTGGCGCACTGAGCGTGCTGGTCGCCGAAATCTTCCTGCCGAGCCTGTGGAGCGCCGTCCGCGCCCACCCGGAGAACTGCTGATGTATCAGAGCCTGCTCAAGTCCCTGAACCGCGTGAACCCGCGTGCCTGGGATTTCATTCAGTTAACCCGCATGGACAAGCCGATCGGCATTTACCTGCTGCTGTGGCCGACGCTGTGGGCGCTTTGGATTGCCGGCAAAGGCTCGCCGTCGCTGGCCAACATCGTGATTTTCGTCCTCGGCGTGGTGCTGACCCGCGCCGGTGGCTGCGTGATCAACGACTGGGCCGACCGCAAGGTCGACGGTCACGTCAAACGTACCGCGCAACGACCACTGGCCAGCGGCAAGATCAGCTCGAAAGAGGCGTTGGTATTCTTCGCGATTCTGATGGGCGTGAGTTTCCTGCTGGTGTTGTGCACCAATGCGCCGACGATCTGGCTGTCGTTGGGTGGCCTGGCGCTGGCGTTCACCTATCCGTTCATGAAGCGCTACACCTATTACCCGCAAGTGGTGCTGGGCGCGGCGTTTTCCTGGGGCATGCCGATGGCGTTCACCGCCGAGACCGGCGAAGTGCCCGCCGCGGCGTGGTTGCTGTGGATCGCCAACCTGCTGTGGACGGTGGGTTACGACACGTATTACGCGATGACTGATCGTGATGACGATTTGAAGATCGGGGTGAAATCCACGGCGATTCTGTTTGGCGAGGCGGATCGGGTGATCATTTTGACCTTGCAGGCGCTGTCGTTGGGCTGTCTGTTGCTGGCGGGGTCGAAGTTCGAGCTGGGGATCTGGTTCCATCTCGGTCTGCTGGTGGCCGCCGGTTGTTACGCGTGGGAGTTCTGGTACACCCGCAGTAAGGACCGGATGCGTTGCTTCCAGGCGTTTTTGCACAACCACTGGGCCGGGTTGGCGATTTTTGTCGGGATTGTGCTGGATTACGCGTTGCGCTGAGCCACAAAACCTGTGGGAGCGAGCCTGCTCGCGAAGGCGTCGGGTCAGTCAACAAATGGGTTACTGACACACCGCTTTCGCGAGCAGGCTCGCTCCCACAGGGGTTTTGCAGTTATTTCTGTGACATGTGGACGACGTGCCACACATCCTTCATGCCATCGCCCTTCATTTCTCCAGGCTTTTCATCCTTCACGAACGTGTACAGCGGCTTGCCATCGTAGGCGTACTGCATCATGCCGTCATCGCGCTTGATTACACTCCATTTGCCTTCAGCCTTGGCGTCAGCTGGCGCCATCATCGGAGGCCAGTTCTTGGCGCAGTCGCCGTTGCACATCGACTTGCCGCCAGCGTCCTTGTCGAACGTGTAAACGGTCATGCCTTTGTGATCGACCATCATGCCGTCTTTCATCATGGCCGGTTCGGCGGCCATCGCCAGACCGGGCAGAGCGAGGGCGGCAGCCATCAGCAGAGCCTTAAGGGAAACAGTCATTTGAGTCATGGAAACCTTCAGTTGTGGTTGTCAGGATTCGGACTTAAAGCTTAGTTCAGGATCCCTCCCACCGTCGGGCGACTAAAATACTGTCACACGACTGCAATAATTCCGTTATCTAATGCGGCGCAAGACAGTTAAATGACAAGAGGATTAAGGCATGGTTGGCAGGAGCATTCTGATCGTCGACGACGAAGCGCCCATTCGCGAAATGATCGCCGTTGCGTTGGAAATGGCCGGCTATGACTGCCTCGAGGCGGAGAACTCGCAGCAGGCACACGCCATCATCGTCGACCGTAAACCGGATCTGATCCTGCTCGACTGGATGCTGCCCGGCACCTCCGGCATCGAGCTGGCCCGCCGTCTGAAGCGTGACGAGCTGACCGGGGACATCCCGATCATCATGCTCACCGCCAAGGGCGAAGAGGACAACAAGATCCAGGGTCTGGAAGTCGGCGCTGACGACTACATCACCAAACCGTTTTCCCCACGTGAGCTGGTTGCACGCCTCAAAGCCGTGCTGCGTCGCGCCGGCCCGACCGATGGCGAAGCGCCGATTGAAGTCGGCGGTCTGCTGCTCGACCCGATCAGCCACCGCGTGACCATCGACGGTAAGCCTGCCGAGATGGGCCCGACCGAATACCGTCTGCTGCAATTTTTCATGACTCACCAGGAACGCGCCTACACCCGTGGCCAGTTGCTGGATCAGGTCTGGGGCGGCAATGTCTACGTTGAAGAGCGTACCGTCGACGTGCACATCCGACGCCTGCGCAAGGCGCTCGGCGACGCCTACGAAAATCTGGTACAAACCGTGCGCGGCACTGGCTATCGGTTTTCCACCAAGGCCTGAGCCGACCGCCAGACTCGCTGACAAGGATCGTATTTCCCGTGAATCAAAACTGGCATGGCACCCTGATTCGCCACATGCTGTTGCTGGTCACCGCCTGCCTGGTGATCGGCCTGATCACCGGCTATTACGGCTGGAGCCTCGCGGCAGGTCTGGGTATTTACCTGGCCTGGACGCTCAAGCAACTGCTGCGTCTGCACGAATGGCTGCGCCAGCACCAACCCGATGAAGCACCGCCCGATGGCTATGGCCTGTGGGGCGAAGTGTTCGACAGCATCTACCATCTGCAACGCCGCGACCAACGTGTGCGCGGACGCCTGCAAGCGGTGATCGACCGGGTGCAGGAATCCACCGCTGCGCTGAAAGACGCGGTGATCATGCTCGACAGCGACGGCAATCTGGAATGGTGGAACCGCGCCGCCGAAACCCTGCTCGGCCTCAAGACCCCGCAGGACAGCGGCCAGCCAGTGACCAACCTGGTGCGACATCCGCGTTTCAAGGAGTATTTCGAGCAGGAAAGCTACGCCGAACCGCTGGAAATCCCCTCACCGACCAATGATCGCGTGCGCATCCAGCTGTACCTGACCCGCTACGGCAACAATGAACACTTGATGCTGGTGCGCGATGTCACGCGCATTCATCAGCTGGAACAGATGCGCAAAGACTTCATCGCCAACGTCTCCCACGAATTGCGCACGCCGCTGACGGTGATCTGCGGCTATCTGGAAACCCTGCTCGATAACGTCGAGGAGGTGAATCCACGCTGGAGCCGTGCCCTGCAGCAGATGCAGCAACAGGGCGGCCGCATGCAGACGCTGCTCAACGACCTGCTGTTGTTGGCGAAACTGGAAGCCACCGATTACCCGTCGGACAACCAGCCGATACAGATCGACACGCTGCTGCAATCGATCAAGAGCGATGCGCAGCAATTGTCCGGATCGAAAAACCAGCGCATTACCCTCGAAGCCGACGCCAGCCTGCTGCTCAAGGGCAGCGAGGCAGAACTGCGCAGTGCGTTCTCCAATCTGGTGTTCAATGCGGTGAAGTACACACCGGCCGAGGGCAATATCCGCATTCGCTGGTGGGGCGATGAGCAAGGCGCGCACCTGAGCGTGCAGGATTCCGGGATCGGCATCGACAGCAAACACCTGCCGCGCCTGACCGAACGGTTTTACCGTGTCGACTCCAGCCGTAACTCCAACACCGGCGGCACCGGCCTGGGCCTGGCCATCGTCAAACACGTGTTGCTGCGCCACCGCGCACGCATGGAAATCAGCAGCGTGCCCGGCCACGGCAGCACGTTCACCTGCCATTTCGCCCCCGCTCAGGTGGCTCACGCACGGGCGATCAGCGCCGCCGAGTGATACCGGCCAGCACGCGCCACTAGGCAATCGCCCTGTCAGCCGCTACATTGGCGCACTTGCGTCTGCCTTTCAGGCGCGACTTTTTCTCTCTTACGAATCACACGGAACCCGCAAAACTCCATCATGGACCCTTCCCCTGGCTTGTCCCTCGCTACAATTTTCGCCGATTTCGGCATGATCCTTTTTGCTCTGATCCTGGTTTTGCTCAACGGCTTCTTCGTTGCGGCGGAATTCGCCATGGTCAAACTGCGCTCGACCCGGGTCGAGGCCATCGCTGATCAGAACGGCTGGCGCGGGCATATCCTGCGCACCGTACACAGTCAGCTCGATGCGTACCTCTCGGCGTGTCAGCTCGGTATCACCCTCGCCTCCCTTGGTCTGGGCTGGGTCGGTGAGCCGGCGTTTGCGCACATTCTCGAGCCATTGCTGGAAAGCGTTGGCGTGCAGTCGCCTGAAGTGATCAAAGGCGTGTCGTTCTTCGCCGCGTTCTTCGTCATTTCGTATCTGCACATCGTCGTCGGTGAGCTGGCGCCCAAGTCGTGGGCGATCCGCAAACCCGAGTTGCTGTCGCTGTGGACGGCGGTGCCGCTGTACCTGTTCTACTGGGCGATGTACCCGGCGATCTACCTGCTTAACGCCAGCGCCAACGCGATTTTGCGTATCGCAGGGCAAGGTGAACCCGGCCCGCACCACGAACACCATTACAGCCGCGAAGAACTGAAACTGATTCTGCACTCCAGCCGTGGCCAGGATCCGAGCGACCAAGGCATGCGCGTATTGGCCTCGGCCGTGGAAATGGGTGAGCTGGAAGTGGTCGACTGGGCCAACTCCCGGGAAGACCTGATCACCCTCGAATTCAACGCCCCGCTGAAAGAAATCCTGGCGATGTTCCGTCGCCACAAGTTCAGCCGTTATCCGGTGTACGACAGCGACCGCCAGGAGTTCGTCGGCCTGCTGCACATCAAGGACCTGCTGCTGGAGCTGGCAGCGCTGGATCACATTCCCGAGTCGTTCAACCTGGCTGAACTGACCCGTCCGCTGGAGCGCGTGTCACGGCACATGCCGCTGTCGCAGCTGCTGGAGCAGTTCCGCAAGGGCGGCTCGCACTTCGCCGTGGTCGAGGAGGCTGACGGCAACATCATCGGCTACCTGACCATGGAAGACGTGCTGGAAGTGCTGGTCGGCGATATTCAGGACGAACACCGCAAGGCAGAGCGCGGCATCCTTGCCTATCAGCCAGGCAAGTTGCTGGTACGTGGCGATACACCGCTGTTCAAGGTTGAGCGCCTGCTGGGCATTGACCTCGACCACATCGAAGCCGAAACCCTCGCCGGGCTGGTCTACGAAACCCTGAAACGGGTGCCGGAAGAGGAAGAAGTGCTGGAAGTCGAAGGCCTGCGGATCATCATCAAGAAGATGAAAGGGCCGAAGATTGTGCTGGCCAAGGTGTTGATGCTGGATTGATCGGTTGATCCGGCACCGCGCCGATCTCTTCGCGAGCAGGCTCGCTCCCACTCTGCAATGCATTTCAATGTGGGAGCGAGCCTGCTCGCGAAGGCGCTATTGCTTGCCCAACGCAAAGTTGGGCAAAGCCCCCAGCGGCTGGTTGAACTGATACGGTATCGACACCAGCCCCAGCCCGGTATTGCGCTGCACCACAAAGTGCAGGTGCGGGCCGCTGCTGTTGCCCGTGTTGCCCGACAGCGCCAGTGGGCTGCCCACCGTCACGCGCTGCCCCTCGCGCACGCTCACCGATCCTTGCTTGAGATGCAGGTACACGCCCATCGTGCCGTCGTCGTGCAGCACTCGCACGAAATTGCCGGAAGGGTCGGTGCCGCGGCCACTCTGCGAGTTCTCGGTTTTCACCACCACCCCTGCCCGCGCGGCAATGATCGGCGTGCCCACCGGCATGGCGATGTCCATCGCATACTTGTTCTTCGGCCCGTAATGGCTGTATTGGCCCTCGGCGCCCTGACTCAAGCGAAACGGCCCCCCACGCCATGGCAGCGGATAGCGATAGCCCTGGGCCGCTCCGCCAGGATCACCCAACGCATATTGAAACTGCGGCGAATACACCAGTGGCTTGCCAGCGGTAATCGCCGTCAGCAACGCCAACCGGGTATTGCTGCGTGCCGGCAGCACGCGGCGGATCGTTTTAGTCGGCACGCCGCGCACATTGCTGATGCCGGTAAATGCCAGCGCAATCTCGACCGGCGCATACAGAGCGTTGCGCACGAACACCACGTCGGCGCCCTTCTGCTTCTTGATGTCGAGGTACACCTGCCGCTCAAGACGTTCAACCATCCGATCCTGAAAGACGAACACCTGCGAGCCTTTGCTCGGACGGTCGCTGTACGAGACCACGCCGTTGGCATCGGTGGATTTGTAGATGGTCATGGCCACAACCGAGGAGGAAGCCAGGACAAGACCAATGAAAAACAGCAGGCGAGCGAGCATTGGCAAGAGTCTGTTGAAGTAAGGCCTGGGAAAGAGCCTAGCAGGTGAAGTAGACCAGGCTAGTCGACAGATGTTTCAAATTGGGCAGTCTGGGAGATTGATGGTGCAAGTGATGGCCCCTTCGCGAGCAGGCTCGCTCCCACCTTTGAAATGCATTCCAATGTGGGAGCGAGCCTGCTCGCGAAAGCGGTGTGTCAGGCGCTGAAGATTACGCGCCGGGGACAAAGTGCTTCTGCGCCGTGCCACGGGCGATCAGGCGGGAAATGTAGTCGAGCTTCTGCGCGTCCTGATCGACGAAGCGGAAGGTCAGTTGCAGCCAGTCGCTGTCGGCTTTCTGCTCAAAAGCGACGATCGCGTGCAGGTAACCGTTGAGGCGGGCGATTTCAGCGTTGTCGCCCTGCTCCAGATCGAGCACGGCGCTGTCGAGGATCTGCGGCAGGGTGTCGGTGCGTTTCACCACCAACAGCGCTTCCTTGATACTCAGGGCCTTGATCACGCATTGCTGGTTGCCGCTTGGCAGGCGCAACTGGCCTTGCCCACGACCACCTGCAGGCGCTGCCGAAGCGGCTGGCGCTTTGACCGGCGGGCTGTTGAGCAGACCACGCGACGGTGCAGCGGCTGGCGTCGGCGCGACAACGGCTGGCTTGGCGAACGGGTTGACCGCAGCGGCCGCCGGGGCACCGCCGATCACGGCAGCCTTGCCGCCGGTCAATGCGCTGAGGGAGTCGTTGCCGAATGCCGAGTTCATCTTGGTTGGCGCGCTGTTCATCAAGGTGTCGAGCTTGCCGACCTTATTCAGCGCCTGTTTGACCTTGGTCAGCAGTTGCTCGTTGGTGAACGGCTTGCTGACGTAACCGGAAACACCGGCCTGAATCGCCTGGACGACGTTTTCCTTGTCGCCACGGCTGGTGACCATTACGAACGGCATGGTCTTGAGGTTGTCTTGCTCGCGGCACCAGGTCAGCAGCTCAAGGCCGGACATTTCCGGCATTTCCCAGTCGCACAGAACCAGGTCGAACGCTTCCTTGGCCAGCATGGCCTGGGCCTTTTTACCGTTGACGGCGTCCTCGGTGCGGATCCCCGGGAAGTAATTACGCAGGCACTTTTTCACCAGGTCACGAATGAACGAAGCATCGTCCACGACCAACACACTGATCTTGCTCATCCAACACCCCTATAAAAATCCCGGCAAGCATACCGCTTTGCTGATGGCACATTGCCAACAATCTTCAGTCACGCCGGGACTTTTCGTTCGCGGGTGCTGCTTTTTAATTCGAAAGCCCCTAACAAAAACGCCCAGCCAAAGGGCCGGGCGCTTTTCTCAGGCAATCTTACTTATCGTCAGCATTGCCCGGAACATTAGCGGTTTCACCGCTTGTGCCTTCAACTTCTTCCTTCATGCGCTTGAGGCCCATGTGACGCACATCGGTGCCGCGCACCAGATAGATCACCAGCTCAGAGATGTTGCGCGCGTGGTCGCCGATACGCTCCAGCGAACGCAGCACCCAGATAATGCTCAAGACCCGCGAGATAGAGCGCGGGTCTTCCATCATGTAGGTGGCCAGTTCACGCAGGGCGGTCTTGTATTCGCGGTCGATGATCTTGTCGTACTGCGCCACCGACAGGGCCAGATCGGCGTCGAAGCGGGCAAACGCGTCCAGCGCATCGCGAACCATGTTGCGCACCTGGTCGCCGATGTGGCGAACCTCGACGTAACCGCGCGGCGCTTCACCTTCCTCGCACAGTTGAATGGCGCGGCGAGCGATCTTGGTCGCTTCGTCGCCAATGCGCTCAAGGTCGATCACCGACTTGGAGATGCTGATGATCAGCCGCAGGTCAGACGCCGCCGGCTGACGACGGGCCAGAATGCGCAGGCATTCTTCGTCGATGTTGCGTTCCATCTGGTTGATCTGGTCGTCGATCTCACGCACCTGCTGAGCCAGACCGGAGTCGGCTTCGATCAGAGCGGTCACCGCGTCGTTGACCTGCTTCTCCACCAGCCCGCCCATGGCCAGGAGGTGGCTGCGCACTTCTTCCAGTTCGGCGTTGAACTGCGCGGAAATGTGGTGGGTAAGGCCTTCTTTGCTAATCATGTTGGCGTCCTTGGAGCGTCCGGTAAAGTGCGGCGGGCCGCAGTCAATTCAGTGAGCGACAACCAGCTTCTGTTAGCCATAACGACCGGTGATGTAGTCTTCGGTCTGCTTCTTCGCCGGATTGGTGAACAGGGTATCGGTGTCGCCAAATTCCACCAGTTTGCCCATGTACATGAACGCCGTGTAGTCGGACACCCGCGCCGCCTGCTGCATGTTGTGGGTGACGATAACGATGGTGAACTTGGATTTCAGCTCGTAGATCAGCTCTTCAACCTTCAGGGTCGAGATCGGGTCGAGGGCCGAGCACGGTTCGTCGAGCAGCAGCACCTCCGGTTCCACGGCGATGGTGCGGGCGATGACCAGACGCTGCTGCTGACCACCGGACAGACCGAGGGCCGATTCGTGCAGACGGTCTTTGACTTCGTCCCACAGTGCCGCGCCTTTCAACGCCCACTCGACTGCTTCGTCGAGAACGCGTTTCTTGTTGATGCCCTGAATGCGCAGACCGTAAACCACGTTTTCGTAGATGGTTTTCGGGAACGGGTTGGGCTTCTGGAACACCATGCCGACGCGACGACGCAGTTCGGCAACGTCTTCGCCCTTGCGATAGATGTTGTTGCCGTACAGGTTGATCGCGCCTTCAACACGGCAGCCGTCAACCAGATCGTTCATGCGGTTGAAGGTACGCAGCAGTGTGGACTTGCCGCAGCCAGACGGGCCGATGAACGCGGTCACGCGCTGTTTCGGGATGTTCAGGCTGACGTCGTACAGCGCTTGTTTATCGCCGTAGAACAGGTTCAGGCCCGGCACTTCAATGGCCACGGTTTCCTGTTCAAGATTCAGGCTCTGCTTGTCGCGACCCAACGCTGACATGTTGATGCCGTGGGTATGTGTTTCGTGCTGCATGGGAGGCTCCCTGTGCTAACAAATTCGGTTCGGTTTTTGTGGGAGCCAGCCTGCTGGCGATTCAGGCGCTGCGGTTTGTCTATGAAACCGCGGTGATGCCTTCGCGAGCAGGCTCGCTCCCACATAGAAATCAGTGCTGCAAATCAGCTATCCAGTGCTTTGTACTTTTCGCGCAGGTGGTTGCGGATATAAACGGCCGACAGGTTCAGTGTTGCGATCACCAACACCAGCAACAGCGCTGTGGCGTACACCAGCGGACGGGCCGCTTCGACGTTCGGGCTCTGGAAGCCGACGTCATAGATGTGGAAGCCCAGGTGCATGATCTTCTGATCCAGGTGCAGGTACGGGTAGTTGCCATCCACCGGCAGCGACGGCGCCAGTTTCACCACGCCCACCAGCATCAGCGGCGCCACTTCACCCGCGGCGCGGGCCACGGCGAGGATCATGCCGGTCATCATGGCCGGGCTGGCCATCGGGATCACAATCTTCCACAAGGTTTCAGCCTTGGTCGCGCCGAGGGCCAACGAGCCTTCACGCACGGTGCGCGGGATTCGTGCCAGACCTTCTTCAGTGGCCACGATCACCACCGGCACCGCCAGCAGCGCCAGGGTCAACGAAGCCCAGAGCAGGCCCGGCGTACCGAAGGTCGGCGCCGGCAGTGCTTCGGGGAAGAACAAGCGGTCGACCGAACCACCCAACACGTACACAAAGAAGCCCAGACCAAACACGCCGTAAACGATCGCCGGAACGCCCGCCAGGTTGTTCACCGCGATACGGATGATCCGCGTCAGGGTGTTCTGTTTGGCGTATTCACGCAGGTACACCGCCGCCAGCACGCCGAACGGAGTGACGATCATCGCCATGATCAGGGTCATCATCACGGTGCCGAAAATCGCCGGGAAGATCCCGCCTTCGGTGTTCGCTTCACGCGGGTCATCCGAGAGGAATTCCCAGATCTTGCTGAAGTAGAAACCAACCTTGGTGAAGGTGCTCATGGCGTTCGGCTGGTAGGCATGAACCACTTTGCCCAGACCGATTTCGATCTCTTTACCGTTGGCATCACGAGCCGTCAGGGCATCGCGGTTGAACTGCGCATGCAGGTCGGCCAGACGCGCTTCGATGTCCTGATAACGTGCGTTCAGCTCGGCGCGCTCGGATTCCATGTCCGCTTGTGCGGTGGCATCGAGTTTGCCTTCGAGTTCCAGTTTGCGACCGTGCAGACGAATGCGCTCCAGCCCCGCGTTGATCGCACCGATGTCAGTCTTTTCCAGCGACTTGAGCTGCGCAGCAAGGCCGTTCACACGGTTGATCCGCGCTTGCAGCTCAGGCCATGCGGCTTCGCCCTCGGCGATCACCTTGCCGTCCTGCTTGACGTTGACCAGGTAGCCGTAGAAGTTGCCCCACTCGCGGCGTTCGATCGCCATCAATTCTGGCGGCGTCTTCTGGTTGGTCAGCCACTCGCCGACGATCCAGGTGAAGTCGTTGCCGTTCAGGTCACGGTTGCCGACCTTGATCAGCTCGCGGGTCATGAATTCCGGGCCAGCGTCTGGCACCGGCAAACCGGCGCTCTTCAGACGGGCGCGGGGCACTTCTTCTTTCTGCACCACTTCGCCGACCACCAGGTGCTGGGCCTGGCCGGGCACGTCGTAGCTGGCGTGGATCAGATCCGCCGGCCAGAAGTGACCTAGACCGCGCACGGCAATCACTGCCAGCAGGCCAATGGTCATGATGACCGCGATGGACACCGCGCCACCGCTGATCCAGACGCCTGGAGCGCCGCTCTTGAACCATCCTTTCAGGGAGTTCTGTTTCACAGACTTCTACCTTTGCTTAAAGCGACGAGTATTTCTTGCGCAGACGCTGACGAATCAGTTCTGCCAGGGTGTTCATGACGAAGGTGAACAACAGCAGCACCAGCGCCGAGAGGAACAGCACGCGGTAGTGGCTGCCGCCGACTTCCGACTCGGGCATTTCCACCGCGACGTTGGCGGCCAGGGTGCGCAGGCCTTCGAACAGGTTCATTTCCATGACCGGGGTGTTACCGGTGGCCATCAGCACGATCATCGTTTCACCGACCGCACGGCCCATGCCGATCATCAGTGCCGAGAAGATGCCCGGGCTGGCGGTGAGGATCACCACGCGAGTCATGGTCTGCCACGGCGTGGCACCGAGGGCCAGCGAACCGAGGGTCAGACCACGTGGCACGCTGAACACGGCGTCTTCGGCGATCGAGTAGATGTTCGGGATCACCGCAAAACCCATGGCAAGGCCGACTACCAGAGCGTTGCGCTGGTCGTAGGTGATACCCAGATCGTGGGAGATCCACATGCGCATGTCGCCGCCGAAGAACCAGTTCTCCATGAACGGGCTCATGTACAGCGACAGCCAGCCCACAAACAGGATTACCGGAATCAGCAGCGCACTTTCCCAGCCATCCGGAACTCTCAGGCGGATCGACTCAGGCAGACGGCTGAAGGTGAAACCGGCGACCAGAATGCCGATCGGCAGCAACATCAACAGGCTGAAAATGCCCGGCAAATGCCCTTCCACATAAGGCGCGAGGAACAGACCGGCGAAGAAACCGAGGATCACCGTCGGCATCGCTTCCATCAGTTCGATGACCGGTTTGACCTTGCGGCGCATGCCCGGGGCCATGAAGTACGCGGTGTAGATCGCGGCGGCAACGGCCAGCGGCGCGGCCAGCAACATAGCGTAGAACGCGGCTTTCAGGGTGCCGAAGGTCAGTGGCGAGAGGCTCAGTTTCGGTTCGAAATCGGTGTTGGCCGCAGTCGATTGCCAGACGTATTTAGGTTCGTCGTAGTTCTCGTACCAGACCTTGCTCCACAGCGCGCTCCAGGACACTTCCGGGTGCGGGTTATCGAGCAACAGCGGTTGCAGCTTGCCGCCGGCCTCGACGATCACGCGGTTGGCACGCGGCGACAGACCGAACAGGCCCTGGCCTTCAACAACCTGATCGACCAGCAACGTGCGGTGCGCCGTACTGTGGAATACGCCGAGCTTGCCGTCGGCATCCAGCGCGAGGAAGCCTTTGCGGCGCTCTTCGGCGGTGATCTCAATGATTGGCGCCTTGCCCATCTGGAACGTACGAATCTGCTTCAGGCGCTGCTCGCCATCGGGGTCACGAGCCATGAACCACTGGGCCAGACCACCTTTGGAGTCACCGATGATCAGCGAGATACCACCGACCAGTTGCGTGGTCGCGGTGACTTCAGCGTCAGCGTTTTCGAGCAATTTGTAGCGACCGTTGAGGCTCTTGTCGCGCAGGCTGAACACGTCGGCCTGGGCACGACCGTTGACCACGTACAGCCACTGCTGGCGCGGGTCGACGAAGATGTTTTTCACAGGTTCGGTCATCTGCGGCAGATCAATACGCTTCTGCTCGTTGGTGACTTCGCCAGTCATCATGTTTTCTTCGCTGGTCAGCGACAAAACATTGAGTTGCGAACCGGTCGACCCCACCAGCATCAGCGTCGTATCGGTGGCGTTGAGGCTGACATGTTCCAGCGCACCGCCGGCTTCGTTCAGCGCAATCGGCGTTTCGCCGTACGGGTACTCGATGGCCGGGTTAATGGTTTTCTTGCCATCGGGGTAGCTGACTTTATAGGTGTGACGGAACACCAGCGCCTGACCATTGGACAAGCCCACGGCCACCAGCGGATGACCTGGCTGGTCTTCACCGATGGAGGTCACGGTTGCGCCTGCCGGCAACGGCAGATCGACGCGCTTCAACTCAGCGCCACTGTCGAGATCGAAGAACAGCGCCTGGCCCTTGTCGGAAACGCGCATGGCCACCTGATTCTGCTCTTCGAGCGAAATCATCAGCGGCTTGCCGGCGTCCTGCATCCAGGCCGGGGTGATGGCATCTTTCGCGGTCAGGTCGGCACCCTTGAAGAGCGGCGCGACGACATAGGCGAGGAAGAAAAAGATCAGGGTAATGGCTGCCAGCACCGCCAGACCGCCAACTAGGACGTACCAGCGAGTGAAGCGATCCTTGAGCGCGCGAATGCGGCGCTTGCGTTGCAGCTCAGGCGTACTGAAATCAATGCGCTTGGGAGGATTAGTAGTCATTTGGGAATTGGCCAGATCATTCATGCGCTCACCCTAGCGATCCTGTATGACAGAAAGATGACAATGCAGTGACGCAGCAAATCCACCGCCAACGGAGCTGGCAGAGGATCGAAAATTTGAGAAGTGTATAAAAGGCCGGTCTGCGGGCAGATCCGGCCTTTCACCTGAGTCCGAAGGGGTTCACCCCGGACTCAATTTGTTACTTCTTGGCGACAGCGCCGCCTTCCTGCAGACCCAGGTCAGCCAGTGCTTTTGCAGCAACCTTGGCTGGCAACGGGATGTAGCCGTCTTTCACAACAACTTCCTGACCCTGTTTGGACAGAATCAGTTTCACGAACTCGGCTTCCAGCGGGGCCAGAGGCTTGTTCGGGGCTTTGTTGACGTAAACGTAGAGGAAGCGCGACAGCGGGTACTTGCCGTTCAGGGCGTTTTCTTCGGTGTCTTCGATGAAATCGGTGCTGCCTTTCTTGGCCAGAGCTACCGTTTTCACGCTTGCGGTCTTGTAGCCGATACCCGAGTAACCAACGCCGTTCAGCGAGGAGCTGATCGACTGCACGACCGAAGCCGAACCAGGTTGTTCGTTGACGTTTGGCTTGAAGTCGCCTTTGCACAAGGCTTCTTCTTTGAAGTAGCCGTAGGTGCCCGATACCGAGTTACGACCGAACAACTGAACCGGCTTGTTCGCCAGGTCGCCGGTCACACCCAGCTCGCCCCAGGTTTTCACGTCGGTTTTAGCACCGCACAGGCGAGTGGACGAGAAGATCGCGTCGACTTGCTCCATGGTCAGACCCTTGATCGGGTTGTCCTTGTGCACGAATACTGCCAGGGCATCCACGGCAACCGGAATAGCGGTTGGCTTGTAGCCATATTTGGTTTCGAAGGCTTGCAGCTCGTTGTCCTTCATCTTGCGGCTCATCGGGCCCAGGTTAGCGGTGCCTTCAGTCAGCGCAGGTGGCGCGGTCGAAGAACCGGCGGCCTGAATCTGGATGTTTACGTTCGGGTATTCTTTTTTGTAGTTCTCAGCCCACAGGGTCATGAGGTTGGCCAGGGTATCGGAGCCGACGCTGGACAGGTTGCCCGACACACCAGTGGTCTTGGTGTAGCTCGGGATAGCAGGGTCAACAGCGGCAACCGCGTTGGCAGTCGCAACGCCAGCAGCGACAAAAGTCATTGCCGCCATCAAACGCTTCAGTTTCATGCCTTACTCCTAGCAGATAGGGTGTGTTAAGTCGGGGCCAAGTATCAGCAGGCCGAGTGAACACTCTATGGCTGAAATATGACAATTGGATGAAAGGCCAGCATTCGGGTTTTTACTGGATGATTCGTGGTGCCCCCTTCGCGAGCAAGCCCGCTCCCACCGCTTGAAATGCATTCCAATGTGTGGCGAGCCTGCTCGCGAAGAGTCCGGTACTGCTGGAGGAGGTTTCGGATCAGCGACCCTTCTTCCAGAGCCACGCGCCAACAAGAATCCCCATCGCACACAGCACCGCCACATAGTAGGCCGGCCCCATCGCGCTTTCTTTCAGCAGCAGGCTCACCACCATCGGCGTCAAACCACCAAAGATCGCGTACGCCACGTTGTACGAGAACGACAGCCCACTGAAACGCACCACCGGCGGGAAGGCTTTAACCATCACATACGGCACCGCACCGATGGTGCCGACCAGAAACCCGGTCAGCGCATACAGCGGGAACAGCCAGTTCGGGTGATCCGCAAGGCTGTGATAGAAGGTCCACGAGCTGATCAGCAGACCGAGGCAACCGAAGACAAATACGCGACCGGCACCGAAACGATCCGCCAGTGCGCCGGAAATGATGCAACCGATGCTCAGGAACACGATTGCCAGACTGTTCGACTGCAGCGACTCGGTCGGCGTGAAGTGATAGACCGTTTGCAGCACGGTCGGCGTCATCAGAATAACCACGACGATCCCGGCAGAAAGCAACCAGGTCAGCAGCATCGAGATCGCAATCGCGCCGCGATGGTCACGCAGCACCGCGCGCAGCGGCACTTCTTCGGCCAGTGCCTTGCGCAGTTGCAGCTCGGCAAACACCGGTGTTTCGTGCAGCCAGCGGCGCAGATACACCGAAAACAGACCGAACACGCCGCCAAGCAGAAACGGAATCCGCCAGGCGTAATCGGAAACTTCCACAGGCGTATAGATGCTGTTGATCGCCGTGGCGACCAGCGAGCCAAGCAGGATGCCAGCGGTCAGTCCGCTGGTAAGCGTGCCGCAGGCATAGCCCATGTGCTTTTGCGGTACGTGTTCGGAAACGAAGACCCACGCCCCCGGCACCTCACCGCCAATCGCCGCGCCTTGAATCACGCGCATCAACAACAGAAGGATCGGCGCCCACATACCGATCTGCGCATACGTCGGCAGCAGACCCATGATCAGGGTCGGCACGGCCATCATGAAGATGCTCAGGGTGAACATCTTCTTGCGCCCCAGCAGGTCGCCGAAGTGCGCCATGACAATGCCGCCCAGCGGACGTGCGAGGTAACCGGCGGCGAAGATGCCGAAGGTCTGCATCAAGCGCAGCCACTCGGGCATGTCGGCCGGGAAGAACAACTTGCCGACCACCGTGGCGAAGAAGACGAAGATGATGAAATCGTAAAACTCCAGCGCACCGCCCAGGGCGGACAGCGACAGAGTCTTGTAGTCATTGCGGGTCAACGGTCGTGCGGGTTGCTCGGGCTGCGCGAGGCTCGAAGGCGCTGTGGTCATGGCAAGGGCTTCTCTTATAGTCGGATCTGCCGCCACAACAACGCTGGCGGTGGCTTGGGCAGGTTCGGCACCATAGCAAATTGTTCGAAAAAGCACATAGAGGCGCGTATTTGACGGTCAAAATCAGAACCGGATGGTCGTCGCGGAGTCTACCGACCGATATACTCGCCACCTTGCCCCGGTTTGTAGGGGGTTGCTGTGCGAAAACGTCGTTGGCCCGCCCTTTGAACGGAGCAGCCGGTTTCGCAGAGTTTCCCTTCAGGCGGCTTATGGAAAACGTGACGAACGTAGTATGTTCGGTGCTGAATCGTTTTTCCTGAAGACGGCTACCACCAGCAATACCAACAAGAGTCACGGGTCAGAGGCACCCCCGGCATGATAGAGCTCGAACAAGAAGATCCGATCCCGCAAGGCGACCTGGCCCTGCAAATCACCGCTCTCCCGCGTGAAACCAACGGCTTTGGCGATATTTTCGGCGGCTGGCTGGTGGCGCAGATGGATTTGGCCGGCACCGCGATGGCCAGCCGTGTCGCCGGAGGCCGCGTGGCCACCGTTGCCATCGACCGCATGGCGTTCCTGGTTCCGGTCGCCGTTGGCGCGCAATTGTCCTTTTATACGCAGACCCTGGAAATCGGCCGCAGCTCGATCCAGATGATGGTTGAAGTGTGGAGCGACGATCCGTTGTCCAGCGAGTGGCGCAAAGTGACCGAAGCGGTGTTCGTTTTCGTTGCCATCGACGGCAGCGGTCGCACCCGTTCAGTGCCACCGCGCGCGCGTTAAACATCGCGGCCGATTTGCGGTCGATAGTCGTCCCAAGTGTCTGATCGAGAGCTGCCCTATGAACACGCCCAACGTTGAAGCCGTGAAACTGGATGAACTGAACTGCTGGCGCATCCGCCACGGTCAGGCCGAAGTGCTGGTTGCCCAGCAAGGCGCGCACATCCTCAGTTATCAGATCGACGGCCAGCCGCCGATCATCTGGCTCAACGACAAGGCCGAGTTCAAGACTGGCAAAAGCATCCGCGCCGGTGTGCCGGTGTGCTGGCCGTGGTTCGGCAAATTCGAACGCAACCCGCAGAACGTGCAGGCCATGTACACCGGTGAGCAGCCGGCACCTGCGCACGGTCTTGTGCGAGCGATGGATTGGGAGTTGGGCGGCATCGAATCGGAGGCTGACGGCATCAAGGTAGAGTTCAAACTGCCCTACCCCGAAGGCGGCCTGCCGGGCTGGCCGCATCAGGTCGATCTGACCCTGACCCTGCACTTGTCCGAGCATTTGAGCTTCAGCCTGACCAGCCATAACCGTGGCACTGACACCGTCAGCCTCAGCCAGGCGCTGCACACATACTTCGCCGTCAGCGATGTGCGCAATGTGCATGTCGATGGCGTGGATGGCTTGAATTACATCGAGACGCTGGACGACTGGAAGACCAACGCCCAGAAAGGCGATCTGCATTTTGCCGGTGAGACCGACCGCATCTACCTCGATGCGCCGCCACAACTGAGCATCGTCGACCCGACCTGGGAGCGCCGCATTGTGCTGACGGCTACCGGTTCGCGCACCGCCGTGATCTGGAACCCGTGGATCGACCGCGCCGCCGCGCTCAGCGACATGGACAACGACGGCTGGCAGCGCATGCTGTGCATCGAGACGGCGAATGTGATGGACGACGTGGTGACTTTGGCGCCGGGCGCTAGCCACACCATGGGCGTTAGTGTCGCCAGCAAGCCGCTCTAACAAACACCGCAAAACAAACTGTGGGAGGGGGCTTGCTCCCGAAGGCGGTGTGTCAGATACATTAATTTGACTGACACACCGCTTTCGGGAGCAAGCCCCCTCCCACATTTGTTATGTGCAGGTCTTAGAGATCCGATTCCTGCACCACCCGCACTTTGTCCGCCTCCAGCGCATACGCCGCGTCAGCCAGATCATTGCTGACCTTCTCGACCTTCAGCGTGCCGGTGACCCACAGCGGCGTGTAGATATCCTCCAGCTTCAAACCCTTCGGATAACGCACCAGCACCAGTTGATTCGGTGGCGGTGGCGGCACGTGGATGCACGCGCCCGGATACGGCACAAGGAAGAACAGCGTGCTGCGGCCCTTGGCGTCGGACTCCAGCGGCACCGGATAACCACCGATGCGGATGTGCTTGTCGTTCATCGCCGCCACGGTTTTGGTCGAATACATCACCGCCGGCAGACCTTTGGCCTGCTTCATCCCGCCCTTCTCGGTGAAGGTGCCGGTGGCTTCCGGGGAGTTGTGGTCGATGTCGGGCATGGCCTCAAGGGCCTTTTGATCCGACTTGGGCATCAGTTCGAGCCAGTCGGTTTCCGGCAGTTCGCCGGCGTGGGACAAACCGCTGCCCAGGAAAAGGAGAGTCAACAAAATGCGGCGCATGGAGGAGCTCGGTAGAAGGAAGGAACATTGAATCGCCGAGCATTCTAGCCCTCCCCGCCCGATTGGCAGAGAGGGCTTTGTCGCTTTGGATCAGTTCTTTTTGATCAGGCCGTAGATCACCAGCAACACGATCGCGCCAACCAGTGCGCCGATGAAACCTGCGCCCTCGCCCGCCCGATAGATGCCCAGAGCCTGGCCGCCGTAGGTGGCTGCCAGCGAACCGCCGATACCGAGCAGGATGGTCATGATCCAGCCCATGCTGTCATCGCCCGGTTTCAGGAACCGAGCCAGCAGGCCGACGATCAAGCCGATAAAGATGGTTCCGATAATTCCCATGGCATTTCCCTCTGTGTGAATTGGCTATGCCAAAGCCTAGACAGACTTTGGCATCCTGCCATCAGAGAACGGCGGCCACTGAATGGTTCCACCGCGGCCACATGAAACTGTTTTACTCGGCGATCAGCGCTTCGACCTTGAGGATCTGCGCTTCAAGCGTGGCCTTGTCGGCGCAGCGCAGGTTGGCGTGACCGACCTTGCGTCCGGCCTTGAAAGCCTTGCCGTAGTGGTGCAGGTGGCAATCTTCGATGGCGATGACCTTCTCCACCGGAGGAACCACACCGATGAAGTTGAGCATCGCGCTCTCGCCAACCTTGGCTGTCGAACCCAGCGGTAGACCGGCAACGGCGCGCAGATGGTTTTCGAACTGGCTGCACTCGGCGCCTTCGGTGGTCCAGTGCCCGGAGTTGTGCACGCGCGGGGCGATTTCGTTGGCCTTGAGGCCACCGTCGACTTCAAAGAACTCGAACGCCATCACGCCGACGTAATCCAGCTGCTTGAGCACGCGACTGGAATAGTCTTCGGCCAGCGCCTGCAACGGGTGATCGGTGCTGGCAACGGACAGCTTGAGAATGCCGCTGTCGTGGGTGTTGTGCACCAACGGATAAAACTTCGTTTCGCCATCACGAGCGCGCACGGCGATCAGCGAGACTTCACCGGTGAACGACACGAAGCCTTCCAGCAGGCAGGCGACGCTACCGAGTTCGGCAAAGGTGCCCACCACATCTTCAGGCTTGCGCAGGACTTTCTGGCCCTTGCCGTCATAACCCAAAGTGCGGGTTTTCAGCACGGCTGGCAGGCCGATCGAGGCGACAGCGGCCTCCAGATCGGCTTGCGACTGGATGTCGGCGAAGGCCGGGGTCGGAATGCCCAGGTCCTTGAACATGCTCTTTTCGAACCAGCGGTCGCGAGCGATGCGCAGGGCTTCGGCGCTCGGGTAGACCGGCACGAATTGCGAGAGGAACGCCACGGTTTCAGCCGGGACGCTTTCGAACTCGAAGGTCACCAGATCGACTTCATCGGCCAATTGACGCAGATGATCCTGATCGCCGTAATCGGCCCGCAGGTGTTCGCCCAATGCGGCCGCACAGGCGTCCGGCGCAGGGTCGAGGAAAGCGAAGTTCATGCCCAGCGGGGTGCCCGCCAGGGCCAACATGCGACCCAACTGGCCGCCACCGATTACACCGATCTTCATCTCAACAACCTCAGGCAATACGTGGGTCTGGATTGTCCAGGACGCTGTCTGTCTGCTCGGCACGGAAGGTTTTCAGTACCGCGTGGAACTGTGGATGCTTGGCGCCGAGGATGCTCGCCGAGAGCAGCGCGGCGTTGATCGCGCCTGCTTTGCCGATGGCCAGGGTAGCGACCGGAATACCGGCCGGCATCTGCACGATCGACAGCAGCGAATCCACGCCCGAAAGCATCGACGACTGCACCGGAACGCCCAGCACCGGCAGGTGGGTCTTGGCCGCACACATGCCTGGCAAGTGGGCTGCGCCGCCGGCACCGGCGATAATCACCTCGATGCCGCGGCTTTCAGCCTCTTCGGCGTACTGGAACAGCAGATCCGGGGTGCGGTGGGCAGAAACCACCTTGACCTCGTACGGGATGCCGAGCTTTTCCAGCATATCGGCGGTGTGGCTAAGGGTGGACCAATCGGACTTGGAGCCCATGATCACGCCAACCAGTGCACTCATCGTCGCGCCTCTTCTCTCTGGGCGCCCGCAGGCGCATCAAAAACAACAAGCCACGCAGGTTGCGTGGCTTGATTGTACGAAAAATGGCCGGAGGTACCGGCCGAAGGCCGCGCAGTATACCGCAAAGAAAGCAATAAACAGCCCCCGTCACGACCATCTGTCATTTGCCGCAAAAGCCCGGTTTTATTGACCTGAAGGTCAGCGCAGACGCACCTCAAATTCCATTGTGGGAGCGAGCCTGCTCGCGAAGAGGGAGTGTCAGTCAACATTGATGCTGCCTGACCCACCGCATTCGCGAGCAGGCTCGCTCCCACAGGGGCTGCGGGTGGGTTCAGGAGTTTTGCGCGGCCCCACCTTCCAGCTTGCGCCACAACAACCGCACGTTGGCCTTGCGCACCAGCGCGCAGCGATACAGACGAATCTCCAGCGGCACATGCCATTGCGGGCCGCCACAGACAACGAGTTCACCCCGGGCCAACTCGGCGCGCACGCTCAGTTGCGGCACCCAGGCGATCCCGAGGCCTTCCAGCGCCATGCTTTTCAGGCTGTCGGCCATGGCGGTTTCGTAAATGGTGGTGAAACGCAGTTGACGCTGGCGCAGCAAACCATTCACCGAACGCCCGAGAAACGCCCCGGCGCTATACGCCAGCAGCGGCACGCTGGCGTCACCTTCCAGATCGAACAGCGGTTTGCCATCGGCATCCGCCGCGCACACCGGGAGCATCTCGGTCTGGCCCAGGTGCAGTGACGGGAAAATTTCCGGGTCCATTTGCATGGCCGCGTCCGGGTCATAGAACGCCAGCATCAGATCGCAGCCCCCTTCACGCAAGGCATGCACCGCGTCGCCGACGTTGGTCGCGACCAATCGCGTGGCGATGTTCAAACCTTCATTGCGCAGTTGTGCGATCCAGCGCGGAAAGAAACCCAGCGCCAACGAGTGAGCAGCAGCAACCTGCATCACCTCACCCTGCCCGCCTTCCAGATGATGCAGATGGCGCAGCACTTCGCCGAGCTGTTCGACCACCGTGCGCGCGGTCACCAGAAACAGCTGCCCCGCCGCCGTCAGTTCGACTGGCGTGCGCGAGCGGTTGACCAATGTCAGCCCCAGCGCGGCTTCCAGGCTGCGAATCCGCCGACTGAACGCCGGCTGGGTCACGAAGCGTCGTTCGGCGGCCTGCGAGAAGCTGCGGGTGGCGGCCAGAGCACTGAAGTCCTCGAGCCATTTGCTTTCCAGATTCATCACGTCCTCCCGGACACGCACCAAAACAGGTCACACGTCTGCCGCGCACGCGGCGTCACACGGGCATTATGCCGAATGTGCATAGGTCAGTGCTGAACAGCATTGGCCCAAAATTTCCTACAAGCCTAGCATTCGCAGCGTTCCGGCATCGACCGGGTCCATATCGAGATGATTTCTATCATGTCCTCCGCTGCATCTTTCCGCACAGAAAACGACCTGCTTGGCGCCCTCGACGTACCGGCTCAAGCGTATTACGGCATCCAGACCCTGCGAGCGGTGAACAACTTCCGCCTCTCGGGCGTTCCGATTTCGCATTACCCGAAACTGGTTGTCGGTCTGGCGATGGTCAAACAGGCCGCCGCTGACGCCAACCGCGAGCTGGGTCACCTGAGCGAAGCCAAGCACGCTGCCATCAGCGAAGCCTGTGCCCGATTGATCCGCGGTGATTTCCACGAAGAGTTCGTGGTCGACATGATTCAAGGTGGCGCCGGTACTTCCACCAACATGAACGCCAACGAAGTGATCGCCAACATTGCGCTCGAAGCAATGGGTCACCAGAAAGGCGAGTACCAGTACCTGCACCCGAACGACGACGTGAACATGGCGCAGTCGACCAACGACGCCTACCCGACGGCCATCCGCCTGGGTCTGCTGTTGGGTCACGACACCCTGCTGGCCAGCCTCGACAGCCTGATTCAGGCGTTCGCGGCCAAAGGTAAAGAATTCGATCACGTCCTGAAAATGGGCCGTACCCAATTGCAAGACGCCGTGCCGATGACCCTCGGCCAGGAATTCCGTGCCTTCGCCACCACCATGGGCGAAGACCTGGCCCGTCTGAAGACGCTGGCCCCGGAACTGCTGACTGAAGTGAACCTGGGCGGCACCGCGATCGGTACCGGCATCAACGCCGACCCGCGCTATCAAGCGTTGGCTGTGCAGCGTCTGGCGTTGATCAGCGGTCAACCGGTGGTAGCGGCAGCCGACCTGATCGAAGCCACCTCCGACATGGGCGCCTTCGTCCTGTTCTCCGGCATGCTCAAGCGCACCGCGGTCAAGCTGTCGAAGATCTGCAACGACTTGCGCCTGCTGTCCAGCGGCCCACGCACCGGCATCAACGAAATCAACCTGCCAGCGCGTCAGCCAGGCAGCTCGATCATGCCCGGCAAGGTCAACCCGGTCATCCCGGAAGCCGTTAACCAGGTGGCTTTCCAGGTTATCGGTAACGACTTGGCGCTGACCATGGCGGCTGAAGGCGGCCAGTTGCAACTGAACGTGATGGAGCCGCTGATCGCGTTCAAGATCTTCGACTCGATCCGCCTGCTGCAACGCGCCATGGACATGCTGCGCGAGCACTGCATCGTCGGTATCACCGCCAACGAAGCCCGCTGCCGCGAACTGGTCGAACATTCGATCGGTCTGGTCACCGCGCTGAACCCGTACATCGGCTACAAAAACGCCACCCGCATCGCCCGTATCGCCCTTGAAAGCGGCCGCGGCGTGCTGGAACTGGTGCGCGAAGAAGGTCTGCTCGACGAAGAGAGTCTCGCCGACATCCTGCGCCCGGAAAACATGATTGCTCCGCGTCTGGTTCCGCTCAAAGGCTGAGCCGACGCGTTACTTGTAGCACCGCTCACCAGGTCGAGGGACTAGACACCTCTCACCTTTTGAGGGCTTGGGGATCAGTCCCCAGGCCCTTTTTTTTAACTTTCCGCCCCTGAGACCCGTATGTCTGGGGACTGACCAATGTGGGAGCGAGCCTGCTCGCGAAGGCGGCGGCACATTCAACAACAGTGCGCCTGATAAACCGCTTTCGCGAGCAGGCTCGCTCCCACAAAAAGAGCAGTTCCCGCACAAACCCGGCGCCGGTAACGCCGGGTGCTTCAAAGCCTCGTTTCGTCGCTTGCACCACGACTGTGCAGACGGGCGCGCCTCTGATCGGTATAGTGCCGCCCCTCTTCGCATGAGCGGTCGTCGGTAACGAGGCCATAACCCATGCGAAACCCGAACTAATAACAAACCCGCGAAATGGATCCGGGACGAAACCTTCGCCTCACCCGTCGTGCCGCGCGCACACCGGTGTAACACGATGTTTCTTCCATCCAGCATTTGCTTACACAATAAACAGCGAGGAAAAATCCATGCTCGAAGTCATTAACGACTTCCTCTCAGGGAAAGTACTGATCGTGCTCATTGTCGGGCTCGGTAGCTACTTCACGATTCGCTCGCGTTTCGTTCAATTGCGCCACTTCTTCCACATGTTCGCGGTGTTCCGCGACAGCCTCAAGGGCAGCGCCGGGCAACTCAGCTCGTTCCAGGCCCTGATGCTCAGCCTTGCCGGCCGTGTCGGTGCAGGTAACATCGCCGGTGTCGGCATCGCCGTGACCCTGGGTGGTCCGGGTGCGGTGTTCTGGATGTGGGTGACCGCACTGGTCGGCATGTCCAGCAGCTTCTTCGAGTGCACCCTGGCCCAAGTGTACAAACGCGCCGATGGCGACGGTCTGTACCGTGGCGGCCCGGCTTACTACATCCAGCACGGCCTGAAGCTCAAAGGCATGGCGGTGGTGTTCTCGATCCTGCTGCTGGTCACCTACGGCTTTGCCTTCATTGGCCTGCAGTCCTACACCGTGACCCACTCGCTGCAGAACGCCTTTGAATTCAACCCACAACACACCGGTATCGTCCTGGCAGTGCTGCTGGCCATCACTTTCATCGGCGGCATCAAGCGCATCGCCTCGGTGTCCGACCTGCTGGTACCGATCAAGACCCTGGCCTACATCGGCGTGACCCTGTACGTGATCGGTACTCAGATCGAACAGGTGCCAGCCATGCTGGAAACCATCTTCAAGAGCGCCTTCGGCCTCGACCCGGCCTTTGGCGGCCTGCTCGGCAGCGCCATCGTCATGGGCGTGAAGCGTGGCGTGTTCGCCAACGAAGCGGGCCTGGGCAGTGCGCCAAACGTCGCCGCCGTGGCCGCCGTGAAGCACCCGGGCGCGCAAGGCGTGGTTCAGGCCTTCAGCGTGTTCCTCGACACTTTCGTGATCTGCACCTGCACCGCGTTGCTGATCCTGCTGTCGGGCTTCTACACCCCGGGCTTCGAAGGTGACGGCATCGTCCTCACCCAAAACTCGCTGGCCGCCGTGGTCGGTGACTGGGGTCGCATGTTCGTCAGCGTCGCGCTGTCGCTGTTCGTCTTCACCTGCATCCTCTACAACTACTACCTGGGCGAAAACAGCCTGCAGTTCCTCACCCGCAACCGCGCCGCGCTGATGATTTTCCGCGGCCTGGTGCTGGCGCTGGTGATATGGGGTTCGATGCAGGATCTGTCGACCGTGTTCGCCTTCGCCGACATCACCATGACCTGCCTGGCCTTCGTCAACCTGGTGGCCCTGGCCATGCTGTTCAAGGTCGGCATGCGCGTGATGCGCGACTACGACGCGCAGCGCCGCGCCGGCGTCAAACAGCCGGTGTTCGACTCCAGCAAATTTGCTGATCTGGACCTCGACCTGAAAGCCTGGCCGACCAATCCGTCTGCCGCTGCCGGCAAGACTGAAGCCGAGCCGCAAGGCGTGCCTGCAGCGCAACGCTGACAGGTAAATGACGGGCGCATCCCCTGCGCCCGTCAGTTATTGTGATGCAATACCTGTGGGAGCGGGCTTGCTCGCGAATGCAGTGTGTCAGGCAAAATTCTTGTATCTGACACACCGCATTCGCGAGCAAGCCCGCTCCCACAAGGACCCCATCCTTTCGGAGAATCCTATGAATTCGTCGACCTATCCCGCCGCCCAACACGTCATGGTGCTCTACACCGGTGGCACCATCGGCATGCAGGCCAGCGCCAATGGTCTGGCCCCGGCGTCCGGTTTCGAAGCGCGGATGCGCGACTACCTGCACAGCCAGCCTGAACTCGTCGTACCGCAGTGGCGTTTTCGCGAGATGTCGCCGCTGATCGACAGCGCCAACATGACCCCGGCCTACTGGCAGCAACTGCGTGAAGCGGTGGTCGATGCCGTTGATGTACAGGGCTGCGACAGCGTGCTGATCCTGCATGGCACCGACACCCTGGCTTACAGCGCCGCGGCCATGAGCTTCCAGCTCCTCGGCCTGCACGCCCGCGTGTGCTTCACCGGTTCCATGCTGCCGGCTGGCGTGACTGACAGCGACGCCTGGGAAAACCTCGGCGGCGCACTGGTTGCTCTCGGCCAAGGCTTGGCGCCAGGTGTGCATCTGTATTTCCACGGCGAACTGCTGGCGCCAACCCGTTGCGCGAAAGTGCGCAGCTTCGGCCGCCATCCGTTCAAACGTCTGGAGCGTCAGGGCAGCGGTGTGAAAGCCACTTCGATCCCGGCGGCGTTGCATTACAACCAGCCAAAACAACTGGCGAAAGTTGCCGTGCTGCCGCTGTTTCCCGGCATCGGCGCCGAGATCCTCGACGGCCTGCTCGACAGCGGTATTCAGGGTCTGGTGCTGGAGTGCTACGGCAGCGGCACCGGGCCGAGCGACAACCCGCAATTCCTCGCCAGCCTCGGCCGCGCGCGGGATAACGGCGTGGTAGTGGTTGCGGTCACGCAGTGCCATGAAGGGGGCGTGGAACTGGATGTCTACGAGGCCGGCAGCCGTTTGCGTGGCGTGGGTGTGTTGTCCGGTGGCGGCATGACTCGTGAGGCGGCGTTCGGCAAATTGAACGGATTGCTGGGCGCAGGCCTGGAAACTGCTGAAGTCCGCCGTCTGATCGAACTCGATCTGTGCGGTGAGCTGATCTGACACCACGCAAATCCCTGTGGGAGCGGGCTTGCTCACGAAGGCGGTGTGCCAGATAAGCTGATGTCGACTGACACGGCGCATTCGCGAGCAAGCCCGCTCCCACAGTTTGATCTTCGTACGGCATGCAACTTGCTGCACTCCAGCCTTCATCAGGCTGGAAGATCCTATGCTCCACTCCCACCTCACCACCCTCAACGCCGTCTCGCTGATACTCAACACCTTCAACGCCGAAGGCTTGTCGAGCGAAGCACTGCTGGCCGGCAGCGGCATCAGTGCGGCGGATCTGGCCCGTGCCGACACGCGCATTACCACCAATCAGGAGATGCAGGTCTGCGCCAACGCGGTGGCGCTCAAGCACGACATCGGCCTGGAACTGGGCCGGCGCATGCACGTTTCCTGCTATGGCATCCTCGGTTACGCCCTGCTGACCTGTGCCACCTTCGGTGACGCTTTGCGCTTGGCGATCCGCTATCCGGCGCTGTTGGGAACACTTTTCGAACTGAGCCTGGAAGACGACGGCGAACGCGTCTGGTTCGTCGCCGCCGATTATCGCGAAAGCCCGGCGATGGCCGTGTTCAATGCCGAGTTCTGTCTCGTGTCGCTCAAGGTCATCTGCGACGACCTGCTCGGCCATCCGCTGCCGTTGCTGGCCACGCGGTTCGAACACGCCGCACCGGACTACCGCGACAGCTACGCCGAACACTTCGCCAGCCCATTGCACTTCGCCGCCAAGGACAACGCCTTCGCCTTCGATCGACACTGGCTCGATCAACCGCTGCCACTGGCCGATGTCATTACCCATCAGGCCATGGCTGAACGCTGTCGCAAGCAGAACCTCGAATTCACCGGACGGCAAGCCTGGCTGGGGCGGATCCGCCAGTTGCTCAGTGCCCAGTTGAATGCCGCACCGGGGCTGGAAGGTCTTGCCCAACAAATGAAGTGCTCGCCACGCACTTTGCGTCGCCACCTCAAAGACATGGGCAGCAGCTATCAGGAACTGCTCGACGAACTGCGCTTCGAACGCGCCAAGCAGATGCTGTGTGAAGATCAACTGCCGATCTATCGCATTGCCGAAACCCTGGGTTTCAGCGAAACCGCGAGCTTTCGCCATGCGTTCGTGCGTTGGAGCGGCGTGGCGCCGAGTCAGTTCCGGCCACACTGAAGATCAAATGTGGGAGCGGGCTTGCTCGCGAATGCGGTGTGTCAGGCAAAATTCTTGTATCTGGCACACCACATTCGCGAGCAAGCCCGCTCCCACAATAGATTGGTATTTCATGCCCGCATCCGCGCCATTAAGGGGCCAATTGCGGTCAGGATTTTTGGCCAGATCCATCCCCTTTTGGCCTTTCCTGCCGTTCTCCGAATCGCTGCGTGCCGCAACACTTGAGGCAACTGATTCAGCCCTGCGGAGAACAACAAATGCTGACGATCTACTCGGACGATCACCACCTGCACCATGGCCGCTGCGAATTGATCGATGGCCAGCTCAAACCGTGCTTCGAGATGCCGTCGCGCGCCGACCATGTGTTGCAACGCGTGCAGAACCGGCACCTGGGCCCGGTCGAGGTGCCGAAAGATTTCGGCCTTGAGCCAATCGCCCGTATCCACAGCCGCGACTATCTCGAGTTTTTCAAAGGCGCGTGGGCGCGCTGGACTGAATTCAACACCGACGGCGATTTGCTGCCCTACACCTGGCCGGCGCGGACCTTGCGGGCGATCAAACCGACCAGCCTGCACGGCCAGCTCGGTTACTACAGCTTCGACGGTGGCGCGCCGATCACCGCCGGCACCTGGCAAGCGGCGTACAGCGCGGCGCAGGTTGCCCTGACCGCGCAAGCGGCGATCCAGAACGGCGCGCACAGTGCCTTCGCTTTGTGTCGGCCACCGGGACACCACGCGGCCAGCGATTTGATGGGCGGTTATTGCTACCTCAATAATGCCGCCATCGCCGCGCAGGCGTTCCTTGATCAGGGCCACAAGAAGGTCGCAATCCTTGACGTCGACTATCACCACGGCAACGGCACGCAGTCGATCTTCTACGAGCGCAGCGATGTGCTGTTCACCTCGATCCACGGCCACCCGGAAGCGGAATTCCCGTTCTTCCTTGGCTATGAAGATGAATTGGGCGAAGGCGCCGGTGAAGGTTTCAATTTCAACTATCCGCTGCCCGCCGGTTCTGGCTGGGACACATGGAGTAGCGCACTCGAGCAGGCCTGCAAAGAGATCGAACACTATGGCGCCGACATCATCGTCGTATCGCTGGGTGTCGACACGTTCAAGGATGACCCGATCTCGCAATTCAAACTCGACAGCCCGGATTATCTGGCGATGGGCAAGCGCATTGCCGCGCTCGGCAAGCCGACCCTGTTCGTCATGGAAGGGGGTTATGCGGTGGAAGAAATCGGCATCAACGCGGTGAACGTGCTGGAAGGTTTTGAACAATGATCCGACTCAAGTAATTGATGGCTCCGGCCGGTCCCCAAGGGCGCAAATAACACCGAAGACGCTTGCACCGTCATCAACGACAGGCCACACCCTGTGCTGCAACCAAGACCCGCCACGGCGGGTCTTTTTTTGTCCGCGATATGTATGTACCGCCCTGCCCTGCAGACGACTGGCTAATTTCGGCAGAAACGGGGGCGGTGATTGTCGCCGCCTCTTCTGACTGCGGAAGACACCCATGACCGAAAACACCGATGCCACTGCACCCGGCAGCTCCCTCTCCTTGCAGCAGCAGAGTCGCCTGATCGACCTGACCAGCCAGGGTCCTTCACTCCATCAATCAGCATCGACGTTGTTGCGCCAGGCCCTGGCGAAAAACTACTCCCACCTGAACATCGATCCCGACCACGCGATGATCGCGACGCCGATTCGCGCAAGTGAAGGCGCGTTTCACCACTACGAATCGCTTACCCATGCGCTGGTTCGACTGTATTACGCCAGCACTTTGGCAAGTTACCTCGAAGGCGAGTGCTTTCTGACACTGATGCCTCACTCGCATAATCCCGTCCACCTGGCCATGGATATGGACGACGTCAATTCGCTGATCAACGATCACGCGCCTTTTCTGTTCGCCACCTACCAACAGTTGCAACTCGATTACTGGAATGAGCCAGGACCAACGCAACCGCGCTGGCAAGTGTTGGCCGATGCGTTCAAAGCGGCGGTGAATGTGCAGCAAGCCACTGGCTGGGATGCCGATCAGTGTTCACTTGCACGCTTGATTGCCGCCGCCCCGGACAAACAGCTTCGCACCTCCACGCAGGGTGATTTCAAGGACGTGCGGGCCTGCCTGCTCGACGTTGATCTTGTGGAAGAGGCGAGCAACCGCCACCTGCTCATCGCCGGTGCGATCATCATGACCGCGACCTGCAAGGGCCGAGAACTCATCCTGATGTATTCGATCAACTCAGGTCATGAGACGTTCGCTTCCATGCAAGCGCTGGGTGAATCGCTTCCGGCCCGTATGGAGATGAGCCAGGAGCAACAAACCCTGACATGGCGCCTGAGCGAACCTGAAGGGAATATTTTCGATGCCGTCGCGTGGGCGCTGATTGGCAACCAACTCGATGAAATCACGGCGCTCGACCCTGCAAACCGTGCTGACGCCCCCCCGGACAGTGCTGCGCAACCACGAAACAGCCTTGGTGTAGAGGACCGAGACCGCCTCGATCAACTGGATCAGGCGATTCCCGCCTGGCTGCATGACGGTTCGATCAGCGACTTGCAGGCCTATCAGCACTACATCGTCAAACTGTCGGATCTGCGTGACGACGCGCAAAAAGACACCTTTCGCGAAGACGATCTCCCGCTGATCAAAACCTATGCGCAAACCCAGATGCGCGAGGCGATCATCGCCGATAAAAGAGCGAAAAACGCCGCCGACCTGCCACTGGACTCGTTGCACATCAGCGTGACCGGAAGCTTCGAATCCGGTGGTCTGGTGCTCCCCAACCCACTGGACCGCACGGTAGAAACCCTCGGCGAGTTCGCGCTGCAAAACTCCCCACCCTATCTGGCAACACTCGCCTTCAACGACGGCACCGCCATACCGGCGTGGCTGACCGTTAACTTGCTCACTGAACTGGCGCAGCAGGTCAATATCGGCGAGCGCTATCCCAGGCTCATCAAGCGCACGCTGATTGATGACCCAGTGCGCGCGGCCCAGCAGAAAACCCGCTACACCCGCCAGCTTCCGATCTTGCTGCCATTGCTGGCACTGGAAAACAAACTCCGTCATCAGAACGGCGTCAATCAACGCGGGTACGAATACGTCTGCCAATTGATGGAGGCCATCGCCCATGACAAACCTGCGGCTCAACACCCGGTGACCATTCGCCCCCTGGCGTTCGTTCCGCGTAACCGCCTGAGCAAAAAAGCCGATGTCGTCAGCAACATGTTCGTCATCGCCCCGCGTGATGCCAGCCAGGGGCCCTGCCTGCTTTATCGGCCGGCGCTGGACAAACCACTGGTGCAGTTCGCCTCCCTGCAAAACCTGCTGTATGCCTTGTATCAGCCCGGGGAGTTAAGGGATTCGGTGCTGGCATGGTTGGCGACCGAGGCGCTGGGCTTCGAATACGCTCAGTACGTGTTTTCCAGCGAAATTCCGTCGCCGTGGATCGTTTCGCAACTGGCGTTCGAACCGCTGATCCACCTTGATCTGGCCGGCCCGATCGACCTGGCGAATGCCCCCCTGAGCGGCGATATTCTGGCGAAGCTGTATGACGCCCATAGTCAGGCGTTGATCGAACTCGCCGACCGACAATCGGTTTCCAACAGCGAGCGGCGCTGGAACCTGTTGGCAGACAGCGGCTGGACACTGTTCAACGTTGCCTCCAACTTCTTCAGTGGTGCTGCTGGCACGGCAGTGTGGGTCTGGCAGAGCATCAGCCAGATTCAGCAAGCCGTCGACGCCAATCAACGCGGGGAGGAATTCATCCAGTGGAAATCCATGAGCGATGTGCTGTTGGTGCTGGGAGTCCTCTTGTCGCAGCACGTGGCTGCACGACGCAACCATCTTAAGTTACCGTCGTTCAAGGAACTGCGCGAAACACCGCTGCCGTCGGAAAATCCCGATATACCCACGCGGCTACCCAGCGATCCGCCAGTGAAAACCGGGCCCGTGCTTAACTACGACAGTCAGGTCGTCAGCGGTGACATTGCGCCAGCACACCTTTCATCGCTGGAGACCGGTACGCCCTATCGCTCAGCAACGGCGAAACGCTTTATCACGCTGATCGACAGCTTCAAGTTGGCAACGCCCGCGCCCGGCACCCACGAAATATCCGCGTCCAGCCACCTGTATACCGTCGATGGCAAAACCTGCGCGCAAGTGGGCGAACGCTGGTTTCAGGTCATCGAATCGGAAGGTGAGCCGCTGCGCATCGTTGACCCCGCCAACCCTGATCGCAAAGGTCCTGTTTTGCAGTACGACGCCAGCTCGCAGCAATGGCATTGGGACCTGCGCATTCGTCTGAGCGGGGGAGCACCAACCGGGCGGATCGCAGCATTTCGGCGGGCCAGAGAGCAGAAAAAGGACGCGGCCATGGCGAAACTCAGGCCGTTTCTGGAAAGCGAAAGTCTCCTGGTTGACGAGTTTTCCAAAGCAGTAAAAGTTCTGAAAGAGGCACCGGACAATCTGTTCGACGAAAGGTCAGCTGTATTCCTCGAACAATCGCAGGTATTGGCCAAAAGTTACACCGATGCGCTGGAACAACTGAGGATCTGGAACGAGTCCGGGGGCAGCAGCGTCTTCTACCAATCACAGCTGATGCGCCTGACCACTGAACAACATAAATGCCTCAGTGGCTGGATGCGCTTGAACATGAGGATCTACCGACAAACCCTGCAAAGATTGCTCCCCGGCACTACCCACGTCGAACCTGTGAGCAGACAGGAACAAATGAATATTGCCAATAAGGCCAAGACACTGAGCGAAGGCATGGTCGGCGCCCTGCAAACCCTGAAGGCGTCGGTCGAGGTGCTACAGCAATACGAAGGAAAACCAACCAGGGTTGCCAGAAAACTGATATCGCTGCTTCCGCCTTTCACCCGGTTTGACTTCCTCGCCAATGAAATCGCCCTGACCTCCGAGTTGTGTCTGCGCGACCTTGAAGAGCCGCAACTGACCTTGCCGCGCCAGGCGCTTCGGGCAGTCACCGCCAGTGCGGCAGATGCCAGCCATGACTTGATCGCCCTGATCAAAACCCCGGTCAGCGCCGACGGTCAGGCAGCTCGCATCGAACAGCTGATCCACTTCAATGACCTTTACGCCAGCGCCGATGAGCTCGTTCTGGGATTGCCGACGATCTATCCCGAAACATTCGTTCAGGCCAGACTCGACCAGGTGCGTCAGCAGATTGCCGAGTTCCACGAGCTGGCACAGAAACGCCTGGTGGAGGAACTGCCGGACACCAGCGAGATCGCTGTTCCACCGGTAAACGAACCAGGGCCCTCCAGGCCGCAGCGCAAAGGCAAAGTCACCAAGACCCGCCCCAGGCAGAACCCACCGGAAAGGAATCCGTCCACGGACGAAAGCGATTCGGAGGCGCAAATTCCGTTCGTGAAGATGTCCGCGTCGCTACCGGTCGCCCCCGAGGCTCTGACCAATGACACCGACATCGTTGCCGCGGCACTTGAATTGAATCTGAAAATCTCAGAGTTCAACAAGAGTAAGAGCGAAGACGCCAAACGCCCGGGCCGCATACCTGCCGACATCCGCGACATGTTCGATCAGCAAGTCAGCAGGCTCAACAATGCGGCTGCTGAAACCGAGCAGGCGCTTGCCAGAGCACGCGCCACAGGGGCAGAAAACTTACCGGTCGGTAGCCTTGCCGAGGAACTGCGTGCAGGCGCTGAACTTACCCGCACCACAGGGGTTACCACTTACGCAACAATGCTCAAGCAACGCAAACCCCGGACAGCTTACTTGCAGTGGCTGCTTGCCAACGATCAGGTCGCGATCGTCAAGGATACTCGCGGGCGTATTCGTACCAAACAACGCAAGGACTACTTCCAGGAATACCAGATCCTCGACAAGACCAACCACAACAAGCCGCTGTGGGTGGCGCATTTCCACTACGACGACCAAACCGTCGCGGATGAGCAGTGCACCGTCGCTCACCTTAAATTGGCTGATGCCTATTTGCTCACGCTTGACGCCAAAACCCGCCAGGCACTGGACACCTTTGATGCTGTCGACAATGTGCTGAGAAGGCTGGACAAGCCAGCGGATCGCGACCTGTTCCTGAAACCGCAGCCCCGCGGTTAATTCACCCACGCAGGGTGCTTACACCCGCCAGACTTGTCGCAAGCGTGCCAGAGCCGACTCGATTGCCGGCTCCGGTACTGCGGCGAAACCCAGGACCAGGCCGGCACGCTGATCAATCGCAGTGGTGGATTGCGGCAGCCAGTAGCTGCTCAATCCATTGATCTCGACACCGACACTTTGCGCCTGCTGGATCAGTTGTTGTTCACGCTCGACGCTGTTGACCGCGACGCTCAGGTGCAGCCCGGCACACACGGAGGGCAGACTGCCGACTCCGGGAATACTCGACGGCCAACCTTGCAACAGCACATTGCGGCGACTGAGCGCAGCACGGCGCATCCGGCGGATATGACGCTGAAAATGCCCGGCGGCCATGAACTCGGCCATCACCGCCTGAGTGCTCACCTCCGAATGGCGAACATCCACCGCACGCCGTTGCGCAAAAGCATTCACCAGCCCTGGCGGCAATACCAGATAGCCGAGGCGCAACGCCGGGAAGGCTATTTTGCCGAACGTCCCGACGTACAAAACCCGGCCCTGTCGGTCGAGTGCCGCCAAGGGTGCCAGCGGCGCACCGCTGTAACGGTACTCGCCGTCGTAGTCGTCCTCGACGATCCAGCCCTGCGTACGCTCGGCCCAGGCCAGTAATTCCAGGCGTCGCGCAAGACTCATCACCACACCCGTCGGGTATTGATGCGAGGGCGTGACATAGGCCACCCGGCAATCGCTGAGACTGGCCATTGCTGCGCAGTCGATACCCTCACTGTCCACCGCCACGCCATGCAGGCGCGCACCCGCCACGGCAAACGCATGACCGGCTGCGCGATAGCCCGGATTCTCGATCGCCACGCCGTCGCCCGGCGCCACCAGCAGCTGTGCACAAAGACTGATGCCTTGCTGTGCACCGCTGGTGATCACAATTTGCTCAGGCGTGCATTGCATGCCGCGCGAGCTGCGCAAATAAGCGGCGATCATCCCACGCAAGCGCGCATCGCCTGCCGGATCGCCGTAACACAGTTGCTGCAGATCCGGCTTGCGCCAGAAAGCCGCATTCAGCTTGGCCCAGACCTCAAACGGGAACAGATCAAATGCCGGCACGCCGACCCGAAACGCTCGCGGCGGACCACTCGGAGGCAAGGCTAAATGGTTGCTTTCAATGCGCGAAAGGTTTGTGTTGTGGATAACTTTACTGGATGGAGCCACAGGTAAATCCAGCCAATTTGTGGATAAGGCTGTGGATAGGCCTGTTGAAAACCCTGTGGATACTTTTGTGGATAATTTTTTCGTAGAAGTGAGCGTTTGTGGCAATTGCGCGACATACGTGCCATCACCTACCCGCCCCTCGATAAATCCCTCGGCATAGAGTTGATCGTAGGCGCGTACCACACTGTTGCGGGAAATCCCCAGCGCCGCCGCCAAATCACGACTGGCCGGCAAGCGTGTGCCGCTGGCCAATCGGCCATCAAGCACGCGCAGACGCAAGGCCTGATAGAGCTGGCGACTCAGGCCCAGGCGGCGATCAAGCTCGATTCCGGCCGGATTGAAGGGCATGGACATCGCAGGTGACTCAGACATGGCAATGGACCTGTGAAATTGGTCATCAATGGCTCTTACAACAGACCAATAGCCTGCCTAGGATGCAGGCATTCGCCAAGGAAAATCTCTCCATGTACACGCCCAAAGCCTTTGCCATCGAAGAGTTGTCGCAACTGCACGAACTGATCCTCGCCACCCGCCTTGCCATTCTGGTAACCCATGGCGAAAACGGTCTGCAAGCCAGCCATGTGCCGGTGCTGCTGCATTGCGAGCAAGGTGAGTACGGCACGCTCTACGGGCATCTGGCCAAGGCCAATCCACAGTGGAAAGACCTGCGCAACGGCGCCGAAGCCCTGCTGATTTTTGCCGGTCCGGACGCCTACGTCAGCCCTGGTTTCTACCCGAGTAAAGCCGAGCACGGCAAAGTCGTACCGACCTGGAACTACGTCGCAGTGCACGCCTATGGCCATGCCGAGACCTTCAGCGACGGCGGGCGGCTGCTCGATATCGTCAGCACCCTCACCGACCGCCATGAGGCTGGCCGCGCACAGCCTTGGTCGGTCGCCGACGCGCCCGCCGATTACATCGACAGCATGCTCAAGGCCATTGTCGGTTTCGCCATTCCCATCGACCGCCTGGAAGGCAAGCGCAAGCTCAGCCAGAACCGCAGCGCCGAAGATATCTCCGGCGTGCGCGAGGGGCTGGCCGCCAGTCCCGAGATCAATGATCAAACCCTCGCCCAATTGATGCGTTAAGGAAATCACCATGAGTCAGATCGAGATCCGTCAGGTCAACGCCGACGACCACGCCGCCTGGCTGCCGCTGTGGCAAGCGTACCTGCGCTTCTACAACACCGAACTGCCGGAGGCGGTGACGAACAGTACCTGGCAGCGTTTCCTCGACCCAGGCGAGCCGACTCACGCCGCGCTCGCCTGGGCGGATGGCAAAGCGGTGGGCATGGTGCATTACATCTACCATCGCTCGAACTGGAGCATCGAAAACTCCTGCTACCTGCAAGATTTGGTGGTCGAGGAACACACTCGCGGCACTGGCGTCGGTCGCCTGCTGATCGAACACGTCTACGCCACGGCCAAGGCCGATGGTTGCTGCAAAGTCCATTGGCTGACCCACGAAACCAACGCCACCGCCATCCAGCTCTACGAGCGCATCGCCGAGCGCCCGGGGTTCATCCAGTTTCGCAAAGCCCTTTAAGGAGAGACGCTCATGACTGCTTCACTTGCCGACTGGAAAGGCGTCCCTGCCCCCACCACCCAACTGCTTGAAGGTCGCTTCATCCGCCTGGAAAGGCTCGACCCGGCGCGCCATGGCGACGACCTGTTCAACGCCCTCGAAGGCCCCGGCGCCGACCCGAAACTCTGGGATTACTTGCCCTACGGCCCGTTCCCGGAACGCAGCGTGTTCAATGCCTGGCTGAACAATCACGCGGCCAGCAGCGACCCGTATTTCTTCAGCGTCATTGACCGCGCCAGCGGCCAGGTGCAAGGCATCCTCAGCCTGATGTCGATTGTCCCGGCGCAGGGCCGCATCGAAATCGGCCACGTCACCTTCGGCGCGCCCATGCAGCGTTCGCCGAAAAGCACCGAGGCGGTTTATCTGCTGGCGAAGTATTCATTTGAGCTCGGCTACCGTCGCCTCGAATGGAAGTGCAACAACGGCAACGCCCGCTCCAAGTACGCAGCCGAACGCTTGGGCTTCAGTTTTGAAGGCGTGTTCCGCCAGCACATGGTGGTCAAGGGCCAGAACCGCGATACCGCGTGGTACTCGATTCTGGATGGTGAGTGGCCGACGATTGCGGCGGGGTTTGAGCGGTGGCTGTCGGATGAAAACCAGACGCCTGATGGGCAGGTGAAGGGGTTGGTCGAGTGCCGTACTTAACCTTTTAAAAGCAAAAGATCGCAGCCTTCGGCAGCTCCTACATTCGCTTTGTGTAATTGGATGGACTCGCCCAAGCCGAGGCGTCAATGCGCCACGGTGGCAGTCTAAACAGCCATCGACAGCGAGGGCGAGTCCATGAAAAATCATAGTTCGAATGATCAATCCCTGTCTTCTTCCGATTTGTCGGCCTGCACAACTTTGGCGGTAGATCTGGCCAAACAGGTCTTTCAGGTCGCTGGTGAAGATGTCCTCGGCCAGGTGCGCTATGAACAGCGGATCAAGTCGCGTGAGGCGTTTTATGAGTTTCTCCAACAGCTGCCGCCTCATGTCGTGGTTTTGATGGAGACCGGTCCGGGAGCTCAAGCCTGGGCCCGGCAGTTGCAAGACAAAGGTAATCTGGCGCGGATTCTTCCAGCCGGTTTGGTGACCACACACCGCAGTGGGCCTAAAAATGATCGCAACGATGCGCTGGCGATTCTGCGCGCTGGTCGCGATGAAAAAATCTGCGCGGTACCGGTCAAAAGCGTTGCTGCGCTGGCAATGCAAGCGCTGCATCGCGCCCGTCAGGGCTATGTGCGTCGACGCACGGCGGTCAGCAATCAGATGCGCGGCCTGCTGCTCGAGCACGGCGTGGCCTTGGCGCAGGGCGATGTTGCGATCAGTCAGAAGATTCCGCGGGTACTGGAAGATGCGACCCAGCCACTGCCTGGCCTGCTGCGTGAATTGATCGACGAACTGTTGGCTGAGTGGCGCCATTTGGGCGAGCGCATCGGCGTGTTGACGGGCCGCCTGGAAGTGGCCGCTAACGCCGACATGACAGCGAGGCGACTGATGACCGTGCGCGGCATTGGCCCAGTCATTGCCACGGCACTGGTGGCCAAGGAAACCAACCCTGAGCGGTTTCCCAATGCCCGCAAGTTTGCCGCGTACTTTGGCATGGTGCCTGACCAGCACAGCAGCGGGCAGACGGTCCGGCTGGGCGACATGACCAAGCGAGGTGATGTTTATTTACGCAGCTTGATGATCCAGGGAGCCCATTCGGTCCTGCAACAACTGCGACCTGATTCCCTGCAACCCGATGACCGCCGCTTGTTGCGGTGGATGAGCCGACTGGGCCGTAAGGAGGCTGCGATCAGGTTAGCCAACCGCAACCTACGAATCGTCTGGGTGCTTCTACAGAATGACCAGTCTTATCGTCGTCATGCTGGTAATGGTCAGTAAGCGACGATAAGCCACTGAGCGACCGAGTTCTGCCACCGAGGTACTGACTGTCCGACCCTTTGCTGAAAAAAATTGACCCCAGGTAAGACCGGCGTGGATTGATGCCTAAGCTCCTACTGGCCTTCGAGGCCTGACTGTAATCGGCATGCCACGAGCTCTTCCAATTTTGGCCAGAGGCCGAAGACGGCTTCCACGAATAGGCCTAATACATAGATGCAACGGGGCGACAGTTTTCAAAAAACGGGTAGACAGTGGGGGCGAGTCCATACATAGGAGCTGCCGCAGGCTGCGATCTTTTGATCTTTAACTGATATCTCGTCGAATCCGCACAACGCCCATCTTCATCCCAAACGGACGAAACACGGCGTTCAGCGACTTCAGCGTCTGATTACCCTCACCGTGTTCGATGTGCACCAGGGTACGCACCGAGATCTTGCACATTTTCGCGAACTGGGTTTGATGCAACCCCGTCACTTCTACACGTAAGCGGCGAACGGCTTCGCCGATCTCAAGCGTTCCCTGTGCCAGCGCTTCCCGTATGTTTTCAATAAGCACAGTGCGTTCGGCAACGGTCAGGCTCATTTCAGATCCCACTCTTTCAATCGCTGCTCCAGATTCTTCAATGCGATGCCTGGGTGATTCATGGTTCGGTCCGGCAGGCCACTCTCGGTCAAAATATCGGGAAGGGCCGCGAGGCCTTGTGCATCCATACGCAGGCGCTCGAATGAATCAGGCGCGTTGGCCAAAGCAGCCAAGGGATCATCCGGGGCTGCAATATCAGCCAATGCACGACAAACGCCTCGCCAATCGACATCACCCGCCCTTTCCAACGCTTTCGGCCATTTAGTCGTACGGGTAACGCCTTCATCGTCCATGACCATCGGCGCCAAATCATAAATTGGAGCAAGCCGAAACGAACTTACCCCACGAATAATCGCGGTATTGCGGCCATGGTTATCCGAGTTACCGAGAATTTTGTTGATCAGATCCCGACGCAAGTAGTCCGCCACCAGATCAGGAATCTGATCCGCTTGCCCTGCCTCACGCCACAGACCGGCAAGCATACGAATCACGTCCAAATGGTCCATCGCGCTGCCTGGCGCTGTCACGTTAGCCAGCGAATAAATCGATTCGACTGCGTAACGCTCAACACCTTGAGCGGTTACCCGACGATCAAAACGCTGCATCCACAAGCTGGGTTTGGTCGCCTCTTCCAGTGCCAGCCCCTGTGAGGCGACCGTTTCGATGCCTAACGTCTGAAGGGCTCTGTAGTAGTGGAACTCACTTCGCAAGATATCCTGATCGGTCTGGTTGCCTTTGTTGCGGGCAAACTTCACAAACCAGTGTTGACTGACCTCTGAATCCTCAAGGACTGCATCGGGGAACAGGAGGCCCGCCTTGTCCTCTGCCAACAGAAGCTTCGGTGCTTCCCCCCCCGCCCCCGTCGCACCGCCAATGGCGGCACCCAGTTCATAGGCGTACTCGAGAAACCGGTTGTCACGCAGGATCACGTCCTGACGCTGAAATCCAATGGGCTCTCGCTCATCCACAGATTCGGCAGACTCCTTTATCCGCATGTTGCCGATGGGTGCCGCTGTACTTCGACCCAACAGATAAAGATCGGCGCTGATGCCTGCGGGTTTTTCTTGCCCCACGCGAGCAAGAAGAAAACGTTTCGCCGCACCGGCAGGAACGATGTCATGGATGAAGGCTGGCACAGCGGATCGCCGGCTATCCCATTCCAATGGGAACCGTACACTCACAGCTTTTGAGAACGGCGACCCTATCTCGTCGAAGTTATCGAAGAGATAGGTGGTTTGATAACCGAAATCGCAGCGACTTTCGAAACCCTTTTCGGGGTCAGCGAAACTCAGAATCATCGCGTCATGCCATTGCCCAGCCGCGAATATCTGTAATGTCAGGTCGTACATACGCTTTGCACCCGCATTTAAATGCACTTTAGCGAAGGGTTTTCATTAATAACTGCAATATAGTGCATATTTAATCGAGCACCACGAATACATCTGCAACAAAATGCAGAAAAGCACCCATAACGGCTTTCCCAACCCATGTGCTGGCAGCACATGCGAATGCGCCGCCAGCGCGTTGATCATTCCGTTGGCACTAACCTGTCCAGCACCCGATTGACCGCCAGCTCTGCCAGCATCACCACCTGAGCGATGCCTTGCAGGGTTTTGCGGTGGGTACCTTCAACCTGCGCGATATGGTTGTTGATCATAACGGTGGCCGAGCCAAGGGTCTCAGTGGCATCTGCCAGCAAGGACTCGTTGTCGGCCTCGGGGCTTGCCATGTACAGCGTGTTGCGTTTGTAAGGCGCGGCCATGATGTCGGCCGCCGATGGGCCGAGATAGTGGTCGAGGGCGCGCTCGGCGGCTTCGTGAAATTTCTTTGAATCGGGCGATTCGTAGGGGGATGCCGAGTCTGTCGTCGGTGGGTTTGGCGTTGGTTTGAACATGGTGACTAACCTCTGTGAGGCCGCCATCTTTTCACCGCTAAGCGAAAGGGTGGCGGCTGTGCGCAAGTTAGCGGACCGGTAGTCACCAAAAACCCGGTGCACCCGAAGGTGCCATGCGCACAGCCACCATCAAGTGCAGGCGAATGCCTGACTGGATAGATATGTGCAACCGTAGTGACTAGCCGGGCCGCTAAGCCCGATCACTGGAAATCAGTGATGCAAACCAAGTTACGCAGCCAGCCAAAGGCGCACAAGCCGGCGGATTCTGGTGCATGCGTAGGCAGCGGCGCAAGGTTTTGTAGGTCGCAAGACGTAAAGCCAACAGGCTTTAAACAAGAGCGACGACAGAGGTTTACCGCACAAGAATAATTGGCGATTTATCTGTCTTGTTTCACCTACATGCCGATCAGGCACAGGCTCAAGGAGTCACAATGCGTTCGTCATGCGGGATGGCTCCTACACCCTGTAGGAGCTGCCGCAGGCTGCGATCTTTTGATTTGTCTTAACCGAGTTTCTGCGCCAGCACCGCAATGTGCTCCGGGCCGATCCCGCAGCAACCGCCCAGGTGACTGGCACCGCGCTGCTGCCAATCACGCGCCCAATGCAGATAACCCGGCGGATCGAGATCTTCGCGCAACGGGTCGAGTCCATCATTGGCCGTGGCTTCTTTAGGTTGTGGCGGGAACGCGTTGGCATACGCGCCGATGTGAATCTTCACCCCCAGACGTTCGAAGGTTTCGCGCGCTGCATCAATGGCTGCACCGATCACTTCCGGCTGACTGCAATTGAACAGCAGCGTCTCGACGCCCAACTCGGCGGCCACCGCAGCGGCTTCGGCCACCGGCTCGCCGGAGCGCAAGCGCGGCACTTCGTCGGTGTCTTCGTCCTTCAAGGTAAACGACAACCAGAACGGTTTACCGTCCTGCGGCAGCCCGGCGTGGATGACGCGCGCCTCGACGATCGAGCTCTGGGTTTCCGCCAGCCACAGGTCAACGTGCGGGGCCAGACCCTTGACCAACGGGTTGAGCAATTCGGTCACCCGGGACGCCTCGAACAGATCCGGGCGATAGGAGCCGAACAACGGCGGCAACGAACCCGCGACCCGCACGGCTTTGCCCGACGCCTCTACCGCACGCCGCGCCAGTTCACCGGCCAATGCCGCCAGCGCCTGACCTTCAGCGGCGAAACGCTCTTCGCCGATGTGGAATGGCACCACCGCGTAGCTGTTGCTGGTGATCACATTAGCACCGCTGGCGATGTAGGCGGCGTGTACCGCTTCCACCGCTTGCGGCGCTTCGCTCAGCGCCAGCGCCGACCACTCTGGCTGCCGGAATGGTGCACCGGCGCGTTGCAACTCACGGCCCATGCCGCCATCGAGAATTACTGTGCTTGCTGCGCCCATATGCCTTTCACTCATAAGCTTATGAAAATAACTCACTACCAGAGTCGTTCTTATAACTATTTAATACGCACCATTCGGTTAATAACAACCTCTTTTTTTACCAGGGATCGACTGTGAAATTTCAACCGCTACTGGCCCTGGGCCTGACGATTCTGGCCGCCTCCACCCAAGCCTTTGGTGGCGTCACGCTGGATCGCATCGAGCAAAAAAGAGAGCTGGTCGGCGTGTTGATGGAAAGCTATCCACCCTTCTCATTTCTCAACGATCAGAACCAGCTCGACGGCTTCGACGTCGATGTCGCCAAAGCCGTGGCGGACAAACTCGGGGTCAAGCTGCGTCTCGAAACACCGTCCTGGGACGTCATCGCCGCCGGCCGCTGGAGCGGGCGCTATGACATCTGCATCTGCTCGATGACGCCGAGCAAGGCCCGCGCCGAAGTGTTCGATTTCCCGGTCGAGTACTACGCCTCACCAGCCGTGATCGTGGTCAACGCCAAAGACGATCGCATCCACAGCGCCAAGGATCTGAGCGGCAAGAAAGTCGGCCTCACCAGCGCCTCCAGCTACGAAAGTTATCTGAACAAGAATCTGGTCATCGAAGGCGCGGAAGACACGCAGTTGCAGTACCCGTTCGAGGAGGTGCAGATCGCCCCGTATGACACCGACAACGTCGCCTTCCAGGACTTGGGCCTGGGTGCCGGCGTGCGTCTGGATGCGATCCTCACCAACCTCGTCACTGCCCAGCCGCGCCTGAATGAAGACAAACGCTTCAAGCTTGCTGGCGAAGCGCTGTACTCGGAGCCGAACTCGGTGGCCATCGAAAAGGGTGACGCCCAGTGGGATGCGAAAGTGCGCGAGGTATTTGCGCAGCTCAAGCAGGACGGCACCCTGAGCAAGCTCTCGCAGAAATGGATCGGCGCCGACATCAGTCAATGACTTCTTTCCCCACTCCACCCCAGCCACCGCAACCGGTGGCTGAATCACGTCTGCGCCGGCTCTTCGGTTTTCGTACGCGGCTGTACCTGACCTGGGCAGTGATGTTCTGCCTGTTCGCCGGGTTCTTCCTGAGCTTCGACCTGAAGTTCTCGATCATCCTCGACAAGCTGCCCAACCTGGTCGGCCTCAAGCTGGCACCCAACGGCTTCTTGCAAGGTGCGGCGCTGACGTTGTTTCTGTGCGTATGCTCGATCGTCACGTCGTCATTGCTGGGCTTCGTGACGGCTTTGGCGCGACTGTCGAAAAGCGCCGTGGCCTTCGGCATCGCCAGTTTCTACGCCTCGTTCTTTCGCGGCACGCCGCTGCTGATCCAGATCCTGCTGATCTACCTCGGCCTGCCGCAGTTGGGCATCGTGCCCGGCGCCATCGTTGCCGGGATCATCGCGCTGTCGCTGAACTATGGCGCCTATCTCAGCGAGATCTTCCGTGCCGGTATTCTTGGCGTCCCGTATGGCCAGCGAGAAGCGTCGCTGGCGCTGGGCATGCGCGAGAGCGTGATTTTCTGGCGCATCACCCTGCCCCAGGCCATGCGCACGATCATCCCGCCGACCACCAACCAATTCATCTCGATGCTCAAAGACTCGTCGCTGATCTCGGTGATGGGCGTTTGGGAAGTGATGTTTCTGGCGCAGTCGTATGGCCGCTCAAGCTATCGCTACATCGAAATGCTCACGACCGCGGCGATCATTTACTGGGTGATGTCGATCGGGCTGGAGCTGATTCAGGCGCGGATGGAGCGGCATTACGGCAAGGCTTACGAGCGCCGGACTTAAGGTGTTCTGCAACAGCGCAGACATCATTCTGTAAAAACCCATCGCTATACAGGACGGCCCGCTTATAACAAAAGGCCGTCCACCATGCCCTTCCCGCCTCAGCGCCTGTCCCTCGCCATCGCCCTGTTGATCGCCACCACGGCCGCCCACGGCAAAACCGTGCAGATCGACACCGCCACCACCGCTTCGCAAACCCTTGGCGGTAGCGACACGCTGACGATTTCGGCGCCGGGCAGCATCACCAACAGTGGCAAGGCCGTCAGCCTGAAGGACGGCACCAGCGGCGCCGGTGTGGTGATCGATAACGCCGGCAAGATCATTTCCAGCGGTGGCCGAGCCATCGACAGCAGTGGCGACCTGACCCAGGCGCGCAACTACGCCATTTACAACCGCAGCGGCGGGCAGATCCTCGGCGCCAACGATGCCCTGCGCATCGACAGCAACTTCGTCAGCGGCAGCCTGTTGATCGATAACAGCGGCATCATCCGCTCGACCACCGGCCAAGGGCTGGATCTGGATGCGCTGCGCAGCGACGGCGTGAAGACCACGATCATCAACCGCGCCGGCGGATTGATTCGCGGCGACGCCAGCGACGGCATGAAGACCGGCGCCAACGCGACGATTACCAACTACGGCGAGATTTCCACGGGTGACTCGCATAACGCCGACCAGAAGTACGACGGTATCGACATCGATACGGCGACGGGGGTTTCGATCACAAACTACGGCGTCATTTCCGGCGGCCGCCATGGCATCACCACCGACCTCGGCGCAACACTGATCAACTACGGGCAGATCACCGGGCGCAATGGCTCCGGCTTCGGCTCCGATGGCGACGGCACCGTGATCAACCACGGCACCATCACTGGCGCGTACTCGGGGTTGCAAGCCAACGGCGATGGCGACGGCGTGGACATCGACAAGATCGCCCACATCGAAAACTACGGCACCATCCAAGGCGTCGGCGCGGGCGGTGTCGACAAGGGTGGTTTTGCCAATGGCAGTGAGGGCATCGCCCTCGGCGGCGGCTACATTCTCAACGCCAGCGGCGCGATGATCAGCGGCGCCACCAGCGCCATTCTGGTGGACGACGGCAGTGGTGGCTCGGGGCTGGCGGCGACCACGCTGGAGAACTTCGGCACCATCCAGGGCCTCGACGGTTTCGGCGTGAAGCTTGTCGGAGAGTTCGCCGACAACGTCATCAACGGCGGTACGATCAGCGGCAGCAATGGCCTGGCGCTGGATCTGGGCGGCGGCAATGACAGCCTGACTTTGCGCAATGGCAGCCGCTTCGTCGGCACCGTCGACGGTGGCAGCGGCTATGACCGGGTGGTGATGGACGACGCCGCGGGCGGCAACTTCGGCCAGAGTCGCAACTTCGAGTGGCTGGAGGTCAGGCAAGGCGCGTGGACGTTGACCGGAACGGATGACTTCAGTGACGGCGGCGCCGTGCGCAACGGTGCGACGCTGATCAACCAGGGTGGTATCGCCGGCGACCTCACCGTGGATGCCGGTGGTGTGTATGCCGGGGGCGGATCGGTGGGCAGCCTCAACGTCAACGGCACATTACGTACTGACACGAGTCTGGGCCGAGCGACGATCGTGCATGACTTGAACATGAACAGCGTTTCCACCCTCGCCTACGGCGTCAATGCCGACGGCAGCAGCGCGCCGGTGCAGGTCGGCGGCACCGCGAATCTCAACGGTGCGACCCTGGCGGTGAATCCCGGCAGCGGCACTTATCCGTGGCAGAGCCATTACACCGTGCTGCAAGCCGCGCAGGTCAACGGCACCTTCGGCAAGGTCACCAGCGACTACGCGTTTCTCACCCCGACGCTGGCCTACACGCCGACTCAAGTCGACCTGACCTACACCCGCAACGACGTCGCCTTCAATGAGTTCGCCGCCACCGGCAACGGCAGCAACGCCGCCACCAGCCTGGCCTCAATGGGCAAGAACAGCGCGCTGTACAACGCCTTGCTCAACACCACCCAAAGCACGGCCGGCGCGGCGATCGAGCAACTGGCCGGCGCCAGCAACGCCAACCTGACCAGCGCCACCCTCGGTGCCAGCAGCCAGGTCGGTAGCAGCATGCTTTCGGCGATGCAGCAGATCAGCGGCAGCCCGGGGCTGATGGTCGGCCTCGATCAACGAGACACACCGGTGTTGGCGGCCAACGGCGTACCGTCCGAGGCGCGCAACCTGAATGATCCAAACGCTCGCGGCCGCCTGTGGCTGCAAGCCATCGGCGGCTACGGCAAGCTTGACGGCGAACACGGCAGCAGCGGTCTGGAACAACGCACCAAGGGCAGCGTGCTCGGCGCCGACTGGTCGCTGAATCCGCAATGGCGTCTGGGCGTGCTCGGCGGTTATTCGAAAACCGATCTGGACACCACCGGCGTCGATGGCAATGTCGAGAGCTGGCACGCCGGCGTTTATGCCCTGCATCAGAACGGCCCGATCTCTCTGCGCCTCGGCGCGGCCTACAGCGGCCATCAAGGTGAAAGCAAACGCACCATCGCTTTCAACGGTTTCAGTGATCGCCCCAAAGGCGACTACAACGCTGACAGCCAGCAAGCCTTCGCCGAACTCGGTTACGCCATGGGCAGGGGCCGCCTCAGCGCTGAACCGTTTGCCAGCCTCGGCTATCACCGCTACCACCGCGACAGCTACAAGGAAAAAGGTGGCGCCGCGGCGCTGCAAGTCGACAGCCAGACCCAAGACAACTTCAGCAGCACCTTCGGCCTGCGCCTGGCGCACCTGAGCAGCCTGGACAACGGCATGAGCGTAACGCCACGCATGGCCGCCGGGTGGAAACACACCTATGGCGATGTCAGTAGCTCGACGCGTCAGGCGTTTGTAGTCGGTGGCACGGCGTTCAGTGTCGATGGCAGTTCGCTGGATCGCGACAGCCTGGTGCTGGAAGCCGGGCTGGATGTGGGGATCTCGGCGCGGCATACCTTGGGTGTGGGATACAGCGGCGAGATCGGCAGCAACAGTCGCAATCACGGGTTGATCGGGCAGTGGCAAATGAGTTTTTGAGGTTGAACAGCCGGCGGGGTCTTGATTGGGTGTAGGAAAAGGGGTCGGTGTGGTCGAGCAAAAGCACCGGTTCCAGCTCTGCTGGAAGTTTTCTACAAAATGATGCGACGTCGCCTGCAAGACTGCGGGAAGCAGCCGACATCGGAATTTTCGGTGCATCAATAGAGTTGGGGCTCCTGCTAACAGAGGCCCGACTCAATGCCCATTCGACACACGTTCAAACCAAAACACCTGGCTTTGGCCATTTCGCTGGCAGTGGCTTGCGTAGAGCTTGCCATCGCTCAGCAACCCGCTGAAGTCGCTGATTCAACCGCCGTAGCGAATGCTATTGAATTGTCCGAAACCAGCCCTAAAGAAATGGCGCTTGAACGACTCAAGGGATTTCTCACCGCCCCAAGTACGGTGCCCATCGCTTTTAAAACCCCTGAAAAAACGTTTAAAGGTACCGCTGTAAACGATCTGATAATGCTCACGGACGGCGCAAGCTTTACCGGCCTGGTGGATGGTGGCGAGGGGGATAACGTCCTGTTCCTGGATGCAGCGGGAGGCGGCGAACTGAAAGACACACGTAATTTCAACGGCTTGGTCCTCAGCCGGGGCGACTGGGCGCTGAGTTCCAAGGGAGACTTCAAGGAAGGCGTGCTGGTGCACAGCGGTAGCGCTTTGACCAACCTGGGGAGCATCAAGGGCGACGTGTATGTCGAGAAAGGTGGCAGCTTTGCAGGTAAAGGTGCGGTGGGAAGCCTGGAGGTCGCCGGCCTGCTCACCGTCAATGAGGTGCTAGGCAGCCCGCGCGTGAAAGGCGACTTGCGCTTGTCCCCAACCGCCGAACTGGCTTATGGGGTCACCCCCGGTGGCAGTCAAACGATCAAGGTCGATGGTACTGCCAGGCTTGAAGGCGCCACCCTGAAAGTCGTTGCGACTCCGGGAGAATATCCGCAAAGCAGACAGTACAAAATCATCGAAGCCGCCAAGGTAGAAGGCGAATTCGGTACGGTTATCAATGACTTGGCCTTTATGACAGCCACACCTCAATACAACAAAAAATCCGTCGGGCTGACTTACGCCCGTAACGGTGAGCCGCTTGCGAGCGCTGCCACGACAGACAACGCTCGTGCCGTGGCAGAAAGCATTGTCGAACCACAAGCGCCTGCGCCTTCCACGACTCGAACTCCAGCGCCATTGACGGCGTCTGTACCGGTTCCGGTTCCGGTTCCAACTTCAGCGTCGACGCCCGTTGCAGAGTCGGTCCCATCGCCAATGCAGGACGAACCTCTTACTGCACAAGCTAACGAGGCCGCCGATCAGCCCACTCCTGCGCCAGTGGAACCCGCAAACGCAGCCGTCGCCGCGTTACTGACCAGCGACAAAACCACCGCCCCGATCGCCATCGAACAACTCGCCGCAGGCAGCAACGCCAACCTCGCCAAAGCCACATTGAGCGCCGTCACCCCCGTGAGCGCGAGCATGCTGTCGGCCATGCGCCAACTCGATAACCGCAGCGGCTCCGTCCATGGTTCCGGCAACAATCCTCGGCAGGCCGCAGGCGGTGCTGACTCCGGCCGAGTCTGGGTCCAGGCCCTCGGCCATGGCGGCAAGCTCGACCGCGAATTCGACAGCACCTTGAAGCACGCCACCCAAGGTCTGGTCATGGGCGCTGACTGGCGGCTCGATGAGAACTGGCATGTCGGTCTGGTCGGCGGAAAATCCCAAACCAGACTCAACGCCCGTCAATACGATGGCGACCTCGACAGCTGGCACCTCGGCGCGTACGCGGTGCGTCAGGATGGCCCGTTGGCCCTGCGTCTCGGAGCCACTTATGCCAGCCATGACGGCAGCAGCAAACGTCGGGTGGCGTTCAACGGATTCAGCGATCGCCTCAAAGGCAATTACGACGCCAACACCCAGCAAGCCTTTGCCGAACTGGGTTTCAATCTCGGCCGCAACAACGTCACGCTCGAACCGTTCGCCAGCCTCGGCTATCAACGCTATCAACGCGACAGCCACAGTGAAAAAGGCGGGGACGCGGCGCTGAAGGTATTCGGGCAAACCCGCGACAACCTCAGCAGCACCTTTGGCCTGCGCACGGCAAAAATCAATCGCCTGGACAACGGCATGAGCCTGACACCACGGTTCAGCGTCGGCTGGAAACACACCTTCGGTGAACTTGACAGCGACACACGCCAGCAACTGGTCAAGGGTGGCAAACGCTTCGAAGTGGCCGGTGCCACGCTGGATCGCAACAGTCTGGGCATCGACGCCGGTCTAGATCTCGGACTGTCGGCCAACCACACATTGGGCGTGGGTGTTACCGGTGAGTACGGTACCGAGAGCCGCAATCACGGCGTGATGGGCCAGTGGCGAATGGCGTTCTGATGATCTGAACACCATCACTGTGGGAGCGAGCCTGCTCGCGAAGAGGGAGTGTCAGTCGCTGTTGCTTGACTGATAGACCGCATTCGCGAGCAAGCCCGCTCCCACAGAGGAACAGCGTTGATCTGAAAACACAGGCGAAAAAAAAGGGGAGCACATGCCCCCCCGAGGTTTAAAACGTTGGATCGAGGCGGTTATCTCAGCCTTCGATCTCAATCAGGATTTCGCCCGGATTGACCCGGTCGCCCTTGGCCACATGAATGGCAGTGACCTTGCCGGCAATGGCGGCCTGGACTTCGGTTTCCATCTTCATGGCTTCGGTGATCAGCACAGCCTGGCCAGCCTTGACGGTGTCGCCCTCCTTGACCAGCACATCAACGATGTTGCCTGGCATGGTGGTGCTGACATGGCCCGGTGCAGACGCTTGCTTGCGCTTGCTGCTGCCACCGCCGACGAATTCGTTGAGCGGTTCGAACACCACTTCTTCCGGCATGCCGTCGATGGACAAGTAAAAGTGACGCTTGCCTTCCGCCTTGACGCCAACACCGGTGATGTCGACGCGGTAGGTTTCGCCGTGGACGTCGATGACGAACTCGGTCGGCACACCCGCGCCGCCCGCCGACGCGACACTGCCTGGCTCTGGAATCGGCAGCAGCACTTCCGGCGTGAGGGTGCCGGCGGCACGCTCTTCGAGGAACTTGCGGCCGATGTCCGGGAACATGGCGAAGGTCAGCACGTCCTCTTCGGACTTGGCCAATGCACCGATATCGGCACGCAGCTTGGTCATTTCCGGCTTGAGCAGATCGGCTGGACGCACGTCGATGACTTCTTCGCTGCCGATGGCCTGCCGACGCAGCTTCTCGTTGACCACGCCCGGCGCCTTGCCGTAACCGCCCTGCAGGTAAAGCTTCACTTCATTAGTGATGGTCTTGTAACGCTCGCCGGCCAGCACGTTGAAGAACGCCTGCGTACCAACGATCTGCGAGGTCGGGGTTACCAGCGGCGGGAAGCCGAGGTCTTCACGCACGCGCGGGATTTCCGCCAGCACTTCGGCCATGCGGTTCAGCGCGCCCTGCTCTTTCAGCTGGTTGGCGAGGTTGGAGATCATCCCGCCCGGCACTTGGTTGACTTGCACGCGGGTATCAACGGCGGTGAATTCGCTTTCGAACTGGTGGTACTTCTTGCGCACGGCGTAGAAGTACAGGCCGATCTCTTGCAGCAGTTCCAGATTCAGACCGGTGTCGTACTCGGTGCCTTTAAGGGCAGCGACCATCGACTCGGTGCCTGGGTGGCTGGTGCCCGAGGCGAAACTGGAGATGGCGGTGTCGATGTGATCGGCGCCGTTTTCGATGGCCTTGAGCTGACACATGGTCGCCAGACCGGCGGTGTCGTGGGAGTGAATGAACACCGGCAGCGACTGCTCGGCCTTCAACGCCCGGACCAGTTCGCCAGTGGCGTACGGGGTCAGCAGACCGGCCATGTCCTTGATCGCCACCGAGTCGCAACCCATGGCTTCCATTTGCTTGGCTTGTGCCACGAAGGCGTCGATGGTGTGCACCGGGCTGGTGGTGTACGCGATGGTGCCCTGGGCGTGTTTGCCTGCCGCTTTCACCGCTTCGATGGCCACGCGCAGGTTACGCACGTCGTTCATCGCGTCGAAGATGCGGAACACGTCGATGCCGTTGACCGCTGCCTTGGCGACGAAGGCTTTGACCACGTCGTCGCTGTAGTGGCGGTAGCCCAGCAGATTCTGCCCGCGCAGGAGCATTTGCAGGCGAGTGTTAGGCAGTGCGGCGCGCAGTTGGCGCAGGCGCTCCCACGGGTCTTCTTTCAGAAAACGTACGCAGGCGTCGAACGTCGCGCCGCCCCAGCATTCCAGCGACCAGTAGCCGACTTTGTCGAGCTTGTCGCAGATCGGCAGCATGTCTTCGGTGCGCATGCGGGTGGCGAGCAGCGATTGGTGAGCGTCGCGCAGGATGGTGTCGGTGACAAAGATCTTCTTGCTCATTCTTGTATTCCTCACAGGCCTGCGTGGGCGGCGATGGCGGCGGCGATGGCCAGGGCCAGCTCTTCGGGTTTGCGCTTGATCGAGTAGTTGGTCAGTTCAGGGTGGCTTTCAACGAAGCTGGTATTGAACTGGCCGCTACGGAATTCCGGGTTGCGCAGGATTTCCTGGTAGTACGCGGCGGTGGTTTTCACACCCTGCAGACGCATGTCGTCGAGCGCACGCAGGCCACGATCCATCGCCTCTTCCCAGGTCAGCGCCCACACAACCAGCTTCAGGCACATCGAGTCGTAGTAAGGCGGAATGGTGTAGCCGGTGTAGATCGCCGTGTCGGTGCGCACGCCGGGGCCGCCGGGGGCGTAGTAGCGGGTGATCTTGCCGAAGCTTGGCAGGAAGTTGTTTTTCGGGTCTTCGGCGTTGATGCGGAACTGCAACGCGAAACCCCGGTGCTGGATGTCTTCCTGCTTCACCGACAGCGGCAGGCCGGAGGCGATGCGAATCTGTTCGCGGACGATATCGATCCCGGTGATTTCTTCGGTGATGGTGTGTTCCACCTGCACCCGGGTGTTCATCTCCATGAAGTACACCTCGCCCTCGGCGAGCAGGAACTCCACGGTGCCGGCGTTCTCGTAGCCCACCGCCTTGGCCGCACGCACCGACAGGTCGCCGATGTAGGCACGCTGTTCCGGGGTCAGTTGCGGGCTCGGGGCGATCTCGATCAGTTTCTGGTTGCGGCGCTGGATCGAGCAGTCACGCTCGAACAGGTGCACGACGTTGCCGAAGCTGTCGCCGAGGATCTGCGCTTCGATGTGCTTGGGATTGACGATGCATTTTTCCAGGAACACTTCCGCCGAACCGAAGGCCTTGGTCGCTTCGGAGATGACGCGGGGGAAGTTCTGTTCGAGTTCTTCGCGGCTGTTGCAGCGACGGATACCGCGACCGCCACCACCGGAAGTGGCTTTGAGCATCACTGGGTAACCGATGCGGTCACCTTCGGCCAACGCCTCTTCGATATCCGCGACGTTGCCTTCAGTGCCCGGCGTGACCGGCACACCGGCCTTGATCATGCTGCGGCGCGCTTCGGTCTTGTCGCCCATGCGGCGAATGACTTCTGCCGACGGGCCAATGAATTTGATTCCACGTTCGGCGCAGATGTCGGCCAGCTCGGCGTTTTCCGAAAGGAAACCGTAACCGGGGTGCAGTGCATCACAGCCGGTTTCCACGGCCAGGTTCACCAGCTTGCGCGGGTTGAGGTAGCCGGCCAGTGGCTCGGCACCGATGCTGTGGGCCTCGTCCGCACGCTTCACATGCAAGGCATGCCGGTCGGCGTCGGAAAAAATCGCAACCGAGCGAATGCCCATCTCGGCGCAGGCTCGCACGATTCGTACGGCAATCTCACCACGGTTGGCGATCAGGATCTTTGTTATCACTTGGAGGTTCCCTTGAGCCGGTGGCACCACGACCTGCTAGACCCAGGTCGACGCGTGACCAAATGTTTCAATCTGGTCGCGACCCCACACTAGCGCTCACAAGGGATTAACAAAAATGAATAAAAATTGGGTTAGCCATAAGTAAAGACTTATAGTCAGCCATCATCCAGCGGCGAGAGCCTGTAGAAAATGCGTAAGTCCTTGATGCGTATGACATTACGTCAGTTGCAGATTTTCAATGAAGTGTGCGATTTGCGTTCTTACAGCCGTGCCGCCGATGAAATGTCCCTCACACAACCGGCCGTCAGCCTACAGATTCGTCAGCTGGAAGAGCTGATCGGCCAGCCATTGTTCGATTACGTTGGCAAAAAACTCTACATGACCGAAGCCGCCGAGGCACTTCAACGGGCCAGCCGGGACATTTTCGGGCGCCTGGAAAACCTCGATATGCAGTTATCGGACATGCAGGGTTCGTTGCAGGGTCAGCTAAAACTGGCGGTGGAATCCAGCGCCAAGTATTTCGTGCCGCACCTGTTTGCCGCGTTCAAGCGCCAGCACCCGGAAGTCAATCTGCAACTGACCGTGGTCAACCGTGGCCAAGTGATTCGGCGCCTCTCGGACAACCGCGATGATCTGGTGATCATGTCGATGGTGCCGCAGGACATGGGCCTGGAGTTCCTGCCGTTTCTCAACAACCCGATTGTCGCCGCTGCACGCCCGGATCATCCGTTGGCACACATGGGAGCGCTGCGTTTGCAGGATCTTGAGCCGTACACGTTGCTGATCCGCGAACCCGGCTCGGGCACACGGCTGGCCTGCGAGGAATACTTCAAAGAGAAGCGCGTGCACTTCACTCAGACCCAGGAAGTGGCCTCGGCCGAAGCCCAGCGTGAATGCGTGGTGGCGGGTCTGGGCCTGGCGCTGTTGACGCGCCACGCCCTGAACCTTGAGCTGGCGACCGGGGGACTGGTCGAGTTACCGGTCGAGGAATTGCCGCTGCTGCGTAGCTGGTGCCTGGTGCAAGCCAAAGCCAAACGACTGTCACCGGTGGCGCACGCCTTCCTGGCGTTTATCCGTAGCGAACGGGCGCAGATCAGCGCGCTGGTTGAGCGCTTCGACGGGAAGCTGCCGGTGCTGCCTGCCAGTGATTGATCTCGGGAAAATCGCCGATTTCGGCCTGAAGCTGACGGAGTTCGAAGCGATCTTCGATCGCGCGGCGAAACTCCATGCGGCGCTGGTCTTCCTGCTGACGACGGGTTTTCGCGGCGCTGTTGCGTTCTTCGTAAGGCTGAGCCATTTCGAGTCTCCCAAGGCGTTTACGGGAGTTTCACGATAGGCGTGGGGGATGACGGTTTGGCTGCGCGGGGATGACAGTGCGATGAAACTTGCTCAGGATTGTGGTGTTCTTGAGAACGCCATCGCGAGCAGGCTCGCTCCCACAGGGGATTTGCGGTGAACACAAATTCTGTGTTGTACGGGGATCCAATGTGGGAGCGAGCCTGCTCGCGAATAAGGTCGGAACGACCTTGCTTTAGTCGTCCAGGGCCTTTACGGCTTTCGGGGACAGTCGAAGGCTACGCAAACTGCGCTTCACGCTCTTGAGATGGTTGACCAGGCTCGGCCCACGCGCCATGGCCACACCCATCGCCAGCACGTCGATCACCACCAGGTGAGCAATGCGCGAAGTCAGCGGCGTATAGATTTCAGTGTCTTCATGCACATCGATCGCCAGATTGACCGTCGACAGTTCCGCCAACGGCGTCTGGCTCGGGCACAACGTGATCAGCGACGCACCGCTCTCACGCACCAGATTGGCAGTAATCAGCAGATCCTTCGAACGCCCGGACTGGGAAATACAGATCGCCACGTCGGTCGGCTTCAACGTCACCGCCGACATCGCCTGCATGTGCGGGTCGGAATACGCCGCCGCGGTCAGCAGCAAACGGAAGAACTTGTGCTGCGCGTCCGCCGCCACCGCGCCCGACGCGCCAAAGCCGTAGAACTCGACACGCTGCGCCTGGGACATCAACGTCACCGCACGCTGCAACTCCACCGGATCGAGCTTCTCGCGAACCTCCATCAACGTGTGCAGCGTGGTGTCGAAAATCTTCAGGCTGTAATCGGCGACCGAGTCGTCTTCGTGGATCGCGAACTGGCCGAAGCTGGCACCGGCGGCCAGGCTCTGCGCCAGTTTCAATTTCAGATCCTGAAAACCGGAACAACCGATGGCGCGACAGAAGCGCACGATGGTCGGCTCACTGATGCCGACGCTGTGCGCCAGGTCGGCCATGGAACTGTGCATCACCGCCGCAGGGTCAAGCAGCACGTGGTCGGCGACCTTGAGCTCCGACTTGCGTAACAGGTGACGTGACTGGGCGATGTGTTGCAGCAGATTCAAGGGGCTGGACTCTTGTTATGGTCGGGGATGTAGCAAGCTTGTAGTTATACTACATGAATCGGCTTTTTGCCTGCTCAATGCGTAACTCCATGTCCCCATATCAGGCGCGATGGGGTGCATGTAGCCCTTAAAGCGGTTTTTCCTGTTCACGCAAAAGCCCGGCCAGACAGTCAGCTTCAACCGGCCGACTGATCAGATAGCCCTGCACTTCATCACAGCGTTCGGCGCATAAAAAATCCAGCTGCTCCTGGCGTTCGACCCCCTCAGCCACCACCTTCAGCGACAAGCCATGGGCCATGGCGATGATCGCGCGAGTGATCGCCGCGTCTTCACTGCCCTCGCCCAGACCGCGAATGAAGGCCTGGTCGATCTTCACGTAATCCACCGGAATGCGCTTGAGGTAACTCAGCGACGAATACCCGGTGCCAAAATCATCGATGGCCAGTTTCACCCCCAGATCACGCAACTGCTGGAAGGTCGCGATGATGTGTTCGACGCTGTCGAGCAACTGGCTTTCGGTCAGTTCCAGCTCAAGGTAGTGCGGCGCCAGGCCGGTTTCCTCCAGCACCTGCCGCACCAGACTGACCAGTTTGCCTTGGCGCAACTGATGCACAGACAGGTTCACCGAAACACGGATCGGCGCCAGCCCCTGATGCTGCCATTCGCATGCCTGCCAGCAGGCCTGACGCAGGACGAATTCGCCGATCGGGCCGATCAGACCGGTTTCCTCGGCCAACCCGATGAAGTCTCCCGGCGGCACCTGGCCCATGCTCGGATGATCCCAGCGCACCAGCGCCTCCGCCGCATTCAGGCGCCCGGTTTGCAGGCACAGCTTCGGCTGATAGAACACCTTCAACTGCTTCTCATCGATGGCTTTACGCAGCTGGTTTTCCAGCTGCAAACGCTCCAGCGTGCTGGCCTGCAAGCTCTCGGTGTAGAACTGGAAGTTGTTGCCGCCCAAGTGTTTGGCATGTTGCATGGCCATGTTCGACTGACTGACCAACGCGGAAATCTCTCGAGCATTGTCCGGTAGCATACTGATGCCTATCGAAGCACTGACCACCAACTCATGCCCTTCGACCGTCAGCGGCAGCCGCAGCTTGTTCGCCAGTCGAGTGGCAACCCGCGCCAGACTCGACAGGTTGCCGTAGGCGTCGAACAACACCGCGAATTCGTCGCCGGACAGCCGGGCGATGGTGTCCGCCTCCGGCAAGGCATTCACCAGCCGTCGCGCCATTTTCTGCAGCAACTGGTCCGCGACTTCATGCCCAAGGCTGTCGTTGAGCAATTTGAAGCGATCGAGGTTGATGTGCAGCAAGGCCAGACTGCGCCGCCCGCCTTGGCGGAACCGCTGATGCGCTTCGTGCAGGCGCTCGCGGAACAGTGAGCGATTGGCCAGCCCGGTCAATTCGTCGTAGTGAGTCAGATAGCGCATGCGCTCTTCGGATTCGCGTCGAGCGGAAAGATCGGCGAAGAAGCCAACGATATGACTGACATTTTCCCGATTATCGCGAACAGCGGTCAATTGCAGCCACTGCGGATACAACTCGCCGTTCTTGCGGGTTTCTACCAGTTCACCCTGCCAACTGCCGTGCTGCTCCAGCGCCTGGCGGATCGCGACGTAATGGCGGCGGGCATCGCGACTGCACGGCAGCTCGACGACGTTGCGCCCGAGCATGTCGTCGATGTCATAACCCGTCACGCGGCTGAAAGCCTGGTTGATTGCAATCAACGAATAGTTCGGGTCGAGGATCACGATGCCCTCGCTGGCGGCTTCAAATACCGTCGCCGCCAGCCGCTGCTGCTCTTCCAGATGCTTGCTGGCGCTGATGTCACGCCGAGTGCCAAGCATACGGATCACCCGCCCGCTCTCGCTGCGCTCCACGGCGCGACCACGGTCTTCGATCCACACCCAATGGCCATCGCCATGGCGCACGCGGTATTCGATCTGATAGTCCTCGGTGCGGCCCTTCAAGTGGTCGATCAATGCGCTTTTCAGCGAAGGCACGTCTTCCGGGTGCAGCCGCGGTTTGAGGTCGCGCAGGATCGCCGTGACGTATTCCGGGGCGAGGCCGAACAGCTCTTGAATTTGCGTGTGATGGACTTCGTCGGTTTGCAGGTTCCAGTCCCACAGCCCCAGCTCACTGGCCTTCAACGCCAGGGCCAGGCGCGCTTCGCTTTTGCTCAAGGCCTGATTGGCGACATCCCGTTCGCGACTGCGTTGAGCAACGCGGTCTTCCAGCTCGACCTGGGCTTGGAGCAACTTGCCCTCGGCACAGCGCCGGTGTTCGATTTCCTTGGCCAGCTCCTGATTGAGCTGCTCGCTGCGCGCCTGCGTTTGCTGGAGATGTTCAATCAAGTGCTGATTCTGAAAACGCCGCAGCAAGCCGCGATCAATCAATCGATTGACCTGCCACGCCACCACGCTAAGCGATCCGAGCAGAATCAGCCCAAGCCAGCCCCAGCCCCGCGCCATGTCATCGCCGCCCCAGAACAGAAATCCAATTGCCGGCAGCAGACACGGCAAGGTAAAGGACAGAAACGCCGGCAGGCTGACCGCATAGGCGACGCTGGCCGACAGCGTCGCCGCACCGATCAGGCCGAACACCCAGGCCTGCTGCATGAAGTTGTCGGCGGGTACAAGGGCGATGCCGGCTCCGGCCAGGGTCAGCCCGGTCATGGTCGAACCGATCAGGAACATGCGGAACCAGATCGGCTGGGCCTGCCGGTTGGGAATCGCCGAGTCGAACGCCGCGACCTGAATCACCCGCAACGCCACCAGCGACAACAACCACACCAGCCAGACGCTGACCACGAAGTAGCGCTGCGGGCTCCAGAGCAAACCGGCGCAGACCAGACCATTGATCAACATGAACAGCGTGGGTAACAAGGAACCCTGATACAACAGGCGCGTGCGCTCGACCGCCATTTCGACGGCATAGTGCTTGCGGATAACCCGGGGTTCCACAGAGGGGCCCGACAGTTCGGCGCTGAGGGTCATGGGCAACGTTCTTGTTCTTATAGGAGGGCGTGCGCCCGAAACGTGGACGGAGCATACACAAGCCAACCCCTTTGCCAAACTGCCCCGGATCAGAATCTGGCCGAAACTTCTCGCCGCCGTAGCGCCTGCAAACCCCGCAAAGCGAGACGGGCTGAAGCCTGTAGCCAGTGACCGACCGGTCGTCATCGGCAGCAGTTTCATCGGCTAATGCAAAGCTCGGTTTGCCCGGGCCTGCGGCGCACCCTAGAATGCCCCGATGCGCGATGATCTCTCCCTTCTGCTGAACTCCCTCAACGATGCCCAACGCCAGGCCGTAGCGGCCCCCGTTGGCCGTCAGTTGGTCCTGGCCGGTGCTGGCTCCGGTAAAACCCGAGTGCTGGTGCACCGTATCGCCTGGTTGATCCAGGTCGAAAACGCCTCGCCCCACTCCATTTTGTCGGTGACCTTCACCAACAAGGCCGCTGCCGAGATGCGTCACCGCATCGAGCAGTTGCTGGGCCTTAACCCGGCCGGCATGTGGGTCGGCACCTTCCACGGCCTGGCGCACCGCTTGTTGCGGGCGCACTGGCAGGAAGCGGGCTTGAGCCAGACTTTCCAGATTCTCGACAGCGATGACCAGCAAAGGCTGGTCAAGCGGGTGATCCGCGAGCTGGGTCTGGACGAGCAACGCTGGCCGGCCCGTCAGGCCCAATGGTTCATCAACGGACAGAAAGACGAAGGTCTGCGTCCGCAACACATTCAGGCCAGCGGCGACTTGTACCTGGCGACCATGCGCGGCATTTACGAGGCCTACGAGGCCGCATGCCTGCGCGCCGGCGTCATCGACTTCTCCGAACTGCTGCTGCGCGCCCTCGACCTGTGGCGCGATCACCCGGGCCTGCTGGCGCACTATCAGAAGCGCTTCCGGCACATTCTGGTGGACGAATTCCAGGACACCAACGCCGTGCAGTACGCCTGGTTGCGCCTGCTCGGCAAGGGCGGCGACAGCCTGATGGTGGTCGGCGACGACGACCAGTCGATTTACGGCTGGCGCGGGGCGAAGATCGAAAACATCCATCAGTACTCCGCCGACTTCCCGGACGCCGTGACCATTCGTCTGGAGCAAAACTACCGCTCCACTGCCGGCATCCTCAAAGCGGCAAACGCCCTCATCGCCAACAACACCGGGCGTCTGGGCAAAGAGCTGTGGACCGACGGCGGCGACGGCGAAGCGATCAATCTGTATGCCGCGTTCAACGAACACGACGAAGCACGCTACGTTGTCGAAACCATCGAAAGCGCGCTGAAAACCGGCTTGGCTCGCAGCGATATCGCGATCCTGTACCGCTCCAACGCCCAATCCCGCGTTTTGGAAGAAGCACTGCTGCGCGAACGCATCCCGTACCGCATCTATGGCGGCCAACGCTTCTTCGAACGGGCGGAAATCAAGAACGCCATGGCCTACCTGCGTTTGCTCGAAGGTCGCGGCAACGACGCGGCACTGGAGCGGGTGATCAACGTGCCGGCCCGTGGCATCGGTGAGAAAACCGTCGAAGCGATTCGCGAGCACGCACGCCACAGCGACGTATCGATGTGGGAAGCCATGCGCCAACTGGTCGCCAATAAAGGCCTGACCGGTCGCGCGGCCGGTGCGCTGGGGGCGTTTATCGAACTGATCGAGAACCTCGCGGCCAAGTGCATGGAGATGCCGCTGCATCTGATGACTCAGACCGTCATCGAGCAATCCGGCCTCATCGCTTACCACGAAGCGGAAAAAGGCGAGAAAGGCCAGGCCCGGGTGGAAAACCTTGAGGAACTGGTCAGCGCCGCGCGCAACTTCGAAAACACCGAAGAAGACGAAGAGCTGACGCCTCTGGCGGCGTTCCTCGGCCACGCTTCGCTGGAAGCCGGCGACACTCAGGCCGACGAACACGAAGACAGCATTCAGCTGATGACCCTGCACAGCGCCAAAGGCCTGGAATTCCCTTACGTGTTCCTCGTGGGCATGGAAGAAGGCCTGTTCCCGCACAAGATGAGCCTGGAAGAACCCGGGCGTCTTGAGGAAGAGCGGCGCTTGGCCTACGTCGGCATTACCCGGGCGATGCAGAATCTGGTGATGACCTATGCTGAAACCCGACGCCTTTACGGCAGCGAGACCTACAACAAGGTCTCGCGTTTCGTCCGCGAGGTGCCGAAGGGTCTGATTCAGGAAGTACGCCTGTCGAACAGCGTCAGCCGACCGTTCGGCGGCAACCAGTCGATGAGCGGCAGCAACCTGTTCAGCGGCAGCGAGATCCCGGAAACCGGCTTCAGTCTGGGTCAGGCGGTGCGTCACTCGATCTTCGGCGACGGCGTGATCCTCAACTTCGAGGGCGCCGGGGCCCAGGCCCGGGTGCAGGTGAACTTCAGCGAAGGCAGTAAGTGGCTGATGCTGGGTTACGCGAAGCTGGAAGCGATCTGAAGCCGGTTTCGCTTTTCTGTGGGAGCGAGCCTGCTCGCGAATGAAATCGCTGCGGTTGATCTGATAGACCGCGGTGCAGCTTTCGCGAGCAGGCTCGCTCCCACAGGGTTCGGTGTTCTGACCAACAATCCCGCTGAACCTATCGACTTTTCCTACAGCCAAAAGTACATGGCCTTATTGCCTCGACCGAGCTGAACGTAACCTGTCAGGCAAAAGCCCGAAACACTCTCTCGCTAGCCAGCAACAGTTCAGCTGTGCAACATGGCGCGCGTGTCTCCACAAACGGGAATTCCCTTTATGAAACGTTTTCTTAGCATCGCCATGGCGTTGTGCATCGGCCTGACGATGAGCCTCGACGCCAACGCCAAGCGCTTTGGTGGTGGCAAAAGCGCCGGCGCTGCGCCGACGCACCAGACCAGCCAGATGGCTCCTTCTTCTCCAGGCGTTGGCGGCGCTGCGGCGACCGCTGGTGCTGCCGGTGCCGCTGGCGCTGCTGCCAAGGCCGGCGGTGCTTCCAAGTGGCTTGGCCCTCTGGCCGGCATCGCCGCCGGCGGCCTGCTCGCTTCCATGTTCATGGGCGGCGGCTTCCAGGGCATGCAGATCTTCGACATCCTGATCATGGCCGTGATCGCGTTCGTCATCTTCCGCTTCATCGCCGCCCGTCGCCGCAAGCAGCAGGAGCATCTGGCTCCGGCCGGCGCGCCGATGCAGCGTGAAGTGTTCGAGCAAAAGCCTGCCGGCATGGGTTCGATCTTCGGTGGTTCGGCTGCACCTGCTGCCGCCCGTCCGGTAATCAACGCACCGGCCTGGTTCAACGAACAGAACTTCCTTGAAGCTGCGCGCAGCCACTTCCAGTCGCTGCAGCAGCACTGGGACGCCAACGAGATGGACAAAATCGCCGAGTTCGTAACCCCGCAAATGCTTGAGTTCCTCAAGCGTGAGCGTGCGGATCTGGGCGATGCTTTCCAGTCGACCTACATCGACAACCTCCAGGTACAACTGGACGGCGTGGATGACCGTGCGGACAAGACCATTGCCACCCTGACCTTCAGCGGTGTGTCGAAGACCTCGCGTTTCGACCAGGGCGAAGTGTTCAGCGAAAGCTGGAACATGGAACGTCCGCAGGGCGACAACCAGCCTTGGCTGGTGGCTGGTATCCGCCAGAACGGCTGATCCCCTCTGCGTTAAGCATGCGGTAACAAAAACCCCGGACTTGTCCGGGGTTTTTCTATTTCGCGGTTGCATCTATAGCAAGCTACTGTATAAACCGGCCCATATAAACCGCGCCATTCAAGCAAGAGGATCCCGGACGTGGAAGAAATCATCGAACAACTGCGCGACGCCAACGAACCGGTACCGGTTCCCCTGGAGTTGCCTGACGAAGATCTGCTGGTCGAAATCGAAGAACAACTGTTCATCGATATTCCGTTTGTCTTCAGAGAGTTTTTGCTGACAGTCAGCGACGTGGTTTACGGTAGCCTGGAGCCGGTAACTGTCACCGACCCGCAATCGCACACCTACTTGCCGGATGTCGCCGCCAACGCTTGGGATGCCGGCGTGGATCGCAGCCTGATTCCAATCTGCCAGGACGGCGATGATTACTACTGCGTCGAAGAAGATGGCACGGTGGTGCTGTGGCAGGCTGAAGAAGAACTGATTGCCGAAGAAACGTGGGAGTCGGTGTGGCATTGGGCGCGGGACGTCTGGCTGGAAAGCTGATCAGCCAAACGCCCCAGATGGTCAATGCCCCGATGACTCCTTATGGTTGTCGAGGGTTTCCAGCAAGGCCACCTGCATCCGCGTATGCACGCGGATGAACCAGCGCCAGAGCAACGCCGCCACGGCGGCCGCCACCACGGCAATCAGCACCAGCAACTTGTTAGTCGGCAAGATACTGGCCGACAAGGCTGCCAACAGCAGGAAAATCACCAGCAGCGAGAGAATCGGGATCACTTCGGAGATCACCCGGCGCACTCGCTGCGTGTGCCGCCCGGCCATCTCCGGCTTCACGCCCATCTCCGCCAGCAACATCGACAGCGCCTTGAGCTTGCGATACGCCGGGATCAAGAACGGCAACGACACCAGCAGCGCCCCGCCCCAGATCAACGCCTTCTGCCAGCTCGGGTCACTGATCCAGTCTTGCAGCGACAGCGAGATACGCTCGGCGAAGTAAGCCCCGCTGAAGAAGATCGCAATCACCAGTGCCAGATTGACCCCCACCTGCAACAGAATTCGTCGGATCATCGACGCCAGCATGGCGCTCTCGCCTTGCGGCTGGATGCTGCGCAACCATTCGCCGTACATTCCGAGCACCCTTGCCAGAGGCTTGGGCATGGCGGCAGACAGCTTGATCGACAGCGGATCCGCCGCGCGAATCAGGTAAGGCGTCAGCAACGTGGTGATCACCGACACCGCCACGGCGACCGGATACAGGAAGTTGCTGGTGACCTGCAGCGTCATGCCCAGCGCAGCGATGATGAAGGAAAATTCGCCGATCTGTGACAGCCCCATCCCGACCCGCAGTGAGGTGCGTCCGTCATTGCCGGCGATAAAGGCTCCGAGCCCGCAAGACAACATCTTGCCGAGCACCACGGCGACGGTGATCACCGCAATCGGCCACGCGTATTGCAGCAGGATCATCGGATCAAGCATCAGGCCGATGGCGACGAAGAAGATGGCGCTGAACAGATCACGAACCGGCTCGATCAGCCGTTCGATTTTCAGTAGTTGCCGCGACTCGGCCATGATTGCGCCGATCAGGAATGCCCCCAGTACCATGCTGTATTCGAGCTTGACTACCAGCAGGCAGAAGCCGAAACACAGGCCCAGCACGGTGATCAGCAGCATCTCGTTGCTGTCGAATTTGGCCACATAAGCCAACAGTCGCGGCACCAGCAGAATGCCGATCACCAGCGCGACAATCATGAACAGCGACAGCTTGCCGACCGTGGAAAACACTTCGCCGGAGCTGACGGTGCCGCTGACCGCAATACTCGACAGCAAGGCAATGATGCCGATGCCGAGGATGTCCTCGACGATCAAGACGCCGAAGATCAACTGCGCGAAGCGCTCGTTCTTCATCTTCAGATCGTTGAGTGCCTTGACGATGATGGTGGTCGAGGAAATCGCCAGAATCGCGCCGAGGAACAGCGAATCCATGGTGTTCCAGTCGAACCAGCGGCCGATTTCGTAGCCAATCCAGATCATCAGCACGATTTCGAGGAACGCCGCGATAAACGCCGTGGCGCCGACCTTGAACAACTTGCGCAGGCTGAATTCGAGCCCGAGGCAGAACATCAGGAAGATCACCCCCAGCTCGGCAAGGGTCTTGATGGTTTCTTCGTCGTGGATCAGGCCGAAAGGCGGGGTGTGCGGGCCGATGATGAAGCCGGCGACGATGTAGCCGAGCACTACCGGCTGCTTGAAACGGTGAAACAGAACGGTCACCACACCCGCGACCAACATGATGACTGCCAGGTCCTGAATAAAGCTGATGGCATGCATGGCGTGGGCTCCTTGAATGACGAGGCTCGCGGTCAGACATCAGAAAAATCTGAGCGAGCCGGGTAAAAATCCGCTTTTCGTGTGGGAAATTGCCCTTGAGGCGGGCTTTTGCAGGGTAACACCGCGACTTCCGGCTGGAAGGCAGTGCAATATAAGGAAACAGATCGATACCGGCGTGACGGCAGCCACTCGCCCGGCGTCCCGATAACGGTGCTTTTGAAAAGCGACCAGGCACCCCGCAGAGGTGCTTCCAGCAAACCAGCCTTGATCCGTGAGAACGTTATGGAACCCGGAAACGCCCAGCTGTCGATGACGGTACTGATGACCCCCGACATGGCCAATTTTTCTGGCAATGTCCACGGCGGCACCCTTCTCAAATACCTCGATGAAGTGGCCTACGCCTGCGCGAGCCGCTATGCCGGCCGCTACGTGGTGACGCTTTCGGTGGATCAGGTGATTTTCCGCGAGCCGATTCACGTCGGCGAACTGGTGACGTTCCTCGCTTCGGTCAACTACACCGGCAACACCTCGATGGAAGTCGGTATCAAAGTGGTGACCGAAAACATCCGCGAGCGGTCGGTACGTCACACCAATAGCTGCTTCTTCACCATGGTCGCGGTCGACGATCAGCGAAAACCGGCCGCCGTGCCGCCGCTACAACCGCAGAACAGCGAAGACAAGCGCCGATATATGCAGGCCCAGCAACGCCGGCAGATTCGTCAGGAGCTGGAAAAGCGTTATCAGGAAATAAAAGGCGACGCCTGATCAGCCTTTGGAAGGATGTCGCTTTATCGATAGCCTTCGCGAGCAAGCCCGCTCCCACATTAATCGCAGTCCTCCCATGAGAACGCGGTTGAATGTGGGAGCGGGCTTGCTCGCGAATGGGGGGCGACGCGATCTTACAGACTGATCGCGGTGGCCTCGAACTTCACCCGCGGATGCGCAATCCGATCCTGCGCCCGCACCAGTTGCAGCTCATAACTGGCGCATGCCTGGGTCTCCAGCAGCACTTCATGCACCGCGGCTGCTGTGAACTCGAACGCCGCCACCAGACTGTCCCCGAGCAGCACCCGCGCCAGAAACAGGCCAGACGTCAGATCGCCCACGCCCACCGGCTGACGCGGAAACGCCAACAACGGACGACGCAGATGCCAGCTCTGGTCAGCCGTTACCAACAACATCTCGAAACCATCGGCCGGTTTGCCCGGGTAGTCCAGATGCTTGACCAATACCGCTTTCGGCCCGCGCGCCAGAAGAGCCCGCGCCATCGCCAGGCAATCGAACAGCGATTGCGGCTTGCGCCCGGAGAAGCTGTCCAGCTCCAACTGGTTCGGGCACATGAAGTCGGCCACGGCCGCCGCCTCGTCCAGCAGGAAATCGCTGACTTCCGCCGGCACGCTGCAACCCTTCTCCGGGTGGCCCATCACCGGGTCGCACAAATACAAAGCTTTCGGATTGACCGATTTGATCCGCGCCACGCCGCTGAGAATCGCCCGGCCCTGCGCCGCGCTGCCGAGATAACCGGACAACACTGCATCGCAGTTGCCCAGCTCGCCAATGGCCGCAATGCCTTCAACCAACTCGGGAATCTGTTGCGGCGCCAACACTTCGCCGGCCCACTGGCCGTACTGGGTATGGTTGGAGAACTGCACCGTGTTAAGCGGCCAGACATTCACCCCGACCCGCTGCATCGGAAATACTGCGGCGCTGTTGCCGGCGTGGCCGAACACCACATGGGACTGAATGGCGAGCAGATGAGGCGTACGTTTCATTCGGGTTTTTCCGTAAAACGATTGAAATTCAAGCCGCGCAGTATGCGACGAAACGCAGCCTGTACGACAGACCGGCGACGCAGTTAAGCTGACGCCATCTTTTGGAGTTCCTTGTTGATGCTGACCCTCGAAAACATCTTCGTGCTGATGCTGTTCGCCGCTGCCGGCGCGTGGCTTTGGCACAACCACGGCTTGCGCGAGCGGGCGCTGGAGCGGGTCAAACAGCATTGCATCAACGTCGGCGTGGAGCTGCTGGACGGTAACGTCGCATTGAAGAAGATCGGCTTGATCAAGGATGCCAGCGGTCGACGACGCCTGGCGCGGATCTATACCTTCGAGTTCACCGTGACCGGCGAAACCCGGCACAACGGCACCATTACTCAGTTCGGTGCCCACAGTGCGCAGATCGAACTGGCGCCCTACCCGGCACCGTTCGACGATACGCCGCCGGTGGTCGAGGTTCACAAGCCACGCGCCGAAGTCATCGAGCTCAGTCAATGGCGGCAGGAACATACCAAGTGGAAACCCTGAAAGATTAAAAGATCGGCAGCGTCTGGTTCCCCCTGTAGGAGCTGCCGCAGGCTGCGATCTTTTGATCCTCAACCCACTCGACAACCCGATATCGCCCTCTGCAAAACACCAACCTCCTGCGCCTCACCGAAAATCAGCTCAATCCGTGAATCCCGCCGCCATTCACTCGACTGCCAATCCAGCTCGGCATTATCCAGCGCGTTCGCCGAGACCCATTCATCAACGCTGTGGATAACCAGCTTCGCCCTCTTCCAGACAAGGCTCTCCAGCCAGGCTGCAACGCTTTGGCGGTCGAATATCTGACTCGGATGCCAACGCCAACCGACGCTCCAACCGCCGTCTTGCGCCTGACTCAGGCAAATCGGCACCGACGGATCGCTCCAGACTGCCGGGATCTGTGCCAATCCCTTCGGCACAATCAAGTTATCCACAGCCGTCACCGCTTTCGCCCTTACCCCCGGCAATTCGCTCACGGGCAATTGCGCTTGCTGCGTCCAGATCAGCCTGACTTTAGGTAATTGTCGGGTGATTTCATTGCGCACCGATTCATCAAGGTTTTCAGACTTGTTCAGCAGCAATAAACCGGCACTGGTCAACGCTTCCTGTTGTGCGGCCGGCAACGGTTTCCCCGCTTGGAGCGCTTGGGCGTCCAGCACCAGAACACACGGCTGAACGGCCAGCACACCCCGCCAAGGCGCCTCGCTCAACTGCTTGATGAGTTGCGCCGGATGACCCAATCCGGACGGCTCGATAAACAACCGATCCGGCTTCGCCTTGCGCAGTAAACGGCCGAGGCCGATCTGAAACGGCGCACCATTGACGCAACACAAGCAGCCCCCGGCCACTTCACCCAGTGCGATACCATCGCCGTCGCGGCTCAGCAGCGCGGCGTCGAGGCCGATCTGGCCGAACTCATTAATCAGCACCGCCCAGCGTTCGCCTTCCGGGCGTTGCGCCATGAGATGGCGGATCAGGCTGGTCTTGCCGGCGCCTAACGGACCTGCGATGACATGAGTAGGAATGTTCTGCAACATGGTGGGTATTTTCTGAGGAGGTCGAAGATGCGTTGGATGGGATGGTCGTTGCTGTTGATGGTGGTGTCGAGCAAAGTGTTGGCCCAAGCCTGTGTGGTGCACAGTCAGGGCGAGCGGGTCGACGTCAAAGTCTGCCAGCAGAACCGCAACATCCCGGAAAAACTGTTCAACGACGGCTTCTGCCAGCCAACGCTGGCCGGGCAGAAAGTCGACGTGCAGTACGTCGATCAATGCCCGACCGGTGCCTTCGGCGTTTGCAGCAACGCGCAAGTCGCCAATATGCCCTATCGCCAGGACATCCACTATTACGGCGTGGCCACTGATGCTGCCTATTTGCAGCCGTACTGCGAAGGCCAAAGCCAAGGCGCATGGCTCAAGCCTTGAGGCGTTAGCCGAGCCAGTCGAGGGTCAAGATCAGCCGACGCTCGCCGGACGCCAGTTGCGGGGAGCGATGGATGAGGCCGAAGCCTTCATTGCCGTGCCATTTTTCACCTTTCAATAACGCCACATCAGCGCTTTTGAGTTGTTGGACCTGCCCTGCTTCCTGCGGCTCGGCGTTTGCCTGGCCCAGTTGCTGACGATCCATTGCACCTTCCCTGAGCCACTGGCTGCCGACTCCGGCATAGGTGGTGATCAGGCGCACGGGCACATGATCGACGTGAAAACGTGGGCACATCGCTTTATCCAGCACCCGCAGGCGCAGGCCGATACGCCGGGCGCCGAGCAGACAGGCGAAGGCGCTGACGAGCCATCCAATATCAGCGATAAACCCTTCATAGCCTTGTAGATCGCGAAATCCCAAGGCTAGCCCGGTGAGATCCGGTTCGGCCTCTTCGTCGGGTAACTCCAGGCACAGCGACTCGGCCAGGGACTCGTTGAGCGAAAGCAGGAGACTGGCGAAATCAGCGATATGCAATGGCAGTTGTCGCTGCCAGATGCTCAGGTTGACGTCGTCCTCAAGGATTCCCGTCAGCACTTTGGGTGTCGCTCCCTGATGCTGATAACGCGTGCGATTTTGCTGGAGACTCAGTGCGAGCATCACGCCACCTCTTCGTGCCAAGGGCCGAACGGATCCGGCAGCAATCGCCAGCCTTCAACGCCGATCGCCATTTCATCATCGGTTAGCAGGCAGCCATCGAGTTCGGCAGAAAGCTGTACGAAATCGATGTTCTGTCCGATGAACACCAACTCCTGACGACAATCTCCGACACTCGGCGTCCAGTTTCCCATGATGGCGGCGGTGCTTTCCTGATCCTGCGGCCATTGGTTTTTCTCCACAAACCGCCACCAGCGCCCGGCAAAACCATGGCGCATCAAACCGCCGGCCTGCGACCAACTGCCTGCGTCCGTGGGCTTGCTCGCCAACCAGAAGAAACCTTTGGAGCGCAGCAGTTTGCCGTTCAGCCATGGGCGGTCGATGAAGCTGAAGAAACGCTGCGGGTGAAAAGGCCGACGCGCGCGGTAGGCGGTGGAAGCAATGCCGTACTCCTCGGTTTCCGCGACGTGCTCACCGCGCAACTCCTGCAGCCAGCCGGGTGCTTGCGCGGCTTTTTCGAAGTCGAAACGGCCAGTGTTGAGGATCTTCTCCAGCGGCACTTCGCCCATCACCATCGGGATAATTTCAGCTTGGGCGTTAAGGCGCTGGAGGATGGCGATCAGCTCCTCACGCTCACGCTGGCTGATCAGATCGATCTTGCTGATGAGCAGCACGTCAGCAAACTCGATTTGCTCGATCAGCAAGTCGGTAATGGAGCGTTCGTCCTCTTCGCCGAGGGTCTCACCGCGAGAGGCGAGGCTTTCGGCAGCCTGGTAGTCGAGCAGGAAATTCACGCCGTCGACTACAGTGACCATGGTGTCGAGACGAGCTACGTCGGCGAGGCTTTGCCCCTGTTCATCGCGAAAGGTGAAGGTCTCTGCCACTGGCAGCGGCTCGGAAATGCCGGTGGATTCGATGAGCAAGTAATCGAAACGCCCTTCTCGGGCCAGTTTGCTGACTTCTTCGAGCAAGTCTTCACGTAACGTACAGCAGATACAGCCGTTGCTCATTTCGACAAGTTTTTCTTCCGCGCGGTTCAGGCTGACATCACGCTGGACTTCGCTGCCATCGATGTTGATCTCGCTCATATCATTGACGATTACCGCGACGCGCAAGCCGTCGCGATTACGTAGTACGTAATTCAAAAGTGTACTTTTTCCGGCGCCGAGAAATCCGGAAAGAACGGTCACTGGCAGTACGGCTGACATTGGATAATCCTCTTCAGGTAGCAACCAATCTGCGCTTTTGCGTAGCGCGTGGCGTTCTGGGCTTCATACGACGGTTCGCAGAAGGTAAACGCTTGAAATCGGCTGGATCAGGCTAAGTTCTAATTTATGTTATAGTATAACAATGTGAATTAGCCAGCCTTGCTCTTGCTCTTACAGATGAAGAGTTGGAAGCTGCCATCAGTCCGCCGCGTGGAAAAGGTCATGAAACATCCGCTGAAACGCTTGGTTTTTAGCCTTGCACTGGTGGCCGCTACTGGCGCTTGGGCACAGGTCCCCGCGCTCGCTACCTGTACGCACAGCGCCAATCTACTGGCCTGTGTGGATGCTGAAGGCAATGCATACAGCGTCAACACGATCGGCAACACGCTTTACCTGCGCGGTTTCGAAAAGGTTGGTCAACGCTACTGGGCGCAAACCAACAGTCGATTCGGTCAACTGACGTTCTTCACCGGTATCGCTTCCGACGGTGAGGCATGGGTGGGCTACACCCGCCGAGTGGGTTGGACAACCATCAACCGCTTCTCCAGCTCGGGAGGCAACAGCGCGAAATTCACTTGCAGCCGATTGACCGGCTGTTAGACCTGGGCTTTTTGTTGCTCCCGCTGCCAGGCCATGTAGCTGTCAACCGGCGGATTCTTTTGAAAGTAGCGCTGCAAACCCTCAAACAAACCATCGGCGACGGCTTGCTGATGCCTAGCCGTGACCAATCGCTGGCTGTCGCGGGCATTGGAAATGAAGCCGGTTTCCACCAGGATCGATGGCACATCCGGTGACTTGAGCACGGCAAACCCCGCCTGTTCCACGCGCTTCTGATGCAGTGTGGTGATGCCGGCCAGACTGCCGAGAATCGTACTTCCCAGCTGTAAACTCGCAGCGATGGTGGCGTTCATCGACATGTCGAGGATTACACCCGCGAGCATCGGATCCTTGTCCTTCAGATTTAACAGGCTGGTCGCACCGAACAGATCTGCGCCGTTCTCGCGCTGCGCCATGAAGCGCGCAGTCGCCGAGGTCGCGCCGCCTTCAGAAAGGCAGTACACCGAGGCACCCGAAGCCGTCAGTCGTGGAGCCGCATCGGCATGCACCGAGATAAACATGTCAGCCTTGTGCCAACGGGCGATCTCTACGCGCTTGCGCAACGGCACAAAGAAGTCGTCATTTCGCACCAGTTTCACGTCGAAACCTTTCTCTTTTTTCAGGCGTTTGGCGAGCACCCGGGCGATGGACAGCACGACATCTTTCTCCCGCTCACCTTTCGCGCCGACCGCGCCGGGATCTTTTCCACCATGGCCAGGATCAACGACAACGATGATGTCGCGCTGCGGGTGAGCTCTATTCTGAGGTGTTTCACGTGGAACCTTTGGTGTCGGGGTGGCCTGACTTGCACTAACCAGATCCAGCACCAAGCGATTCCCCTGCCCATCCTGTGGCGGCAAAAGGAAACTGTTTAGCCGCACCGGAGCACTCAGATCGAGAACAATGCGCGTATCGCCCTGAGCAAAACGTCCAGATCGAATCGAGCGAATCACCGTGTTGCCGAGTGCCAATTGGTTGAAGTCCCCCTCCAGACTGGCTCCGCTCACATCTATGATCAACCGTTCGGGGGCACTGAGACTGAAGGTTTTGTAGCGAACCGGGCCGCTTAAATCGAACACCAATCGCAGTTTTTCATCCGAGCGCCAGAGTCGCGCATTGCGGATCTGTGCGGCTGAGGCATTAAAAGGGAGAGCCAGCGCTGCGCTGGCGAGGATCAGATTAAGCAATTGGCGTCTGTGCATATGAAAGCCTGTTCATGAAAAAGGCATCGTGATTTAAATTGTTATAATGTAACATTCAATTCAATCAACACGATGGTCCCGAACATGAATTCGCTGACACTTCCGGATATCGCTGCGCAGGCTTCCCGCCAGGCTTTGCCACTCGAGTGGGTGGGTATGCGCGGCATCGCGTTACCAATCCTGTTAGAGGGCCAACGACTGAATGCCAAGGTCGATGCCGGTGTCAGCCTTGATGACAGCGAGGCACGCGGCATTCATATGTCGCGACTGTATTTGGCACTGGAAGCCCTTGAGCAGGACAACCTTTGCCCCGCTCTGCTGCGTTATGTATTGCAACGTTTCGTTGATAGCCATGAAGGTTTATCCAAGAGCGCATACCTCAATATCAATACCGAGTTGCTACTGAAAAGGCCTGCGCTGATCAGCCCTTTGGCCGGTTGGAAATCGTATCCAGCGACAATCTCAGCCAGCCTGAAAAACGAAGTGTTCCACGTGGAACTCAAAATCGATGTGCCCTATTCCTCGACTTGCCCATGCTCCGCGGCACTCGCTAGGCAGCTGATCCAGCAACAATTCATCGACGATTTCGCCAATCAACCCCTGCAACACGCCGATGTTTTGGCCTGGCTCGGTTCAACCCAAGGGATCGTTGCGACACCCCATAGCCAACGCAGTACCGCGCAACTGCACGTTCATCTAGACGAATTTATTGATGAGCTGCCACTCGGTGCGATCATCGATGATGCCGAAGCAGCCCTCGGTACCGCGGTACAAACCGCAGTCAAACGCGCCGACGAACAAGCCTTCGCCCTCGCCAACGGGCAGAACCTGATGTTCTGCGAAGACGCCGCGCGTCGACTGAATCTCGCCCTGCGTCGCTCTCCCGGCGTCAGCGCTTTCCATCTGCGGGTGATTCACGCCGAAAGCCTGCACGCCCATGACGCGGTTGCCGAAAGCCAATGGCAGCGGGAGCAAGAATGATCCGCTGCCAATCCCTGATCTGGGGCGCACCGGGTCAACCGCTGACCTCGCCCCTGCACCTGGAACTCGACAGCGGCAGCCTGACGGCAATTATCGGCGCCAATGGTTGCGGTAAAAGCAGCCTGTTGAAAGTCATCGCCGGGCTGCAAAAGCCTTTGGCAGGAAAGGTGACGCTAAGCGTTCCACGGCAAAGCGGCTTGTCCTTCCTCCCCCAACAGCAACACCTTGATCGCCAGTTCCCAATCAACCTGGAAGAGTTGGTGGCTGCCGGTTTCTGGGGACGAAGACTGTCGACGCAATTGCGCTCCCAGCGCCTCGCAGCCGCACTGGAAAACTGGCATCTGAGCGGACTCGGCCACCGCCCATTAATGGCGTTGTCCGGCGGTGAACTGCAACGCGCCCTGCTCGCTCGATTGAGTCTGACTGACTCACCTGTTCTGTTGCTCGACGAACCCCACGCCGCACTTGATGAACTTGGCCAACAGTTGCTCTGGCAACACATCCACGCCTGGCATGCCGAAGGTCGAACACTGGTTGTGGTTTGCCATGACCTCGGCGCCGTCCGCCAACACATCCCTGAAACGCTGCTGATCAAAAACAGAGACTGTGTATTCGGCGCAAGCGCAGATCTCATCGTGCAATCACCTCACACGCAGGTGGCCTGATGCTTGACGTCGCTCACCTCTGGCAACCATTCAACGAGTTCGTCTTCATGCGTCGCGCGCTGCTCGGCGGCCTGGTGTTGGCGTGCAGCACGGCACCACTTGGGGTGTTTCTGATCCTGCGGCGCATGAGCCTGATCGGTGACGCCGTCGCCCACGGCATCCTCCCCGGCGCCGCATTGGGCTTCTGGTTTGCCGGCCTGAGTCTGCCCGCACTGACACTCGGCGGCCTCGGTGCAGGCCTGAGCATGGCCGGCCTCGCCGCGTGGATCACCCGCCGCACAGGTTTGCGCGAAGACGCCAGCCTCGCCGCGATCTATCCCATATCGCTGGCCAGCGGCGTGCTGATTCTCGGCATCGCCGGCAAACGCCTCGACTTGTTACACCTGCTGTTCGGCTCGGCATTGGCCGTCGACGGTCCTACCCTCAATGGCATGTTGTGGGTCTCGGCGTTCAGCCTGATCGCCATGCTGCTGATCTACAAACCGCTGCTGCTCGACACCCTCGACCCGCTGTTCTTAAGAACGGTCAGCCGCCTCGGCCCACTCGCTCACGGTTTATTTCTGACCTTGGTTGTGTTGAATCTGGTGATCGGATTTCAGGCGATCGGCGCGTTGATGGTGGTCGGATTGATGATGCTGCCCGCCGCAGCATCTCGATTCTGGAGTCGTCGATTGCCGATCCTGATTGCCATCGCGGCAGTCATAGGTTGCCTCTCAGTGTGGTTCGGCTTGCTCCTCTCTTTTTATTACTCGCTGCCCAGCGGGCCAGCCATCGTGTTGGTCGCTGGTACGGGTTATCTGCTGTCCGTGGTGTTTGGGCCGGTACACGGTTTGCTGCGCCGCCCACCTTTGCTCACATCCCAATGAGGTGTTTCCCGATGCGCGTTCTACTCGTGCTGTTCAGTCTGATGCTGTCGATGTCTTTGTCGGCGGCGGAGAAATTGCCGGTGGTCACCAGCTTCAGCATCCTCGCCGACATGGTTCATCAGGTCGGCGGCGAGCATATTCAGATCACCAATATGGTCGGCCCGGACGCAGACGCCCACACCTACGAGCCGACGCCGGACGACGCCAGGGCCCTGCTCAGCGCCAAAGTGATCATCAAAAACGGCTTGGGTTTTGAACCGTGGCTGGATCGGCTGGTCACCAGCACTGACACCAAAGCCACAGTCATCAGTGCCAGTCACGGGGTAATTCCGCGCTCGCTGGATGAAGACGGTGAGACGATTGCCGATCCGCACGCCTGGCACAATCTGGCCAACGCCGAGTTGTACGTTGCCAACATCACCAAGGCATTGATCGCCGCCGACCCCGCGAACAAGGCCGACTACGAGCGCAACAGCAAAACCTACCTGAAGCAGATCTACGCCCTGCTCGCCGAAGCCAAGGCCAAGCTCGGTTCGCTGCCACCTGGCAACCGCAAGATCGTCACCAGCCACGATGCGTTCGGTTATCTCGGCCAGGCTTACGGCATCGACTTCATGGCCCCGCAGGGTCTTTCCACCGAGCGCGAACCTTCCGCTGCTGAAGTCGCCGCGCTGATCACCCAGATCCGCCAGACCAAAGTCAAAGCGGTGTTCATGGAAAATATCAAAGACGCACGACTGCTTAAACAGATCGCCGACGAAAGCGGCGCCCACATCGGCGGCACGCTTTACTCGGACGCGCTCGCGGCGAGCGGCCCGGCCAGCACGTTCACCGGTCTGTTCGAATACAACCTCAATACCCTTTACGACGCACTGAGCCAACAATGATTCGTAAAAATCCTTCAGGCGATCTGCCGCAAATTGCCGAGTCAGCCTACGTCGATAAAACCGCGATCATCTGCGGCAAAGTGGTGATCGGCGAGAACGTATTCGTGGGTCCCTATGCAGTCATCCGTGCAGACGAAGTGGATGCTTCGGGTGCGATGGAACCGATCACCATCGGCGCCAATTCGAACATTCAGGACGGCGTGGTGATCCACTCCAAATCCGGCGCGGCGGTGACCATCGGCGAATTCACATCCATTGCCCACCGCTCGATCGTGCACGGCCCCTGCGTGGTCGGCGACCGCGTTTTCATTGGCTTCAACAGCGTGCTGTTCAATTGCGTGGTCGGCGACGGCTGTGTGGTGCGGCACAACTCGGTGGTCGATGGCCGTGATTTGCCGGACGCGTTCTACGTGCCCTCCACTACCCGGATCGGGCCGAACACCGACCTTTCCCAATTCCCGCCGGTGAGTGTGAGCGCCTCGGAGTTTTCCGAAGACGTGGCACGCACCAACGTCGATCTGGTGCGCGGCTACAAAGCTTTGCAGAACGAGTTCTGAATCATGAGCAGTGTGTTGATTCGCAATGCCAGACTGGTCAACGAAGGGCGTGAGTTTGACGGCGATCTGCTCGTCAGCAATGGACGTATCGTCAAGATTGCTCGCAGCATCGAAGGTGAAACCGCGCACGTGGAAATCGACGCCAGCGGCCAATGGCTGCTGCCGGGCATGATCGATGACCAAGTGCATTTTCGCGAACCCGGCGCGCCGGCCAAGGGCAGCATTCATACCGAATCCCGCGCGGCGGTGGCCGGTGGCATTACCAGTTTCATGGACATGCCCAACACCCATCCCGCCACCCTCACCCTCGAAGCACTGGCTGACAAGAAGCGCCGGGCGGCAATCAACTCAGTGGCCAATTACGGCTTTCACTTCGGTGTGAGCCAGGACAATCTCGACACCGTTGCCGCGCTCAATCCCTGTGAAGTGGCCGGGGTCAAAGTGTTCATGGGCGCGTCCACCGGCAACATGCTGGTGGATGACCCGAGGATTCTTGAAAGGCTGTTCGCCGAGGTGCCAACGATTCTATTGGCCCACTGCGAGCACACGCCGAGTATCGACGCCAACGCGGCCAACCTGAGCGAACTGTTTGGCGACCATCTGCCGCCGGCAGCTCATGCGCTGATTCGCAATGCCGACACGTGCTATCGCTCGTCCTCGCTGGCCGTGGACCTGGCGAAACGTCACGGTACGCGCCTGCACGTTTTGCACCTGACTACTGCTCGTGAACTGGAATTGTTCGAGGACAAACCACTGGCGCAAAAACGCATCACTGCGGAAGTCTGCCTGCACCATTTGTTGTTCGATGATCGCGACTATCCAAGCCTCGGCAACCTGATCAAATGCAATCCGGCGATCAAGACTATGGCCGACCGCGATGCATTGCGTGCGGCGTTACTGAGCAATCGACTGGATGTAATCGGCAGCGACCACGCACCACATACCTGGGCAGAAAAGCAGCGACCGTATGCCGAAGCGCCTTCCGGTTTGCCGCTGGTACAGCATGCGTTGCCGGCTCTGCTGGAGTTGGTGGCGGAGGGTGTGTTGCCGCTCACCACGCTGGTGGCGAAGACCAGCCATCGAGTGGCGGATCTGTTTGCGATTCCGGATCGGGGTTATTTGCGTGAAGGCTATTGGGCGGATCTGGTGTTGGTAAAACCGGATACGCTGGAGGTGTCGCGGCAACCGATTTTGTCGCAGTGTGGATGGACGCCGTTTGCCGGTAGACGGTTTCGGCATCGGGTGAGTACGACGGTGGTGTCGGGGCAGATTGCCTGGCACGAGGGCCAGGTGAATGAGGGATGCCGGGGCTTACCGCTGCGGTTTATGCGCTGAGTGATTCGGCGCCTGACAAGGTGCCTTCGCGGGCAAGCCCGCTCCCACAGAGTTCTTTGGTGAACATGGATTTCGTGTACACCCGTGAACCGTGAAAGCGGGCTTGCCCGCGAAGCTTTTAAGCTCTTGGTTTCACCGCGCCGCAATCCTGACCCAGCCACACTGCACGGGTTTCCAGGCTACCCTTCTGGTTGATCCCGATGGCGTTGAACGTGCCGTTGGCAACCGTAGTGAATTCCCGATCACTCTGGAAAGTGGCGACTCCGGTGCCCTGCGCTTTCGGGCAGCTGAAACGAAATTTCCACTGGTTGCCGCTGCGCTCGGTGATCTGCTGCTTGCAGCCCGATTGCGGATCGGCCAGCGGAATATCATTGGTCGCCACTTGCTCAGGCGTCAGGCAGGCACGGATACCCTTGCCGCCGATATTGATGCCATTTTTCTCCAGCGCCGCGCGCTGATGCGGCGTCATCTGGCCCTGGAGCTGACCGAGGATCGATTGCACATCCATTGGCTGGTCATCGACTTTCACATTGCTCGAGGTCATTTCCCACAACCCCGGCTGCAGCATTTGCGCCTGCGCAATCACCGGCAATGCCAAACCCAGGCCCAGCGCCAAACCCAGCAGACGAACGTTCATCGAGAAACTCCTGATCAGTAGTGGCCGTTAGACGTCGGCCGATTGCTTCGGTTCATGCCCCAATTAAATAGCGACAATCGCGGCGGAACATGGTCTGTTAAGGCATTGAATCTTGCGGAGCAAGGCTGCCCCATGGATTATTTTGGACCGCACATTTTCGGTTATCTGATCGCCCTGATACACACCCTCGGCATGATCGCTGCCATTCACGCGGTGCTGACCGTGCGCACGGCTCAAGGGTCGATCGCCTGGGCATTGTCGCTGATCTTCATTCCCTACCTGACGCTTATTCCGTATCTGGTGTTCGGTCGCAGCACCTTTGATGGTTACATCAAGGCGCGCCGCCAGGCCAACGAACAAATGCGCCAGGCCATCTCTGAACTGAACTGGCGCCCATGGGTGGAAGAGGCGCTGACCGCGCGCGCCTCGAATGCTTACGCTTCCTTACGGGCGATGCCGAAACTGGGACGCATGCCGTGTCTGGCCAACAACGAAGTCCAGTTACTGGTGAACGGGACCGAGACGTTCAACGCGATTTTCCAGGCCATCGATCAAGCGAAGGAAGCGGTGCTGATCCAGTTTTTCATCATCCATGACGATCGCCTTGGCCAACGCTTGCGTGACTTGTTGCTGAAGAAAGCTGCCGAAGGCGTTGCCATTCATTTGCTCTACGACGGTATCGGCAGCCATGCCCTGCCCCACCGCTATGTGCAGACGCTGCGCGATGGCGGTGTCGAGGTCAAAGCGTTCGCCACACGCAGCGGCTGGCTAAACCGCTTCCAGGTCAACTTCCGCAATCATCGCAAAATCGTCGTGGTCGATGGCGTGGTCGGGTTTGTCGGCGGGCACAACGTCGGCGATGAATACATGGGCGAAAAGCCGCCGCTCGCACCGTGGCGCGACACCCATGTAAAAGTGCGCGGCCCAGTGGTGGCGTGCATGCAGGAATCCTTTGCCGAAGACTGGTTCTGGGCGGCGCGCACGCTGCCACCGCTGATCCTTCCGGACGAATACCCGGACGACGGCGTGCTCTGCCAATTGCTCGCCAGTGGCCCGGCCGATGCCTACGAAACCTGTTCGCTGTTCTTTGTCGAGGCCATTCACGCGGCGACGGAACGGGTGTGGATCACCAGCCCTTATTTCATTCCCGATGAAGCCGTGTTTGCCGCATTGCGTCTGGCAGTGTTGCGCGGTGTCGATGTGCGTTTGCTACTGCCTTCGCGCCCGGACCACCGCATCGTCTACGCCGCCTCCAGCCTGTACGCGTTTGAAGCCGTTCGCGCAGGGGTGCGGGTATTCCGTTATGAACCGGGATTTCTGCATCAGAAAGTGGTGTTGATCGACAGCGAAATCAGCGCCATCGGCAGCGCCAATCTGGACAACCGCTCGTTCCGGCTGAATTTCGAAGTGATGTTGCTGACCGTCGATAGCGCCTTTGCTGGCAAAGTCGAACAGATGCTGAACGCGGACTTCGAGCTGGCCTATGAAGTTGCCAAAGAAGAAAGCCGGGAGCTCCACCGCCTGCAACAGGTCGGCATGCGGATCGCCCGGCTCATTTCACCGATTCTCTGAAAAGCCCCCTCTCCCGCAAGGGAAAGAAGCTTCAAGGATGATAGATGTCGTCACGAGTCCATGGCAGTTCATGGCTGCCATCGGCGTGCGCTTTCACCGCAAGGATCTGGTGCAGATTGATCCAGCCGTGGGCGAACGCGTAAGCACAACCGGCCAGGTACAGGCGCCAGATCCGTAGCGCTTGATCAGGCACCAGTTTGCCAGCCGCTTCGAGGTTGTCCTCCAGCCGCTCGCTCCAGTGATCCAACGTGCGAGCGTAATGCAGGCGCAAACTTTCGACATCGACGATCTCAAGCCCGGCTTCGCTGATCTCGGCCGAAATCATCGACAGATGCGGCAACTCGCCATTGGGGAATACGTATTTCTCGATGAAATCCCCGGCACCACGTCCGACCGGACGGCCATCGGTGTGCTTGGCAGTGATGCCGTGGTTCATCACCAGACCACCCTCCTTCACCGCACCGAACAGGGTTTTGCAGTACTCGGCGAGGTTGGCGTGGCCGACGTGCTCGAACATGCCGACGCTGACGACTTTATCGAAACGACCGTCCTGCGGCAGATCGCGGTAGTCGAGCAATTGCAGTTCGATCTGATCTTCCAGGCCCTCGTCCTTGACGCGCTCGCGCGCCAGTTCCAGTTGTTCCTTGCTCAGGGTGATGCCGGACACCTTGGCACCGAATTCCCGTGCGGCGTAACGCGCCAGGCCGCCCCAGCCGCAACCGACGTCCAGCAGATAATCGCCAGGCTGCAAACGGAGCTTGCGGCACAGATGACGGAATTTGGCTTGCTGCGCCTGCTCGAGCGACTCGCTGCCGGTTTCGAAATACGCGCAGGAATACGCCATGTCGCTGTCCAGCCAGAGCTGGTAGAACGCGTTGGACAGATCGTAGTGATAGGAGATGGCTTTGGCGTCGGTTTCCTTGTCATGCAAGGTCCGCATTGGCTGACTGTCTTGATCTTCATTGAGCAACGCGCTGCTCCATTCGTCGCAGACCCGGATGACCTCGCTGATCGAGCCTTCCAGTTCAAGTTTGCCTTCAACGAATGCCGCCCCCAGCGCGTCCAGGCTTGGATGGCTGAGCTGGCTGACCATCTGCGGATCCTTGACCACGATGGTGACACTGGGCACCGGGCCCAGATTGAACTCATGGCCATCCCAGAGTCGCAGGCGAAGCGGAAGCTGCAGATTCTGTAAGGCCGGTGGAAGTTGCGCGAGCATGGAAAATCCCCCTTGTTTCAGACGTCAAATCTGAGGGTAGACCATCCTGAAAAATTAGCAGGCTATCGATTTAATCAGCCTTAACTATCGTTGCAGACGCTCTAACAGGCCTTCTTGCACCCACTGCTTTAACCAGGTCACGGCCTGAAGTGGAGCGCCCTCTTCATAGATGACTGCTAACTCGGCGCACAGTTCGGCGAAACTCCAGCCTTCGTTTATCAAGCCATTCAGAGCATTGGCCTCGGCAGATTCCAGGCTGCGGTAATGACAGATCAGATCGTTGCGCCAGATCAGGTAGATCTGGGGATCTTGGAGTGGCTGGCTGGGAGGGAAATCAGTTTCTTCTTTAACCGAACGCCACAGCGCGACGCTGTTGAACCGGCATTCCAGCCACTGAACGCAGGGCGCCAGTTTGACTCGCAGCGCTGGCCATTCTGGCGCGGACAGTGTCGCCATTGTTTCGATGGTTAACGGCTCACCCGCTGGCGCATCGAAAGCCAAAGTAAATGCCCACTCGATTACTGCCATCTCAGCCAAAGGTGCACTTTGCTCGGGCACCAGATGCTCGCGAATAAACCCTTCGAAGCCTTTGCCCAGCCAACGCAGACTGTAATGCGCCGACGGATACCGGCGCAGGTACGCGGTAGCGATCGCGTCGAACTCCTCGTCGCCTAACCAGTGCCAGATGGCTGGAAAATCGTTGCGCAACACCTCCAGTAAACGGGCCTGATAGGCGTTGTGATAGATCGCCAGACCCGTGCCGACATCCAGCGTCGGCCCGCCGATCAGGCTGGCACCCAGCCGCGGTTGGGCGGTGGCCGCCCCCTCGAGCAAAAACGACTCAAATGCCAATTGCCATTCTTTCAGGCGCATTGCTGTCTCCCGGCCAGAACCCTGTCACCCAGCGCCCGAGCCTTTTGCAGTTCTTCGAGCAGCGCTTCAAAAGGCGGAAAATGATCGTCACGTTCCAGCAACGTAGCCACCGGGCCGAAGTGCTCCAACGTACGTTGATACAGCACCCAGACCGGATCGCTCACCGGTTGGTCATGGGTATCGATGACGTAATCGCCGTAATCGCTGTGTCCCGCCAGGTGCAGTTGGCGCACCTTGTCCACCGGCAGGCTCTGAATGAACGTCCACGGATCGAAACCGTGATTGCGTGAGCTGACGTAGACATTGTTGACGTCCAGCAGCAACTCGCAGCCGCTTTCGCGGCTCAGGGCCGCGAGAAACTCCCATTCAGTGAAATCATCCGAAGCGGCGCGGACATAGCTGGAGACGTTCTCCAGCACCAACGGACGCTGCAAAACGTCCTGAACCTGGCGCACGCGCTCGGCAATGTATTCAAGACTTTCTTCGGTGTAAGGCAGAGGCAGCAAATCGTGCAACTGATGAGCGTTGCCGCGGCTCCAGCACAAGTGATCGGAGATCCACGCCGGGTTGACCCGTTCGGCCAGTTGCTTGAGTTGTTTCAGATAGTCCACATCGAGGGCATGCGGCCCGCCGATGGACAGGGAAACGCCATGCATCACCAGCGGATAACGCTCGGCGATGGCGTCCAGGTAATACAGGGCCTTGCCGCCCTGCACCATGAAATTTTCGGAGACCACTTCAAACCAGTCCACGTCCGGCGACTGTTCGAGGATCTGCTGGTAGTAAGCGCTACGCAATCCCAGGCCGTAGCCGAGGAAGGGACCAGAGGCGGACATGTGCAGACTCCTGATAAAAAGTGGCCGCAGTGGCGTGAGCCACTGCGGCGGCACTGGCCGGTCAGTTATTCGCCGACCTTGCCACCTGCTTTTTCGCAAGCCGCTTGAGTCATGGCTTTGAAACCCTGGCCTTTGCAGGCACCCATGCCTTTGCAAGCATGGTCTTTGGTCTTGCAGTCGTTCTGACCTTTGCAGGCAGTCACGCCGTAGCAGTGAACATTGGCATCGGCGGCCATCGCGTTGGTGGCGACACCGGCAAACATAGTGGCAGCGGCCAAAGCGAGAGCGGCACCAGCAGCGGCGGTCTTGATAGTCATTTTTTTATCCTCGGTAATCGTCAGGGGGTGTCGGCTGGACGGTTTGTTCAGTCCCGACATAGCACTAGAGCGCGCGACCCCGACGGCGTTACAGAGGCGGTAGAAATATTTTCAAATATCTTCCTTGAGCTTGAGCAGCGGCTCCTGAAAACGCAGCAGACGCCCGGCGTTGCCCAGTACCAGCAACGTGCTGAGGTTATGCAGCAGCGCCGCAATCATCGCCCCGGCGGCGCCCAGCCAGCCGAACGCGGCAAACACGACGATGGCCAGCGTCCAGCCCAGACCGATGATCACGTTGACCTGCAGGGTGCGGCGGCATTGGCGACTCAGCCGCACACAAGTACCGAGCCGGCGCAGGTCGCTGCCGATCAGCACGATGTCAGCCGACGCCAAGGCGATATCCGCACCGCCCGCCCCCATTGCTACGCCAACGACTCCTGCCTTGAGTGCCAACGAATCGTTGATGCCGTCACCGACAACCATTGGCCGGAAGCCGTTGTCGATTTCCTGGAGCACACGATTGAGTTTGTCTTCGGGCAAGGCTTGGGCTTGAACGTCCTGTAGACCGACATCCCTGGCCAAGGTCTGCGCGACACTTTGTCGGTCGCCAGTCAGTAACAGTTGTCGGCCAAGACCGAGTTCGCGCAATTCGCTCAGGGCCAATCGGGCTTCCGGTTTGACGCTGTCGGCCAACAACAGCCAGGCGAGAAATTCACCGTTCAAGGCGAGGCCGGCAATCGGGCCGTCGTGCTCGGGAGTCGGCGTGGTGGGGATTTTCAGTTGTGCGAACAACTCTGGCCGGCCAAGCGCTGCTTCGCCCTGTGCGGTCACTGCGACGACACCGAGACCTTGTCGCTCGTGGATATCGCTCAGCGCCACACACTTTTCCTGACTGACCAACCCCGCCAATGCCCGACTGACCGGGTGACTGCTCGCCGCGCCGAGGCTGGCGGCGAGCGCCATGACCGACGACTGATCCGCGCGCGGACTGTCGATCGCCTGCAAGCGCAAGGTGCCGTAAGTCAGGGTGCCGGTCTTGTCGACGACCAGCGATGTCAGGTCGGCCAGTTCTTCGAGGAATGCTGAACTGCGGATCAGAATCCCGTGCCGTGCTGCCACTGCTACACCGGCAATCGCCGTGGCCGGCGCCGACAACACCAACGCGCAAGGACACGCCGCCACCAACACCGCGAGCATCGCTTGCGCGTCGTGGGTGATGAACCAGGTGACCGCCGCCAGCAGCAACACCAGCACCATGTAACTGCCGGCATAGCGTTCAAGCAATCGGGTGATCGGCGGTTTCGAGCGCTCGGCGTTCTGCATCAAAGCGATGACTTTACCGAGAGTCGATTCATCGCCGGTGCGAGTTACTTCGATACGCAACAGACCATCGAGATTGATCGCGCCACCGAACACCGACATACCCGCACTCGCTTCCACCGGCACGGATTCCCCGGTAATCGAAGCGGTGTCGAGACTCGCCTGCCCTGACAAAATCCGACCGTCCGCTGGCACACGATCACCGGCTCTGACCTCGACCGTATCGCCGGATTTCAGCGTGCCGTTGTCCACTTCAATGATCGAGCCGTCGGCCTGAAGTTTGCGCGCATGACTGCGGGTCAATTGGCCGAGGGCGTGGATCGCTTCCTGTGAACCGATGACGCTGCGCTCCTCCAGCACATGGCCGAAGATCATGATGATCGGCAGTAACGCGGCGGTGAGCAGATCACCCGTCGCCCACGCCCCGAGCATCGCCAGCGCGATCAGTTGATCGGTGATGCCGTGCAGGCTTGGATAACGCAGGCTGTACCACGCCGAACGCATCACCGGCACCGCCACTAATAAAGAAGCAAAACCGAGTAGCAACTGACTGACCCCGGTTTGTTCCGGCATCGCCCAGCGCCAGATCAATCCGAGGCCAAGCAAACCCAAAGCGAGCATCGCCAAGGTCAGTTGCCTGGCCGCACGGCGTTGTTCGGCCGAAGATAAAAGGCTCGGTGCAGCGGCAGTCGCATTCATTTACTGGCTCCCTGAATGATCAGGCGGGAATCGTCTTTCGGATCGACTGTGGTGACCGATCCGGCCTGACCGAGAATCTTCGGCATGCGCTCGCGGTACAGACGCAGCAGCATTTGCGGCTCGGTGCCTTGTTGCGCCTTGGCCAGGCTCAACACCGTGGCGGTGTCGGCAGAAGCTTTGGCCAGCCGTTCGCCCGCCTGAGCGTGGGCGACTTGCAACGTGCGGTCGGCTTGTTCGTTGGCGGACTGGGTGAGTTTCTCGGCGTCGGTGCGGGCGTTGGCCACGGCTTTGTCGGCCTGCTGACTGGCGGTCAAAACCGCATTGAAGGCACTGACCGCCGGATCCGGCAGACTCGATTGCACATCGACCCGCGCCACTTCAATGCCGATGCCCTGCCCGCTCGCCTTCAGTTCAGCCAGCCGTTGGTTAATGCCTTGCACCAGATCACCACGCAGTCTTTCGCGGCGTTCGGCGGCCTGATTGTCCGCGCCGATCAGTTCCGGTCTGGCAACCAGAATGGTGTCGAGATCTCGCGCGGCCGTCAGCGCCACGGCGCTGCGTGTGACCAAGCGATCGAACGCCGGCAGAACATGATCGGCCTGAAGCACGAAGTCATAGGGCTCGATCACTTTGTAAAACACCCGCACATCCAACTGCACAACACCGGCATCACCGGTCAATAAATAACCAGAGCCGGCCAACGCATCGCTGATCGGTGTAGCAAATGAGGCGACACGATCAGCCTGCAGCGCTTCGTCGCTGCGCAACAGATTCTCCACTCGCCGTTCCATCACCCGATCCGCCGCTGGCAGCAGAACGACCTGTTCGAATGGCTGCGGCCAGGCCAATAGCAGGCCGGCGTTCTGGATGCGATCCAGCGCGCCGAAGTGCAAAACCACGGCGCGATTCTGCGGATCAATCTGCCGCACATTGGAGAACGCCCAGGCCAATGCCGCCAGGATCGTCACCGCGTACAAGGCAAAAAATGCCAAGCGTGCCGCCTGAATCCACGGACTGTTCAGCGAATGTGTTCCACGTGGAACTTCTTCATTCATGGCTGCGATCCGGACTTGTTGTCGAAGCTCGGCGGGCCGTCGACCAGTACACGGAATGGCGCGGCATCGGTGCGCAGGATCAGTTTGGTGTCTGGGGTGACGATAGTGCCGAGGGTATCCAGTGAGCGCAGCAGGTTGTACAACTGCGGCGAACCGGCGTAGGCGCGACCATAAATCTGCGCGGCCTCAACGCGAGATTGCGCTTCGATATCGGCGGCCTTCACCGTGGCGTCAGCCTGCACAATTCGCGCATCGCGTTCGGCGGCAGAGCGGATTTGCGCCGCTTCGCGTTTGCCGATGGCCGTGCGTTCGGTGGCGATTGTTTCACGCTCGGCGCGCATCCGATCGACCGTGGCAGTGAGTGTCACTGATGGCAGCGTCAGACGTTCGATACCCACCTGCACCACTCGCACGCCATAAGTGGCGAGCAATTGTTGATCGATCTGCTGCCGCAACTGCGCCTCGAAATCAGCGATGTGAACCTGACTGGCATCGGTGTTCACCAGGTTGGCCAAGTCAAAACTGCTGGCGGTGGTTTCCAGAGCAGAGCCGACAAACGTGCGAATCTGCCGCGCCGCTTCGTCTGGCTGGTTCTGCACTGCGCGCATGAAGCGCTGCACATTGTCCGGATCGCCCTGCACCTGCCAGGCAATGTAAGCCTGGACAATGATGCGCAACCCGTCGCGGGTGCCGACATCCTGCAAGCCGCTGGACGTCGTGCGCAGGCGCAGATCCACCGGGATCGCCGCTTCGAACGGCGCCGGCCAACGCCAGCTCAAACCCGGATCGAGCAAGACCCGCGAAGGATTGCCGAAACGAGTAATGACCGTAGCCTCACCGGAACGCACCTGCACCAGACTCGCCGCCGCGATGGCGAACGCCACCAGCAAAACCGCCCAGCCCATGCGCCGCCAAGGGAATGGCCCCGCCTCCTCCGGCGCACCGTGGTGGTGACCGTGATGATGGTGATGCCCGCCGTGGCCGTGATCGGGGCCGCCGTGGTCATGATGATCGTGAGTGTGCGACTGGCTCAATGGGCAACTCCTGGTTGAGCGGTGGTGCGCGCGGGCGTCGGGTCAGCCGGCAGCGTGAACGTACGCAGGTCGATGGTCGGCGCATTGCTGCTACCGCCCAGCCGATGGTCGAGGATCAGCAATTTGGCTTTGCTCAGGCCTTGGCTGAGCTGACTGAGGTATTGCTCCAGTACGAATGCCTGGCCGGCGCTGGCGTAGGCTTTTTGTTCGGCACTGAATTTCAGCTCGGCGGCCTGTGCGGCTGCACCGATTTCGCGGGCGTTGGCGCTGGCCTGATCGCGAGCAAGGCTGGCCTGTAACTGCGCTTGGTTACTGGCTTCAGCGGCTGCCCCACGCTCACGCGAGATCAACGCCTGCGCGCCAATCTGCGCCGCTTGCACACCGTGATAGGCATTGGCGGCGCCGGCCGGCGGGTGAATGGCTTCGACGACGGTGGCGAGAATTTCCACGCCACTGTCGAGTTTTTGCAGATCACTTTGCACCGCACGGCCGATCTCTTCCGCCAGCCCTGCCCGGTCCGCACCGAGCAAACCGTCGAGGGTACGTGAGGCGAAATCATGCACAAGAATCCGGCTGGCAGTGCTGCGGATCAGCGTTGGCACATCAGCGCTGTTATAGGTTGCAGCCAGTGCTGCCTGATCGCTCAGACCGATGCGATAGACGAAGCGCACATCCATGTTGACGATCTGAAAGCTCTGCTGCTCGCCCCGGCTGCTGGCGATGACCTGGGATTTATCGTTCACATGGCTGGCGTCCCACAAACGATTGGCCGTGATCGGTGCCGGGCCTTCGGCGGGATCGAGTTGCAGCGGCGCCGGATTTTCGCCGACGCTGGTCGCCAGTTCATGGACCACGCCGTTTTCGACGCTCAACACCCGACCCAGTGGCCACGGCAAACCTGCATGCAAACCGGGGCCGAAGACCTGCACCGGTTTGCCGAATCGCTCATAGATAGCGCGACCTTGCAGGGGAATTTCGTGAAGACCGGTCAGCAACCAGCCGACCGCCGCGACCAGCACCAACACCGGCACAAAGGCCCGACGCATGTAGCTGAATGCCCAAATCTGGCGCAGATCGATGCCGAAGCGGTTGTGCAATTCGTGCTGTAACACGAGCAGCGGTTGTGGCGGCCAACGCAGCAGGTCGGCGACAAAACTGCGCGCCAGCAATCGCGGTTCGAGCCGATCGCGGCGCGGGCTGAATATCGAAAGAACGGCGCGCAATAGCAGCTCGATCGCGACAAGACCCGGCAAGATGCCGATCAGCACCGCAAGGCGAACCGGCCACACTGCGGTTTCGCTGGCGAACAACAAACACAGCGCTCCCAGCACAAGGCTGATGATTGCGACGCGCGTCAGCTGCGCCAGCGAACCCGCCTCAGGCCATTGCGCCGAAGTTTGCTGAGCCAGCTGCCGTTCCAATACCAACAAACCGAACGCCAGCAGCAGCGCCAGAACGGCGCCAACCGTGGCAGACATGCCGACGGCGGCGGGCGGCAAGGCCAGGTTCCACACCTGCTCAATGCTGATCACCACCAGCAAGGCCCAGCCGGCCAGCCACAACGTCGCCTCGCCGATCAGGCCCACCAGATGCAGGCCACGTTGACTCAAGCGATCCAGCAGGCGCTCATACCAGCCATCCGGCGCGAGTTGCTCTTCGACTGCACGCGGTGTCGATGCCAGCGGACTCATCACCCGCGCGCGCCACTGCGCCACCCACCCAGCCGATTGCAGCCCGGCCAGCAGCACCCACAGCGCCGCGCTCTGATTGACCAGCAATGGCAACCACAACGATTGCGGTGTAAACAGCGCCACAAAAAACGCCAGTATCCAACCCGCCCCGGCTAACGCGCCGAAGCCAATCGCCAACCGGCGTAAGCGTCGGCCCTGCGTGGCCGCCTGCTGAAAGCGCGGCAGTCCGGTCACTTGCGTGCCCTCAACCTCCAGATCGACCTGCATATCACCCCAAAGCCTCGGCTCTTTGCTCTTATCGTTACGATATAACGAAAGTCGTGAAATATTCGTACACAAATTGCGCTTATCTAAAAACGCCCGAGCTGTCGCTTGCCTGAAGCCTTGACCGAAATGTCCGGATACGCACATATTACGTTCGTAATTTTAGTCAACAACTACCTTTAGCGATCCGCATCCCTCAACCAGGAGTAAGCGCATGAGCAACTATGACGTAGTGATTCTGGGCGGCGGCCCCGGGGGCTATAACGCGGCGATCCGCGCCGGCCAGCTGGGCCTCAAGGCTGCGCGCGACCCTCGGCGGCACCTGCCTGAACGTCGGTTGCATGCCGTCCAAGGCTTTGTTGCATGCCTCAGAACTGTACGACGCGGCCATGGGTGCGGAATTCGCCAACCTTGGGATCGAAGTCAAACCGACGCTCAATCTCGCGCAGATGATGAAGCAGAAAGACGAGAGCGTGACCGGCCTGACCAAGGGCATCGAGTTTCTCTTTCGCAAGAACAAGGTCGACTGGATCAAGGGTTGGGGCCATATCGACGGCCCGGGCAAAGTCACCGTGACCGGCGATCAGGGCAGCAAGATCGAGCTGACCGCCAAGGACATCATCATCGCCACCGGTTCCGAACCCACTCCCCTGCCCGGGGTCGAGATCGACAACCAGCGCATTCTCGATTCGACTGGCGCGTTGTCCCTGAACGAAGTGCCCAAGCATCTGGTGGTGATCGGTGCCGGCGTGATCGGCCTCGAATTGGGTTCGGTGTGGCGACGTCTCGGCGCGCAGGTCACCGTGGTCGAGTACCTCGACCGCATCTGCCCCGGCGTTGATGGCGAGGCCGGCAAAACCCTGCAACGCTCGCTGAGCAAGCAAGGCATCGCCTTCAAATTAAGTTCGAAAGTCACCAGCGCCACCACTTCGGCCAACGGCGTACAACTGAGCGTCGAACCGGCCGCCGGCGGTACGGCTGAGCTACTGGAGGCGGATTACGTGCTGGTGGCCATCGGTCGTCGCCCCTACACCCAAGGCCTGGGTCTGGGTCTGGAGAACGTCGGCCTGAGCACCGACAAGCGCGGCATGCTCGCCAACAAACAACACCGCACCGAAGCCCCGGGGATCTGGGTGATCGGCGACGTAACGTCCGGCCCGATGCTCGCGCACAAGGCCGAAGACGAAGCCATGGCCTGCGTCGAGCAGATCCACGGCAAGGCCGGCGAGGTCAATTACGACCTGATCCCCAACGTGATCTACACCAAACCGGAGCTGGCCAGCGTCGGCAAGACTGAAGAGCAACTCAAGGCTGAAGGCCGGGCCTACAAGGTCGGCAAGTTTCCGTTCACTGCCAACAGCCGGGCGAAGATCAACCACGAGACTGAAGGTTTCGCCAAAGTCCTTGCTGATGAGCGCACGGATGAAGTGCTCGGCGTGCACCTGGTCGGCCCGAGCGTAAGCGAAATGATTGGCGAGTTTTGTGTGGCGATGGAATTCAGCGCTTCGGCCGAGGACATCGCCCTGACCTGTCATCCACATCCAACACGCTCCGAGGCGTTGCGCCAGGCGGCGATGAATGTGGAGGGGATGGCGACGCAGATGTAAAAGATCAAAAGATCAAAAGATCGCAGCCTTCGGCAGCTCCTACAGGGTACGCATTTCAGGTAGGAGCTGCCGAAGGCTACGATCTTTTCGTTTTTCAGGACGGAAGATGCCCCAACGGCAAAGCCCCCGGCGTCTTCACCGTGTGAATCGCAAAGTTGCTGCGGATATCACTCACCCCCGGCAGTTTCAACAGGCAACCGCTGAGAAAGCGGTCATACGCGCGCAGATCCGGCACCACCACCTGCAGCAGAAAGTCCGATTCCCCCGATACCAGAAACGCTGAAATCACCTCCGGCAACGCAGTGACCGCCGCGTAAAACGCTTCGGCCTGTTCATCGTTGTGCCGTTCAACCTTGACCCCGACAAACACGGTCAGCCCCAGCCCCACTTCATCGCGATCCAGATTGGCCTGATAACCGCGAATCACCCCGGCCTCTTCCAGCATCCGCACCCGGCGCAAACACGGTGACGCCGACAGACCGATCTCGTCCGCCAGCTCGACGTTGCTCAAGCGACCGTCCCGTTGCAGGGCGGCGAGAATCTTGCGGTCGAAGGCGTCGAGTTTCATGGTTGGCAGATCCTGATGGCGAGAGCGCAAAAAGAACGCAGGTTATGCCAATCCCGAGCCATTTTGAAGCGAACTACGCAAGCACCTGCCCCACCCTTCGCCCCTAGACTGACGTCACCGAATCGACAACGAAAGGGGTATGACGTGGCGAGTCTCTGGCTGTTTTTCCTGGCATTGGCCGTGGTGTTTCTGTTGCCCGGCCCGGACATGATCCTGCTGCTGCAAACCGGCGCCCGACAAGGTCGCGCAGCGGCGCTGGCCACCGTAATAGGCCTGGCGATTGCCCGCGCATGTCATGTGGCATTGGCGGCGTTGGGGCTGGCGGCGCTGTTCAAGGCTGCGCCGTGGACGTTCGAAGTGGTGCGCCTCGCCGGGGCGGCGTATCTGCTGTGGATCGGCATTCAATGCCTGCGCAGCACGCTGGTGCCGAACCTTAATAGCGGCGACGTTGCGGAGACGCGCGGCCAATGGCGCGAAGCGATCCGCCGGGGGTTGCTGACCAACCTGCTCAACCCCAAAGCGCTGCTGTTCTGCTCAGTGCTGCTGCCACAATTCATCGAGGCTAACGGCGCACCGGTGCTGAGCCAATTCGCCCTGCTCGGCATGCTGCTGGTTGGCGTCGGCCTGCTGTTCGACAGCGCCTACGCCCTGACCGGCGCCGCGCTGGGCCGTTGGCTGCAACACAGTCCAACGGCACAACGGGTTCAACAATGGCTGTTCGGCAGCCTGTTGATCGGCTTCGCGGTGCGCCTGACGTTCATCCAGCAGGCTTAGCCCTTGCGAGCCTTGCGCTGGCGACGGGTGATCAGCAGCAGCGCCGCGCCGACTGCCAGCACAATCGCGCCGATCTGCACCGGCCACTTGTACGGTCGCAGGCTGGCGCGGACGGCGTCGGTCACTTGGGTGACATAACGCTTGTCAGCATTTTCAAAGTCCGGGTACGGGCACTGATTGCCGAAATCCACCGCCCACGGCACGTAAGGGCCCTCCTTCACGTAACGCTGATAGAGGGCGCTCTGATCTTCCAGGCTGCTGTTCCAACCGGCGGCCGAACACAGCACGGCCGCGAACGCCTGACTGGTGTGCGGCAGGTTGTCGGCGGCGCGATTGGCCAGCGCGGTGGCGACAAAACGGTAGTGATAACGCTGATCGGGCTGCGCTTGGCTGGCCTTCTGGCGTTGCACTTCGGCTTCGGACACCAGCGGGCCGACGTTCAGCGCGGTGGTTTCCAGGCTGTAATTGCCGCCGAAGGTGGCGTAATCCGGGGCCATCTCGTAACCGAGGATGTCCATGCCCCACTCCCGGGCCGTCCACGCCGCGTTGTACAGCGCACTGGCACGCTTGGTCGGCCACCAGGCGGAATCGGCTTTCAGTCTTTGCTCGCCGTAGAGTCGGGCCTTGTTCTGCAGATCGGGATTGTCGAAATAACCGACGGCCTCTGCGTAATACCCTTCGCGCAGCAAACGCCGGCCCAGCAGATTGCGCAGGCTGGCGGCCACCGGCAGCGGCACGTAATTGTCACGCTGCTCTTGAGTCAGCGCCGGCGGTGCCGGCACGTTGGCGTCGACATATTGCTTGAGCTCGTCGACGGTCAGCACGCGCTCGGCAACCGTCGCGGCATCGAACCAATAGATGTTGTTGCTGCGATACAACTGCACGAACGCTTGCAGGTACTCGCCGCGTTGCAACGCCAGAATCGCGCTTTCGCCCTCGACCCGGCATTTCGGCTGGACCGTTTCCAGTGCCCAGTCCGGCGTGCGCCGATAACCCCAGTCTTCCTTCTGCGGGAAGGCCTGCGCGGCTTTCGCATAGGCGGCTGCCGCCGCATTCTTGTCACCGTCGCGCACTGCCAGTTTCGCTCGTAGCCACCAGGCCAGGCCGCCGTCACCCGCGCGTTCGAGGAAGGCTTTGGCGCTGTCGTAATCACCCTGTTGATAACTCACCGCCGCCAATCGATCGGCGTTGTCGAAGGTGCCACGGGTACTGTTTTGCAGAAGCTTGACCAGTTTTTTCTCGTTCGGCGGTTCATCGCCAAACGACCAGCCGAGGCGGCTGAGCAACGAGGCGGTGACCAGTTTCTGCACACCTTCGTGTTGCATCAGCTTGGCCAGTTCCGGCTCAGGCATTTCAGCCAATTCGTTAGCCAGTTGTTTGAGCGAGGTGTAGCCGACCATTGAGCCGTGCACGCTCTGCGCGGCATAAAGATTGATCGCATCGTCCCAGCCACCGGCCATGCGCGACGCTCGCGCCTCTTCCCCGAGGCTGGCGACACCCAGCCCCAGTGGATCACTGAAACCGTCGATGCTCAGTTGCCGGGTCTGGCGGAACGCCGAGATCGCCTGCTCCAGCGGATCGAGCATGTCGTCAGCCTCGGCACTCATGGCGAACAGCGCACGCCCCTCGGAATACGCCGCCCACGTACTACGCAGTGGGCGCTGATCCGCCGGTAGCGCCAGCAGTTGGCGGAAATAATCGACCGCCAGTTGATGCTCGCCGACACTGAAGGCCACCGCTCCCGCCACATACAGACGGATTTCCGCCGGGAGACTGCTGCCCTGCGCGTAAGCGTCGCGGGCATCGGTAAGCCCGCGCAGACGCGTGACAAGTGCTTGCTGTTCCTCGGTCAGCCCGGTGGCCTCAACCTTTGCGCGTTCCTCGGCAGGATCGGTCGGCTCGCCATAAAAGCCATTCGGGTTGTCGGCGGCAGGTGTGAGGTTTTTCAGCCCGGCGATCGCTTTGCCCAAGCGGCTGACTTCAAAATTGAAGTTGCCCTCGGGCAGATCGGCCAGGGTCTGCCCGCGATTGTCGAGCAGGCGCATCGGGAAGTCCGGGCCGCAGGCCAGCGCCGAGCCCAACGGCAGACAGAGGCTCAGGCAGAGCAGATGGCGGAGCCAGTTACGGGTCAACATGCGAACCTCCTTGATCAATAAATGCACAGCGCGCCCAACCGATGGCGCGCTGTCCGTCCGCCGGCAAGCGGCCGTCGCGAAGGCGGGTGAAGGTAAGCAGATCCGGGCTTTGTTGCAACGAATAACCGGCGAGCGCATCGGAGCCTTCACAACCCCGGGCCTGCAAAGTGATCCGTGCGGGCCAGGCGCCGTCGAGGTTGCCACGGTTGTTCAGGGTGATGTCGTAGAGGCCGTTCTGCTCACTCAACGTCAGACCGAGCTGGCTGCTTAACGCATCGCCCCGGGCAACGGCGCGCAGCGTGGTCAGGCTCCAGGCGCGGCGGTCATTGACCAGCGGCAAGCGAAACCAGATCAACCCGGCCAGATGTGCGGGCGGATCGTCCCGCAGCGCTTTGCCGAGCTGGCTCAGTTGCAGTGGATCGGCGAGCAGTTCACGGCGCTGCCCGCCACGCTCAAGCGGCACTTCACTTTCCACGACCGGCGTGCCGTCGACATCCGGCAACAGCGCCACACCGTAGGCGGGCAACGCCAGATAAAACGGTTTACTGGTGGTTTTTCCCCAACCCTCAGCCCAGCGCCGCGCCTGCTCGGCGTCGAACAAGCCGCGTCGCGGGTCGCTGACGGCATGCACTTGCAGCACGCTGCTGTCGACCGTCGCCAGCAAGTTTGGCAATTGCGCACTGTCGAGCCACGCCGGCAACGCGGTGATGCTCAGAGGCAATGATTGCGGGAGTGCCGAGCGTAGATGGGTGAGGAATTCTGCGTAGGCCGGCAGCCGCGCATTGCCGGCATCGTGGTCGATCTCCACGCCACTCAGGGTCAGGCCCTGCGCCTGCCAGTCATTGATGACCTGAAGAATCTGCGCCGTGACCTGCTGCTGATCCAGCGCCTTGAGCTGGCCGTCGAGACGAATCACCGCAATCAGCGGGCGACCATCGCCCTTGAGCAACGTCGCATCGATAAATGCCCGGCGCCATCCCGCCCCCGGAAACGCCTGCAACGCCAGCACCCGCAAGGTCGAGAAATCACTGCGGCTATCGCGCAACGCCGCCTCATGGGCCGGCGTCCACTGACGTTGCCAGATGTACAGCTGCTGATCGAGTGGCGGTGAATCGTGCCGTTCACAACCCGCGAGCAAGACCCCCAAAAACAGCGCCACAATAAACCGCATACCTTCCAGATCCCGGACACCACAAAGGTGCAAGGTTACACAAAACCCTACAGGAGCGGGCTTGCGGGCGTCGAGCGAGGTATCACCCGCGCTTGGCGGGGAGCAAAAGACTCAACATGAGGAGGCCTCAGTGGACGGGACAGGCCTGCGGGACGGGCCGAGACGTTTCACCAGTGCCACGCCGCGATTGCGCATAGGCATTTCGACGAAGCGATAATTCAGTTCGCTGAGCAGTACGATCAGGCCGAATGCGAACAGCAATGTCATTAACGGGTGTCCCGCCGGGCTCGGCAGGCCTGCGGCCTGCAAACGGAAAATCACTTCGCGCACCAGGAAATATACCGGAATGTGGATCAGATAGATGCCATAAGAACGACTGCCAACCCACGCCATCAATCGCTGCAATCGGCCAGCAGGCAAGAGATAGTTACCATCGTAAGACGCGATCCACACCAGCCCTGCACTGAGTATTGCGATGGCGCCGATGCGATAGTGGGTCGGGGAAAAACGGTCGGTGGCCAGGTAACTCATCAGCAACCCGACGGCTATCAGCGTTGTAATTCCGGCCCACGGACTCCCGAGAAACGTCGGCTGCCACCGTCGATAGCTCGGTTGCACACTCCACATCGCCAACAGCACGCCAAGGGCCAGCGCGTCCGTCCTGACGACCATCAGCAGCGGCGTACGGACCATCAAGAGTTGCACCGCAACCAGCGCCAGCAACATCCACACCAGATGCTTGCGACAAACCAGAATCAGCAGCGGAAACAGCAAGTAAAACTGCTCCTCCAGCGCCAGACTCCAGTAGACGAAACTGCTGCCGTATTCGTAATGAAGAAAAGCGTCGGCAAAACGGAAATTGGCATACTGCAATACCCCCGCGAGGGTGGCCTGCAGGTTGGCCTGTAGCGTGCCGAATGCTCCGGAGCGGTTAAAAAACATGCACATCAGCAGGACCAGCGCCAACCACAACCAGGCTGATGGCAGCAGGCGAAAGGCTCGACGCAACCAGAAGTTACGCGTTTGCGCCCAGTAGGCCTGACGGGTGCTGCAACTGCGCAACGCGGGAATCAGACTGCGGGCGATGACGAATCCGGAAATGGCAAAAAACAGATCCACTCCCCACCACGGCTGCGCCCAGGCGTGAATGGATTCGAGCAGCGGCACGGGATCGCTGAACAGGTTGCCGGACAAATGATGAAACAGCACGCCGAGCACGGCGATAGCGCGCAGCACCTCGATGTCCATGATTCGATTACTGCTCATGTGGCAGCCCGGCATCCAGTGGTTTACGCGCAATGATCACCTGACTCTTGGGCATGAACTGGTCAAGTACCTGTTTGATCGCAAGCCCGTCAGGCCGGTCAAGCATCTCTTCCCAGGTTCTGGCCCACCCGCCCATCAGATGGGGGAACGGTGCATGAATGCGATCGCGCACCGCACCGCCCGGATCTTTACCGGCAGCCTTTTCGCTGGCCCAGAAGAAAATCATGCCCATCACCCAGAAGAATCCGGTGGCTTGTCGATGTTCGATAACCAGTCCGGCATCCTCGACCATGGCAGCGAAGCGCTCCGGGGAGAAAATCTGCACATGATTGGGCGTCTGGTAATAACTTGGCGGGGCGATGCCTTTCTGCAAATGCTCGCCAACCGGCGCCGGCACACTGAGCAGGTATAACGCACCGGGACGTCCCATACGCGCCAGTTCGGCCATGAATGATTCGGGCTCGTCTACGTGCTCCAACACCTCCATGCACACCACTTTGCTCGCGCAGCCATCCGCCAACGGCAATGGCAAGGTATTACTGACCAGCCCCAGATTCGGCTTGGTGCTCCGGGCTTCGACCTGGCAGGCCAGATCGCGCACTTTGTCGTGTTCACTGTCGGTAAAGATCACCGATGCGCCCTGGCGTACCGCGAACAATGTAGCGGCGCCCTCGCCACAGCCAACGTCGAGCAGGGTGTCGTCAGCCGTTATCGCAAAGCCCTTGAGCAATTCGCCGCTGTCATTGAGAAACCAGCCATCCAGTACCGCATCACGCAAACCGACATCGCGCGGCGACCAGGTGAACAAGGGTTCTGGCTCTTGTTCTGGAGGTGCCTCAACGACCGGCTCGGGGACAGGCTCTACCGTCAACGGCGCTTGCGGCTCGGCAAAAAAACGCTGGAGCAATCGACGAATCATGCTTCGGTCGCCTCCATGGCAAATACGGCGCGCGTCTCGAACAGTTGCGCAAAGAATGCCTGCAACCGTTGCTCGGCCACGGCCTGACTGCAAAACCCTTGCAGGCTGCTCACGGCTTGCGCCGACATCTGCGCATAACGCGGTGGATGGTTTTTAGCCACCTCGTAGCTGGCGCGATAAGCCGCGCAAATCGAGGCCCAATTGACCGCGTAGCGCAGGGTCCTGTAGGCCGACCGCGGATCGTGCGGCCAGGCTGTGAACTCCTCGGTTGACTCGATCAGGAACGCGTTATCGGCGTTGAGATAATCGATCATCGCTGTCGTGCAAGGCGCCACCGCCGGTTTACCGCAAGACATGAACTCCATCAGCGGCAGGCACTGGCCCTCGCCATAGGACGTGTTGACGACGTAGCGCGTCGCCTGCACCAGACGTTCGTAATCCGCGTCGGCCAGATAGCCATAGACCAACACGATGCGGCAGCGATAAGGCTGATTTTTGTACAGGTGATGAAGGATGTCGGTGAGCGCTTCTTGTGCATCGTGGTGGGTGAGTTTGAGCACCAGCGTCGCGTCAGCGGTCTCACGGAACGTTGCGCAGAAGGCACTGATCATGTCCTCCCAGTTCTTGCGCCCGTCGCGGGGATTGAACACCGAGGTGTACACCACGCCTTCAAGCAACAACGTCTGCTCGGTGACAGGTGCGTGGAATCTGATTCCCGGGCCACTGCGCAGTTGTGCGGGGCCGAATGCATTGAGATTGATCTCGCGACTGTCGACCACCAGACCCTTGATCTTCAATCGCACTGAATCGACCGCAGGTTGACCCTGCAACTGAACGCCGCGCGCCGCGAATCGATCCCAGACCGGGGCGGGTACGGCGACAATCGGGTAATCGGTATTCATCACTTCGCGCACGGCGTTGACCGTGTAGCTGGAATGGGTAATCGCCGCACCGCAGGCATTGAGTACCGTGCGCCAGTCATTCATCGGATCACCGGCAAACGGCTCGTTGGGGATGGTGCTGAACTCCCAGGCAAATACCGGCAACGTCGGGCAGGCCAGATGCACCGGCGTGCGATGCGGTGGCGAGAACGACAGAAACACGCAAGGCTCGCCACGGGATTGGCAGTCTGCGTACAACGCATCGACTTCAGTGTTCGGGTCCACGACCTCGATCACCCGCCCGAGGCGCTCGAGCACCGGCCGATACTCCTTGAGTACGAAGTAATAGCTGTACTCCGAACGCCCCAGGTTGCGGCTGATGGTGTGCTGGTTGGTTTCCGAATGGATGATGATCAGCATGAGGCGTTATCCGTAACCGGGGCAATGTTGCTCGCCTGTGACTGTGGCCCGAAGAAATCCGCAACACGCTTTTGCAGTGCCGGCATCGCGCAGTAATCGTGCATGCGTTCGGCTGCTGCCAGCGACATGCGTTGATAATCCTGAGGCTGTGTCTTGGCCATCCGGTAGCTGTTTTCGTAGGCCTGTTTCAATGACCCCCAATCTGGTCGATAACGCTGTGCGCGAAAGAGCATTCGCGGGTCATGTGGCCAAGTGCACACCTCTACGCTGGAGCCGACCACGAACGCCACGGACTCGTCGATGTAGTCTTGCATCGCCGTATGATCGGGAGCGATCACCGGTTTGCCGCACGCCATGAACTCCATCAGTGGCAGGCACAGCCCTTCACAATGCGAGGCGTTGACGTAAAAACTCGCAGCCTGATAAAGCCGCGCATATTCAGCATCATCCAGATAGCCCTGAATCATCACGACCCGGCAGGAAAAAGGTGCCAGTTGCGCCAGTGGTGTCATCAAGTGTGCATAGACGGCTGCCAGATCGCTCTGGGTGAATTTCATCACCAGCGTGGCGTCTGGCGTGTCACGAAACGCCGCGCAAAAAGCGCTCAGGATCTGTAGCCAGTTCTTGCGCCCGTCTGAGGGGCGGAACACCGACACGTAGACCACACCGTCGACGCGGGTTTCGACCTGCAACGATGTGTCCGGTAAATCTCGTGGTGGCGGTTGAACGGTCACAGGTAAAGGGATAGGGCCGGCGATATTCGGCAGGCGTTCACCCAGCCATTCATGCACGGTGTCCGAGAGCAGATCGCGAACCCCTTCCCAGTACCAGTTCTGCAGAAGTCTGACCCGAGGCACCGGCGGCGTCTGCTCGTGGCCCAGATTCAGTACCCACAGGCGCAGGAAATGCCGGGCAATCACAAAGCGCCGCTTCAAGGTCAGCGGCGGCGGTCGCGAGGCTTCCAGTTGAGCAACGAACTCGGCCTGCTCCTCCGGGGTGAGCGGCTCCGGTAGCAGGTTATCCGGGTGCAGGTTCATCAGGCGGGAATCAAAGATGCAACCTTTGACCGTCAACGTTGCACCTGCATTGACCGGCGCGCTGACAGGTTGCTCGCGAATCGCTGTAAAGCGTTCCCACAACGGCGCTGGTAATACCAATACCGGGAAGTCCTCTCCCATGGAGCGACGAATCGCTTTGGCCGCGTGGCTGGACAGCGTTATCACTCGCCCGTGCCTGGCCAACATGCGCGTCCAGTCTTGACGCGGATCGTTGCCCCACTGTTCGTCGGGGATCGAGTCGTACTCCCACGCGACAACGCAAACTGTCGGGCATTCAAGATCGATCGGGGTCTTCTGCGGCCGCGTGAACGAGAGGAAGACACTCTCCTGGCCTGCGGCGAGTAACTGTCGGTAGGCCGGGTCAACGCCTGCAACCGAATCCACCACGTGGACTCGCCCGAGCGTTTCGAGCAGCGGGCGATAGGCTTTCAGGACAAAGTAATAACTGGAATCGGGATGCCCCAGATTCTGACTGATGGAACTGTCGTTGATGTCCGAGTAAAGAATGAAATTCATGGCATTCCACGATGAAACTGCCATCCCGGCAGCCTCACACTATGACGGCCAAGCGTCGAACCGGATGGATATCCGTCCTTCGTCTTCGGTCTCGTCTTGTTCTTGTTTTAGTGGTCAGTTTCACCTTTTTGCACGACGATCCCGACAAACCCGGCTAATCGTGACAAGGCGCATTCTAAACACATCGACAGAGTGTTCGTGAACCGCCCAGCGAGAAAAATCGGACTACGCTGACGAGAACTGACCGGTCACGGTATGGCCTGTTGAAATTACTGCGCAATTGGCACAGATTGATACAAACAACTACAACAATGACTTCGCCTGTTCTCGTGTCGGATTTTTCTACTGATCTGACAGACTTCCCCTTAAAGCCTGTGGGAAAGTGGCGCAAGTTCAAGACCAAGGGGTCGCTGTTTGAAAAAGCGTCTGTTCATCACGGGTCTCAGTGGCTTCGTGGGACAACATATACAGTCACGTCTGGCCTTGCCCGATTCGTCGTGGGAGCTGTTGCCTGCCGCATCGCCCTTCGACCTCACGGATGCCGGCAGCCTCAGCGACCTGTGGCCGCAGATGCCCGACGCGGTAGTCCATCTGGCCGGGCAAACCTTCGTCCCCGAAGCCTTCCGTGATCCGGCCCGCACCCTCGACATCAATGTTTTCGGCACCCTCAACCTGTTGCAAGCCCTCAAGGCGCGTGGCTTTACCGGCACATTCCTGTACGTCAGCTCCGGCGACGTCTACGGCCAGGTCGGCGAAAGCGCTCTACCGATCACCGAACAACAACCGCCCTGCCCGCGCAACCCTTACGCGGTGAGCAAACTCTCGGCGGAATTCCTCAGTCTGCAATGGGGCCTGAGCGAACACTGGCCGGTACTGGTGGCGCGCCCGTTCAATCACATCGGCACCGGGCAGAGCGACAGCTTCGTCATCGCCAGCGCCGCGCGCCAGATCAACCGCATCAGACAAGGCCTGCAAGCGCCGCAACTGGAAGTCGGCGACATCGACGTGACGCGTGATTTCCTCGATGTCGGCGACGTCATATCGGCCTATTTCGCCCTGCTTGAAAAAGGCCAGCCGGGCCAGGTCTACAACATCTGTTCGGGGCGCGAGCAAAGCATCCGCAGCCTCATCGAACAGCTGGCGGATCTGGCCGAAGTCCAGATGCAACTGGTTCAGGATCCGGCGCGCATGCGTCGCGCCGATCAGCGCCGCGTCTGCGGCAGCCACGCAAGACTGGCCAACACCACAGGATGGTCGCCAGCCATCACTACACAACAATCCCTGCGGACGATCCTGTCCGACTGGGAGATTCGAGTACGACAAGAATGACAAAAAGTGCACTGATCACAGGGATCACTGGCCAGGACGGCGCGTATCTGGCCAGACTGCTGCTCGACAAGGGTTACAAGGTTTATGGCTTCGTCGCCCGGCGCAGCAGCGATTCGCGCTGGCGCCTGCGCGAAATGGGCGTCGAGGCCGACATCGTCTATCTGGACGGTGACATGGCCGATGCTTGCTCGGTGCAGCGCGCGGTCATTCAATCGGCTCCGGACGAAATCTATAACCTCGCCGCGCAAAGCTTCGTCGCCGCCTCGTGGAATCAACCGGTAACCACCGGCATCGTCGATGGCCTGGGCGTTACCCACTTGCTGGAAGCGATCCGCCAGTTCAGCCCGCACACCCGCTTCTATCAGGCCTCGACCAGCGAAATGTTCGGTCTGATCCAGGCCGAGCAGCAGGACGAGAACACCCCGTTCTATCCACGCAGTCCTTACGGCGTGGCCAAGCTGTACGGCCACTGGATCACCGTCAACTACCGCGAAAGCTTCAACCTGCACGCCAGCAGCGGCATTCTGTTCAACCATGAATCACCGCTGCGCGGCATCGAATTCGTTACCCGCAAGGTCACTGACGCCGCCGCCCGCATCAAGCAGGGCAAGCAGCAGGAACTGGCCTTGGGCAACATCGACGCCAAACGCGACTGGGGTTTTGCCGGCGACTACGTCGAAGCCATGTGGCTGATGCTGCAACAGGGCACGCCTGACGATTTTGTGGTCGCCACTGGCGTTACCACCACGGTGCGTGAAATGTGCCGCATCGCCTTCGATCACGTCGGCCTGAACTACCGCGACTACGTGAAGATCGACCCGGCGTTTTTCCGCCCGGCCGAAGTCGAAGTGTTGCTCGGCAATCCGGCCAAGGCGCAGCGTGTGCTGGGCTGGAAGCCGAAAACCGACCTGGATACCTTGATCCGCATGATGATGGATGCGGACATGAAACGCGTCGCCAAGGAGTAGGCCATGCTGATCCCCGTGATTCTGTCCGGCGGTGCCGGCACCCGTTTGTGGCCGGTGTCCCGCGAGGGCCATCCCAAGCCGTTCATGACCCTGCCCGACGGCCAGTCGCTGCTGGGCAAGACCTACCAGCGCGCGGCGGCATTGCTCGACGGCTGGGGTGACATTGTCACGGTGACCAACCGCGAGTACTACTTCCAGAGCAAGGATCACTATTGCGCCGCCCACGTGTCACGCCATCGCGGGCACTTCCTCCTGGAGCCGACCGGGCGCAATACCGCCCCGGCGATTGCCGCTGCAGCCCTGTCGCTGCAAGCGCTGCACGGAGACGAGGCGATCATGGTGGTGATGCCGGCCGACCATTTGATCGTCAATCAGGACGCACTCAAGACGGCCGTCGAGCACGCGGTGAATCTGGCGAAGGACGGTTATCTGGTGACCTTCGGCGTATTGCCGACCGCGCCGGAAACCGGCTTTGGTTACATCGAAACCGGTGCGCCACTGGACGCCAGAGGCGCGGCCAAAGTGCAGCGCTTCGTGGAAAAACCCGACCTGCAGACCGCCACGCATTACCTGGAGAGCGGCAACTTCCTGTGGAACTCGGGCATGTTCTGCTTTACCACTGCGACCGTCATTGCCGAACTGCAATTGCACGCGCCAGAACTGCTGGAGCAGACCCGCGCCTGCATGGCCGCCAGCGCCCCGGTGGAGACCGTCGGCTGCCTGCAACAGGAACTGTCGCCTGCGCTGTTCGCTGAAATCACCGACATTTCCATCGACTACGCGTTGATGGAGCGCTCGGAAAAAGTTGTGGTGGTGCCCGCCGGTTTCGACTGGAGCGACATCGGTTCGTGGGGCGCGGTGGCCGCACTGGTACCGGCCGATGCCGACAACAACCGCGCCAGCGGCGAAGCGATTTTCATCGACAGCCACAATAACTTTGTCCAGAGCGAAGGCCGGCTGGTGGCCACCGTGGGTGTGGATAACCTGATCATCGTCGACACCGCCGACGCCGTGCTCGTGGCCCATGCCGACCGCGCTCAGGATGTGCGGCGCGTCGCCAAGCAGCTCAAGGACAAATCCCACGAAGCCTATCGCCTGCACCGCACCGTCAGCCGGCCCTGGGGCACCTACACCGTTCTTGAAGAAGGCCCGCGCTTCAAGATCAAGCGCATCGTGGTCAAACCCGGCGGCAAGCTGTCCCTGCAAATGCACCATCACCGCAACGAACACTGGGTGGTGGTCGAAGGCATGGCCAAGGTCACCAACAATGGCTCCGGTACGACGCTGGTGGCCAAGAACGAATCGACCTTCATTGCCGCCGGCCACAGGCATCGCCTGGAAAACCCCGGTGTGATCGATCTGGTGATCATCGAAGTGCAAAGCGGCGAATACCTGGGAGAGGACGACATCGTCCGCTTCGAAGACCAGTACGGCAGGACGGTTTGAATGCTGCTTTCCCTGTACCGCTCGCTGCACACCTACCGAGGCTTCATCCTCGGCAGTGTGCAACGAGAGTTTCAATCGCGTTACCGCAATTCGCTGTTCGGCGCGCTGTGGCCAATCTTCAATCCGCTGTCGATGATCATCGTTTACACGGTGATCTTCTCGCACATCATGCGTGCCCGCTTACCGGGTGTGGATGACGGCATGGCCTACAGCATTTACCTGTGCGCCGGTCTGCTGGCGTGGGGGCTGTTTTCGGAGATCACCCTGCGCAGTCAGACCATGTTCCTGGACAACGCCAACCTGCTGAAGAAAATCAGTTTCCCGAGGTTCTGCTTGCCGGTGATCGTGCTACTCAATGCCGGGATAAATTTCGCCATCATCATCGCCTTGTTTCTCGGTTTTCTACTCATCACCGGACGCTGGCCGGGCATGGCTTTGCTGGCGCTGGTGCCACTGGTTGCCCTGCAAATGATGCTCTGCGCGGGACTCGGCATGGTCCTCGGGGTACTCAATGTATTTTTCCGTGATGTCGGGCAACTCTTCGCTATCTGTCTGCAATTCTGGTTCTGGCTGACACCGATCGTTTACCCCATCACCATATTGCCGGAGTGGCTGCAGCGGTTGCTGCAATACAACCCACTGACCAACCTGATCGGTAGTTACCAGAATCTGTTCCTGTACGGTCAATGGCCGCTCTGGAGTTCGCTGCTGCCGACTTTCGTGATTGGCGCAGTGCTCTGCACCATCGGCCTGCGCCTGTTCCGCCAACGGGTCGGTGAAATGGTGGATGAACTCTGATGGGACATATCCGCGTTACAGGGCTAGGCAAAGCCTATAAACAATACCCCAGCCGCTGGAGTCGCCTGGCCGAATGGCTGATTCCCTTTTCACCGCTGCGCCATCACCAACATTGGGTGTTGCAGGACCTCACGTTCGAGATCCCTGCCGGCGAAGCCGTGGGCATCGTCGGGGTCAATGGCGCGGGCAAAAGTACTCTGCTGAAAATGATTACCGGCACCAGCCGGCAGACTTGCGGCACCATTGAGCTTTCGGGTCGGGTCGCCGCGCTGCTGGAACTGGGCATGGGATTTCACCCGGACTTCACCGGTCGGCAAAACGCCGTGATGGCGGGGCAACTCCTCGGTATGCAACTTGAGGAAATCAACGCATTGATGCCCCAGATCGAGAGCTTCGCAGAAATCGGTGAGGCCATTGATCATCCGGTGCGCACCTACTCCAGCGGCATGCAGATGCGTCTCGCCTTCAGCGTCGCCACCGCACGCCGCCCCGATATTCTAATTGTCGACGAAGCACTCTCAGTGGGTGACGCCTACTTCCAGCATAAGAGCTTCGAGCGCATCCGTAGCTTCCGCAAGGCCGGCACCACCCTGCTGATCGTGTCTCACGACCGCTCGGCGATTCAATCGATCTGCGATTCGGCGATCCTGCTCGATGGCGGCCACATGGCCATGCACGACAAGCCCGAAGCGGTGATGGATTACTACAACGCCTTGCTTGCCGAACGCGAAGGCCAGACCGTGCGCCAGGAAACGCTCAGTGGCGGCCAGGTACAAACCGTTTCGGGTACCGGTGAAGCCGGCATCCTGCGCGTACGTCTGCTGGACGAACACGAACGCTCCATCGAAGCCGCCGAAGTCGGCCAGCCCGTGGTACTGGAAGTGGAGGTCGAGGTTCGTCAACACATCGAACGGCTGGTACTGGGCTTCATGATCAAGGACCGCCTTGGTCAGCCCATGTACGGCATCAACACTCATCGCCAGAACCAGGCACTGGAAAACCTGCGGTCCGGCGAGCGCATTACTTATCGCTTCGCGTTTGTCATGGGCTTGGGTAAAGGCAACTACTCCGTGGCCTTGAGCCTGTCGAGACTGGACTCGCACCTGGATCGAAATTTCGAGTGGCGTGATTTCGGCCTGGTGTTTCATGTCATCAACAATCGACGCGAGGATTTCGTCGGTTGCTCATGGCTCAACGCTCAGACCACCATCAGTCGTGACACCGAAGGCAGGCTTATCGAGTCCACGCCATGACGCGCTTGCTGGTGGAATGCACCCATGTGTTCAAGCACCCGGCGGTTAACTCGGGTATTCAGCGCGTGGTGCGCAACGTCATCAACCAACTGCCGCCGAGTGTCGACGGCGTTGAATGTTTGCCGGTCATTTTGCTCAACGGCCAACTCTACCGGGTGACACGTCTGGCACCGCTGGACACCCCGTTTTTCAACGCACTGGCGACCTTAGGCGAAAGGCTGCAGCGCCTCGCCCATCGGTTCTGGCAATGGCATCAACGAATCGACGCCGACCGCACCTCGAAACCGGCACGACGGCTCTTGTATGCTGGCTATCGTCTGACGTCATTCGCGGCGTTCGGCCTGCCACTGCGCCTGCTCAATCAGATCAACCGCACGCAAGTGCTTAAACGTTGTTCACCGCTGCAACACCAGCCGGGGGATCAACTTGTACTGCTGGATTCATCCTGGCACTCAGACCTTTTCGCCCACGTCGAACGGCTCAAACTCGACGGCGTTGGCCTGATTGCAGTGATTTACGACCTGATCCCGCTGACTCACCCCCAGTTTTACGACACGCGTCTGGTCGAGGTTTTCAGCGAGTGGTTCGACTGGATCACACGGACGGCCGATGGCTACATGGCGATTTCCGCCACGGTGCGTGATCAGGTGCGTGAAGAACTGCAGCAACGCCTCGGCATTGAGCAGGCCGACAAGCGTTGGTTCGACTTTTTTCACCTGGGCAGTGAACTCGATCTGCACTGCACCGACGCGACAGTCGAACCGCGCCTCAAGGCTTTGTTCAGCACTCCTGAACCGGTGTTCCTGATGGTCAGCACCATCGAGCCGCGCAAGAACCACGCGTACCTGCTCGACGCCTTCGAGCGCGCCTGGGCCGCCGGTTCAAACGCACGGCTATGCATCGCCGGACGGGTCGGCTGGAAATGCGACAGCCTGCTCGCCCGTGTGCGCAGTCATGCAGAACTGAATCAGCGCCTGTTCATGTTCAACGACCTCAACGACACCAGCCTGGAACACGCCTATTCCCACGCCAGTGCGTTGGTCTTCCCATCGTTTGTCGAAGGTTTTGGCCTGCCGCTGGTCGAAGCCATGCAGCGTGGCTTGCCAGCGATGGGCAGCGATATCGCGGTGTTCCGCGAAATCGGCGGCCAATTCATGGCGTACTTCGATCTGCAGGATCCGCAAAGCCTGGCCGATCTGGTCACCAACTTTGAGCGTAGCGGCCAGTTCCCCGCCACCCGCGATGTCGCCGACTGGCAGTGGATCGGCTGGCGGCAAGCCAGTCTGCAACTGGCCGAACGCAGTGTACGCAATGTCCTGGAAGCGCCGGTGGCGCCAGCGAGGCAGCATGCGCATTGCCCTTAACGCACGGATTCTGCAGGCGCCACGCACCGGCATCGGCCACTACGTCGCCGAACTGGTCAATGCCCTGCGCAACGAGACCGATGTCGAGGTCACGCTGTTTCACGGCTGGGGCTGGAGTTCGGCCTTGCCGGAAGCGGCCATGCCCGGTTACTCGCGATTGACGCCGTTGTTGCGGCAGATTCCCGGGGCTTATCAGGCACGGCGCTGGCTGGAGCAGAAGCGTTTCGATCAGGGCCGCGCACAAGGCATCGATCTGTACCACGAGCCGAGCCTGTGGCCGCTGGCCTTCGACGGCCCGACCGTGATCACCCTGCACGACCTGACCCACCTGCATTTCCCCGAGACACAGCCGTTGGCACGACTGAAGGAAATCGAGCGTCGGCTGGCGATCGGCGTACAGCAGGCGCGGCTGATCCTGACGGACTCGCAGGCGATTGCCGACGAAGCCCAAGCATATTTCGGCTTACCCGCAGAGCGCTTTGTCGTGGCGCCGCTGGGTGTCGCCGCGCGTTTCCATCCACGCGAAGCCAATGTGATCAGCGCGGTGCTCAAGGCGCATGCCGTCACGGCGCGCGAATATTTCCTGTGTGTTGGCACGCTGGAGCCGCGCAAGAACCTCAGTCTGGCCTTGCGCGCCCACGCCCTGCTGCCGGAGGGCGTGCGCGAGCGCTTCCCCCTGCTGATTGTTGGCATGGCCGGCTGGCAGCGTGAGCAGTTCAGCGACGAACTGCGTCAGGCACTGGCCAGCGGGCATGTGTGCCTGCTCGGTTATCTGCCCGACGAACAAGTGGCGCAATTGCTGGCCGGCGCCCGCGCGCTGATTTTTCCTTCGCTGTACGAGGGCTTCGGCCTACCCGTGCTGGAGGCGATGGCCTGCGGCACGCCGGTAGTGCTCACCCGCTCTTCGGCCATGCCGGAAGTCGCGGGCGCCGCTGGCAACTATATTGAAGCTGACGATGCAGACGGCTTGCGCGAGATGATGAGCCGTTTGATCGACGATCAAGCACATTGGCAGGTATGCCGAGAAGCCGGGTTGCAGCAGGCACAGCTTTTTTCCTGGCAGCGTTGCGCACGGGCCACGGCCGGAGCCTACCGCCAGGCCATGGGAGGTTGAATGCGAGTTCTTCATTTTTTCAAGACGTACCTGCCTGACTCCGTCGGCGGCATCGAACAAGTGATCTTCCAACTGTGCGAAAGCGGCGCCCAGCACGGCATCGACGGCCAGGTGCTGACCCTCAGCGCCGACCCGAATCCGCCCGTCGTGCACTTGGGTCAACACGAAGTGCATCGGGCCAGACTCGATATCCAGTTCGCCTCCACCGGATTCTCCTGGAGCGTGTTCAAACAGTTTCGCGAGATGGCTGCCGAGGCCGACGTGGTCAATTACCACTTCCCGTGGCCGTTCATGGATCTGGTGCATTTCGCCAGTGCGATGAAGAAGCCGAGCGTGGTCACCTATCACTCCGACATCATCCGCCAGAAACACCTGCTGAAACTCTACCGGCCACTGATGAACCGCTTCCTCGCCAGCGCTGACCGCATTGTCGCGGCCTCGCCGAACTACCTGCACACCAGCGATGTGTTGCAGCAATTTCAGGACAAGACCCGGGTGATTCCGTATGGCTTGAACAAGGCCGGTTATCCACAGGCGGACAGTGAGCGGATGAACCATTGGCGGCAAAAGCTTGGGGATAAGTTTTTCCTCTTTGTCGGGGTCATGCGCTATTACAAAGGCCTGCACATTCTGCTCGACGCCATGAAAGACGTGGACTACCCGGTGGTGATCGTCGGCGCCGGCCCGCTGGAGCAGGAACTGCACGCCCAAGCGGCAGCGCTGGGCCTGCGCAACATTCATTTCCTCGGACGTCTGGGTGATGAGGACAAGGTCGCGCTGCTGCAATTGAGCTACGCGATAGTCTTCCCGTCGCACCTGCGCTCCGAAGCCTTCGGTATCTCTCTGCTGGAAGGTGCGATGTATGGCAAACCGATGATCTCCAGCGAAATCGGCACCGGCACCAGCTACATCAATATCCACAACGAGACGGGCCTCGTGGTGCCGCCGAGTCATCCACAGGCATTTCGCGAGGCGATGCGCACGCTGTGGGATGATCCGATGCGTGCGGCGGCGATGGGGGTGAAAGCGGAAGCGCGGTATCGGCAGTTATTCACAGCCGACGAAATGGGCCGCAAGTGGACAGAGCTGTATCAGGAATTGCTCGAAGAAAAATCCCTGTCCTACGCCTGATTTCAGCCTGAAACACATTCCCCATTGTGGGAGCGGGCTTGCTCGCGAAAGCGTCGGATCAGTCGACATCATCGTTGCTGACCCGCCGCTTTCACGAGCAAGCCCGCTCCCACAGGTTTTTTTTGGTGGGTTCGGGATTACAGGTCGAGCACCAAAGGTTGGCTGCTCTGCGCCGGCACCGCACAGCAAATCAGCACATGGCCCGCCTCAGGTATTTCGGCAGGTACCTGTGGATAATTCACCGCGCCACTGACCAGCCGCGTCTTGCAAGTGCCGCACGAACCACCGCGGCAACTGAACTCCGGACGCAATCCGCGACTTTCCGCCAGCTCAAGCAAACTGCCGCCGTCCGGTTGCCAGCGTGCTTCCTTGGCTGAACGTTCGAACACCACCGGCACCGATTGGGTGGCGGCCGGTGGTTGCTCGATGACGATCGCGTCCGCATCGGCACGCCGCTTCAGGGTCGAAGGGCCGAAGGTCTCGGCGTGAATCTGTGCATCGCGCACATCTAGTTCACGCAGGCTGTCGTACAGGCCTTGGGTGAAAGCGCCGGGGCCACAAAGCACAAAGTCGATCTGATCGTAATCCTCGACCTCCAGCAGATTCCTCAGCACCGCGTCATCGATACGCCCCTGAAGGTCGAAGTCCTCGCCTTCATGTGCATCCGCTTCCGGCTGACTTAACAAACGCAAGACCCGCACGGCATCACCAGCGCTTTCCAACAGACGATCCAGCTCCTTGCGAAAAGGCTGATCGGCCAGGCTGCGCGAACTTTGCAGCAACCACGTCGGACGAATCCTGCGCGTGCGCAGGCCCTGATAAACCACCTCACGCAGCATCGACAGGATCGGCGTGATACCGACCCCGGCCGCCAACAGCACCAGCGGCCGGCGCTCCAGCGGCGCTACGGTGAAATGCCCTTGCGGCGCCCGCGCCTCCAGCACGTCACCCACCTGGATCTGCTCGTGCAGATGGTTTGACACGCGTCCATCGCGCTTCACACTGATCCGGTAAAAACCATCCGATGGCGCGCTCGACAGGCTGTAAGTGCGGATATGCACCTCGCCATCGATCGTGAAGCGCAGCGGTAAATGCTGACCGGCGAGAAACACCGGCAAACCGGCGCCATCGGCGGGCTCGAGATAGATGGAACGGATGCTGCGGCTCTCTTCCTCAATCTTCGCCACCCGCAGCGGCCGCCATTGGTTGCCCAGTGCCTGCGCCTGCAAGCGTGCGCTCGCCTCGGCCCAGTTGCCGGTCAACAGACTGGTCGGCGACATGCCGTCGAAGCGCCAGCGCAACGCCAACGCTGCCGGGCGCCGCACCAGTTGCTCCACCTCGAAAGTCCACAAGCGCTCAGCCCCTTGAAACGCTTCGATCTGTGGGTCGTCGAGAAGGATCTCGGTGCGCCCGCTGAGTTGCAGCACATCGCCTGTGGAAAAGTCGATGAACAGCAATCCGGCCTTGGGGTTGAGCAGCAGATTGCCGAGGGTGTTGAAATGCAGATTGCCGGCGAAATCGGGGATGGTCAGACGATTGCCTTCCACCCGTACGAAACCGGCCTGACCACCGCGATGGGAAACATCCACCGCACGCTCGCCGTCGGTATCGACATAGCTGGCGACGAAGAAAGTATCGGCCCCAGTTATCAGTGCGGTGGCCGCCTCGTCGAGCGCATTCAGATGTTCAGCCGGGCGCGTCTGCGGATCCGTCAGCGGCACTCTTTGAAACTGGCGCAGTTGGATGTATTGCGGGCAGTTGCCGAAGGCCTGATCCACACTCACGTCGAAGCCCTGAGCGCTGAGATTGCCGACATGGCCGTTAAGCCGATTGCGCCGGCGTGTGTGCAACTCGATGCCGAGCAAACCGATCGGCTCGCCATTGCGCAGTTGCGCCGGGTCGTCCGCTGCGACCTGACTGGCGAAGTGCAGATGTTCGGGATCGGGCGAATGAGCAAACCCCGGTGCGCCTTCGAGCACACTGGCCCAAGGTCGCCCGTCCGCATCGACTGCGCCATACAGCAGGAAAGGCAATTGCTGATAGAACTCACGGTGCTGGTCTGGCATCCAGGTGCGAATCACCTTACGCCCGAAGGCCTCCATGCGTTCGGCCACACCCACGTGCGCCTGCAACTGTTGCTCGCCAGCGTGCCACGGTGAACGTTCCATCACGACCTCTCCTCTGCCCCTACGGCGCAGTGTGGATTGCGAGCATCAGACTGAAGTTTGCAGACCGGCGACGGTGCGCGGCATGCCGACAAAACCGGGCAGTGCTTCAACCCGAGCCAGCCAGGCGCGCACGTTGCGGTAGTCATCCAGCGACACGTTGCCTTCCGGCGCGTGGGCGATGTAGCTGTAGGCCGACACGTCGGCGATGGTCGGCTCGCTGCCCGCCAGATACGGCGTGTTACCCAGCTCGACTTCCATCACCTTGAGCAGGTTGTGCGCACGGGCAATCACTTCTTCAGCATTGAGTTTCGCCCCGAACACCGTGATCAACCGCGCCGCCGCCGGGCCAAAGGCAATCGGCCCGGCCGCTGCCGACAATCAGCGCTGTACCCGCGCGGCACCGACCGGATCGCTCGGCAACCAACGGCCCTCGCCGTACTTCTGCGCCAGATACACCAGAATCGCGTTGGAATCAGCCAGCACCACGCCATTGTCATCAATGGCCGGCACCTGACCGAAACTGTTGATGGCCAGATAGGCCGGTTGCTTGTGTTCGCCTTTGGCCAGATCAACCAGGATCAGCTCGGTCGGCAGTTGCAACAGCGACAGCATCAGCTCAACCCGGTGGGCATGGCCGGAACGCGGGAAGTTGTAGAGTTTGATCGGTTGCATGGTCGACTCCGCTGGATGATCGCGCCGCCCAAGGGTGGCAGCGCTGATGGAGGCCATCTTCTACCCATCCTTGAAGCAACAGAATTACCAGCATTTGCAATCGATTATTTCTTCTCGCGCAATAACGCGGCATTTTTCAGCGCCGGATGCTCACGCAGAGCGTTTACCGTGAAATCAACAAAACTGCGTACCCGCGCCGGCGCCTTGCGCCCGCCCTGATACACCACATGAATCGGCAGCGGCGGCAGTTCGAAGTCAGCGAGGACGATTTCCAGTTCGCCCGCCGCGACCTTGTTCGCCACTTGATAGGAAAGCACCCGCGTCAGCCCCAGGCCCAAACATGCGGCCGTGATCGCGGCTTGATTGGCGGTGACCACCAAACGCGGCTCCGGGCGCACGATCAGTGGTTCGCCCTGTTCGAGAAACGGCCAATTGCGCATCTGGCCGGTGGCGGCAGTCGCCACTACGGGCAAACCGGCCAACGCCTGGGGATGGCTGGGCCGGCCGTGCTCGGCCAAGTATTGCGGCGAACCGCAAACCACTCGCCGAACCTCACCGACGCGGATCGCATGCTGATTACTGTCCGCCAGCTCGCCGATGCGCACTGCGACATCGATGCCCTCCTCAACCATGCTGACGATCCGATCCACCAACACGGCGTTGATCGACACGTCCGGATACTGTGCGAGATAACCGGCCATGACTGGCGTAACGAACAACTCGCCAAACAACACCGGCGCCGTCACCGTCAATTGCCCACGGGGCTGGGCGTGGCTGCCTGCGGCAGAATCCTCGGCTTCCTGCACCTCGGCGAGAATCCGGCGACAGTCCTCCAGATAACGCTGCCCCGCTTCACTCAGATGCACACTGCGCGTGGTGCGAATCAGCAATTGCGTACCGATCCGCTGCTCCAGTGCGGCAACGGCGCGGGTGACGCTGGCAGCGGACAGGCCCAGACGCCGCGCGGCTGCGGAGAAGCCCTGGTCCTGGGCGACGGCGGCGAAGACCTGCATTTCCTGGAAGCGATCCATGGTTACCCTCGAATCAGATACAAAAATCGCAGCCGAAGCTGCGATTTTTTAGGGCGAACTCAGCTGTGGATAACTTATTCCACCGTCACCGACTTCGCCAGGTTACGCGGCTGATCAACGTCCGTACCCTTGAGCACAGCAACGTAGTACGACAGCAGTTGCAGCGGAATGGTGTAGAGGATCGGCGAGAGGATGTCGTGGATATGCGGCATCTGCACGACGTGGGTGCCTTCGCCGTTGGTCATTCCGGCTTTCTCATCGGCGAACACGATCAGTTCGCCGCCGCGGGCACGGACTTCCTGCAGGTTGGATTTGAGCTTCTCCAGCAGTTCGTTGTTCGGCGCCACGGTGACCACCGGCATGTCGTTATCCACAAGCGCCAGCGGGCCGTGTTTCAACTCGCCGGCCGGGTAGGCTTCGGCGTGGATATAGGAGATTTCCTTGAGTTTCAAGGCACCTTCCATCGCCACCGGGAATTGCGCGCCGCGGCCGAGGAACAAGGTGTGGTTCTTCTCGGCAAACAGCTCGGCAACTTTCTCGACGGTGCTGTCCATCGCCAGCGCTTCGCCCAAGCGACTCGGCAGGCGGCGCAGTTCTTCCACCAACGTGGCTTCAACGCCTTTCGCCAGAGTGCCACGCACTTGGCCCAGCGACAGAGTGAGCAGCAATAGACCGACCAGTTGCGTGGTGAATGCCTTGGTCGATGCCACGCCGATTTCGCGACCGGCCTGGGTCAGCAGGGTCAGATCGGATTCGCGCACCAGCGAACTGATGCCGACGTTGCAGATCGCCAGGCTGGCGAGAAAGCCCAGCTCTTTAGCGTTGCGCAGTGCGGCCAGGGTGTCGGCGGTTTCGCCGGACTGGGAGATGGTGACGAACAGGGTGTCCGGCTGCACCACCACTTTGCGGTAGCGGAATTCGCTGGCGACTTCGACCTGGCACGGGATCCCGGCCAGTTCTTCGAGCCAGTAACGCGCAACCATGCCCGCGTGATAACTGGTGCCACAGGCAACGATCTGCACGTTGCGTACTTTGGCGAACAACTCGGCCGCTTGGGGGCCAAATGCCTGTACCAACACTTGATTGTTGCTCAGACGACCTTCCAGAGTGCGCTGGACCACCGCCGGTTGCTCGTGGATTTCCTTGAGCATGTAGTGGCGGAATTCGCCTTTATCGGCGGCTTCGGCACCGTCGCTGTACTGCACGGTCTGACGCTCGACAGCAGTGCCATTAACGTCCCAGATCTGCACGTTATCGCGGCGAATTTCGGCGATATCGCCTTCTTCCAGATACATGAAGCGGTCAGTCACCTGACGCAGGGCCAGTTGATCGGAAGCGAGGAAGTTCTCACCCAGACCCAGACCGATCACCAGCGGGCTACCACTGCGGGCGGCAACAAGACGATCCGGTTGCTTGGCATTGATCACTGCCAGACCGTATGCACCGTGGAGTTCCTTGACGGTGGCTTTGAGGGCTGCGGTGAGATCAGGCTGAACCTTGAGCTTTTCGCTGAGCAGGTGGGCGATGACTTCAGTATCGGTGTCCGACGTGAATACGTAGCCCAGTGCTTTCAGTTGCTCACGCAGGGCTTCATGGTTTTCGATGATGCCGTTGTGCACCACCGCAATGTCGCCGGAGAAATGCGGGTGAGCGTTACGCTCGCAAGGCGCGCCGTGGGTTGCCCAACGAGTGTGGGCAATCCCCAGACGGCCAACCAGCGGGTGTTCGGCCAGTGCGACTTCCAGCTCGCTGACTTTGCCCGGGCGTCGCATGCGCTCAAGGGTTTCGTCGTGGGTGTACACGGCCACACCGGCGCTGTCATAGCCGCGGTATTCAAGGCGCTTGAGGCCTTCTACCAGAATGGCGGTGATATTACGTTCAGCCACTGCGCCGACAATTCCACACATGCTTATTTCTCCTGACTGATAGCCGCGCAAATCAAGGTGATACCGCGGGCCTGAATCTGATCGCGGGCATCTAAGGGCAGGCGATCATCGGTAATTAGGGTATGGACGCTGCTCCATGGCAGCTCCAGATTGGGAATCTTGCGGCCGATCTTGTCGGCCTCGACCATCACGATCACTTCCCGCGCCACTTCAGCCATCACTCGGCTCAAGCCCAGCAATTCGTTGAACGTGGTGGTACCGCGCATCAGATCGATGCCATCGGCGCCAATAAACAACTGATCGAAGTCGTAGGAGCGTAGTACCTGCTCGGCCACCTGGCCCTGGAAGGATTCCGAATGCGGATCCCAGGTGCCGCCGGTCATTAACAGCACCGGTTCATGTTCGAGCTCGCTCAAGGCATTAGCGACGTGCAGAGAGTTGGTCATCACCACCAAGCCCGGCTGTTGGCCAAGCTCTGGAATCATCGCGGCGGTGGTGCTGCCACTGTCGATGATAATGCGCGCGTGCTCGCGGATGCGTTTCACCGCAGCGCGAGCGATCGCCTGTTTGTATTTGGAAATGCTCTGGGCGGTTTCCGCGACCAGTTCCTGAGGCATGGTGATCGCTCCACCGTAGCGGCGTAGCAACAGACCGTGGCTTTCCAATGCGGCAAGATCCTTGCGAATCGTAACTTCGGAGGTTTCGAAGCGCTTGGCCAGTTCATCCACACTGACTTCGCCCTGCTCATTGAGCAAAGCGAGGATGTTGTGGCGGCGCTGCGGCGTATTGCGTTTCGACATGGCGGGCTTTAAGTTTCGATTCGAAAGATAACGGAAGCAATCAAAACCTATTGCCCATAAATCGTCAAGCACGATGCAGAGTTTTTTGAGAACGACACAAACAAAAATGTGGGAGCGGGCTTGCTCGCGAAAGCGGTCGATCATTCAACATTGATGTTGAATGACACGACGCCTTCGCGAGCAAGCCCGCTCCCACATTGGGTTTGCGTGGCTAAGTCAGGCTGTGGATAACTCAGTCCTTTTTGATTTTCACCGGACGCTTCCAGCCATCGATGTTCTTCTGCCGCGCACGCCCAACGGCCAACTGCGCGTTATCAACATTCTGTGTGATGGTCGAACCGGCCGCGGTAGTTGCGGCGCTGGAGATATCCACAGGGGCGACCAACGAGTTGTTGGAACCAATGAACACATCTTCGCCTATCACGGTCTTCCACTTGTTGGCGCCATCGTAGTTGCAGGTGATGGTTCCCGCGCCGATGTTGGTGCGCGCACCGATTTCGGCGTCGCCCAGGTAAGTCAGATGTCCGGCCTTGGCGCCTTCGCCCATGTGGGCGTTCTTCAGTTCAACAAAGTTACCCACATGGGCACGCGCTTCAAGCACAGTACCCGGGCGCAGGCGAGCAAACGGACCGGCATCACTGCCTTCGCCGAGTATTGCGCCTTCAATGTGAGAGTTGGCTTTGATGACCACACCTTTGCGTAGGGTGCTGTCTTTGATCACGCAGTTCGGACCAATGATCACGTCGTCTTCAATGACCACGTTGCCTTCGAGAATCACGTTGATGTCGATCAGCACATCACGACCGACGGTGACTTCGCCACGCACGTCGAAACGCGCCGGGTCACGCAGTGTTACGCCTTGGGCCATCAGGCGACGACCGGCGCGCAATTGGTAATGACGCTCTAGCTCGGAGAGTTGCTTGCGATCGTTGGCACCCTGCACTTCCATCGGGTCATGTGGCTGTTCGGTGGCCACTACCAGACCATCGCTGACCGCCATTTCGATCACGTCGGTCAGGTAGTACTCGCCCTGAGCGTTGTTATTCGACAGACGACTCATCCAGTCGGCCAGACAATTGGCCGGTACCGCGAGAATGCCGGTGTTGCCTTCAGTGATCGCACGCTGCGCTTCGCTGGCATCTTTGTGCTCGACGATGGCGGCGACCTTGCCCTCGGCGTCGCGGACGATACGGCCATAGCCGGTCGGGTCATCCAGCTCTACGGTCAACAAACCCATCTGGCCAGGCACAACATGCTTGAGCAGACGTTGCAGGGTTTCGACTTCGATCAGCGGCACATCACCGTAAAGAATCAGCACGGTGTCGGCCGTAATGAACGGCACAGCCTGGGCTGTGGCGTGGCCGGTGCCCAACTGCTTGTCCTGCAGCACAAAATTCAGATCGTCTGCGGCCAGACGCTCACGCACCACATCGGCACCGTGGCCGATAACTACATGAATGCGTTGTGGATCGAGTTGTCGGGCGCTGTGGATAACATGGCCCAACATGGAATTGCCGGCAATCGGGTGCAACACCTTCGGCAGTGCCGAACGCATACGAGTGCCTTGACCGGCCGCGAGGATAACGATTTCGAGAGACATGACTGGCTACCAATCCTGGGTGGTCAGCAACTGCGACCGGGGTTGTAAAAATCGGAAAAGAAAAAAGGGTAGCCGAGGCTACCCTTTTTTATCAATCACACAACAAGTGGCTGACGGATTAACCGCCAAACTTCTTGCGGATCTGCTGGACGGTGCGCAGTTGAGCTGCAGCCTCGGCCAGACGTGTGGCAGCGGCGCCGTAATCGAAGTCCGCGCCTTTTTCGTTCAGGGCATTCTCGGCAGCCTTGAGAGCTGCTTGAGCCTGAGCTTCATCCAGGTCGGCAGCACGTTGCACGGTATCGGCAAGTACCTTGACCATGTTCGGCTGAACCTCGAGGAAACCACCGGAGATGTAGAACACCTCGGCTTCCCCGCCTTGCTTGATCAGGCGGATCGGACCTGGCTTCAGATTAGTGATCAGCGGCGCGTGACCCAGAGCGATACCAAGATCACCCAGTGCACCGTGCGCAATCACCATCTCGACCAGGCCGGAAAAGATTTCCCCTTCCGCGCTGACGATATCGCAATGGACTGTCATAGCCATCTGATTGCCTCAACCTAAATTAGCGCCCGTTGCCGGGCGCCGGGATTACAGTTTCTTGGCTTTCTCGATCGCTTCTTCGATGCCGCCAACCATGTAGAACGCTTGTTCTGGCAGGTGGTCGTAGTCACCGTTGAGGATGCCTTTGAAGCCAGCAATGGTGTCTTTCAGGGAAACGTATTTACCCGAAGCACCGGTGAAGACTTCAGCCACGAAGAACGGCTGCGACAAGAAGCGCTGGATCTTACGAGCACGGTTAACCAACTGTTTGTCGGCTTCCGACAGCTCGTCCATACCCAGGATCGCGATGATGTCTTTCAGCTCTTTGTAACGTTGCAGAACGTACTGAACGCCGCGAGCGGTGTCGTAGTGGTCCTGGCCGATTACGTTCGGATCCAGCTGGCGCGAAGTCGAATCCAGTGGATCTACCGCTGGGTAGATACCCAGGGAAGCGATGTCACGGGACAGAACGACGGTGGCGTCCAAGTGGGCGAAGGTGGTCGCTGGCGACGGGTCGGTCAAGTCGTCCGCAGGTACGTATACCGCTTGGATCGAGGTGATCGAACCTTCCTTGGTCGAAGTGATACGTTCTTGCAGAACGCCCATCTCTTCAGCCAGGGTCGGCTGGTAACCTACTGCCGAAGGCATACGACCCAGCAGTGCGGATACTTCAGTACCGGCCAGGGTGTAACGATAGATGTTGTCGACGAACAGCAGAACGTCGTTACCTTCGTCACGGAACTTCTCGGCCATGGTCAGGCCGGTCAGTGCTACGCGCAGACGGTTACCCGGCGGCTCGTTCATCTGACCGTAAACCAGTGCCACTTTGTCCAGAACGTTGGAGTCCTTCATCTCGTGGTAGAAGTCGTTACCCTCACGAGTACGCTCACCCACACCGGCGAACACGGAATAACCGCTGTGCTCGATGGCGATGTTACGGATCAGTTCCATCATGTTTACGGTTTTGCCTACACCGGCACCACCGAACAGACCGACTTTACCGCCTTTGGCAAACGGGCAAACCAGGTCGATAACCTTGATGCCGGTTTCCAGCAGGTCGTTGCCGCCTGCCTGTTCAGCGAACGAAGGCGCTGGACGGTGAATGCCCCAACGCTCTTCGGTGTCGATTGGACCCGCTTCGTCGATTGGGTTACCCAGAACGTCCATGATCCGGCCCAGGGTCGCTTTACCGACCGGTACGGAGATGGCTGCGCCAGAATCGGTAACTTCCAGACCGCGCTTCAAGCCCTCGGTGGAACCCATCGCAATGGTGCGAACCACGCCGTCGCCCAGCTGTTGCTGAACTTCCAGAGTGGTTTCGGCCGCGCTCACTACTTTCAGCGCGTTGTAGATGCTCGGTACGCTGTCGCGTGGAAATTCCACGTCGATAACGGCGCCGATGATTTGAACGATACGTCCGCTACTCATAGCTGGATCCTCTGAATATTTGAACCGTTAAACCGCGGCAGCGCCGCCGACGATTTCCGAGATCTCTTGGGTGATCGCAGCCTGACGCGCCTTGTTGTAGATCAGCTGCAAATCGCTGATCAAATCACCGGCGTTGTCGGTAGCGTTCTTCATCGCGATCATCCGCGCAGCTTGTTCAGCCGCGTTGTTCTCGACCACCGCCTGGTAGACCTGCGACTCGACGTAACGGACCATCAAGCCGTCAAGCAGCTCTTTGGCATCCGGTTCGTAGAGATAGTCCCAGTGGTGCTTGAGATCCTGATCCGGGGTTGCCACCAATGGAATCAACTGCTCCACGGTAGGCTGTTGCGTCATGGTGTTGATGAACTTGTTGGACACCACGGACAGGCGATCAATACGGCCGTCCAGGTAGGCATCCAGCATCACCTTGACGCTGCCGATCAGATCATTGATCGACGGCTCTTCACCCAGGTGGCTGATAGCTGCAACGACGTTACCGCCGAAGTTACGGAAAAAGGCCGCACCCTTGCTACCAACGACACACAGATCAATCTCGACGCCGTTTTCGCGGTTTACCGCCATGTCCTTGACCAGGGCCTTGAACAGGTTGGTGTTCAAGCCGCCGCACAAACCACGGTCACTGCTCACGACGACATAACCAACACGCTTGATTTCGCGGTCGATCATGAACGGGTGGCGGTATTCCGGGTTGGCGTTGGCCAGATGCCCAATTACCTGGCGGATACGCTCCGCATAAGGACGGCTAGCAGCCATGCGCATTTGTGCCTTGCGCATTTTGCTGACCGCCACTTTTTCCATGGCGCTGGTAATCTTTTGCGTGCTTTTGATGCTCGCAATCTTACTGCGAATCTCTTTTGCGCCTGCCATGTAACACCTATCAGGTTAGCAAGCGGGAGCCTCGCGGCTCCCGCTGCGGCTTACCAGGTTTGGGTGGCCTTGAACTTCTCGATACCGGCTTTCATGCCAGCGTCGATTTCGTCATTGAAGTCACCTTTAACGTTGATCTTGGCCATCAAATCGGCGTGATCGCGGTTGAAGAAAGCAATCAGCGCTTGTTCGAAGCTGCCGATCTTGGCGATTTCAATGTCAGTCAGGAACCCACGCTCAGCGGCATACAGCGACAGCGCCATGTCAGCGATCGACATTGGTGCGTATTGCTTCTGCTTCATCAGCTCGGTAACGCGCTGACCATGCTCAAGTTGCTTACGGGTCGCTTCGTCCAGGTCAGAAGCGAACTGGGCGAATGCCGCCAGTTCACGGTACTGAGCCAGAGCGGTACGGATACCACCGGACAGCTTCTTGATGATCTTGGTCTGAGCGGCACCACCCACACGGGATACCGAAACACCGGCGTTCACTGCAGGGCGGATGCCCGAGTTGAACATGGCCGATTCCAGGAAGATCTGACCGTCGGTGATGGAAATCACGTTGGTCGGAACGAACGCGGAAACGTCGCCAGCCTGGGTTTCGATGATCGGCAGTGCGGTCAGGGAACCGGTTTTGCCGGTCACTGCGCCGTTGGTGAACTTCTCTACGTACTCTTCCGAAACGCGGGATGCGCGCTCGAGCAGACGGGAGTGGAGATAGAACACGTCGCCTGGGTAAGCTTCACGGCCTGGTGGACGGCGCAGCAGCAGGGAAATCTGGCGGTAAGCCACTGCTTGCTTGGACAGATCGTCATAAACGATCAGCGCGTCTTCACCGCGGTCGCGGAAGAATTCACCCATGGTGCAACCGGAGTACGGTGCCAGGAACTGCAGCGCAGGAGATTCCGAAGCACTGGCAGCCACGATGATCGTGTTGGCCAGGGCGCCGTTTTCTTCCAGCTTGCGAACCACGTTGGCGATGGTCGATTGCTTCTGACCGATTGCTACGTAGACGCAGAAAATGCCGCTGTCTTTCTGGTTGATGATCGCGTCGATCGCCAGAGCGGTTTTACCGATCTGACGGTCACCGATGATCAGCTCACGCTGGCCACGGCCGACAGGGATCATGGCATCGACAGCCTTGTAGCCAGTCTGTACAGGCTGGTCTACCGACTTACGCCAGATCACGCCCGGAGCAACTTTCTCGACCGCGTCGGTCTCGGTGTTGCCCAGTGGACCTTTGCCGTCAACAGGGTTACCCAGTGCGTCGACTACGCGACCCAGCAGTTCCTTACCAACCGGAACTTCGAGGATGCGGCCGGTGCACTTGGCGCTCATGCCTTCAGCCAGAGACTGGTAAGCGCCCAGTACAACGGCACCTACGGAGTCTTGCTCCAGGTTGAGGGCCATACCGTAGACGCCGCCCGGAAACTCGATCATCTCGCCGTACATTACGTCGGCCAGACCGTGAATCCGCACGATGCCGTCAGATACGCTGACGACAGTGCCTTCGTTACGGGCTTGGGAGGTCACATCGAGCTTGTCGATGCGGCCCTTGATAATTTCACTTATTTCGGAAGGATTGAGTTGCTGCATTGCTCTGCTGCCCCTTCAAACTCAAGATTTCAATGCTTCGGCAAGTTTCGCGATTTTGCCGCGAATCGAGCCATCGATAACCAGGTCGCCGGCGCGGATAACGACACCACCTATTAGGGCAGCATCCTCCGCAACTTGCAGGCGCACTTCCCGGTTGAGTCGTGCACTGAGAACCTTGGCGAGTTTGTCTTGCTGTTCTTGGTTCAATGCGAAAGCACTGGTCACTTCAACGTCTACCGACTTCTCTTGTTCGGCCTTGTACAGGTCGAAAAGAGCGGCGATCTCCGGCAGAAGCGGGAGACGGTCGTTTTCGGCAACGACGTTGATGAAGTTCTGTGCCTTGGCATCAAACTTGTCGCCGCACACGTCAATAAACGTGGCGGCCTTTTCTGCGCTCGTCAGTCGCGGGGCCTTGAGCACGCGCTGCATGGTGTCGTCTTGCGACACCGCTGCAGCCAGGCCGAGCATGGCTGACCAATTGGCCAGTTGCTGGTGGGCCTGAGCGTGCTCGAAGGCCGCCTTAGCGTAAGGTCGGGCCAACGTGGTCAGTTCTGCCATGATCGCCCTCGCTTAGATTTCAGCAGCCAGTTGGTTAACCAGCTCTGCGTGCGCGTTTTGATCGATTGTGGCACCCAGGATCTTCTCGGCGCCGCCGACAGCCAGCAAGCCCACTTGGGCGCGCAGCTTGTCTTTGACACTGTTCAGTTCCTGTTCGATCTCGGCTTGAGCCTGAACCTTCACACGGTCAGCGTCGACACGGGCCTTTTCAACGGCCTCTTCGACAATCTGGTTACCGCGTTTCTTGGCTTGCTCGATGATTTCAGCTGCCTGAGCTTTCGCTTCGCGCAGTTGCTGACCCGCTTTTTCTTGGGCCAACTCCAGGTCGCGAGCTGCACGGCTGGCAGCGTCCAGACCATCAGCGATCTTCTTTTGACGTTCGTGCAGAGCAGCGATGACCGGAGGCCATACATACTTCATGCAGAACAGTACAAAAATCAGGAACGCAACGGACTGGCCAATCAGGGTCGCATTAATGTTCACGCCAACACCTCGCAGTTACGTTGTCCATCACATCAAATTACTCGGAAGAATCCGGGTAATTAGCCAGCGATCTGACCAACGAACGGGTTCGCAAAGGTGAAGAACAGAGCGATACCAACACCGATCATGGTTACGGCGTCGAGCAGACCGGCAACGATGAACATTTTAACTTGCAGCATTGGAACCATTTCTGGCTGACGCGCTGCGCCTTCCAGGAACTTGCCGCCCAGCAGGCCGAAACCAATTGCGGTACCCAGTGCGCCCAGGCCGATCAACAGTGCAACAGCGATAGCGGTTAGACCAACTACAGTTTCCATCTTTCCTCCCGACTTTTACGTCGTATGGTTTAGGTTTTTTAGATTAAAGCGGTAAAACAAATCGTTTCAGGTGCCCTGTGAAGAGCCCCTTCCCGTTTGACCGGGAAGGACATCAGACTAGTCGAAACTGGTCTTAATGGTTTTCTTCGTGCGCCATCGACAGGTAGACGATGGTCAGCATCATGAAGATGAACGCCTGCAGCGTGATGATCAGGATGTGGAACACAGCCCACGCCCACTGCAGAACAACGCCCAGGCCGCTCAGCCAGAGCAGGCCGCTGCCGAACATCACAGCGATCAGAATGAACACCAGCTCGCCGGCATACATGTTGCCGAACAGACGCAGAGCCAGGGAGATCGGCTTGGCGATCAGGGTCACGAATTCCAGCAGGAAGTTCACCGGGATCAGCAGGGCCTGAACGAAGATGTTCTTGCTGCCGAAAGGGTGCAGGGTCAGTTCGCCGATGAAGCCGCCGATGCCCTTGACCTTGATGCTATAGAAAATGATCAGTGCGAAAACCGAGAGCGCCATGCCCAGAGTCGCGTTCGGGTCGGTAGTCGACACGGCGCGGAACGGGATGTGCTGGTCGCCGGAGATCAGGATGGCCAGCTGAGGAATCCAGTCGACCGGAATCAGGTCGACGGCGTTCATCAGGAACACCCAGACGAAGATGGTCAGTGCCAGCGGTGCAATCACCGGGCTACGGCCATGGAAGCTGTCTTTCACGCTGCCATCGACGAATTCGACCAATACTTCAACGAAGTTCTGCAAAGCACCCGGCTGACCCGACGTTGCCTTTTTTGCCGCCATGCGGAAAAGAAGGACGAAGATCAGACCCAACGCAACCGACCAGCCGAGGGTATCGACGTGGAAAGCCCAGAAGCCCATTTCTTTGGCTTCTGCTGCGGTATGGGCAAAGCCCCAGCCGCCGTTAGGTAGCTGACCGAAGGTCAGGTTCTGCAAGTGGTGCTGGATATAGCCCGAAGCGGTTGTTTCTGCCATGGTTGCCTCAAACGCCCTAAGGTCTCGAAAGTCTTGTTCTCATCAGCAGGGGAGCGAACCAGCTGACCGACTGAGTCAGCACGAACGCGCCGAATACAGCTATCGGCGCCAATGGCTTCACACCTGCAAACACCAGAGCAAAAAGCACTGCTGTCAAAATCAGTTTGCCTGCCTCGCCGGCATAAAAAGACCGGACGATGGACTGGGCTGCTCGGGCGCCGGAAAACCGAAATGCCTTGTGAGCGAAATATACATTGGGCAGCAAGGCTATCAGGCCTCCGCAAAGTCCCGAGTATCCGGCAACGACTCCGTGCCATTGCCAGAGCGCCAAAGCGGCAATGAGCAAAATCACGAATTGAGCCATTAACACCGGAAAAACCGCCAGGCGATGGAACGGCAGGCGGTTTGGCTTGCGGGTTTCCATCACGTTTGCTCTCCAATGGTCGGCTGCCAGAATTCAATAACTTGGCATAATTTGTGCCGACAAAATGCGCGCAGAGTATAGGGGCGGTTCTGCCCCTATTCAACTGTCAGGTAGTGATTTCCGACTGCGCGCTACATGAGGAAATGTTTCAGCGGATGTGCGCGAGCACACCTTGAAGCTCATCGAGGGAGTTGTAACCGATCACCAACTGCCCTTTTCCCTTCTTCCCGTGGCGAATCTGCACCGCAGAGCCTAGGCGCTCGGCCAGACGCTGTTCGAGGCGGGCGATATCCGGGTCGGGTTTGGTGGCTTCCACAGGCTCCGGTTTACCACTCAACCACTGGCGAACCAGTGCCTCGGTTTGGCGCACGGTGAGGCCGCGTGCGACAACATGTCGCGCCCCTTCGACCTGCTGATTGTCCGGTAAACCGAGCAAGGCACGGGCATGACCCATTTCCAGGTCACCGTGCGACAGCATGGTCTTGATGACTTCCGGCAGCGCAATAAGCCGCAACAGGTTAGCCACAGTGACGCGGGACTTACCCACAGCGTCGGCGACCTGTTGCTGAGTCAGTTGGAATTCCTGCTGCAAACGCTGCAGGGCGACCGCTTCCTCGATCGGGTTGAGGTCTTCACGCTGGATGTTCTCGATCAGCGCAATGGCAATCGCGGTTTCATCCGGGACATCGCGAACCATCGCCGGGATGGTTTCCTGCCCGGCTTGCTGGCTCGCGCGCCAGCGGCGTTCACCGGCAATGATCTCAAAGCGGCCGCCACCGATCGGGCGCACCACGATCGGTTGCATCACGCCTTGTGCCTTGATCGACTGCGCCAGCTCTTCCAGCGCCTGCGGATCCATATCCCGGCGAGGTTGATACTTGCCGCGCTGGAGCAGGTCCAGTGGCAGGTGCTGCAACTCACGGGTGTCCGCTTGCGCGGCTTGTTCTTCCAGCGCGCTGACGGTAGGACCACTCAGCAGTGCATCCAGTCCACGTCCGAGACCTCGTTTCTTGACGGCCATGGGGATTCCTTAAGTTGCCTGAGCGGCGGCGATGCGTGAATTTTTGCGCTGACGACGAACCATCTCGCCCGCCAGGGCCAGGTAGGCCAGCGCACCACGCGATTGCTTGTCGTAGGCCAGCGCCGGCATGCCGTAGCTCGGCGCTTCGGCCAGGCGGATGTTGCGCGGGATCACCGTGTCATACAACTGATCGCCGAAGTGTTCCTTGAGCTGGGCCGAAACATCGTTCATCAGGCTCAGGCGCGGGTCATACATGGTCCGCAGCAGACCTTCGACTTTCAGGTTCGGATTCAGCAGTTCAGCGATGCGCTTGATGTTATCCACAAGGTCGCTCAAACCTTCCAGCGCGAAGTACTCGCACTGCATGGGGATAATCACCCCATCGGCAGCCACCAATGCGTTCAGCGTGAGCATCGACAGCGACGGCGGGCAGTCGATCAAAATGTAATCGTAGTTCTCACGGATCGGCGCCAGCGCGCTGCGCAGACGGCTTTCCTTCATCTGCATTTCCAGCAGCACCACTTCAGCGGCCGTCAGGTCGCGGTTGGCCGGCAGTAGTTGATAACCGCCGTGCTCGGAATAGTGCATGGCCTGAGCCAGATCGCATTCGCCGATCAGCAGGTCGTAGACCGAATTTTCCAGGCCGTGTTTATCCACACCGCTACCCATGGTGGCGTTGCCCTGTGGATCGAGATCGATCAACAGCACCCGGCGCTTGGTCGCGACCAGGGATGCTGCGAGGTTGATGCAGGTGGTGGTCTTGCCCACACCACCCTTCTGGTTCGCTATCGCGAATACCTTAGCCATTCTTGCTTGTGTTCCCAATCATGCCGTGCGGCGCAGTATCAGCAGATGGCGTTGGCCTTGGCAACCGGGTACGGCCAGGGCGTGTTCGCTATCGAGTTTGAAGTCTGCCGGCAATGCTACCAGCTCATCGGCTGGATGAACGCCCTTCATTGCCAGCCAGCGTGTGTCGGCGTCGCCCAGATGGCGAGTCCAGTTGGTGAAGTTTTCCATGCTGCTGAACGCCCGGGAAATGATTCCGTTGAACGGCTGAGCAGGCTGGAACGCTTCGACGCGACTGTGGATAACTTGCAGGTTATCCAGTTTGAGTTCAAGTTTGACCTGAGTCAGGAAGCGGGTTTTCTTGCCGTTGCTATCCAGACAGGTCACTTGCGCGTCCGGATACAGGATCGCCAACGGAATCCCCGGCATGCCTCCGCCGCTGCCGACGTCGAGCCAGCGACCGTTTTCGATAAACGACATCACGCTCAGACTATCGAGCAAATGACGCGAGACCATCTCGTCCGGATCGCGCACAGCGGTCAGGTTGTAGGCCTGGTTCCATTTGATCAACAGGGCCAGGTATCCCAGCAGTAATTCGTGCTGGGTTTCAGTGAGGTTGACACCGAGCTCGCGGGCTCCTGTGGATAACTCTTCGGCGTGTTGCGAAGTGACCTTAGAACTCAAGCGCTTTGCTCCAACTGACGGCCCGCGCCGCGTTTTTTCAAATGAATCATCAACAGCGAAATGGCTGCCGGGGTCACGCCCGGGATGCGCGAAGCCTGGCCAAGCGTCTCTGGACGAGTCGCGCCGAGCTTGCTCTGGATCTCCTTGGAGAGACCGGAAATGTTGGTGTAATCGATATCCACAGGCAGTTTCGTGTCTTCACTGGCGCGCAGACGGGCGATTTCGTCCTGTTGACGGTCGATGTAACCGGCGTATTTGGTCTTGATCTCTACCTGTTCGGCGACTTGTGGGTCTTCGGCACCGTCGCCAGTCACTTCGACCAGACCAGCGTAGTCGATTTCCGGACGGCTCAAGAGGTTGAGCAAGTTGTATTCGTGGGTCAGCGGCGTGCCGAATTTTTCCGCAATCGCATCGCCCTGCGGCGTTCCCGGGCGAACCCAGGTGCTTTTCAGGCGCTGCTCTTCCAGTTCGATGCTTTCGCGTTTCTTGCAGAAGGCCGCCCAACGCGCGTCATCGACCAGCCCCAGCTCACGACCTTTTTCGGTCAGACGCAGGTCGGCGTTGTCCTCGCGCAGGATCAGGCGGTACTCGGCGCGGGAAGTGAACATGCGGTACGGCTCTTGAGTACCGAGGGTGATCAGGTCATCGACCAGAACCCCGATGTACGCCTCATCACGGCGGGGACACCAGGCTTCTTTGCCTTTGGCACGCAATGCAGCGTTGGCCCCGGCGAGCAAACCCTGGGCCCCGGCTTCTTCGTAACCGGTGGTGCCGTTGATTTGCCCGGCGAAGAACAGACCGCCGATGACTTTGGTTTCGAGGCTGTACTTCAGGTCGCGCGGATCGAAGTAGTCGTACTCGATCGCATAACCCGGACGCATGATGTGCGCGTTTTCCATGCCGCGGATCGACTGCACGATCTGCAATTGCACGTCGAACGGCAAGCTTGTGGATATCCCGTTCGGATACAGCTCATGGGTGGTCAAACCTTCCGGTTCGATAAACACCTGATGGCTTTCCTTGTCGGCAAAGCGGTGAATCTTGTCTTCGATCGACGGGCAATAACGCGGGCCAATGCCTTCGATCTCGCCGGCAGCCGAATACATCGGCGAACGGTCGAGGTTCGCGGCAATGATTTCGTGGGTTCGGGCGTTGGTGTGGGTAATCCAGCAACTGACCTGGCGTGGATGCTGTTCTTTGTTGCCCATGAACGACATCACCGGGATCGGCGTATCGCCTGGCTGCTCGGTCATCACCGAGAAATCCACAGACTTGCCGTCAATACGCGGTGGCGTACCGGTTTTCAAACGACCGACACGCAATGGCAGTTCGCGCAAACGGTGGGCCAGGGCAATCGATGGTGGATCGCCGGCTCGACCGCCGGAAAAATTCTGCAAACCGATGTGGATAAGTCCACCAAGGAACGTACCGGTGGTCAACACCACGGAATCGGCGAAGAACCGCAGACCCATTTGCGTGACAACACCACGGACTTGTTCCTGCTCGACGATCAGGTCATCAGCAGCCTGTTGAAATATCCACAGGTTCGGCTGGTTTTCGAGAATTTCGCGGACAGCGGCTTTGTAAAGAATGCGGTCGGCTTGTGCACGGGTTGCACGCACGGCTGGGCCTTTACGGCTGTTCAACACGCGAAACTGGATGCCGCTCTTATCGGTAGCCATGGCCATCGCACCGCCGAGGGCGTCGATTTCCTTGACCAGATGGCTTTTGCCGATGCCACCGATCGCCGGGTTGCAACTCATGGCACCGAGGGTTTCCACGTTATGCGTCAGCAACAGGGTTTTTGCCCCCATACGTGCTGAGGCCAGTGCTGCCTCGGTACCGGCATGACCGCCGCCGATGACGATCACTTCAAAACGGGAAGGGAAATCCACCACGCACCTCGTGCCTGCTTAAGTAGGTAATTCAGGAATAGTTTGAGATCAGGTTTCTGAACCTGGTCGGCAAGTATAGGGACTTCGCCCTTCCTAAAGAACCCTTTGCACAAAATTTAACCAGCTGTGGAGAACTCGCGGTTAAAAAAATAAAAAAGAAAGAAATTTATAGAATCTTTGTTTTTATGTTTATTCTTACTGCCCCACCTTTCTGTGGATAGATCACTACAGGCCTTTATATTCAATGTGTACAGAGATTCAAAACCCTGTGCTCATGTACCAATGAGGCCCTTGGATAACCAGTGTAAGCCTGTGGATGAAACGGGCGGTTATCCACAGAGGGGTTTATATCCAGTTTTCAGGCCCTGTTATCAACTGACCTCAGTGGCAGTTATTCACAGGGCTTAATCCACAGAAAATCGATGACCGGATGAGTTCCGGGCACGAAAAAACCGCTCGAGCTGGAGAATCAGTCGGGCAATTGAGGCTGGTATTAAGAAAGTAGAAACAAAAACGGGCCACGAACGGGCCCGTTTGAATACAGCGGCGGATTATTTACCGATGCAGAAACTGGAAAAGATCCGTCCCAGCAGATCATCGGAGCTGAAGGCCCCGGTGATTTCCCCCAGAGAGTGCTGGGCCTGGCGCAGATCTTCGGCCAGCAGTTCACCTGCCCCCGCCAGAGTCAGCTGCGCGCGACCGTGTTCCAGCGCCGCACTGGCATGGCGCAAGGCTTCCAGATGCCGGCGACGAGCACTGAAACTGCTTTCCGAGGTTTGTTCGTAACCCATGCAGGCCTTGAGATGATCACGCAGTAATTCCAGACCTTCGCCTGCCGATTTGGCGCTCAGGCTGATGGTTACGTGGCCATCTTCGCTGACTTCCAGGGCAATGGCTTCGCCCGTAAGATCAGCTTTGTTACGAATCAGGGTGACCTTCGCCGGATCGGGGCGTACTTCAAGAAATTCCGGCCACAAGGCGAATGGGTCCAAGGCTTCTGGCGCCGTCGCATCGACGACCAGCAACACTTGATCCGCTTCACCGATGGCTTTCAATGCTCGCTCGACGCCGATCTTTTCTACCTGATCGTCGGTATCGCGCAGACCGGCGGTATCGACAACGTGCAGCGGCATGCCGTCGATGTGGATATGTTCGCGCAAGATATCCCGCGTGGTGCCGGCAATCTCGGTAACGATCGCCGCTTCGCGCCCGGCCAGAGCATTCAGCAGGCTGGACTTGCCGGCATTCGGTCGGCCAGCGATCACCACAGTCATGCCATCGCGCAACAAGGCACCCTGCCCGGCCTCGCGCAGCACTGTGGATAATTCATTGCGGACCTTGTCGAGCATGCTCAACACATGGCCATCAGCGAGGAAGTCGATTTCTTCTTCCGGGAAGTCGATAGCCGCTTCGACGTAGATGCGCAGGCCGATCAATTGTTCGGTGAGGTTATGCACACGCTGGGAAAACGCACCCTGCAAAGAACGCAGGGCGTTGCGCGCGGCCTGTGCAGAACTCGCTTCGATCAAGTCGGCGATCGCCTCGGCCTGGGCCAGGTCGAGTTTGTCATTGAGGAAGGCGCGCTCGCTGAACTCGCCCGGCCGTGCCAAACGGCAGCCCAGTTCCAGGCAACGCTTGAGCAACATGTCCAGAACGATCGGGCCACCGTGGCCCTGCAATTCCAGCACGTCTTCACCTGTGAATGAGTTCGGCCCCGGAAAGTACAGCGCCAGACCTTCGTCGAGCACCTGCTGGTCGTCACTGAAAAAAGGCCCGTAATGGGCATAGCGTGGTTTCAGTTCGCGGCCGGCGATGGCTTTGGCCGTAACACTGGCCAGCGGTCCGGAAATACGGACGATACCCACACCGCCGCGACCTTGGGCGGTGGCGACAGCTGCGATGGTTTCACGAGGTGCGCTCATAAACCGGAATCCAGACAAAAGTGGCAGATAGCAAAACGCCCCACTAGGGGGCGTTTTGAGTGGTGTTATCCACAGAGTAAGTTACGCCTCGGCTTTTTTCGTCGCCGCTTCGATCTTACGCGTGATGTACCACTGTTGTGCAATCGACAGGCAGTTGTTCACAACCCAGTACAGCACCAGACCAGCAGGGAACCAGAGGAAGAAGAAGGTGAAGATGATTGGCATCATTTTCATGACCTTCGCCTGCATCGGATCCGGAGGCGTCGGGTTCAGCTGCTGCTGGATGAACATGGTTGCGCCCATGATGATCGGCAGAATGAAGAACGGATCCTTGATCGACAAGTCAGTGATCCACAGCATGAATGGCGCCTGACGCATTTCCACGCTTTCCAGCAGAACCCAGTACAGCGAAAGGAAAACCGGCATCTGCACGAGGATCGGCAAGCAGCCGCCCAGCGGATTGATCTTCTCTTTCTTGTACAGCTCCATCATGGCTTGCGACATTTTCTGCCGGTCATCGCCATGTTGCTCTTTCAGTGCAGCCAGTTTCGGTGCAACGGCACGCATGCGCGCCATAGATTTGTAGCTGGCAGCCGACAGAGGGAAGAAAATACCCTTGATCAGCATGGTCAGGAAGATGATCGACCAGCCCCAGTTACCGACAATCGCGTGGATATGTTGCAGCAGCCAGAAGATTGGCTGGGCAATGAACCACAGAATGCCGTAGTCGACGGTCAGTTCCAGACCTGGGGACAACTCTTTTAGCACAGCCTGGCTTTTCGGACCTGCGTACAGCACAGCGCTGGTTTCAACTTTGGCACCCGGTGCAGCGGTCAGAGTAGGACCGGTGTAACCGATGATGTAGTTGCCTTTGCTGTCTTTACGGGTCTGGACGATGTTGTTTTCGCCTTTTGCCGGAATCCATGCAGTCACGAAGTAGTGTTGCAGCCACGCTACCCAACCGCCGGTGACGGTTTCTTTCAGTTGGGCCTTGTCCATGTCCTTCATGGACACTTTCTTGTACGGCTCCGAACTTGTCCACAGGGCGGCGCCCAGGTAAGTCGCGGTGCCAGTCGCAGTAGTGGACGAAGGATCGGCGCTGCTATCACGCTTCAACTGGGCGAACATTGCGCCATTCCAGGGCTGAGCGCTCTGGTTATCCACAATGTAGGAAACGGCTACGTCATACAGGCCGCGTTTCACGGTGAAACGCTTGATGTAATTGACGCCGTCCTTGCTGAACTTCAGGTCGACAACCAGTTGGTCCTGACCGTCAGCCAGTTGATAAGTCTTCTTCTCCGAAGAGTAAACCGGACGACCGGCCGGATTTGCGTCCGGGCCATTGGTGCCGATCAGACCGCTTTGCGCCAGATAAACACGCTCACCGCCGTTATCGAACAGCTGGAACGGAACATCAGGACGATCCTGACGACGTGGATACAGAGGCAAGGTCAGTTGAGCAACGTCACCACCTTGTGGATCGATCGCAAGATCGAGCACGTCGGTTTTGATCTGGATCAGATCCTTGCTGGCGGCTACCGGTGTTTCGGCAGGTGCGCTGGTATCGCTAGCGGCGCGCGGAATATCGTCACTGGCGGCAGCATTATTGCCAGTGGCGGGGTCCGGCAAACCGGATGTAGTCGTACTGGAAGCAACATTCTGAGTCGGCAGGGCAGCCTGACCATAGTCCTGGTTCCATTTAAGAACCATAACGTAGGACACGATTGCCAGGGCGACGATCAGGATCGTGCGTTTGATATCCATGATTACTCGGCCATCGAAGAAGAACGGGAGGTAGGGATAGGTGGAACCGGGTCATAACCACCGGGATTCCACGGATGACAGCGACCTAAACGACGAAAGGTCAGCCAGCCACCGCGCAGAAGGCCATGAGTTTCAATGGCTTCATACGCGTAGCAGGAACAACTGGGGTAGAAACGACAGTGACTGGCCATCAAAGGACTAATGGCGTAGCGATAAAACTGGATCGGAACGAGGGCCAGTTTACGCATCTGGACTGTCTACCCCTACAGTTTCGGTGTTGACTGCTGGAACTGGCTTGTTACGGGCCAGACGCTTCCAGAGCTTGCCGAAATGCTGAATCAATTCGGGGTTTTCTACATCACCCAAACCTTTGCGCGCGACGATAACGATGTCCCAGCCGACCAGTGAATCCTGGTGCAGACGGAACGATTCGCGCATCAGACGTTTGAGGCGATTGCGCTCAACGGAGAGCTTTACGCTCTTTTTCCCGATAACCAGCCCGAGACGGGGGTGATCAAGATCGTTGTTGCGTGCAAGGAGCAGGAGATTTTTCCCCGGAACCTTGCCGGTAGGGGAGTCAAAGACTGCCTTGAAATGCCGGGGGGTAAGCAAACGCTTTTCCCGACTGAAGTCCTGACTCACCTCCAGTACCGGATTATCAAACTGCCAGACGCGCACGACCTTTGGCGCGACGACGCGACAGGACTGCGCGGCCGTTCTTGGTAGCCATGCGAGCACGGAAACCGTGGGTACGAGCGCGTTTGATAGTGCTTGGTTGGAAAGTACGTTTCATGTCGTGTTACCTGGTTCGTCCACAACGGGCCGGAATGGCCCCCGTTTTAAGAGACCGGGGATTCTAGAGAAAGCAAGCCTTCAGGTCAATTTCCAACCAACGTTTCCTTATAAATAGATCTCAGGGGCTTCTTCTTCTGAACACCTGCTCGCCATACATAAAAATAAAGAAAGGAATTATTTAAAGCTTTTCTGTAAAGCTTATAAAAGCTAGAGCGGCACTCGTCTGTGGATAACTGCCTCCAGACCATATTTCACTTGATGTACAGAGAATGACAACTACAGTGGGAAACCGTGGTCAGCCTGTGCTGCGCTGTCGGATAACCTGTGTGTGGAATGGTCTGTTATCCACAGGCAGGTTATCCACCGAGTTTTACCCCCACTTGTCCAGTGGCCTTAGTGGCGGTTATCCACAGAGCTTATTCACATACCGTTGGTCGCCTTTTCCCCGGTTAACGCATTGATAAATCATGAGCAGCGGGCAACCTGCATGTGGATAAGTGGACGGCTCGCCGCTACAATGGCCGCTTGTTTTTGCCTCACCGGCTTTCAACTTAGGGGATATCCGTGTCAGTGGAACTTTGGCAGCAGTGCGTGGAGCTTTTGCGCGAGGAGCTGCCTGCCCAACAATTCAACACCTGGATCCGTCCACTACAGGTCGAAGCCGAAGGCGACGAGTTGCGCGTCTACGCACCGAACCGTTTTGTGCTGGACTGGGTCAACGAAAAGTACCTGGGGCGTGTCCTTGAACTGCTGGATGAGCACGGTAACGGCATGGCGCCAGCGCTTTCCTTATTAATAGGCAGCAAGCGCAGTTCGGCACCACGTGCAGCGCCAAATGCTCCGTTGGCGGCCGCGCAGGCTTCCCAGGCTCAGGCCAATGCCGCGCCGGCAAGCACACCAGCGCCTGCCCCGACGCCTGCTCCGGCCAAGCGCTCCACGCAGAAAACCGCCGAAGTCAGTCAAGAGCCGTCCCGTGACAGCTTCGATCCGATGGCCGGGGCCGCGTCGCAACAAGCCCCGGTTCGCGCCGAACAGCGCACCGTGCAGGTCGAAGGTGCGCTCAAGCACACCAGTTACCTGAACCGCACATTCACTTTCGAAAACTTCGTCGAAGGTAAATCCAACCAGCTCGCCCGCGCGGCGGCCTGGCAAGTGGCGGACAATCCCAAGCATGGTTACAACCCACTCTTCCTTTATGGTGGCGTTGGCTTGGGTAAAACTCACTTGATGCACGCGGTGGGAAACCATCTATTAAAGAAAAACCCGAATGCCAAGGTCGTGTACCTGCATTCCGAGCGTTTCGTGGCCGACATGGTCAAGGCGCTGCAACTGAACGCAATCAACGAGTTCAAGCGTTTCTACCGTTCGGTGGACGCCTTGCTGATCGACGATATTCAGTTCTTCGCCCGCAAGGAGCGCTCCCAGGAAGAGTTTTTCCACACCTTCAACGCCCTGCTTGAAGGTGGCCAGCAGGTCATTCTCACCAGTGACCGCTACCCGAAAGAAATCGAAGGCCTTGAAGAGCGCCTCAAATCCCGATTCGGCTGGGGCCTGACGGTTGCCGTCGAGCCGCCGGAGCTGGAAACCCGCGTAGCGATCTTGATGAAGAAGGCCGACCAGGCCAAAGTCGACTTGCCACACGATGCAGCGTTCTTCATTGCCCAGCGCATTCGCTCCAACGTCCGTGAGCTGGAAGGCGCGCTGAAACGCGTGATCGCCCACTCGCACTTCATGGGCCGCGACATCACCATCGAGTTGATTCGCGAATCCCTGAAAGACTTGTTGGCGTTGCAGGACAAGCTGGTCTCTGTGGATAACATTCAGCGCACTGTCGCCGAGTACTACAAGATCAAGATCTCCGACTTGCTGTCCAAGCGCCGTTCGCGCTCGGTCGCGCGTCCACGTCAAGTCGCCATGGCGTTGTCCAAGGAACTGACCAACCACAGCCTGCCGGAAATCGGCGATGTGTTTGGCGGCCGCGACCATACGACTGTTTTGCACGCCTGCCGCAAGATCAACGAACTTAAGGAATCCGACGCGGACATCCGCGAGGACTACAAGAACCTGCTGCGTACACTGACCACTTGATGAACACCAGCGCAGCTTATTAAGGCAAGGGACTAGACCATGCATTTCACCATTCAACGCGAAGCCCTGTTGAAACCCCTGCAACTGGTCGCAGGCGTTGTCGAGCGCCGACAGACCTTGCCGGTGCTTTCCAACGTGCTGCTGGTTGTCGAAGGCCAGCAACTGTCGCTGACCGGTACCGACCTGGAAGTCGAGCTGGTCGGTCGTGTGCAACTCGAAGAGCCGGCCGAAACAGGCTCCATCACCGTGCCTGCGCGCAAGCTGATGGACATCTGCAAGAGCCTGCCCAACGATGCGCTGATCGACATCAAGGTCGACGAGCAGAAGCTGGTGGTGAAGGCCGGCCGTAGCCGCTTCACCCTGTCGACCCTGCCGGCCAACGATTTCCCGACTGTTGAGGAAGGCCCGGGCTCGCTGACCTGCAGCCTGGAGCAAAGCAAACTGCGTCGTCTGATCGAACGCACCAGCTTCGCCATGGCCCAGCAGGACGTGCGTTATTACCTCAACGGTATGCTGCTGGAAGTGTCTGAAGGCATCATCCGCGCTGTGGCCACCGACGGTCACCGTCTGGCCATGTGCTCGATGAAAGCCGATATCGGCCAGCCTGATCGCCACCAGGTGATCGTGCCGCGCAAAGGTATTCTTGAGCTGGCACGTCTGCTCACCGAGCCGGACGGCAACGTCAGCATCGTGCTGGGCCAACACCACATCCGCGCCACCACCGGCGAATTCACCTTCACCTCTAAATTGGTCGACGGTAAATTCCCTGACTACGAGCGCGTTCTGCCGAAGGGCGGCGACAAGCTGGTGCTCGGCGATCGTCAGGCGCTGCGTGAAGCGTTCAGCCGTACCGCGATTCTGTCCAACGAGAAGTACCGTGGTATTCGTCTGCAACTGGCCAGCGGTCAGTTGAAGATCCAGGCCAACAACCCGGAGCAGGAAGAAGCGGAAGAAGAAGTAGGCGTTGAATACAACGGCGGCTCTCTGGAAATCGGCTTCAACGTGAGCTACTTGCTCGACGTGCTGGGCGTGATGACCACCGAGCAGGTTCGTCTGATCCTGTCCGACTCCAACAGCAGTGCGCTGGTGCAAGAGTCCGACAACGACGATTCGGCTTACGTCGTCATGCCGATGCGTCTGTAATCAGCTGACCCTGGATGTCCTTAAGTCGTGTTTCGGTCACCGCGGTGCGCAATCTGCACCCGGTGACCTTCTCCCCCTCCCCCCGCATCAATATTCTTTACGGCGCCAACGGCAGCGGCAAAACCAGTGTTCTGGAAGCCATTCATCTGCTGGGGCTTGCCCGTTCGTTTCGTAGCACGCGTCTGTTGCCGGTCATTCAGTACGAGCAACTTGCCTGCACCGTGTTCGGTCAGGTCGAATTGGCCGAGGGTGGTCAGAGTGCGCTGGGGATATCACGCGACCGTCAGGGCGAATTCCAGATCCGCATCGACGGCCAGAACGCCCGCAGTGCTGCGCAGCTGGCGGAGATTCTGCCGCTGCAGTTGATCAACCCCGACAGCTTCCGTCTGCTGGAAGGTGCGCCGAAGATTCGCCGGCAGTTTCTCGATTGGGGCGTATTCCACGTTGAACCGCGGTTCATGGCCACTTGGCAGCGCTTGCAGAAGGCCCTGCGCCAGAGAAACTCTTGGCTGCGGCATGGTACACTTGACGCCGTTTCGCAAGCGGTTTGGGACAGGGAACTGTGCCAGGCCAGCGCTGAAATCGATGAATACCGCCGCGCCTACATCAAAGCCTTGAAACCAGTCTTTGAACAAACCTTGAGCGAGCTGGTTGAGCTCGAAGGTTTGACGCTCAGCTATTACCGAGGCTGGGATAAAGATCGGGAGTTGAGTGCCGTACTTGCCGGGTCCCTGCAACGGGACCAGCAGATGGGTCACACCCAGGCCGGGCCACAACGAGCTGATTTGCGTCTTAGATTGGGCGCACACAACGCCGCGGACATCTTGTCCCGGGGTCAGCAGAAGTTGGTGGTCTGCGCATTGCGGATTGCCCAAGGGCATCTGGTGAGCCAGGCCCGACGCGGTCAGTGTATTTATCTGGTGGATGACTTGCCGTCCGAACTGGACGAGAGCCACCGCCGTGCGCTGTGCCGTTTGCTGGAAGACTTACGCTGCCAGGTGTTTATCACCTGTGTAGATCACGAATTATTGAGGGAAGGCTGGCAGACGGAAACGCCAGTCGCTTTGTTCCACGTGGAACAGGGCCGTATCACCCAGACCCACGACCATCGGGAGTGAAGGCATTGAGCGAAGAAAATACGTACGACTCAACGAGCATTAAAGTGCTGAAAGGCCTGGATGCCGTACGCAAACGTCCCGGTATGTACATTGGTGACACCGACGATGGCAGCGGTCTGCACCACATGGTGTTCGAAGTGGTCGACAACTCGATCGACGAAGCCCTCGCTGGCCACTGCGATGACATCAGCATCATCATCCACCCGGATGAGTCCATCACCGTTAAAGACAACGGCCGTGGCATCCCGGTAGACGTGCACAAAGAGGAAGGCGTTTCCGCCGCCGAGGTCATCATGACCGTCCTCCACGCTGGCGGTAAGTTCGACGACAACTCCTACAAAGTATCCGGCGGTCTGCACGGTGTAGGCGTTTCGGTAGTGAACGCGCTGTCCGAAGAACTGGTACTGACCGTTCGCCGCAGCGGCAAGATCTGGGAACAGACCTACGTCCACGGCGTGCCTCAGGCACCGATGGCCATCGTTGGCGACAGCGAAACCACTGGCACCCAGATTCACTTCAAGCCATCGGCTGACACCTTCAAGAATATCCACTTCAGCTGGGACATCCTGGCCAAGCGTATTCGTGAACTGTCCTTCCTCAACTCCGGTGTCGGCATCGTCCTCAAGGATGAGCGCAGCGGCAAGGAAGAGCTGTTCAAGTACGAAGGCGGTCTGCGTGCGTTCGTTGAATACCTGAACACCAACAAGACTGCGGTCAACCAGGTGTTCCATTTCAACATCCAGCGTGAAGACGGCATCGGCGTGGAAATCGCCCTGCAGTGGAACGACAGCTTCAACGAGAACCTGTTGTGCTTCACCAACAACATTCCGCAGCGCGACGGTGGTACTCACCTGGTGGGTTTCCGTTCGGCACTGACGCGTAACCTGAACACGTACATCGAAGCCGAAGGTCTGGCGAAGAAGCACAAAGTCGCCACCACCGGTGACGATGCCCGTGAAGGCCTGACCGCGATCATCTCGGTGAAAGTGCCGGATCCGAAGTTCAGCTCGCAGACCAAAGACAAGCTGGTCTCTTCCGAAGTGAAGACTGCGGTCGAACAGGAAATGGGCAAATACTTCTCCGACTTCCTGCTGGAAAACCCGAACGAAGCCAAGTTGGTTGTCGGCAAGATGATCGATGCCGCCCGTGCCCGTGAAGCCGCGCGCAAGGCCCGTGAGATGACCCGTCGCAAAGGCGCACTGGACATCGCCGGCCTGCCGGGCAAGCTCGCTGACTGCCAGGAAAAAGATCCGGCGCTGTCCGAACTGTACCTCGTGGAAGGTGACTCCGCGGGCGGCTCTGCCAAGCAGGGACGTAACCGCAAGACCCAGGCCATCCTGCCGCTCAAGGGCAAGATCCTCAACGTCGAGAAAGCACGCTTCGACAAGATGATCTCGTCCCAGGAAGTGGGCACGCTGATCACCGCGCTGGGCTGCGGCATCGGCCGCGACGAGTACAACATCGACAAGCTGCGTTATCACAACATCATCATCATGACCGATGCTGACGTCGACGGTTCGCACATCCGTACCCTGCTGCTGACCTTCTTCTTCCGTCAGTTGCCGGAGCTGATCGAGCGTGGCTACATCTACATCGCCCAGCCGCCGCTGTACAAGGTCAAGAAAGGCAAGCAAGAGCAATACATCAAAGACGACGACGCCATGGAAGAGTACATGACGCAGTCGGCCCTGGAAGATGCGAGCCTGCACCTGAACGAAGAAGCGCCAGGCATTTCCGGCCCGGCGCTGGAACGTCTGGTGAATGACTTCCGCATGGTGATGAAGACCCTCAAGCGTCTGTCGCGCCTGTACCCACAGGAGCTGACCGAGCACTTCATCTACCTGCCGGCCGTCAGCCTTGAAAAGCTCGGCGACCACGCTGCGATGCAAGACTGGCTGGCTCAGTACGAAGTCCGTCTGCGTACCGTCGAGAAGTCCGGTCTGGTCTACAAGGCCAGCCTGCGTGAAGATCGTGAACGTGGCGTGTGGCTGCCAGAGGTCGAATTGATCTCCCACGGCCTGTCGAACTACGTGACGTTCAACCGCGACTTCTTCGGCAGCAACGACTACAAAACCGTCGTCACCCTCGGCGCTCAACTGAGCACCCTGCTCGACGAAGGTGCGTACATCCAGCGTGGCGAGCGCAAGAAAGCGGTCACCGAGTTCAAGGAAGCACTGGACTGGCTGATGGCGGAAAGCACCAAGCGTCACACCATCCAGCGATACAAAGGTCTGGGCGAAATGAACCCGGATCAACTGTGGGAAACCACCATGGACCCAAGCGTGCGCCGCATGCTGAAAGTCACCATCGAAGACGCCATTGGCGCAGACCAGATCTTCAACACCCTGATGGGTGATGCGGTCGAACCTCGTCGTGACTTCATCGAGAGCAATGCGTTGGCGGTTTCCAACCTGGATTTCTGATCCCGTGTAGGTTCACTGAATAGTTGCATATTTTCACAAATAAATGGTTCTACAACCCCCGGGTTATGGACCATATTAAAAAGGCCCGCTTAAAGCGTAATGCTGTTCACTTAAGCATTTGAATCCTCGCCGGGCTTCTTCGAAAATCCGATGTCAGATCTCTGGCATCGGATTTTTTATGTCTGTTCAACAGGACTTGCTCGACCTCGGCGACCTTTTCAACTTCTGTGACTTGAGCACATTCACTCAAAATATTCCCATCGAGTGGGTCGCGTCTGCGCTGGATCTGTCCAGCCAAGCCACTATCCGACGGCGTCGCTTGCCTGCCGACCAAGTGCTCTGGCTGGTGCTCGGCATGGCATTGTTTCGCGACGAGCCGGTTCATGAGGTCGCCCGACGTTTGAACATCTGCGCCCAAGGTCTGGCTTCTGACCATCTGTTGGCCCGTAGCGGTGTGACCGAGGCCCGCAAGCGGCTGGGGGCCGACCCGGTTGAGTGGTTGTTTCGCAAAACGGGTACTCAATGGGGCGCGCAGCGCTATCCCGATGATGCCTGGCAGGATCTGCAAGTATTTGCAGTCGATGGTGCGCTTCTGCGCACGCCGGATACGCCGGAGTTGCGAGACCATTTCGGTTCTGGAAACACCTCGACCGACCGCCAGACTCCCTTTCCCATGCTGCGCCTGGTGGCGCTGATGAATGTGCGTTCACACCTGATCCTGGATGCACAGCTTAGCCCTTACCGACGCAGCGAAATGCGTCTGGCCGATGAGTTTTTGCAGCAGATCCCCGACCACTCCGTGACGTTGTTCGATAAAGGGTTCTGGAGCGCCGATCTCATGCTCAGCCTGAGCGGCGACGGCAGTCACCGTCATTGGCTGATTCCGGCAAAAAAGGGATTGGTTTGCGAGGAGGTAGCCCGTTACAACGAGCATGATCGTTTGGTGCGTATGAAAGTGTCGCCGCAAGCCAGAAAGCGAAATCCGACTCTTCCTACACACTGGGAGGCGCGTGAAGTCAGTTATGAAATTCAAGGCAAAGTAAAAACAGTCATGACGTCGTTGCCGGCCAAGATCTACAGCACCAAGTCTGTTGCCAAGCTTTATCAGGAGCGCTGGGAAATCGAATTGGGCTTCAGGGATATCAAAAGCTCAATGCAGCAAAACGCAATGACCTTGCGCAGCAAAAAGGTCGATCTGATCTACCAGGAAGTGTGGGGGTTGTTGCTGGCTTACAACGTGATTCGTCGGGAGGCAAGTCAGGCAGCAGTCGCGTTTGGTCGAGCGCCGTCGGACATCCGTTTCAAGCCGGCTTGCCAGTACATCGCCGTGCAGTTGATCGTGATGGCAGCGGCCAATCCTGTTTCAGCGACGGGTAGACGGTTGGCGGAACTTAGAAAAGGCGTTGGCGGGCTGTTTCTGGATCACCGCCCAAGGCCTTCGAGGCCAAGGACGGTGAAGATTTCAAAAACCCGGTTTCCGGTGGACCGTAAGGCTGCTCCGCTTAAGTGAACAGCATTACGCTTAAAGCGGGCTTTTTTTTCATTTGAAAAAAAGGTCGAACAAGCTACCAGCTCGTTGGCACGAGTGAATAAAAATAGAACTGCATGGAGTGCGATGCAAATTAGATTAACAACTTGGAATGATAAGAAAGAGTTGGGAGCGGAGTATGAATTTTAGATTCGAGGGGGCGTTTAAATTGAATAAATGAGTACATGTTTAATTTCAGTGGATATGAAAATAGCAAAGGATTTTTAATCGTTATAGCGTTGCTTAAGTATAAGTACATTATATCTTGCTAGTTTCGTTGGTAGACCAACCACATGATAGCGAAGTCAAAAAACATGTGGGTTTTAGGTGTGAATAATGGATTTTCCTACCATGCTGGAATACTATTTAATGCCTGAGTCTTCAGGTAAAAAACTGTTGTGATAGTGAAATCAAAACGTTACTGAAAATCATTGAAGCTAAATCTTAATTCTCGAATTTCAAGAGATAGCGCATTTAGAGGATAACCGTATAACGGAAGCCCACGTAAATTATGCTAGCTATAAAGGCAGATAAGAAAATGAAGAGCAGGAGGTGTGAAATGTAAAAACGCGACCAAAACCTAGGGGCTTTGACCGCGCTGATTTGAAGCAGAATTGCTGGCTTGGAAACCGCAATTTCAGCTTTTTTTCAGATCCTGTCAATCCCCTCCCATCATTTCGACTTTATCGAGGCTACTCGACGGGGAAGTGTTGCCTGTCGGTTGTGGTCCTGATTAACGGCCTGTACCCGTCTTTCGAGGTGCAGCGACGGTGCACGTCTATGGAGGTGTGCGATGGCAGTACGTAAGGTGGTTACTCGCAGCTCATGTCATTTCAGGGGCTACTTCCCTTCTCTGAAAAATGGTCATCCCGTGGCCTGGGAGTCCCAGCTGGAGGGAGGATTTTTTCGGTTACTCGAGCTATCCCCAGATGTTGTTCGCTATGAAGTGCAGCCATCTCGGGAAAGGTTTCGATTGGGCGATTCGCTCGTAGATTACGTTCCTGATCTCCGCGTTTTTCTCGTAAACGGTGGAGAGTGGTGGTTCGAAGTGAAGCCAGAGAAAAAGCTTCTGATCAGAAGCGTTAAGCAAAAATTGGATGCAGCCAAGGTCCACTTTTCTGCAACTAACCGTAACTTTTCAGTAGTTACGGATAGCCAGATTTGGCGAGAGCCACTGGCGAAAAACTTAAGGAATATCTTGTATCACCGACGCGGTCCTTTGCCCTCGAATTCCGATCGTGCGCAAGTTTTTTTAAAACTAAATAAATACGAGCCCCAGATATTTGGAGAAGTAGTATCAATATATGGAGAAATGGAAGCTTGGCGTTTACTAGGGCTATGTATCATCGGTGTGGACTTGGAAAAGCCGCTGACTCAGAAAACACAGGTCTTTCTATCTGGAGGACATCGCCATGCAAACCTTTTTGCTTAAGGCGAAGCTAGTTGTTGTTATCAATGGTACACAAATGTCGCTTCAGCGGCGGCTAATCGACAGACGTTTGCTTTTCTTTGATGAGTTGGGCGAGCCAACGACTTTGACCGAATATGAGTTTCAGCGTGGTTATGAGCGACGGGAAATTGAAATTAGCGCAGACCAACCATATCTAGGGGAGGCTCCACATGTGAGGAATGTTGCCCCGGATTTGACTTGTTTCCCTTTGAAACACGGTGAAGAAGCTTTACGCCGTCGTAGATATCTAGAAGGCGTATTGGAGGGCAATACCATTTTACCTAATAAAGAATCGTTGAAAGAAAAATTAGCAGAGGTTGCAGTCAAGCATCGAAGATGCATCTGTTCCTTCTGTTTCTACGCTTCGAAGATGGTATTCAAGATTTGTGGGTGGCAGTGTTATAAAACTTATTCCAAAACATACTGATAAGGGGAGGTCTGTAGTGGTCAACTAATCCCGGACACGACGTTAAGTTTTTCTTCGGCCCGAGCTGGCGCCAACCCACCGTTGAATTGATGGGGTCGAACCCAGTTGTACTGATGCATCAAGAAGTGACTGATATCGCGCTGGGCTTCTTGAGCCGTTCTGTAACCCGTGGTCGGTATCCATTCCGTTTTCAAGCTGCGAAACACGCGCTCCATTGGCGCGTTGTCCCAGCAATTTCCCCGCCGGCTCATGCTCTGGCGCATCCGATAACGCCACAGCCGCTGGCGAAATAGACGACTCGCATACTGTGACCCTTGATCCGAGTGAAACAGCAGGCCTTGAGGTTTGCCTCGTTGCTCGTAAGCCATATCCAGCGCCTTGATAACCAGATCGGCGTCCGGCTTTTCCGACAACGCCCAGCCCACTACCCGGCGTGTGCAAAGATCCAGCACGACAGCCAGGTAATGCCATTTCCCCTGGGCCCAGATGTAGGTGATGTCGCCGCACCACACCTGGTTGGGTGCCGGAACATCGAACTCCCGATTCAAGATGTTCGGGATATCCAACCGTTCAACTGTCGCTCGTTTATAGGCATGTGATCCGGGCTGTTTACTGACGAGTTCAAGCTCGCGCATCAGGCTGCGCACTTTGAATCGACCGAGCTGCTCACCGTCGTCACGCATCAGCGACAGGATGCTGCGGCTGCCCGCAGCACTGCGACTTTGCGAGAACAGCTCGCTCACCCGGCTGCGCAACCGCAGCCGTTCGACATCAGGTGTTCGGCGCCTAAGGGTAAGCGGCCAGCGAACACACCTTCAGAAATCCGGAATTAAGGGCGATGGTGTCCGCCTATTTTTAAGCGGACGCGATCACCCTTATCGCCAGGATTTCCATGCGCCAACGAAGCTCCTATCCCAAACCCTTCAAGGCCCAGGTTGTGCAGGAATGCCTGAAACCCGGTGCCTCAGTTTCCAGCGTCGCCATCAGCCACGGCATCAATGCCAACGTGATTCGCAAGTGGCTGCCGATTTACCGTGATAAACCTGTCGCGCCACTTCCCGCGTTTGTACCGCTGCAACCAATGCCTAAACGGCACGCTGATGAAGCGGTGGTGATCGCACTGCCGCTGGGCGACAAAGCCATCACGGTCAAATGGCCCATCACCGACCCGGACGGCTGCGCACGTTTTATCCGCAGCCTCTCGCAATGATACGCATCGACGCCATCTGGCTCGCCACTGAGCCCATGGACATGCGCGCCGGCACCGAAACTGCGTTGGCCCGCGTGGTCGCCGTGTTCGGTGCGGCGAAGCCGCACTGCGCTTATCTGTTCGCCAACCGCCGGGCCAACCGGATGAAGGTGCTGGTGCACGATGGCGTGGGCATCTGGCTTGCCGCACGGCGTTTGAACCAAGGCAAGTTTCACTGGCCTGGCACTCATCGCGGTTTGGAAGTCGGGCTCGACGCTGAACAACTTCAAGCGCTGGTGCTCGGTTTGCCATGGCAGCGAGTTGGCGCTAACGGCGCAATCACAATGATTTAGCCTTGCTTTTCAGCTGTGGCAGGTGGATCGCTTTGGTAAAATCCACGGCATGACTTCCTCTCCCAATCTCGACCAAATGACACCCGAACAACTGCGCGCACTCGCTGCGCAGTTGCTGTCGAAGGTCGACACCATGGGCCGAAAAATCCATCGTGACGAGACGATCATCGAGCAGCTCTCTCACGAGATTGCCATCCTCAAGCGGCACAAGTTCGCCAAGCGCAGCGAACAGATCAGCCTGGCGCAAGGCAACTTGCTCGATGACCTGCTCACCACTGACCTTGAGGCTATCGAGGCAGAACTGAACGCGCTTCGTCCCGCCCCAACGTCGGACGAAACCCGCCAAAAACCCAAGCGCGCGCCGCTGCCGCCGCAGTTCCCACGTACCGTCATTCGTCACGAGCCAGAGAACACCCAGTGTGTCTGCGGGTGTCAGCTTCAGCGCATCGGCGAAGACGTCAGCGAGAAGCTGGATTACACGCCGGGCGTGTTTACCGTTGAGCAGCATGTACGTGGAAAGTGGGCCTGCCGCCAGTGCGAAACACTGATCCAAGCACCGGTGCCGGCCCAGGTGATCGACAAGGGCATCCCGACCGCAGGCCTGCTGGCGCATGTGATGGTGGCCAAATTCGCTGATCATCTGCCGCTGTACCGGCAAGAAAAGATCTTTGGCCGTGCAGGCCTGGCGATCCCGCGTTCAACGCTGGCTCAGTGGGTGGGCCAAACTGGCGTACAGCTACAACCGCTGGTGGATGCACTGCGCGAAGCGGTGCTGGCTCAGCGAGTCGTGCATGCCGATGAAACGCCGGTGCAGATGCTGGCGCCCGGCGAGAAGAAAACGCACCGAGCTTATGTCTGGGCTTATTGCACCACGCCGTTCTCGGCACTGAAGGCCGTTGTCTACGACTTCAGCCCCAGCCGTGCTGGCGAACATGCACGGAACTTCCTTGGCACGTGGAACGGCAAGCTGGTCTGTGATGACTTCGCGGGTTACAAGGCCAGCTTCGAGCTGGGCATCACCGAAATCGGCTGCATGGCGCATGCCCGCCGTAAGTTCTTCGACCTGCATGTGACGAACAAAAGCCAGTTGGCCGAGCAAGCGCTGCACTCAATCGGCGGGCTGTACGAAGTTGAACGGCAGGCCAAAGACATAAGTGATGAAGAACGATGGCGATTACGCCAAGAAATAGCGGTGCCCATTGCACAGAAATTACATGAGTGGATGCTGGCTCAGCGCGACCTCGTGCCCGAGGGCTCGGCCACGACCAAGGCTCTGGATTACAGCTTGAAACGCTGGGTAGCGCTGACGCGCTACCTGGATGATGGTGCCGTGCCCATCGACAACAACCCGGTGGAGAACACGATCAGGCCATGGGCGCTTGGGCGCTCCAATTGGTTGTTCGCAGGGTCTCTGCGCAGTGGCAAACGAGCGGCAGCGATCATGAGTTTGATCCAGTCGGCACGCATGAACGGGCATGATCCGTACGCGTATCTCAAGGATGTACTGACGCGATTGCCGACGCAGAAAGCCAGTGAGATCGAGCATCTACTGCCGCATCAATGGATGCCTGGCTGATCTACGCAAGGCGTATTCCCCATACGCTTACGCCTAAGGCGCTGGGCGTAGTAGCACGAACGGGTGACTTCAAACACCTTGCACAGCCAATCAATCGGCTCATGGACGCTCAGCTGATTGATCAGCGCGTACGCTCGTGATCTTCCGACATCAAGAGCGCGGTAGCCTTTTTTAATATCGATTTTTCCCGTTCAAGGCGGGCAATCCGGGCTTCCAGCTCCTGGATTTTCTGCTGTTCCGGAGTCAGCGCTTTGCTCTGTGGAGTGACGCCTTGGCGCTCCTGCTGAACCTGATCAACCCAGCGGCGCAGGGCCGATTCGCCGATGCCGAGTGAACGGCTGGCTTCGATGTAGCTGTAGTTTTGTTTGAGTACGAGGTCGGCAGCCTCGCGCTTGAATTCAGCAGAAAAGGAACGGCGTTGTTTGGTCATCTGACACCTCGATCTGGCGAGCATTCTCGCCTAAATGGGTGTCCGGTTTCATTAGACCACTACACAGTGCCTGCTTCGCCCCCCGAGAGGCCGTCGGTCGCCAGCTGTCACTCGATATTGCTTCAGAAAGTATTGATGGACTACGAGCATCCATGCGAAATGCGAGCCCGGAAGAGTCAATCGAGATTGCTTTGGAATTGGCGGAGCCACGTGTTCTACGCATTGCTGCAGAGCAAGTTGCGAACGAACCGCGATTAATAGGTACGCTCAACTTTGCAACCAGACCAGCTCAAGAGCTATGGAACTATGCCATTTCTATCAACGCTGAAGCGTGGCAAGGGCCGCTTTACCCACAACGCTCTTTCTTTACTGTCATTCAGAACTTGCTCGACGGAGGGGCGGCTAGCATCGAGCTAGTCACCTCACTATCCAAATCTCCACTCGCTGACCTCAGCGGATTCCCTCGGGCTGCAGAGGTCTGGCACCGACTACCAGACCTGGCAAGGGCCAACTGCTTACGAGCTACGGCAACAGTTTGGCTACAGCGCGCTGTGGAAGGTGATGCCTGTAAACCCGACCCGGAGCTTGAAACCGCGATCCTAAACTCTAACGGCCTGGATAGCACACTACAAAGTTTGGCTGCGAGTTTCGGTAAGATTGTTCGTATTATTGAGAGCTTAGACAGTTTCGATGAGCATCGTTTCATTCGCTGGTTTGATGACTGGATCTTGTTGCGGCACCAAGTGGCCATCGCTGATGCACAGGCACTAGGCAAAATCATCCTTAGTCGTCGGTGGGCGCAAGCAGTGGACAAACTGGTTCCGCTTGTGCGGCAGGGACGAGCTGATGTGAAGCCGGCGTTGGTAATATGTCAAACCATGGTCAGCCTTTTTTGGCGATTGTTGCTCGGCTTGTCGTCAGCTGCCCAAACGGATAAGTGGGCAGTTCTCGAAGAACTTGCGGCGTATCTTTATCCAAATGGGCCGGATGAGGCCGGGTTATGGGATCGGGCAGGAGGACGCGACGCCGATTTGGAAAGCTTTGGCACTGGCCGAAATCGGTGGCGAGCTGCGATTGGACAGATCCAGCGAGGACGTGGACCCCGTGTAAGCAGGTTACTCGAAGAAATGCGCAGGGACTTCTACTCAAATGACCAAATCCGCGAACTGCAAGCGAGCCGGATATTCTGAAGCGGTTTTATAAAAGCGATAGGTTGAGGGACATAATGGACGAGCATGAGCAAATAGAGCTGACTAAAGGTGCCGGTTTTTCGAGCGGTCACGCCCTAATTATCGCCATATCAAACTATCCCAAGGTTCGACCACTGCCAGCTGCAGTGCTGAACGACGCGCGTGACATGTTCGCCACGCTGACGTCCCCCTCGCACTGCGGCTTTGACCCGGCCAATGTAAGGGTATTAGTGGACAGCCAAGCGACACTGGAGGCTATTCGCCGAGAACTTGATGGGCTCGCAAAACGGGCCACGCTCGACGACACAGTGATGATCTTCTTTTCGGGGCACGGAGCTCGTTTTGACGATTCGGCTGACGCGGCAAGTGCATTGATTCCAGTCGACTGCGATCCAGAAAATTTTTCCGCGAGTACTCTACCGGAGGCTGAGTTTTCTTCAGCTCTTGCCCGCATCAAAGCCAGACGACTTGTGGTTTTTATCGACGCGTGCCATTCCGGCGCGAGTACAAGCTTCAAAGACATCAACGATACTCCTGCAGCACTAGGTTTTAGCGAGAAATCGTTAGCCCGATTGGCTGAGGGGGCCGGACGTGTTCTGGTCGCATCGTCTCGGGCATCCGAGTTTTCACTCGTGCTTGGAGGTGCTCGTAACAGCCTCTTCACCGAACACCTATTGGGGGCGTTGCGCGGTGAAGCTCGTACGCATGGTGATGGACTAATTAGGGTGTTTGAGGTTTTCAACTACGTCGCAGAAAAAGTACGAATGGCAGCGCCTGGGCAACAACATCCAATCTTCAAGGCGAGCGATCTTGAGGATAATTTTCCTATTGCTTTGGATTGCGGCGGTGCGAAGAATATAGCTTACATTGGTAGCTATAGCCTAGATCACGAAATCTGGCGCCAATTGGAAGAAATTTTCTGTGACCTCTATCCTGCTGGCCCGCAGGATCAAGAAATCTGGTTGCGCGCCGGCGGGGACACCTCTCGTCTCCGTCTAACCGGTTCCGGGCGTGCAAACTGGTTTACTGCACTACGCACTATGCGACAAGGTGGAGGGGGGAGTGGTATCAACCAAGCTTCACTTATCAAGGCGGCTTTGGAAGAGTTCCCTCACCATCAAGAACTGATCCAACTTCAGGGATAAACGAGTTGTAAATGGGGCGACGTGCCCCTCTCTCCCACCCCTTACAGCTGCAAGTCAAATCGGCTCTCTTACTGAAGTCGTCATGCATGCCACCTTGTAGCATCACCTGCATGCGCGCTCCACGTCTGTAGTTCCATGGCTTCCTCTACTGAGTGCACAAGCCTCGTTGATAACGGCCAAGCTGAGAAAAATACGTCTGTTCGAAGAGATCATCTATTTTGTGAATCCAGTAGGCTTTTCTCATTTTTTCTGTGGTTCCTCCGCTCCGAGCTCACAGAAAAGGTGACTTTTTCGCAGCGTTTGCTGGGCCTTTAGCATCATCTATTTTGTGAACCTACATCCCGTGTAGGTTCACACAATAGTTGATCATTTTCACAAATACATGATCGACGGACTCAAATGCAAAAAGGCCAATTCATTGAATTGGCCTTTTTTATTTCCTAGAAAATTCGATTTCTATCCTGCTCTCCCGGTTAATTGGCGACCAAACTCATGGGGTGGAAGCGGAGGACTGCCTAGATATAGGCGTGTTCAGAGCTGATTGGCTGTCGTGAGATGAGCACGTCTGTAGTGGTGGAGTACTTGAATTGGAAGGCTGCACATTACTGACAGCGCACCCTTGGACACAGTGAAAACTTGGGTTATTGGTTCTGCCGTCCTACGCTTATCCCAGATGTAAATGGCCAGTTTGGACACTGTCCAGGCTTTAGGCTCGGAGTCTGCAGCTAGTATTGCTGTGACTGCCGCTTGCCCCATCTGGGAATCTCCTTCAGTTGCCATTCTATATAGATCGGCTGAATATTCGCGATATGTGCCGCTTGGTGCGCTACTACGGAATGACCCCTTTCCTTGGTCAGTCACGGCGCCCAAAGGAATGATTGTCCAGACTACATCTGCTTGTGTAACTCAATTGAGCGATTGAATGCGATAGAGGCCGGAGTTCCGCATAAGGAAACGCATTAACGCCTCATTGCCATCCTGCGCAAGAAGTTGCGCAGTAGGTCATAATATTTTAGGGGTAAAAGTCCCTGGAGGCCACGCCGTTCTTGGTCTGCAGCCAAGTGCGCAAGAAGTTGCGCAGTACTGCGCAACTTCTTGCGCACTTTCCTCCCTTTATCTCGGTGAAAAACGAGCTGAGTGACGATCCATGCCGTTTTAGGCCCCGGTTCCCGGGCACTTCGAAAAACCTGGCACGGTCATTGATGGCAGTCGGCCACCCATCGGGCGATTTCGCCTCCCGGGCACCCTAAATTTATCCGCAAGGAGAGCACCCCATGGCAACACCAGCGTACATGTCGGTTACCGGCGAAAAACAAGGCCTGATCACTGCCGGCGCATTCACCGCTGACTCCGTTGGCAACACCTACCAGGAAGGCCACGAAGACCAGGTCATGGTTCAGGCTTTCAGCCACGACGTGATCATCCCGCGTGACCCGCAATCCGGTCAGCCAACCGGTCAGCGCGTTCACAAGCCAGTTGTGATCACCAAGGTCTACGACAAGGCTTCGCCTCTGCTGCAAGCCGCTCTGACTTCCGGCGAGCGCATGAGCGAAATCGTTATCCAGTGGTTCCGTACTTCGGCTCAAGGTACTCAAGAGCACTACTACACCACCAAGCTGGAAGACGCGATCATCGTCGCCATCAACAACAAAATGCACAACTGCCAGGATCCAGGCAACTCGCACTTCACCCACCTTGAAGAAGTGCAGTTCACCTACCGAAAAATCACCTGGACTCACGAAGTATCCGGTACTTCGGGTTCCGATGACTGGCGTGCTCCAGTCGTTTAATCGCGGCTGATGGTTTTACTGCCTCGGCCGGTTTCGCCGGTCGAGGCACACTCACTACTTAAAGAATTTTTCGCCAATAGCCCTTCAACGGACTGTTGCGCGTCGCAGCATTGCGCGAGGAACAAGGGATGTTCTCACCGGCCAATCAGCCTCATTTCAACCTGACCGTCGATGGCGTGGAAAACGATTTCCAGGTCTTGTCGTTTACCGGCCGGGAGTCACTCAATACCCCCTTCGAGTTCGAGCTGGAACTGGTCAGCGAAAAGGCCTCGATCAACCTCGAAAGCGTGCTGCACAAACTGGCGTTTCTGCAGCTGTCGCCGAGCGGTAGCGGCATTCACGGGCTGATCTACAGCATCGCCCAGGGCGAGTCGGGCAAGCGTCTGACGCGCTACAAAATCTCCCTGCGTCCGCAACTGGCGTACCTCGCGCATCGCGTGAACCAGCGCATCTTCCAGCAGATGACCGTGCAGCAGATCATCAGCAAGGTGTTGGAAGAGCACGGCATCCTCGCCAGCGATTACCACTTCCAGCTGAGCGCGATTTACCCAGAGCGCATCTACTGCGTGCAGTACGACGAATCGGATCTCGATTTCATCCAGCGCCTGTGCGAGGAAGAAGGTATTCACTACCACTTTCAGCACACCGCCAGCGGCCACAAACTGACCTTCGGTGATGACCAGACGGTGTTCCCGAAACTCGCGCCTGTGGCCTATCAGCAAGACTCCGGGCTGGTCGCGGAAAAACCGGTGGTCAAGCGTTTCGGCCTGCGTCTGGCTACGCGCACCAGCCGTACCACACGGCGCGATTACGACTTCGTCAAACCGAAAATCGAGCTGGAAAGCGATGCCAAAAGCAGCGCTCAGCCGGACCTGGAAGATTACGATTACCCGGGCCGATTCGTTGACCGTGACCGCGGCAAACATTTGGCTAATCGCGCGCTGGAACGTCATCGCAGCGACTACCGTCTGGCCGAAGGTAACAGCGATCAGCCGATTCTGGTCAGCGGACATTTTCTTGCCCTGACCGAACACGCAAACCCGACGTGGAACGACCTGTGGCTGCTCACCGAAATCTTCCACGAAGGCAAACAACCGCAGGTACTGGAAGAGTCGGTGACCAGCGACACCACTGACAATAAGGACGATTTCCACCAAGGCTACCGTAACCGCTTCAGCGCCATCCCGTGGGATGTGCCGTACCGTCCGCCGCTCGATCACCCGAAACCGAAAGTCCTCGGCACGCAAAGCGCTGTGGTCTGCGGCCCCGAAGGCGAAGAGATCTACTGCGACCAGTACGGTCGGGTGAAGGTGCAGTTCTTCTGGGACCGCGAAGGCAAGCACGACGACATGACCAGTTGCTGGATGCGTGTGGCGTCGAGCTGGGCAGCGGAAACCTTTGGTTCGATCAATATTCCACGGGTCGGCATGGAAGTGCTGATCACCTTCCTTGAGGGGGATCCCGACCAGCCGCTGATCACCGGTTGCCTGTACCACGGCGCGAATTTGCCGCCGTACAAACTGCCGGATTTCAAGACCCTCGCCACGGTCAAGAGCAAGGAATACAAGGGCAGCCGCGCCAACGAACTGCGCATCGACGACACCACCAGCGAGATCAGCATTGCGCTGCGCAGTGATCACGGCGCGAGTGCGATCAACCTTGGTTATTTGACCCATCCGCGCCCGAGCGGTGGTCAGCCGCGGGGCGAAGGTTTTGAATTGCGCACCGACCGCCACGGCGCAGTGCGTGCCGGTGCCGGCTTGCTGATCACCACCGAGCCGCGCCCGAACGAATCGAAACACCACAAAGACCTGCCGGAAACTGCCGAGCGCCTCGCCACTGCGAGCGATCAGCAAGACGGTTTTGCCGTGCAGGCCAAAGAGCTGCAAGCGCAGGAAGCCGGTGATCAGGATGACGTCGCCAAGGCGCTGCACGCCCAGCACCAAGGCGTACTCGGCTTGGGCCCTGCGAACCTCACCGCCAACGAATTCCCCGAGTTCACCGAGCCGCATCTGGTCCTTGCCAGCCCGGCCGGCATCGCCCTGACCACGCCACGCTCCAGCCACATCGCCACCGGCGAACACCTGGCGCTGAGCAGCACCGGCCACACCAGCCTGTCGATCGGCAAACGCCTGCTCGCCAGCGCCAGTCGTGGCATGCGCCTGTTCGTGCAAAGCATGGGCTGGCGCCTGGTCGCAGCCTCCGGTGACATCGACGTGCGGGCGCTCAAGGACAGTATCAACCTGCTGGCCAAACTCAACATCACCGCCAACGCCGACCGCATCACCATCACCGCGAAAACCGAACTGGTGATCCAGGGCGGCGGCAGTGCAACAACGTACAACGCGGGCGGCATCACCCACGCCACCACCGGCCCGTACACGGCGCATGCGGCGAATTTTGCCTACACCGGGGCGAAATCCCTGGCCGGTGTATTCCCGGAACCGCCGAAACCGGGCAAGGGCAATCTGGAACTGTTCAACCAGTACGCCGGGCGCCAGGGCATCAAGGAAGGCGATTACGAAGTCATCGACGCCTTGGGCAAAAGCATCAAGGGCAAGCTCGATGGCAAAGGTTTCGCCAGCGTCGCCGGTGCCGCACCGGGGCCGGCGCGTGTGCTGTTTGGCAAGGACCCGGCGGATACCTGGAGCGATGGCAGCTACATCGGTAAACCGGAATGGCCGTTGAATCCGCCGGGGCCTGAAGAGGTGCCGAGTCAGGTGCAGGCGCTGGTTGCCAAAGTATTGTCGAGCAAGAGCTGGGACATGCTGGAGAAGGGCAAGGCAATGGCACAAACAGGGATGAGTGCGATGCAGACCGCGCAGGGCGCAATGCAAACGGCTCAGCAGGTGAAAGGCGCAGTGCAGGGCGGAGTGGCCGGATTGCCGAAGCTGGCGAGCGCGGCGATGCCGAGTGCGTCGAGCATCCTCGGCGCCGCGAGCAAGGGCGGCCGATTGCCGACGCTTCCCGCACCAACGCTGCCAAAACCTTCCTTGAAAACCCCGGGCCTGTTGGCGGGTGAGATGCTGTCATGACCACTGAAATCGTAAAGCGTGAAGCTCAGGTTGCCATCGTTCCACTGAACGCCATCGACATCAAGGACGTTGCCAGGAGCGCGGCGACCTTCGATGCATGGCTGCAATCGGCCAGTGGTGGTGTGGTCACCCTCGACCGGATCAAGAACGTCGCCGGCGCCTTGCCGGTGGTCGGCAACATCATGGCGTTGGTCGATGCGCTGGGTGACATCGTTACCCTGTCCAACGCGCAGAAACGCGACCTACTGGCGTGGGCCAGTCTGGGCATCAACCTGATCGGTGTGTTGCCACTGCCACCGGCCATGGCGGCGGCACGCATGACCTTGCGTCCGACCCTGTTTCTGGTGCGCCAGGAGATGAAGGCCAGCAGCAAGATGTTGCTCAGTGCGTCCGTCATCGAGGTGCTGATCGGCCACCTGAACGCTTCCATCATCGGCACGCTGGACGACTTTGTTCAACAAGCCAAAGGCAAGCTGCCCGGCATTCTGGCGGACGCCGGCAAGCTGGGTGAGGACGCGATCAAAGAGATAGCCAAAGGCCTTGAAGCGGTCGCCAATGGCAAGCTTGATGCCAAGGGCAATCTGAGTGCGGCCAGCGCACAAACGAGTGCGGCGGTCGATCAATTCAAGAATGATCCGCTTGCGTCAATCGGCAATATTTTCTCGGCTGCCAACAACACCTTGAAGGCCGCCGGCAAAGGTTTGGCCAATAGCGCGGCCGACAATTTACTGCCCGATGACGTGAAAAAAAGGGTGTCCGCCGAGACTGCCAAGCTGCGCGCGATGGGCCCGGAACTGCGCACCCAGTTGAGTAAGCTTGACGATGAGTCAGTGCAGAACTCCATCGGTTGGTTGCTGCTGATCCTGTCGAGCGCCGTCACCCTCTGGCGCAAACGCAACGCCCATGGCCAAAGTGCTGGTGTCAAACCTAACAAGACCAGTCAGGCCAAGCACACGGCCTCTGAGGGTGGCCTGGGTGCAAACAGTCAACAGGCCCCGGCAACTCACGCCCCCCAGCCGAAGAAAAACTGCGCCTGCTCCAGCACCCGACACAGCATCAATTTTGCTCTGGGTTCAGAAAGCCTCAGCCATACCGATTTCAGCTTGCCCGGCCCATTCCCGGTCGAGTGGACGCGCACCTATAACTCGCGCCTCGACGCCTACGATCAGAGCGAACTCGGTGCCCGCTGGATCAGCGAGTTCACCACGCGTTTCGACTGCGTGGACGAGGGCCTGACGTTCTACGGCGCCGATGGCCGAGACCACGGCTATCCGCTGCCCAAACTCGGTCTGTTCCATTATGACGCCATCGAAAACATCACCCTTGTTCGCAGTGGCGAAGATCAACTGCTGCTGTGCCGTGGTTTCGAACGCAAGGAAACCTACGTCCGCCGTGGCCAGCGCTATGTGCTGAGCAATATCTCGCTGCGCAATGGCACGGGGATCATGCTGCATTACGAGCATCGTCACGGCGAACACTCGGTGCTCTCCGACCTGATCACCTACCAGGAAAACGACACCAGCAAGGTGCACTCGCACCTCGGCACGATGATCGACGATCACGGCCGGTTTATCGGCCTCTGGCAGATCGTCGACGGCGAGCCGCTGCGACAGCTTTGTGCGTACCAGTACGACGCCTATGGCGACCTGATTCAGGCGCAGGACGAGAACGGCGCCGTCTGGTCGTATCAGTTCCAGCATCACCTGATCACTCGCTACACCGACCGCACCGGGCGCGGCATGAATTTGCAGTGGGACGGTTCAAGTGCCAAGGCCAAAGCCATCCGCGAATGGGCGGACGACGGCAGCTTCGACACACGTCTGGAGTGGGACGAAAACATCCGTCTGACCTACGTCACCGATGCTCTCGGCAACGAGACCTGGCACTACTACGACATCCTTGGCTACACCTATCGCATTCGCTACGCCGATGAGCGTTCGGAATGGTTCTTCCGCGACGAGGCGAAGAACATCGTGCGCCGTGTGAATGCCGACGGCAGCACCGATCGCTACAGCTACGATGAACGCAGCAACCTGCTCGAACACATCCGCGCCGATCACACGGTGATGCATTACGCCTACGATGATCAGGATCTGCTGATCAAGATCAGCGATGCTGAGGGCGGTCAGTGGCAGCGCGCCTATGACGACCAAGGCAATCTGGTCGAAGCGCTCGATCCGCTGGGTAACAAAACCGAATACGCCTACAACAAATCCGGCCAGCCCACCGCGATCAAGGACGCCAACGGCAACGAAAAGACGTTGGACTACAACGACGCCGGGCAACTGGTCGAATACGTCGATTGCTCGGGCAAAACCAGCGCGTGGGAGTACAACGAACTGGGGCAAATGATCTGCTTCACCGACGCCGACGCCGCCGGCAACGCCATCGAATACGAATACAAGGCTGGCCAACTGGTGCTGATCAAGCACCCGGACAAGACCGAGGAACGCTTTGAGCGCGACGCCGAAGGTCGATTGTTGGCGCATGTAGATGGTCTGGATCGCTGCACCACCTGGAGTTATACCGCTGCTGGCTTGATCGCCGAACGCATCGACGCTGCCGAGCAAACCCTGCGCTATCGCTGGGACCGTCTCGGGCGGTTAACGGCGCTGGAAAACGAAAACGAACAGCGTGCGCAGTTCCACTACGACCCGGTCGGTCGTTTGCTCGAAGAACGCGGTTTCGATGGACGCAGCACGCGCTATCAGTACGACCCACTCACCGGGCGCCTCGCGCAATCGATAAATGGCCAACGCGTCATCTCGTTGAGCTTCGACCCGATGGGCCGCTTGACCGAGCGTCGCGCCACCTTGGGCGACCAGTCGCAAAGCGAAACTTTCGCCTACGATGGCAACGGCAACCTGGTGCTGGCCGACAACGCCGACAGCCGCCTGCAATGGTTCCACGACCCGGCCGGCAATCTGCTGCGCGAGCACCAACATTACCTAGGACTGGAAAAGCCCACCGTCGCAATCTGGCAGCACGAGTACGACGTGCTGAATCAGCGTGTTGCTACCGTGCGCCCGGACGGCCACCGCGTCAGTTGGTTGACCTACGGCAGCGGCCACCTGCTCGGTCTGCGCCTGGACGACCACGAACTGATCGGTTACGAGCGCGACGACCTGCACCGCGAAGTCGCCCGCCATCAAGGCAACCACCTGCTGCAAACTCAAAGCTGGGACCCTGCCGGTCGCCTCCAAGAGCAACTGCTGGGCTGCAGCGACGACAAATCCACACTGCTCAAACGCGAATACACCTACGACGCTGCCGGCCAACTGACCGACATCAACGACAGTCGTCGTGGCCCGCTCGCCTATCGTTACGATCCCGTCGGCCGACTGCTCAGCGCTACCACACGTCAAGGCGTGGAAACCTTCGCCTTCGACCCGGCCGGCAACTTGCTGGACGACAAGGCAACGGAAATTCGCCGCCCACTGGACCTGACCCCACCGCGCAGCAAACTGGTCGACAACTTGCTGCGCGAATACGCCGGCACCCACTACGATTACGACGAGCGCGGTAATCAGATCCAGCGCTGGCACAACGGTCAACGCAGTGATCTGCAGTGGGATTTGTTTGATCGACTGGTGCATTTCGAAGACTCGCGCCTGAGCGTGGATTTCGCCTACGACGCGTTGGGACGCCGCCTGCACAAAAATTCCCGTGCCCACTACAAACAGCGCCCGGAAGCAGGTTCCCTCTGGAACAGAAACGAACACGCCCGCAAACAACGCGAACTCGGCTGCGGCTTCACCTTGTACGGCTGGGATGGCGACAACCTCGCTTGGGAAAGCAGCCCAGCGCAAAGCGATGGCGAACCGGGTCGCACGGTGCACTACGTCTTCGAACCGGGCACCTTCGTCCCGATCGCTCAGGCTGTACGGCATGCGCCAATCGATCTGATCGGACTGCCGGATTACAGTGGTGAATACAGTCTGGATGAGGACCCGTTGTGGAATCACAAGGCCACGGCATTAGTGTTTGACGCGTTGGCCTGGTATCAATGCGATCACCTCGGTACGCCGCAGGAACTGACGGACTCGCAAGGCAACATGGCGTGGACCGCGCAGTACAAGGCGTGGGGGCAGGTGACGGAGCAGCGTTCGGAGTGGGCGCGGCAGCATGGCGTTATGAACCCGATACGGTTCCAGGGGCAGTATCACGATCATGAGACGGGGCTGCATTACAACCGGTATCGGTACTATGATCCGGGGGTAGGGCGGTTTATTAGTAAGGACCCAATAAGTTATGAGGGTGGCATAAATATTTATCAGTATGCCCCGAATCCTATGGGGTGGGTCGATCCTTTAGGATTGGCAGCCCATAGAGGACGTATTCAAGCTCAAGGTGCCAAGCTTGAAGAGTCTGTCGCATGGAACCAAGATACGCCTCTGACCGCTAGCGATGCTAAGAAAAAGCTTGAGGAGTTGAAAGGAAAACTCAATAAGAAAGACCTAGCAGCCCGACAGGATGCTTTCAAGAAGGCGGACAAATATATCGATAATTCGGCTAAGTGCGGCGGAGCGGATGCGTATATCAGTAAGACGTTCAAGGTAAACGATACCAAAGGTGAGCGCGTTGATATCGAAGTAATTACTGGCAAAGCATTTGTGGAGTAGAAAAAATGTTTGATGACTACCTGAGCAACAAAGACAGCTATTTCCAGCTAGAGCAGGATCTTTATAAATTCTTTTATCTAGAGGTTCAGAAAAACGAAGTCGCTAGTGAAGTATTCAAGGCGCCTTTTTACAATACATTCTTTTCAAACGGCACGCCGTTCATGGACGGAAATCCAATTTTTTCTGCAAGAAATGAGGTAAATGGTCAAATTCTTAGAATAGTATTAGACGAGGAGGTCGATGAGGTTTCCTCGTACAACGACAAGGAAGCGGGATGTGAGCTTGTTATATTCGGAAAACTATCCTTGATGGATGAAATAAAGAAAATGATTTCCGCGTGGGTCAAGGCGCAATAACACTTCTAGAATCCTTCAGGGTGCACCGTTTTTTGATGTTTATAAAACGTGAACCCTGGGGTTCAAATTATGAAGAGTCTAAGATGCTTCACCCTTCATGGCACTGCAGTCGATTGTGATCAGAATATCAAGCTTGACGAAATATCAGTTCTCGCGGATCCAGGAACGATAAGAGTCTTAGGAGTTTTCTTGATGGGCCCGGCGCGTGTGCTGTTCGGCAAAGACCCGGCGGACACCTGGAGCGATGGCAGCTACATCGGTAAACCGGAATGGCCGTTGAACCCGCCGGGGCCTGAAGAGGTGCCGAGTCAGGTGCAGGCGATGGTCGCCAAAGTATTGCCGAGCAAGAGTTGGGACATGTTGGAGAAGGGCAAGGATATGGCGCAAACAGGTAACCGCGAAAATTCGACCTGAAGATTTGGGAACTGGGACAGATACCAACACCAGTTCACGGGGGTTTGCGCGTAACTTAGGCTGTAATACGGACGACGCTGGCCATGCCATCGGAAATCGACTGGGTGGAAGCGGTGGTAAGGGGAACATTTTTCCTCAAGCCCCTAGTGTTAACCGTGGTGAGTTCCGTGACTTTGAGGGAGATATTGCCGAAGCTGTTAAAGGCGGTAGTAACGTAATAGTACGTGTCACCCCTCAGTACGATGAAGGTGCCACTCGACCTCATTCTGTTTTGTACCAGGCGAGAGTTGACGGGAATACTGAAAGTCGGCTATTCCACAACCCTTGTTCGTGTGATTGTTGATAGGAGCGTTTTATGTCACCTAGTGAGCGATTACAAAATTTTCTTTCGCAGATGCATGAGTGGGAGGTGGGATTTCATGCCGAGAAGCGATGCGACGCATACAAGACTGATTCGGGGTATCGGACTAAGGCGAATGAAGCAGCAAAATCAAGGTTGGAAGCGATATTCTCTGAAAATCTGAGTGTGAAAGCTTCAATTGCTCTTGGATCAGCAAGGCTCGATACATTAGGTACTGGACAGCCTCCGGAGTATGAACAGACCATTTTAGCTGATACCGAAGAACAGCTAGATAAGGAAACGAATATTCAGGCAGTCAGAAAAAAATGGCTGAAACAACGTTATCGATACACCATGATCGTAGAGCGTGATGAACCAAAAATTGATGGGGTTAGCGTTTGGCGCGCTAGCAGTGAGAAATGGGAGCGTCGTCATGCGATTTAGCCCTAAACCGGTCTCTGAAGAAAATCACCTGTGCACGAGTTGATGTAAGTTAGTGCTTGGTGAAAATATCTATCCAGATCAAGGCAATTACTGAACACGACGACCCGGTCGAGTTATTTGAATCAGAAGCTTTGGAACTTGCAGAAGTACATCGAAAATTTGCCGCTCTTCTCTCGGACTAACTAGTTGTCTGCAGCACCTGTGTTCCGTCGTCTTTGCAGTTGATCACGACGAGAGGGTTGAATGGAGTTGCCGTGCTCGATAAACGCGGACTGAGCCCGAATGAGTGTGAGTTAGCGACCAATAGTCAAAGGAGGGACGAAATGAAAGACGCAATTCGCTTGGGCGACTCCACCACCCACGGTGGAAAAGTCCTCGAAGCCTTCCACCAGACCGACCTCAACGGCAAGCCGATCGCCGGGGTCGGTCACAAGGTCAGTTGCCCGTTGTGCAAAGGGATATTCCCGATTGCCGAAGGCAGCAGCACCTACACCGTCGATGGCACCCCCATCGCGCTCGACGGTATGAAAACCGCCTGCGGGGCCGCGTTGATTGCCAGTGGCCCGAAAGGGGCTGTCGTCAGCTAATCCGGTTTTTTTTGATGCGTGCCTCTGAGAGGTGGCTTTTTGTCGCCCTCTCGTTGAAGCCTTGACCTTGTTTCCTCCAGACCCGGGCCTTGTTGGCGGGTGAGATGCTGTGAATGACCACTGTGTTGGCGCTGGTGCGACTTTGACCCAAGCTGCTGATTTTGACTGACCCATATTCAGCAGCTGAAATCCCGCGCAAGGCCATCGTTTACTGAGTATTCGGGTGGGTCAATGAATTCCGACAGTCTGGGTTAAAGTCGCACCAGCGCCAACAGTGAACCTACATCCCGGTCGGCTCCAACGAAAAAGGCCAACGCATTGCGTTGGCCTTTTTTATTACCCGCGATTCACTCGCCCGCCGTCGTCACACTCTCCAACCGATACCCATACCCGTAAATCGTCAGCAACTGCCACCCACGATCTGCCGTCAGCCCCAGCTTGTTACGCAGCCGGTAGATGTGCGTATCGAGCGGCCGTGACGAGGCGATTTCTTCGTGGGGCCAGAAGCGTTCGTACAGATAATCCCGCGACAACGGTCGCCCGAGGTTGCTGAACAGGCAGCGCGCCAGGCGGTACTCGCGTTCGGTCATGACAATGGATTTGCCCTCGCGGGTCACCGTCAGTTCGGCGTCATCGAAGGTCAGGTCATTGAAGCTCAGCACTTCGGCGGCGGCGCTACGTTGCTGGTGATGCCGACGTAATACCGCCGCTACCCGCGCCTTTAACTCATTGGGCCGGAACGGCTTGCTGACGTAGTCGTCGGCGCCGGCGTTGAGGGCCTGGACGATATCGCTTTCGCCGTCGCGGCTGGTGAGCATGATTGCTGCGGGTGGTGCCTCCATATGTTCGCGAGTCCAGCGCAGCAGCATCAGCCCCGTGAGGTCGGGCAGTTGCCAGTCAAGGATCAACAGGTCGAAGGTTTCACGGCGCAGCTGTCGCAGCAGATCCTCGCCGCGTTCGAAGCTGTGTAGCGACCAAGGCTGTTCGCCAGCATCGGCCATTTGCTGCAGGGTCTGCTCAACCCGGCGCAGTTCGGCGGGTTCATCGTCCAGTATCGCAACTCGCATACGCGATGGTTCCTTGTTGCTGGGCATTGGCCGTCAACTTTGGTCGCTCAGCCAACGCTATGAAAGTAAGCGGCCGCCGGTGGTCGACGTCCGCTATGATTCTTCGAGTCATGTCTCAGACCTGTGGCCTATGAAACCATTCACCCGCCCTGCCCTTTTTCCTCATGAATGACCGCCGACGGCATGAAAGCCGCGAGCCGAGCCAGGTCCAGCGACTGTTTCGCCAGTTGGTGCGCGAATGGTTGTGGATAAGTCTAGTGCTGTTACCGCTGACTGCGCTGCTTTCGTATCGAGCGCAGGTCAATCTGCACGACGTAACGCCGGGGTTGAGCGCGTTGGTGTCAGTGGTGTTTGTGGCATGCGTGCTGGGGCTGTTGCTGTGGCGGCCGCGACTGGCGTTATGGGTCACGCTGGTCGGCATCGCGTGCGTATTGGCGACCAGCGCCGGTCTGGCGGAACTCAAACGCTTTTGGTCGCCCACGCCCTCCGCGCTGGGCATGCTGTTCGGTTATCTGATCTGGAACTGGCGGCGCCTGAGTGTGGTGCTCACGTATTTCGGTTGGGAACTGGCGCGCCTCGACAGCGAACCGAAAGTCTTTCCCGAGCGCCGCCGTGCACAGTTCACCAGCGCTGATCGCTTGCAGGGCCAGATCATGGCGCTCGAGCAAGCCATGAGCCGTACTCGCGATACGCGGCGGTTCATCGCTGACGGGCTGGAGTACTTGCCCGTTGCCACATTGATCAGCGACCCCAAGGGGCAGATTCTGTTGGGCAATCGCAAGGCTCGCCATCTGTTCGATCATTCTTTGGTGGGAGATGACGTTCTCGATCAATTGGCGCAGCTTGGTTACCCGGAGTTGTCCACAGCGTCGCGTCCACTGTTGTCCGCCCTGCCGCTACTGGAGTTTCGCGATCACAAGGAACGCAGCTTGCGCCTGGAGCGTGCCGCGTTGCTGCCGGTGGACGGCGACACGCCAATCGGATGGCTGCTGAGCTTGACGGATCTGAGTGCCGAGCGTGAAGCCGAGGAGCAACGCGGCGTCTTGCTGCGATTCCTCTCCCACGATCTGCGGGCGCCTCATTCGGCGATCCTTGCTCTGCTCGATGTCCACCGTCATCAGGCTGGGGTTGATGCACCGTTGTTTGAGCAGATCGAGCGTCAGGTCCGCCGCGCTTTAGATCTGACTGACGGCTTCGTGTTGCTGGCTCGGGCCGAATCCGAGACCTATCAGTTCCAGCCGAGCCTGTTCGCCATGCTGGTACTCGATGTGCTCGATCAGGCGTTGCCGATCGCCCAGCAAAAACACATCGAACTGCTGCACGAGATGGATGAGCAATCCCAGGAACGGCTGGTGTCGGCCGACCAGGGGCTGCTGACACGCGCGCTGTTCAATCTGCTGGAAAACGCCATCAAGTACAGCCCGGCCGACACCACGATTCAGTTGCGTGTCAGTTGCAATAATGAATGGTTGCGCTGCGAGCTGACGGATCAAGGCAAAGGTATCGCCGCCGAAGAGTTGCCCGATCTGTTCATTCAATACCGGCGCTTTTCCTCAGCCCAAGGGATCGATGGCGTAGGCCTGGGTCTGTCGATGGTCAAAGCCGTGGTTGATCACCATGGTGGCCGAATCGAGTGCCGCAGCGTGGTTGATCGGGGCACCACGTTTTTGCTCGAATTGCCGCTGATCCCTGAGTGATCAGGCACAAAAAAACCGGCTATATCAGCCGGTTTTTTTACTTCCGAAAAAAACTTATGCACCTTTTACGGATTTTTATGAGCTTGAGAAATATGTAAGTAAATCAATTACTTAATTTCAATATTCAAGCCTTTTCAACAAAACCGTACACAGGTTATCCACAAAATCTCAGACAGCAATCTGATCGTTTGCAGCCGAGGTTTGCGGGCCCGGTGGCAGCGAACCCATTTCCCGCTGAGTCTTCTCGTTCCAGGCTTGTACCCGGTCGTTGAGCTCGGCGATGGCGCGAGGACCCGTGCCTTCGGCGTACATCGGTTCACCGATGACCACCGTGATCACACCGGACTTCTTGCCCCAGCCGATTTTCGGCCAGAACTTGCCGGCATTGTGTGCAATCGGCAGGACCGGAAGCGCCGCATTTACCGCCAATGCGCTGCCACTGCGGGAGAACTTGCCGACAGTGCCAAAAGGAACACGTGTGCCTTCCGGGAAGATCAGCACCCAGACGTTGTCCTTGAGCAGTTCATGACCTTTAGCCGCCACTTGTTTGAGCGCAGCTTTCGGGTTGTCGCGGTCAATGGCGATCGGCCGCAGCATGGCCATGGCCCAGCCGAAGAACGGCACGTAGAGCAATTCGCGCTTGAGCACCTGGCTCAACGGCGAGAAATAAGCGGAGAGAAAAAACGTCTCCCAGGTGCTCTGGTGGTTCGACTGAATCACGCAGGGCCGGTCAGGCACGTTTTCCGCGCCTTTGATTTCATAGCGGATACCGAGGAACACCTTGGTCAACCACAAGGCGCAACGGCACCAGTACACGTTGATAAAACGATAGCGCGCCTTGAATGGCAAAAAGGGCGCGATGAAAAAGCTCAGGCTGCACCACAGCAAGGACGTGGTGCCCAGCAGCAGGTAAAAGAGGAAGATTCTGAAGGCCCGCAGTATCGACATGGCGACGTTTACCGTTACGGGCAATGCCCGACTGTTCAAGCGCACTCCCGATCAATCCCTGGTCAGGAATTTCAGAAGTACTCTAGTTGTGGATAAGTTCTGCGGCAATCGCCGCCAGATCGTCAAAAATCAGAGTGCCAACCGGCAGGGTTTTGCCCTGAGTCTTTTCGCCTTTCCCGGTCTTTACCAAAACTGGCTGTGAATCGACGGCTTTGGCGGCCTCCAGGTCACCAAGGCTGTCGCCAACGAACCAGACATTGGTCAGCGCTACGTTGTAATGCTGCGCGATGGTCTTCAACATCCCCGGTTTCGGCTTGCGGCAATCGCAGCCTTCATCCGGCCCATGCGGGCAATACACGATCAGCCCGACGTCACCGCCCTGCTCGGCCACCAACTCGCGCAGGCGCGCGTGCATGGCGTCTAGGGTGGCGAGGTCGTAATAGCCGCGAGCAATGCCCGACTGGTTGGTGGCGACCGCCACCGTCCAGCCGGCCTTGCTCAACTGCGCAATCGCCTCGATCGAGCCGGGCAAAGGAATCCACTCCGCCACCGACTTGATGTAAGCGTCGGAGTCGTAATTGATCACCCCGTCCCGATCGAGAATCAGCAGTTTCAACAGCAATCCCTCAACCCAGCAGCGAGATGTCAGCAACACCCAGGAACAAGCCGCGCAGACGCGCCAGCAGCGCGTAACGGTTGGCTCGAACCTTGGCGTCTTCGGCATTGACCATCACCGCGTCGAAGAACGCGTCGACCGGTTCACGCAGTGCCGCCAGGCGTGCCAGCGATTCGTTGTACTGACGCGCCGCTGCCATTGGCTGCACAGCTTGGTCAGCCTGTTGGATCGCCGAGTACAGCGAGAACTCGTTGGCGTTGTCGAAGTACTTGGCTTCGACCACGGTCGGCACCGAGCCTTCAACCTTACTCAACAGGTTGGAAACACGCTTGTTCACCGCCGCCAGTGCTGCCGCTTCCGGCAGTTTGCGGAAGGCCTGCACCGCTTGCACACGCTGGTCGAAGTCCAGCGCCGAACCCGGCTTCAGGGCACGTACCGACAGGTAAGTGGCGACATCGACGCCTTCGTCTTCGTAACGCGCACGCAGACGGTCGAAGATGAATTCCAGCACCGACTCGTTCAGGCCGGCAGCCTTGACCTTGGCACCGAACCCGTTCACGGCGAAGGCCACGGCGTCGTTCAGGTCCAGATCCAGTTGTTTCTCGATCAGGATGCGCAGCACGCCCAGTGCCGCACGGCGCAGGGCATACGGGTCTTTGCTGCCGGTTGGCAGCATGCCGATACCGAAGATGCCGACCAGGGTGTCGAGCTTGTCGGCGATAGCGACGGCTGCACCGGTCAGGGTCGCCGGCAGCTCAGCACCGGCACCGCGAGGCATGTACTGCTCGTTCAGTGCCAGCGCGACATCTTCCGGCTCGCCGTCATTGAGCGCGTAGTAGTAACCGGCGACACCTTGCATCTCCGGGAACTCGCCGACCATTTCGGTGGCCAGGTCGCACTTTGACAGCACGCCTGCGCGGGCAGCCCACGATGCGTTGCCGCCGATGCGTGCGGCGATATACGCCGCCAGTTTCGATACGCGCTCGGCCTTGTCGTAGACGCTGCCGAGTTTTTCCTGGAACACCACGTTCTTCAGGCGATCGTTGAACACTTCGAGTTTCTGCTTCTTGTCTTGCTTGAAGAAGAACTCGGCGTCGGTCAGACGTGGGCGAACCACTTTCTCGTTACCGGCGATGATCTGCTGCGGGTCTTTGCTTTCGATGTTGGCCACAGTGATGAAACGTGGCAGCAGCTTGCCGTCGGCATCCAGCAGGCAGAAGTACTTCTGGTTGTCCTGCATGGTGGTGATCAGCGCTTCTTGCGGCACGTCGAGGAAGCGTTCCTCGAACGAGCACACCAGCGGCACTGGCCATTCAACCAGCGCGGTCACTTCGTCGAGCAGCGCCGGTGGAACGATTGCCGTGCCTTCCTGACGGGTGGCCAGTTCTTCGGTGCGCTTGCTGATGATCTCGCGACGCTCGTTGGCGTCAGCCAGAACGTAGGCAGCACGCAGGTCGGCCAGGTAGCTCGACGGCGAACCGATGCGTACGCTTTGCGGGTGATGGAAGCGGTGACCACGGGAATCACGACCAGCCTTCTGCGCGAGGATCGTGCAGTCGATGACCTGGTCACCGAGCAGCATCACCAGCCATTGGGTCGGACGCACGAACTCTTCTTTGCGCGCACCCCAACGCATGCGTTTCGGGATCGGCAGGTCATTCAGCGAGTCTTCAACGATGGTCGGCAGCAGGCTCGCGGTCGGCTTGCCGGCGATGCTTTGGCTGTAGCGCAGTTTCGGGCCGCTCTGGTCGATTTCGCTCAGCTCGACGCCGCACTTCTTGGCAAAACCCAAGGCAGCCTGAGTCGGATTGCCTTCAGCGTCGAACGCCGCCTGACGTGGCGGGCCGTCAAGGTTGATGCTGCGATCCGGCTGCTGGGTGGCCAGCGCAGTGATCAGCACAGCCAGACGGCGCGGCGCGGCGTAGACGGTTTTGCTCTCGTAGCTCAGGCCGGCGGCTTGCAGGCCTTTGTCGATACCGGCGAGGAACGCGTCAGCCAAAGTGTTCAGGGCTTTGGGTGGCAGTTCTTCGGTGCCCAGTTCAACCAGAAAATCTTGCGCACTCATTGTGCAGCCTCCAGCTTGGCCAGTACTTCGTCACGCAGGTCCGGGGTCGCCATCGGGAAGCCCAGCTTGGCGCGGGCCAGCAGGTAGGCTTGGGCGACGGAACGCGCCAGGGTGCGAACGCGCAGAATGTATTGTTGACGCGCGGTCACCGAGATCGCCCGTCGCGCATCCAGCAGGTTGAAAGTGTGCGAGGCCTTCAACACCATTTCGTAGCTCGGCAACGGCAGCGGCTGGTCGAGTTCGATCAGGCGCTTGGCTTCGCCTTCATAGAAGTCGAACAGTTCGAACAGCTTGTCGACGTTGGCGTGTTCGAAGTTGTAGGTGGACTGCTCCACTTCGTTCTGGTGGAACACGTCGCCGTAGGTCACTTTGCCCATCGGGCCGTCGGCCCAGACCAGGTCGTAGACCGAATCCACGCCTTGCAGGTACATGGCCAGACGCTCGAGACCGTAGGTGATCTCGCCGGTCACCGGGTAGCACTCGATGCCGCCCGCCTGCTGGAAGTAAGTGAACTGAGTGACTTCCATACCGTTGAGCCAGACTTCCCAGCCCAGACCCCAGGCGCCGAGGGTCGGCGATTCCCAGTTGTCTTCGACGAAGCGAATGTCGTGGACCAGCGGGTCCAGACCGACATGCTTGAGGGAGCCCAGGTACAGTTCCTGGAAGTTGTCCGGGTTCGGCTTCAGAACTACCTGGAATTGATAGTAGTGCTGCAGACGGTTCGGGTTTTCGCCGTAACGGCCGTCAGTCGGACGGCGGCTTGGCTGCACGTAAGCGGCGTTCCAGGTTTCCGGGCCGATGGCGCGCAGGAAGGTCGCGGTGTGGAAAGTGCCGGCGCCTACTTCCATATCGTAGGGCTGAAGTACCACACAACCTTGCTCGGCCCAGTATTGCTGGAGCGCGAGGATCAAGTCTTGGAAGGTACGCACGGCTGGCGTAGGCTGGCTCACGAAATTCACCTGTTTCTTGGGCTGCGATTTAAAGAGCGGGAGTATACCCGATTCGTTGCTGCGCACGCCCCCTGGAGCCTTATGCCACGCTGCTTTTGGTGTACCGAAGATCCGCTGTACATGGCTTATCACGATCAGGAGTGGGGCACGCCGCTACGCGATGCGCAGGGTTTGTTCGAGTTGCTTTTGCTCGAAGGGTTCCAGGCCGGGTTGTCGTGGATCACCGTGCTGCGCAAACGCGAGCGCTATCGCGAGGTGTTGTTCGGCTTCGACGTGCAGCGCGTGGCGCAGATGAGCGACGCTGAAATCGACGAATTGATGCTTGATCCCGGCATCATCCGCAACCGCCTCAAACTCAACGCCGCCCGGCGCAATGCCCAGGCCTGGCTGGCGCTGGAGGACCCGGTGGCGTTGCTCTGGTCGTTCGTCGGCGACCGACCGATCATCAATCATTTCAAGGATCGCAGCGAAGTCCCGGCGATCACCCCCGAAGCGCTGGCGATGAGCAAAGCCTTGAAAAAGGCCGGATTCACGTTCGTCGGCCCGACCATTTGCTACGCGTTGATGCAGGCCTCGGGCATGGTCATGGATCACACGCAGGATTGCGACCGCTACGCGCAGCTCGTCAACGGCGGTTAGAATGCCCGCCTCGCGCACAGCACAAAGATCAGGAGTGACCTGTGGAAAAGTTTAAAGGCGCCTTGCTGGTAGGCGCTCTGCGGCTGTTTGCCCTGCTGCCATGGCGAGCCGTACAGGCCGTGGGTTCGGCGATTGGCTGGATCATGTGGAAAACCCCCAACCGTTCCCGCGACGTGGTGCGGATCAACCTGGCCAAATGTTTTCCACAGATGGATCCGGCCGAACGTGAGCGTCTGGTCGGCCAGAGCCTGAAAGACATCGGCAAGTCCCTGACCGAAAGCGCCTGCGCGTGGATCTGGCCGGCGCAACGTTCCATCGACCTGGTGCGCGAAGTCGAAGGCCTCGACGTCCTCAAGGATGCATTGGCTTCGGGCAAAGGCGTAGTCGGCATCACCAGCCATCTGGGCAACTGGGAAGTGCTCAACCACTTCTATTGCAGCCAGTGCAAACCGATCATTTTCTACCGTCCGCCAAAGTTGAAGGCTGTGGATGAATTGCTACGCAAGCAACGCGTGCAACTGGGCAACAAAGTCGCCGCGTCGACCAAGGAAGGCATCCTCAGCGTCATCAAGGAAGTGCGCAAAGGTGGTGCAGTGGGCATTCCCGCTGACCCGGAACCGGCCGAATCCGCCGGGATCTTCGTGCCGTTCTTTGCCACTCAGGCACTGACCAGCAAATTCGTGCCGAACATGTTGGCCGGTGGCAAAGCCGTCGGCGTATTCCTGCATGCCCTGCGCCTGCCCGATGGTTCCGGCTACAAAGTGATCCTCGAAGCCGCGCCTGAGGCTATGTACAGCACCGATACGGCAGAGTCCTGCGCCGCGATGAGCAAAGTCGTCGAGCGCTACGTCGCCGCTTATCCAAGCCAGTACATGTGGAGCATGAAGCGCTTCAAGAAACGTCCGCCGGGCGAAGTACGCTGGTACTGAGACGTTAGAGAAGTGATTGGCATGATCTGTGGATAACCTCATCGTCGAGGTTATCCACAACCGTTCATACAAGGGCGCAGCAGATGTCCGAACACCGCAAGTCGTTTCGTATCAAGATTACCCACGACAGCTTCGGCGAATGCCTCGGGCAGACGCGCAATCTGACGCCCACCGGGGTGTTTGTGCAGCATCCGGGTCTGGCGTCATTGCCCAAGGGCGCTGTGGTTTATGGGCAGGTGCAGGGTTTACCCACAGGCGCGCCGCGCGTGCGGATGGAAGTGGTGACCGTGGATGCCGAAGGTATCGGCCTGCGCTACCTGTAGATTATTGCGTCTGACGATCGAGCTTCTTCAGAAACACGGTCATTTCCTTCTCGGCCTGCTTGTCGCCGTGGGCGCGGGCGGCTTCCAGACCTTGTTCCCATGCCTGCCGCGCGGCGGCGTGATCGCCCAGCGCCAGTTGCGCCTTGCCTAACAGTTTCCAGGCCGCCGAGTACTTCGGATCGAAGCCGACACAGCGCTGGAAATGCTCGGCAGCCTTGGCGTTTTCACCCAAGTCCAGGTAACCCTTGCCCAGGCCGAAGCGCAGCAATGAGTTATCCACACCCTTGGCGAGCATTTTTTCCAGGGATTCGAGCATGGGTGGATTCCTTTCGTGGGAGTGTCAGGTGTTGACGGGGTTTAGTGAGGCCGTCTTCGCGAGCAAGCCCGTTCCCACAGGAGGAATGCATTCCAAATGTGGGAGCGGGCTTGCTCGCGAAGAGGCCATCTCAAACAACGCAGATTTAGGATCAGAAGAAGCTCAACCCCACATGAAACAGCTTCTCCACATCGCGAATATGCTTTTTATCCACAAGGAACAGGATCACATGGTCGCCCGCTTCGATCACCGTGTCGTCGTGGGCGATGATCACTTGTTCATTGCGAATCACCGCACCGATGGTGGTGCCCGGCGGCAGGCCGATTTTCTCGATCGGCTTGCCGATGACTTTGCTCGACTTCGCATCACCGTGGGCAATCGCCTCAATGGCTTCCGCCGCCCCGCGGCGCAGTGAGTGCACGCTGACGATATCGCCTCGGCGCACGTGGGCCAGCAAGGTGCCGATGGTTGCCAGTTGCGGGCTGATGGCGATGTCGATGTCGCCGCCCTGAATCAGGTCGACGTAAGCCGGATTGTTGATGATGGTCATCACCTTCTTCGCCCCCAGCCGTTTGGCCAGCAGCGACGACATGATATTGGCTTCGTCATCGTTGGTCAGCGCGAGGAAGATGTCGGCGTCGGCGATGTTCTCTTCCAGGAGCAAATCGCGATCCGAGGCACTGCCCTGCAACACCACGGTGCTGTCGAGGGTGTCGGAGAGATAGCGGCAGCGCGCCGGGTTCATCTCGATGATCTTCACCTGATAACGGCTTTCGATAGCCTCGGCCAGACGTTCGCCGATCTGCCCGCCGCCAGCGATGACGATGCGTTTGTAGGTTTCGTCGAGACGGCGCATTTCGCTCATCACCGCGCGAATGTCCTCACGGGCGGCGATGAAGAAGACTTCGTCATCGGCCTCGATCACGGTGTCGCCCTGGGGCAGGATCGGCCGGTCACGGCGGAAAATCGCTGCTACGCGAGTCTCGACATTCGGCATGTGTTCACGCAACTGACGAAGTTGCTGACCCACCAATGGCCCGCCGTAGTAAGCGCGTACCGCGACCAGTTGCGCCGCACCGTCAGCGAAGTCGATCACCTGCAAGGCGCCGGGATGCTGGATCAGGCGCTTGATGTAGTTGGTCACCACCTGCTCGGGGCTGATCAGCACGTCGACCGGGATCGCTTCGTTCTGGAACAACTGCTCTTCACGGTTGAGGTAGGACGCTTCGCGCACCCGGGCGATCTTGGTCGGGGTGTGGAACAGCGTGTGGGCGACCTGGCAGGCGACCATGTTGGTCTCGTCGCTGTTGGTCACTGCCACCAGCATGTCGGCATCGTCCGCGCCGGCCTGACGCAGCACCGACGGCAGCGAACCGCGGCCCTGAATGGTACGGATGTCGAGGCGGTCGCCGAGGTCGCGCAGGCGCTCGCCGTCGGTGTCGACCACCGTGATGTCGTTGGCTTCGCTCGCCAGGTGTTCGGCCAGCGAACCGCCGACCTGCCCTGCACCGAGGATGATGATTTTCATCCAGTCACTCCGTTGAATCCGTTTAGCTGCGCGCAGCAGCGATCTTGATCAGCTTGGCGTAGTAGAACCCGTCGTGCCCGCCCTGCTGGGCCAGCAATTGGCGACCATGGGGCTGTTTGATCCCGGCAGTCGTGGCCAGGTCCAGCTCGCGGGCGCCGGTTGTGCGTTCAAGGAACGCGGCGATGACTTCGGTGTTCTCGGTCGGCAAAGTCGAGCAGGTGGCGTAAAGCAGGATGCCGCCGACTTCGAGGGTTTTCCACATCGCATCGAGCAGCTCGCCTTGGAGCAAAGCGAGGGCGGCGATGTCGTCGGGCTGACGGGTCAGCTTGATGTCCGGATGGCGACGGATTACGCCCGTGGCCGAGCACGGCGCGTCGAGCAGGATGCGCTGGAACGGCTTGCCGTCCCACCATTTGTCGATGTCGCGACCGTCGGCGGCGATCAGTTCGGCGTTCAAGCCGAGGCGTTCGAGGTTTTCCTTCACGCGTACCAGACGCTTGGCTTCCAGATCCACCGCTACCACGCCGGTCAGCGCCGGTTCGGCTTCGAGGATGTGGCAGGTCTTGCCACCCGGTGCGCAGCAAGCGTCGAGCACCCGTTGGCCTGGCGCCAGATCGAGCAGATCGGCAGCCAGTTGCGCGGCTTCGTCCTGCACGCTGATCCAGCCTTCGGCGAAACCCGGCAGGCTGCGCACGTCAGCGGCGGCTTCAAGAATGATGCCGTCGCGGCTGTAGACACAGGGTGTTGCGGCGATCCCGGCCTCAGTCAGCAGACCGAGGTAGGCATCGCGGCTGTGATGGCGGCGGTTGACCCGCAGGATCATCGGCGGATGCGCGTTGTTTGCCTCGCAGATCGCTTCCCATTGCTCAGGCCAGAACGCCTTCAGGGATTTTTGCAGCCAGCGCGGGTGGGCGGTGCGTACAACCGGATCACGTTCCAGCTCGGCGAAAATCGTTTCGCTTTCGCGCTGAGCGTTGCGCAGCACTGCGTTGAGTAAGCCCTTGGCCCAAGGTTTTTTCAACTTATCGGCGCAACCGACGGTTTCGCCGATGGCGGCGTGGGCCGGCACGCGGGTGTAGAGCAGTTGATAGAGGCCAACCAGCAGCAGCGCTTCGACGTCAGCATCGGCGGCTTTGAACGGCTTTTGCAGCAGTTTCTCCGCCAGTGCCGACAAGCGTGGCTGCCAGCGCGCAGTGCCGAACGCCAGATCTTGAGTGAAGCCGCGATCGCGATCCTCGACCTTGTCCAGTTGCGTTGGCAGAGAGCTGTTGAGCGAGGCTTTGCCGCTGAGTACGGCGGCGAGTGCCTTGGCGGCGGCCAGACGCGGGTTCATTGCGCGTCCACCACTGCGCCGAGCACGGTGCCGACGGCAAACTTCTCGCGGCGGCTGTTGAACAGGTCGCTGAAGTTCAGCGCCTTGCCGCCGGGCAATTGCAGGCGGGTCAGGCACAGCGACTGTTCGCCACACGCGACGATCAGGCCGTCCTTGCTGGCGCTGAGAATGCTGCCGGGTGTGCCGCTGCCTTCAGCGAGTGTCGCCGCCAGCACTTTCAGTGCTTCACCGTTGAGGGTGCTGTGGGTGATCGGCCATGGATTGAAGGCGCGTACCAGTCGCTCCAACTCAACGGCTGGGCGGCTCCAGTCGATGCGTGCTTCGTCCTTGTTCAATTTGTGCGCGTAGGTGGCGAGCTCGTCGTTCTGCACTTCGCCTTCCAGCGTTCCGGTCGCCAGACCGGCAATCGCTTGCACCACGGCTGGCGGGCCCATTTCGGCGAGGCGATCGTGGAGAGTGCCTCCGGTGTCTTCGGCAGTGATCGGCGTAACGACTTTGAGCAGCATCGGCCCGGTATCGAGGCCCGCTTCCATGCGCATCACGGTCACGCCGCTTTCGGCGTCGCCCGCTTCCACGGCACGCTGGATCGGCGCCGCACCGCGCCAGCGAGGCAGCAACGACGCGTGGCTGTTAATGCAGCCCAGACGCGGAATATCCAGCACCACTTGCGGCAGGATCAAGCCGTAGGCGACCACCACCATCAAATCCGGCTTCAGTGCGGCGAGTTCAGCCTGAGCGTCAGCGTTGCGCAACGTCGGTGGCTGCAACACCTGGATATTATTTTCCAGCGCCAGCTGTTTAACCGGGCTCGGCATCAGTTTTTGTCCGCGACCGGCCGGACGATCCGGTTGGGTGTAGACCGCAACGATCTCGTAAGGGCTGCTCAGCAGGGCCTTGAGGTGTTCGGCGGCGAATTCCGGGGTGCCGGCAAAAACGATGCGCAGTGGCTCAGTCATGAAGGGGTCTCATAAAAAGAAAAAGGCTTGCCGCAGCAAGCCTTTGAAGGAGGGCATCAAGCGTTCTGGCGATGCAGCTTTTCCAGTTTCTTCTTGATCCGGTCGCGTTTGAGCGTGGACAGGTAGTCGACGAACAATTTGCCGTTGAGGTGGTCGCATTCGTGCTGGATGCACACCGCGAGCAGGCCTTCGGCGATCAGCTCATAGGGCTTGCCGTCGCGGTCCAGCGCTTTGATCCTGACCTTCTGCGGGCGGTCGACGTTTTCGTAGAAGCCCGGCACCGAGAGGCAGCCTTCCTGGTACTGATCCATTTCGTCAGTCAGCGATTCGAACTCGGGATTGATGAACACCCGAGGTTCGGTACGGTCTTCGGAAAGGTCCATCACGACGATACGTTTGTGCACGTTGACCTGGGTCGCGGCAAGGCCGATGCCCGGCGCTTCATACATTGTTTCAAACATGTCATCGACCAACTGACGCACTTCGTCGTCCACTACGGCCACAGGCTTGGCGATAGTACGCAGACGCGGGTCCGGGAATTCGAGGATGTTTAAAATGGCCATAGGCTGATTGCTGCACGTATTGAGTAAAGTCGGGTCGATGGCCTGGCAGGTCCGAAGATGCAGGCTACCGTTGTGAAGCGTAGCTTCTGCATTTGGCAGAAGCGAGCCACGGGGGCTCTGACGGTTCACGCGAGCGCACATGATAAAGGGATTCACTGCATGAGGAAAACACTACTCGCCCTGCTGCTGTTGGCTTCGGCTGGCGCGGCGCAAGGGCAAGTGCAACTCAGGGATGGTTTTCCACAGCAATACACGGTGGTTTCGGGGGATACGCTCTGGGACATTTCCGGCAAATACCTGCGCGAGCCTTGGCAATGGCCACAATTGTGGCGGGCCAACCCGCAAATCGAAAACCCTGATCTGATCTATCCCGGCGATACGCTGACGCTCAGCTACGTCAACGGCCAGCCGCGTCTGACCCTCAATCGCGGCGAGTCGCGCGGCACCATCAAACTGTCACCGCGCATTCGCACCAGCCCGGTGGCCGAGGCGATTCCGAGCATTCCGCTGAAATCGATCAACAGCTTCCTGCTCAGCAACCGCATCGTCGACAAGGTCGAGGATTTCGACAAGGCGCCGTACATCGTCGCCGGTGACGCGGAGCGCGTGCTCAGCGGCACTGGCGACCGGATCTTTGCCCGTGGCCATTTCGATCCGAATCAACCGGTCTACGGGATCTTCCGTCAGGGCAAGGTCTATACCGATCCGCAAACCAAGGAATTCCTCGGGATCAACGCCGACGACATCGGTGGCGGTGAGATTGTGGCCACCGAAGGCGACGTCGCCACCCTCGCCCTGCAACGCACCACCCAGGAAGTGCGCCTGGGTGATCGCTTGTTCAGTGGCGAAGAGCGTTCGATCAATTCGACCTTCATGCCCAGTGCTCCGACCACCGACATCAATGGCGTGATCATCGACGTGCCGCGCGGCGTCACGCAGATCGGCGTGATGGACGTCGTCACACTGAACAAAGGCAAACGCGATGGTCTGGCCGAAGGCAACGTATTGGTCGTGATGAAAACCGGCGAAACCGTTCGCGACCGCGTCACCGGCCAACCGCTGAAAATCCCCGACGAACGGGCCGGGTTACTGATGGTGTTCCGCACTTACGACAAGCTCAGCTACGGCTTGGTGCTGAATGCATCGCGCTCGCTGGCGGTGCTCGATAAAGTGCGAAATCCATAAGCTTGCTTAACAAGTTACCAACAGAGTTATCCACAGCTTGTCCCGAATGGTTCGGGACTTATAACGATCAAGGATGATCCATGCCCCTGCCTGTCTACACGCCAGTTTCCCCTGCGGAACTGGAAGCGCGCCTGCGCCTGCACCGCTTACCGGAAATCGGCCCGAAGCGCTTTCTCAAATTGCTCGAAGCCTTTGGTTCGGCGTCCAAAGCCATCAGCGCGCCGGCCAGTGCCTGGCGCTCGCTGGGTTTGCCGACGGCGTGTGCCGAGGCGCGACGCTGTCCCGACGTGCGCGACGGCGCCAGCCATGCAATGCGCTGGCTAGAGCGGCCGGGTCAGCATTTGCTGATGTGGGACCAGCCGGACTATCCGGCCTTGCTGGCGCAAATCCCCGATCCGCCGCCCCTGTTGTTCGTGGCGGGTGACCCACTGATTCTGGAGAGGCCGCAACTGGCGATGGTCGGTAGCCGCCGTGCGTCGCGCCCGGGAATGGACACCGCCGCAGCGTTTTCCCGCAGCCTGGCCGGGGCCGGTTTTGTCATCACCAGTGGCTTGGCGCTGGGCATTGATGCCGCTGCGCATCAGGCAGCGCTGGATGTCGGTGGGCAAACGGTCGGGGTGTTAGGTACGGGGTTGGAAAATTTTTATCCACAGCGCAATCGGAGACTGGCTGACGCGATGATTGCCTCGGGCAGCGCGGTGCTTTCGGAGTTTCCGCTGGATGCTGGCCCCACCGCGAGCAACTTCCCGCGACGCAACCGGATCATCAGTGGTTTATCCCTTGGCGTGCTTGTGGTCGAGGCGAGTGTCGCCAGTGGTTCGCTGATCACCGCGCGGCTGGCGGCGGAACAGGGGCGCGAAGTCTATGCGATCCCGGGCTCGATCCATCACCCCGGTGCGCGCGGCTGTCACCAGTTGATCCGCGATGGCGCGGTGTTGGTGGAAACCATCGAACACATCCTCGAAGCTTTGCGGGGCTGGCAGCATTTGCCGTTATCCACAGACCCGGCCGATACGGATCACCCCTTGCTGAGCCTGCTACACGCCGCACCGCATACCAGCGAAGCGTTGGCGCAAAGCTGCGGCTGGGCGTTACCCAAAGTGCTGGCGGCGCTGACCGAACTGGAAATGGATGGCCGCGCCGTGTGTGAAAACGGTCGCTGGCTGGCGAGGACGAGCTAGGTTTTACAAGGAAGATCGGTAAACTGCGCGAAACCTGTTTGCGGAGATTTTTTCATGGTTAACAGTTGGCGTGTGCAACAAGCCGCACGAGAGATTCGCGCTGGGGCGGTCATTGCCTATCCAACCGAAGCCGTCTGGGGGCTGGGTTGCGACCCGTGGAACGAAGAAGCGGTGGATCGGCTGCTGGCGATCAAGAATCGCTCGGTCGACAAGGGCCTGATTTTGGTCGCCGACAACATTCGCCAGTTCGACTTCCTGTTCGAAGACTTCCCGCAAGACTGGATCGACCGCATGGCCAGCACTTGGCCGGGGCCGAACACCTGGCTGGTGCCACACCAGAATCTGCTGCCGGAATGGGTCACCGGGGTGCATGACACGGTGGCGCTACGCGTCAGCGATCATCCGCAGGTGCGGGACTTATGCTCGATGGTAGGGCCGTTGATTTCGACATCGGCCAACCCGCAAGGCCGGCCGGCGGCGCGCACGCGGTTGCGCGTCGAGCAGTACTTCCGGGGACAAATCGACCTGGTACTGGGCGGGCAACTGGGCGGGCGCAAGAACCCCAGCGTCATTCGAGATCTGGCTTCCGGTAAGGTCATTCGTCCCGACTGACGTATTTCCCGAAAACACTCTATCGAGTACTCCTCAGCCTTATTGGTGAGGAGTACTACTTCTGTCTGCGATTTATCCTCCATAGAACTCTAAACTTACAACGGTTTGTTTAAGTTTTGCCTATTTCGTGTGTCAGATAAGTTACCCATTGATAAAGGTCTGTAACTTTTCCCACGTCATTATCAGAAGTAGCGCAGTGGCGGTATTTCTAAAAGCATCCATCCTTTCAATGCGTTCAGAAAACTTTGATAAGTTAACGTCTGCGGAGAAGGAATGGACACTACGGATTTACAACTCACGGATTATCTGCAGGTGCTTCAGGCGACAGTAAACAGTCATCATGACAATTGTCGTATTGTTATTCTTGAAGCGGGATCCGACACACGAGAACCTGATCGATTCATGGGGCGGCAATTTCGCCTTCGACTGCAACATTACATGCTGACGTCCAGAGCCCGGTTGCTGGAAACCAAACTGGCAATCCCCGCGCGCAGTACCCACTTTCTGCTCTATCAATGCGATCAACTGGTGGCGGTATTAAGGGTGACCCCATCGCCCTTTGAATGGGCATCGCTGGCGCAACGGCATTTGTCGCCTACCGTGGCGCTGTCGCGCCATGTCGAGTTCAGCCGGCTGATCACGCATTCGCAAAACCAGCAACCCGTTTGGGTCAACGGACTCCTGGCAGCTGCCACCGAGTGGGCGATCCAGCGCGGTTATCGAGGCGTCACTGCCCTCTGCAGATCGCCACAGCGGCGCCTGTTTCAGCGTTTTGGCCTGACACCGATCAGCGCCGACGCTCTTCATCTCGACCAACGTGCACGCGGCGACTACTGGTTGCTGTCGGCTGAATGGGGGCAAATCCTCGCCGCTGTTCAGCAACCCGTTCATGCCACCGCCAACCCACTGGAGAACCACGATGAATGCGCCCGTCAGTTTTGAACAACAATTGAGCCTGCTTGATCAACGCATCGAAAAGACCTGGTCCGATATTCTCGATAACTCGCGCTTGGTAAAAGCCATACGCGAAGGGACTGTTTCCAAAGCGCTGTATGCAATCTACATGATCGAAACCTTTCACTACACCGCGCACAATGCACGCAATCAGGGATTGGTGGGTGTGCGCCATGCCGATAATCCGGTCTATGCAAAATTCTGTTTTGAACATGCGGCGCAAGAAGTAGGGCATGAAAAAATGGCCTTGCACGATGTCATGAGTCTTGGCTTGAAAAATGAGCTGTTTGATATTCCTCCAGCGTTACCGGAAACCGAAGTACTGATCGCTTATTTGTACTGGATATCCTTTACTGGTAATCCGCTGCAACGGCTTGGATACAGTTACTGGGCAGAAAACGCCTACCAGTTCATCACGCCACTCATCAGTAAACTAAGCGAAATACTTGCACTAAGCACCGCCCAGCTGACGTTCTTTATCGCTCACTCGGATATCGATATAGAACACTTCAATGAAATCAAGCTCATTCTGCGCCGCACATGTAAGTGTCAAGCCGACTGGGAGGCCATTAACACGGTGATGGAAACCAGCTTGCGCCTGACCGGCGACATGCTTGAGGCCGTTTACGAACAGTATGAGTCTTGGCAAAACGGCCTCGCGCCCCGCTACGACTTCCTTCACGCCCTGGATAAATCATGAAGCCATCACGTCGATTTTCAGGTTTGGTGGACGGAGGCAGGCATGGCTGACTATTTCGAGCGTTTGAATTACGCGCTGGGAGATGAAGACGCGGCGCTTGAATACGCGATCCTGCCCAAGCGTGCCGGGCATGTTGTGGGGGTCGCAGGGAGTGGTGGAAGGCTTTTGCCACTGCTGGCCCGTAAACCGGCAAGAATGACCTGCGCCGATATCAGTGCGCCGCAACTGGCGTTTACGCGGTTGCGCTTTGCCCTGCTGAAACAGACCGATCACGAGTCGTTCATGGACTTTATGGGGTATCGGACGGGGACGTTGACGACACGACGGCAAGCCATCTTTCAACACCTGGATCTGCCGCGGGAAGATCGCCGCTGGTTGGCAGACCTGTTTCAGGCGCGGCGCTGGCAAGCACCGATTTACATGGGGGCTTTTGAACGGACGCTGCAGCGGTTGGCGAAAATCAATGGACTGTTTACCGGCCAGGCCGGTCGAGCAATTTTTCAGTACAGCCACCTCGGCGAGCAAACGGATTATTACCGAACCCGCTTTCCCCGCAAACGCTGGAGGGCGGTGATTGCGTTGCTTGGCAATGCAGCTGTGCTCAATTCGCTGCTCTACAAAGGTGCTTTTCCAGCCAACAACCTCGGTATCAGTACCAGGGATGCGTATCTACAGATTTTCCATGCCTTGTTCACTACGCAAATCGTGCGCAAGAGTTTCTTCCTGCAAATGCTGTTTTTCGGTGAGTTGCGCTATCCCCAGGGCTTCCCGCTGGAGTGCGATCCGAAGATTTTCAAGCGTGCCTGTGAGGCACAACAACAGTGCGAGATGCGGGTAGTGCAGGCAGACATTCTCGACTGCGTGGCCATGCACAGAAACGTCGATTTCGTCTCGCTCTCGGACGTGCCTTCCTTTTTGCCCGACGTCGCGGGTGCCGCTGTCTTGCAGCGACTGCGTCCGTCCATGGCGGAGAACGCTTTGACGGTCATACGCGGACATTTGCATGTTATCCAGCCCGATTGTGCAGGCTTCTGCGATGTCAGCGGCGATCACCAGGCCGCTATCGCACGCGAAAAAACCCAGCTCTGGCGTGTACAGGTCTATCGCCGGACGACAACTTCGCAGGTATCTCGATGAACACTCAGCAACCGACTGTCAATTGGTTGAAAAATCGTGTCCGCCAGGCGCGCGACGATCAGCAGCAGTTGTTCGATGCCGGGCTCAATGGCCTGGAGCTGGTGCGGCGCGAGGGCAAGGACATCGAGTTGAGCAACGGCGAGCGACTGACCGAGTTTCTCTCATGCTCATATCTCGGGCTGGAGTGCGACCCGCGCCTGATTCAGGGGGCGGTGGATGCAGTGGAGTGCTTCGGTGTGCAATTCGCCGCAGCGCGTACCCGGGCACTTCTGCCGCCGATGCGTGCATTGGATGAGCAATTGAGCCAGATATTTCAGGGGCATACCGTCACCTTCAACTCGGTGGGCAGCGCGCATCTGGGATGTCTGCCGCTGTTGGGATCCGGTGAGCTGCCGTCCTACCCCTTGCGTCGTGGTCCCTGCTGGATCGTTGATCGGGCTGCCCATGCCTCGATGCAAGTGCTGCAAGGTATTCTGTGGCAATTCGGCACTGTACAAAGGTGTGATTGCAGCGATGTGCAACAAGTCGAGCAGTTGTGTTCGACAGCCGCAGCGGCTGGCAATACGCCGATCATCCTCACCGACAGCATCGGTTCAATGCGCGGTCTGTATCCGGTCAACCGCTTGCTGCAACTGGCAGAACGCTTCGAAGGATATTTGTATGCGGATGACGCCCATGGCACCTCGATCCATGGCGTGGCCGGGGGCGGTTACGCCCTGACGGCGGCCGATGATCGACTGCGGCATCGCCTGATCCTCCTGTCATCGCTGTCCAAGGCGTTCGGGGCAACCGGAGGAGCGATCACCGTGCTTTCGGCCGCTGATGCAGAACTGATACGACGCCATGCGTCGACCTATACCTTCGGCGGGCCTCTGTCGATGGGCGGTGTTGGCGCGGCGGTCGCCTCGGGGGCTATCCACCTTTCGCCGGAGCTTGGGCAATTGCAGGCGGCCCTGTGGGGAAATTTGGCGCTGATCGACGGTCTGCTCGGACCGGTGCTAGGCAATCATGAAGTCGCCTCGCCTATTCGTTTCGTCCGCGTCGGGGGCGAACGAGATGCGATCCGTCTGGCGCTGCACCTGCGTCGAGAGGCTTTCGCGGTGACCACCGCACTGTTTCCGGTGGTGGCTAAAGGTGAGGCGATTTTGCGTCTGGCCATCAGCGCGAATCATGGCCAGGACCAGCTACAACGACTGGCCAGTGCCATCAGTGGCGGCTTCGATGAGTTGGGCATTCGTCAGGGAGGACATGGCGATGAACGATGAAATCCGCGCGGTTGCAGACTGGGATCCCCTGACAGTGAGTGAAGCCCTTGCCCGGCAACTGGCTTATGCGCGTTCTTTGCCCTGGTTTCGCGCACTTTGCCCGCAAATCCTCCACGTACAGAGTCCACAAGATTTACATCGACTGCCGATGCAGGCGGTAGAGGACGATCTGGGCGGTGTGTTGTTTTGCGCAATGGCCCAGGCCTCCCACTGTGCGCCTGGCGGTGGGCTGACCCTGACGTCGGGAGGTAGCACCGGGCAGCGCAAACACATTACCCACTCCTGGGCGTTCAACGCCCGTATCGTGTCGCTCGGCGCGCGGGTGTTTGGCACCGCAGATGAGCGTCCTGCAGTTGTCATCAATTGCCTGACCGCCGGCGAAATGCAGGGGGCCTTTCAATACGCGGCAGCGCTCGTCGAGCGTATTGGCGCCCGCTTGTTGCCTGCCGGTTCACTGATGGGGCTTGTGAGGATTGCCGAGCTGATTCATGCACAAACCGTCGATGCGCTGATCTGCACGCCGTCATTTGCCGCGGCGCTGTTTAACCATCAAGACATCGACGTCGAGCAGTTGGCCAGTCTGAGATGGCTCTACTACATCGGGGAACCCTGCAGTAAACAGCTGCGTGAGCAATTGGCCAGGGACTGGCCGGCCATCAAGATTCGGTCGCTGGGTTACAGCTCGACGGAGACCGGTCCCATTGGCTATCAGTGCCAACACCTTGAGCACGGTTTCTATCATCTGCATGCCGACGCAATGCTGCTTGAAGTGGTTGATCCGCTGACCCTGCAAGCCGTGGCCGAAGGTGAGGCTGGCGAGTTTCTGTTGACGCCCCTGCTACCCGATCATGTGCCGCTGTTACGTTATCGGATTGGTGATCGGGGGGGCGGATCCTGCGGCAAGGGTCGAATTGCGCTTGTGGCAGCCCGTTCCCCGTGCTCGAACTGGAAGGACGAGTCGAGACTTCGATCAAGCTGGGCGGCGCGATCATTACTCAGCGGCAGGTTCTCGGCGTACTCAGGCAAGCGTTGCCCGATCTGCATGCTGTCGATCTGCAGATGCAGATTGAGAGACAGGCTGGCGGTGCCCGCCTGCTTGTGGTCATCGCCCGGGACAAGTTGCCTGCCGGCGCAGAAAGCGCCATCGAGCGGGAACTGCAAAGAGATAAGCAGGCCTGCGCATTGCTCAGGTTGCCCGGAGTCCTGGGTTTGCAGGTGCAGCGCCTTGAACGGCATGAGTTTGAAACAACCCTGGCCGGCAAGACGCCGTTTTTTTTCGAGTTGGGCGCCCCCCTATGACGCGATGAAGATTCACCGGGGACGCTTGTTGTCAGGGCTGCAGGATGGTGGAGCCGGTAGTCCGCCGAGCCGAAAGCTCGGTCTGTGCCTTCGCCGCATCGGCCAGCGGATAACGCTGGCTGATGTCTACCTTGAGCTTGCCGCTGATGATCATCTCGAACAGCTCATCGGCCATTCGCTGAAGGTTTTCGGCGTTGTTGGCGTAGGTCGCCAGGGTCGGCCGGGTCACGTACAGCGAGCCCTTGGCGGCGAGAATACCCAGATTGACCCCGTCCACTGCACCGGACGCATTGCCGAAGCTGACCATCAGACCACGCGGCGACACGCTGTCCAGCGAAGTCAGCCAGGTGTCCTTGCCAACGCCGTCGTAGACCACCGGGACTTTCTTGCCGTCGGTCAGTTCGAGCACGCGTTCAGCAACATTTTCGTGGCTGTAATCGATGGTCGCCCAAGCGCCGTTGGCCTTGGCCAGTTCGGCCTTTTCTTTCGAACTGACGGTGCCGATCAGGTTCACACCCAATGCCTTGGCCCATTGGCAGGCCAGCGAACCGACGCCCCCGGCAGCGGCGTGGAACAGAATGGTTTCGCCGCCCTTGAGTTCATAGGTCTGGCGCAGCAGATACTGCACGGTCAGGCCCTTGAGCATCACCCCGGCAGCCGTCTCGAAGCTGATGGCGTCCGGCAGATGCACCAGATTGGCTTCAGGCAAGACGTGCAATTGACTGTAGGCGCCCAGCGGGCCGCTGCCGTAAGCGACGCGATCACCCACCTTGAACCGGGTGACTTCGCTGCCCACCGCGTCGACGATGCCCGCGCCTTCCGCGCCCAGACCAGATGGCAAAGCAGGCGGTGCATAGAGGCCGCTGCGGTAGTAGGTGTCGATGAAATTCAGGCCGATCGCCTTGTTGGCGACCCGTACCTGATTGGGGCCGGGTGCCGCCGGTGAGTAGTCAACATATTCGAGCACTTCGGGACCGCCGTGGGCGCGGAACTGGATACGCTTTGCCATCTGCCTGCTCTCCTTGGGTCTTTTGTGAGCCCCCTATCCAACTCCCATGCTTGATCTTCGTCAACTGCGGCGCGCGGGTCTGCGGTGGTATGCTACGCGCCCATTTGCGCCGTCCCCCGCCTGCGGGGCGCCGCGTAGTTATGCCCCGATTCAAGGTGAAGCCATGACGACCCGCACCGACGCCGTAAAGGCCTATCTGCTCGACCTGCAAGACCGTATCTGCGCCGCACTCGAAAACGAGGACGGCGGCACGCGCTTCGTCGAAGACGCCTGGGCCCGGCCTGCTGGGGGTGGCGGTCGCACGCGTGTGATCGAAAACGGCACGCTGATCGAAAAGGGCGGCGTCAACTTTTCCCACGTCTTCGGCAGCGGTCTGCCGCCGTCGGCCAGCGCCCACCGCCCGGAACTGGCAGGTCGCGGCTTTGAAGCGCTCGGCGTGTCGCTGGTGATTCACCCGCACAACCCGCATGTGCCGACCTCCCACGCCAACGTGCGCTTTTTCATTGCCGAAAAAGAAGGTGAAGAGCCAGTCTGGTGGTTCGGCGGCGGCTTCGACCTGACGCCTTATTACGGCAACGAAGAAGACTGCATCCATTGGCACCGCGTCGCCGAACAGGCCTGCGCGCCGTTCGGCCCGGACGTCTATTCGCGCTACAAGGCATGGTGCGACAGCTACTTCCACATCAAGCATCGTCACGAACCGCGCGGCATCGGCGGTCTGTTCTTCGATGACCTGAACGAGTGGGATTTCGACACCAGTTTCGCCTTCATGCGCGCCATCGGTGATGCCTACATCGATGCTTACCTGCCCATCGTGCAGCGACGCAAGAACGACGCGTTCACTGCGCAGCAACGTGAGTTCCAGGAATTCCGCCGTGGCCGCTACGTCGAGTTCAACCTGGTTTACGACCGTGGCACGCTGTTTGGTCTGCAATCGGGTGGGCGTACCGAGTCGATCCTCATGTCGCTGCCGCCGCAAGTGCGCTGGGGCTATGACTGGAAGGCCGAGCCCGGCAGCGAAGAAGCGCGTCTGACCGAATACTTCCTGCAAGACCGCGACTGGCTGGCCCAGGCCTGAGGACTTCTGATGGATCGTTACGTCGTTTTCGGTAACCCGATCGGCCACAGCAAGTCGCCGATGATTCACAAGCTGTTCGCCGAACAGACCGGGCAGAGCCTCGACTACAGCACGTTGCTGGCGCCCCTCGAGGACTTTTTCGGCTGCGCCACGGCGTTTTTCCAGGAAGGTCGCGGCGCCAATGTCACCGTACCGTTCAAAGAAGACGCCTATCGTCTGGCCAACAGCCTGACAGCCCGGGCACAACGCGCTGGCGCGGTGAATACCTTGAGCAAACTGGCTGACGGCTCGCTGCTCGGCGACAACACCGATGGCGCCGGTCTGGTGCGCGATCTGACCGTGAATGCCGGATTCAGCCTGACCGGTAAACGCATTCTGCTGCTTGGTGCCGGTGGCGCGGTGCGCGGGGCACTGGAGCCGTTGCTGGCGGAAAAACCGGCGTCGGTGATCATCGCCAATCGCACGGTGGACAAGGCCGAATTGCTGGCCGAGTTGTTCTGCGATCTGGGGCCGGTGTTGGCCAGTGGTTTCGACTGGTTACAGGAGCCGGTGGACGTAATCATCAATGCCACCTCCGCCAGCCTCACCGGCGATGTGCCGCCGATTGCGCCGAGCCTGATCGAGCCGGGCAGAACCCTGTGCTACGACATGATGTACGGCAAGGAGCCGACGGCGTTCTGTCGCTGGGCCAGCGAGCATGGCGCGGCGGTGTCGATGGACGGTTTGGGGATGTTGGCAGAGCAGGCGGCTGAAGCGTTCTTTTTGTGGCGTGGGGTACGCCCGGACACCGCGCCTGTGCTCGCCGAACTACGCCGCCAGTTGGCCCAATAAATAGCCATGTGGGAGCGAGCCTGCTCGCGAAAGCGGTCTGTCTGACACATCAATGCTGGATGTGCCGCAGTCTTCGCGAGCAGGCTCGCTCCCACAAGGATTACCTTGATCGCCAATCAGTCCTCAAACCGGATCGGACACTTCTCCGGCCCTTCCAGCTTTCTCAATTCCTCGACCACCTGCGGGCGCGCCCCACGCAAAGTCAGGCTGCGATCCTGGCGCAACAAGCGCCGCGCTTCCTGATGCAGCATCTCGACTCCCGAATAGTCGATGAAGTTGATCTGTTGCGCCTCGATCACTACCCGTGCGCCGTGCATCCGTTGCAGGCGCACTTGCAGGTAATGGCTGGCGCCGAAAAAGATCGAGCCACCGACCCGCAGCACATCGTCTTCGCCATCGCGCCAATGCTGCACACGCGGTTGCGATGTGCGCTTGAGGTAGAAGAACAGCGACGCCAGTACGCCAGCGTAGATCGCGGTCTGCAACTCCAGTAATAGCGTGGCCAGGCAGGTCAGCGCCATGACCACGAACTCGGCGCGGCTGACCCGCAGCAACGCGCGAATGCCGCGATGATCCACCAACCCCCAGGCAATCAACAGAATGCTGCCAGCCATCGCCGGAATCGGAATGTGCGCGATCAGCCCGGCACCAAAAATCGCGAAGAGCGCGACCCAGATCGCCGAAAACACCCCGGCCAGCGGTGAACACGCGCCTGCCTCGTAACTCAGGCCCGAACGAGTAAACGAACCGGCCGACAAGGATCCGGAAAAAAATGCCCCGAGCATATTCGACAAGCCCTGCGCGCGGACTTCCTGATTGGCATCGAGCAACTGCTGCGAGCGCGCGGCAATCGAGCGGGCAATCGACAGGCTGGTGACCAGCCCGAGCATGCCCACCGCCACTGCGCTGGGCAGCAGGCGCAGGATCAAGTCCAGATCCAGCGGCAAACCGCTGAACGGCGGCAAGCGCCCGACAAACGCGCTGACCAGATGCACATGGCCGAACATCGCCGGCCACATCCACACGATCAGACTGGCCAGCACGAGCGTTATCAACAGGGTCGGCCAGCGTGGCAGCAACTGTTTCAGCACCACACCAACCACCACCGTGGCGATGCCGAGCAGCACGGAGGGTTTATCCACAGCCCCAAGGTGCTGCAACAGATCCATAAGACTGTCCAACGCTGTGGCTTTGGCCGGCAAATCCAGGCCCAACAAATTGGGCAACTGGCCGATGGCAATCACCACCGCCGCACCCAAAGTGAAACCGAGCACCACCGAATGCGAGACGAAATTCACCAGCGCACCGAAGCGCAGCAAACCCAATAACCACTGGAAAATCCCGGCAAGGAAGGTCAGCAGCAGGATCAGGGTGATGTAGTCCTGTGATGCCGGGACGGCCAGCGGACTCACGCTGGCGTAGAGGACGATCGAGATGGCGGCGGTAGGGCCGCAGATCAGATGCCACGACGAGCCCCACAGGCAGGCGATCAATACCGGGATGATAGCGGCATAGAGACCGTATTCAGGTGGGAGACCGGCGATCAGCGCGTAGGCAATCGACTGCGGTAACGCGAGAATCGCCCCGCTGAGGCCGACGATCAGATCCCGTCCGACGCTGGCGCGGGTTTGCCGAGGGAGCCAGGTGAGGAAGGGAAGCAGTGAGCGGCGACTGGGGAAGGCCATGGGTCCTCGCAGTTGAAATTTTAAACAAGGGTATCAGCCCTTACGCCGATCGTTCCCACGCTCTGCGTGGGAATGCAGCTCGGGACGCTCCGCGTCCCATTCAAAGCCGAACGCGGAGCGTCCGTTGAGGCATTCCCAGGCGGACGGTTCGACGCCTCGTCGTGGGAACGATCTGTGCGCGCTAAATTAAAGCTTCGCCTTCACCGCAGCCAACGCATCCTTGCCATCCACGGTTTTGACGCCCTCCAGCCACTTGTCCAACACCGCCGGATTCGCCTTGATCCAGGCCTTCGCCGCCTCGGCATTCGTGACCTTCTTGTTCACCACTTCGGCCATGATGCTGTTCTCCATCTCCTGAGTGAACGAAAGATTGGTCAGCAATTTACCCACGTTCGGACACGCCTCGGCGTAACCCTTGCGCGTCAGAGTGAACACGCTGCCGGTATCGCCAAAGTACTTCTCGCCACCCTTGAGGTAATGCATTTTCAACTGCACGTTCATCGGGTGCGGGGTCCAGCCAAGGAAGGTGACGAATTTCTGCTTCTTCACTGCCCGCGAGACTTCGGCAAGCATCGCCTGTTCGCTGGACTCGATCAGCTTCCACTGGCCGAGGTCGAAGTCGTTCTTCTTGATGATCTCTTGCAGCGAGATGTTGGCCGGCGCACCCGAGCCGATGCCGTAGATTTTCTTGTCGAATTTATCGGCGTATTTGTTCAGGTCGGCAAAGTTATGCACACCCGCATCCCACACGTAGTCGGGCACAGCCAGGGTGAACTCGGTGCCGTCGAGGTTCTTCGCCAGTTGCGTGACGTCACCGGTGGCGACGAACTTGTCGTAGAAGCCCTGCTGCGCCGGCATCCAGTTGCCGAGGAACACGTCCACCTGGCCATCCTTCAGCCCGCCAAAGGTGATCGGCACCGCGAGGGTGTCGATTTTGGCCTTGTAGCCCATGCCGTCCAGCAGAAACCCGGTAATGGCGTTGGTCGCGGCGATGTCGCTCCAGCCGGGGTCGGCCATCTTCACCGTTTCGCAGCTTTGTTCGGCAAATGCCGAGGCGCTGCCCAGAGCCAGCAGGCTGACCGTCACTACTGTGGATAACTTGCGCATGGACTTCCCCTTCACATTATTGGTTTTGGCAGGGTTGTGGATAACGGGCCTTGCGCTCCAGATCGTCGAGATCGATGTGGTTGCGCATGTACTGCTGACTGGCGTCCACCAGCGGCTGGTGATCCCAGCTCTTCAGCTTGCCGATGGTCAGCGCATCGGCGACAAAACGACGGCGGCGCTGGCTGGCGAGCACTTCCCGGTGGATCGCTGGAATGTCCCACTTGGCCCGTGCTTCGGCGAGAAAATCGTCGAAAAGCTGGCGATGTTGCGGTGATTGGCTGAGTTCTTCCTGTTCGCGCGGGTCGTTGGTTACGTCAAAGAGTAGGCAAGGGTCGCTTTCACTGTAGATAAATTTGTACGCGCCACGACGGATCATCATCAGCGGACTGATCGTGCCTTCGGCCATGTACTCGCCGAACACTTCGTCGTGCCCGCCCTGCCTTTGCAGATGCGACACCAGTGACCGACCGTCCAGCGGCAGCCCCGGCTCCAGCGTGCCGCCGGCCAGTTCAACGAAGGTCGGCAACAGGTCGGCGGTCGATACGGCGGCGCTCACGCGGCCTGCATTGAACTGGCCAGGAGCACTTATCAACAGGGGCACGCGAGCCGCCATCTCGTACCAGTGCATTTTGTACCAGAGGCCTTTCTCGCCGAGCATGTCGCCATGGTCGCCGGAGAACACAATGATGGTGTCGTCGATCAGCCCGGTTTCTTCGAGGGTTTGCAGAATTTTGCCGACGTTGGCATCGATATAGCTGCAAGCACCAAAGTAGGCGCGACGCGCATCGCGAATCTTATCCACAGGCAGTGGCTTGTCCCATAGATCGTAAACCTTCAGCAGGCGCTGCGAGTGCGGATCGAGTTCGTGTTGATCCGGCGTTGTCGGCAACGGGATTTCGCCATCGTCGTACAAATCCCAGAACGCCTTGGGAATCGTGTACGGGTCGTGCGGGTGAGTCATCGACACGGTCAGGCAGAACGGCTGGTCGCCGTCCTCGCGGATGTGGTCGAACAAGTATTGTTGCGCCTTGAACACCACCTCTTCGTCGAAGTCGAGTTGGTTGGTGCGCACGCATGGCCCGGCTTGCAGCACCGAGGACATGTTGTGATACCAGGTCGGCCGCACATCCGGCTCATCCCAGTTCACCGCCCAGCCATAGTCGGCCGGATAAATGTCGCTGGTCAGGCGCTCTTCGTAGCCGTGCAACTGGTCCGGGCCGCAGAAATGCATCTTGCCCGACAGCGCCGTGCGATAGCCGAGGCGGCGCAGATAGTGGGCGTAGGTCGGAACATCGGCAGGGAAATCGGCGGCGTTGTCGTAGGCGCCGATCTTGCTCGGCAACTGGCCGCTGACCAGGGTGAAGCGCGACGGTGCGCATAACGGGCTGTTGCAGTAAGCGGCATCGAACACCACGCCTTGGGCGGCGAGGCGTGAAAGATTCGGCAGTTTGATCGGCGAGGGGCCGTAGATCGGCAACATTGGCGCGGCCATCTGATCGGCCATGATGAAAAGAATATTCTTGCGCTTCATGTGATCGCGGCATTCCATAGTGAATATTTATGCGACATTGCTGCGGTTGAGCATGGAGTCCATGCTCTACCCGGTAAAGCCCGCGCCGGGCAATGACTAGGATAAGCACAGCTTATGTATGAAGCCCTTGGTGATCTGTCGCTCGACCTGCTGCGTGCATTTGAGGCGGCGGCCCGGCATCGCAGTTTCACCGGCGCTGCGGTAGAGCTTGGCACCACGCAACCGGCGATCAGCCAGCAGATCAAACGGCTGGAAGATCAGCTCGGCACGCGGTTGTTTGACCGTATCTATCGCGGGATCGAACTGACCGAGGTCGGTACGATCCTTTTCGAGCAGGTTCAGCTCGGTTTGCAAAATATCGACGCAGGATTGAGCGCGATCAGCGCACAACAGCAGCACGAGGTGCTGCAAGTCGCGACCGATTTTGCCTTCGCCGCCTATTGGTTGATGCCGCGTCTGCATCGATTCCACGAAGCCAATCCGCAGGTCGACGTCAGCCTGGTCACCAGCGAGCGCAACCACAACATGCTGCGCACCGACATTGATGTGGCGATCCTGTTTGGCGATGGGCGTTTCAAGCAGGGTGAAAGTCACTGGTTGTTCAGCGAGGAAGTGTTCCCGGTGTGCAGCCCGCAACTGTTGCAGCACCGTCCCCTGCCCTTGCCGGCTCAGGCCTTGCTGGAGTTTCCCCTGTTGCACCTGCGCGGTGAGAACAGCAGTAACTGGTTTGACTGGAGCGGTCTGTTCCGTGAGCTGGGCATCAGCACCCCGCCGGCGCCGGGGCAGCTTCGCTTCGACAATTACACGCTGTTGATCCAGGCGGCGATTGGCGGCCAAGGTGTGGCCATCGGCTGGCGTCACCTTGTGGATAACTTGCTGACCCAGGGTTTGTTGTGCCGGCCGATTGCCGAAACCACCCTGTCGCGGCTGGGTTATTACGTGGTACTGCCGCAGCGCAAACGGCGCGGTGCGTTGATTCAACGGTTCGTCGAATGGTTGATGGCGGAGCAGGCCAGTAGTGCTGAGTCGCTGACCGGGTTGGAGCTGCCGTCGATTGCGCTTTGAAGATCAAAAGATCGCAGCCAGCGGCAGCTCCTACAGTTGAAATGCGGTCCCCTGTAGGAACTGCCGAAGGCTGTGATCTTTTACGAGCCTGTGGCCGCGACAAAATTCACATGCTGGCCCACATGCAGATTCAGCCGCAGCTCATCGGCAATCCCCACCGCCACACGATTCAGGCGTTCAAGCGGTTCGGCCAGACCCGGTTCCAGATTGCCGCCGACCTGGCTGAAATGCTCGATCGTCAATCCGGCTACACCATGGGGTGCATTGATCAGCGTCCAGTGCAGCGGGCTGCTTTGCAGGGCTTCGCGAATCTCTTCGGCGGCGTGGCGTTGCAGGCGATCTTCCTGTTCCGGCTCGTCGAGCACGGCAAAATCACCCACCAGAAACAGCCGCGAAACATTGGCCAGTTGCAGGCCATCGACCAGTGCGTCTACGGCCAGTACCTGTTCGACCGGCCCCAGTACAACGGACTTTTCCACGTGATCACTGCTGAACGGCAAACCCGGCGCATCCAACAGGCAGATCACCGCCGAACTCCCCGCTACGCTTTGATTGACCCGTTCGATATCAAACAGATCACCGCTTTTGGTGCGCAAACCCGGACGTGGCGCGAGCGCCGTGAGGTCGTCGAGAATGGCGATGACTTCGTGCTGTCGGCGCAGCAACTCAGCCATCAACGCGCCGCCCAGGCTACTCATGGCACCATAGAGCACCACTTTTACCACCGGGGTTTCGGCATTTTTCATGGCTGATCCCTTTTGTTTTCCCTTGTAAGGCGTGTGACATACGCGCAACGCCGAGGGTTCGAACCGATTTTTGAGGCTTTCAGATGCAAGCGATCAAGGGCTACCACGCCCACGTCTATTTCGACGCCAGCACGATTGATCAGGCGCGGGACTTGTGCGAGCGGGCCGCGCAGTTGTTCCCAGTGAAAATGGGCCGCGTCCACGAACGCCCGGTCGGCCCACACCCGGACTGGAGCTGCCAGTTGGCCTTCGGCCCGGAGCTGATTGGCGACGTGCTGCCGTGGCTGGCGCTCAATCGCCAGGGCCTGGTGGTGTTTCTGCATCCGGACACTGGCGATGACTTGCTCGACCACACCGAGCATGCGATCTGGATGGGCGCCATGCGGCCGCTGAATCTGGCTGTTTTTTGATCAGTAGCTGATATTCGTGACCATGGACGGTGCCGCGCCGAACTGAAAGCGTATGTGTCTGCGATCACAGCGTCTTCGCCTGATTTTTCGTTCCGCTCCCCGTTTTCATTGACTCCAGCCGCTTCCGACGGCCGGTTGACCGTTCATTCAAAGCTTTCATCAGCGAAAGCTGGCTGAAAGGTTGCCCCATTAGGATCGCCTCACTTCCGGCAACAGACCGGTTGGCCAATGCGCGTGATAGCTCGCCCGCGCGGCCCAATTAACAACAACAATGGTGATTCTGATGTCCTCTGTAGCCCGCCTCCGCGCTGTCACTCCACCCGTACGTCTCGTGCTTCCCGTTCTGCGCTGATCCCCACGATCTGCTCATTCCACTAGCCGCGCTACGCCTGGAGTATTCCCATGCTGACTTTCCTTGGCTTCGCCATGGTCATCACGTTCATGTTCCTGATCATGACCAAGCGCCTGTCCGCGCTGATCGCTCTGATCATCATCCCGATCCTGTTCGCCCTGTTCGGTGGTTTTGCGCCGAAGATCGGCCCGATGATGCTCGAAGGCATCACCAAGCTTGCGCCGACCGGCGTGATGCTGATGTTCGCCATTTTGTATTTCGCACTGATGATCGACTCCGGCCTGTTCGACCCGGCCGTGCGCAAGATCCTCAAACTGGTCAAGGGCGACCCGCTGAAAGTTTCGGTCGGTACCGCCGTACTGGCGCTCGTCGTTTCCCTCGATGGTGACGGCGCGACCACTTACATGATCTGCGTGGCCGCCATGCTGCCGCTGTACAGCCGTATCGGCATGAGCCCGCGCATCATGGCCGGTCTGATCATCCTCGCCGGTGGCGTGATGAACATGACCCCGTGGGGCGGCCCGACCGCCCGTGCCGCCAGTGCGCTGCACGTCGACCCTTCGGACATCTTTGTACCGATGATTCCGGCCATGGCCGCCGGTGTGGTGGCGATCCTGATCATTGCCTACTTCTACGGCAAGCGTGAACGTGCGCGTCTGGGTGAGTTGCACCTGGTGGGCGACGATATCGATCACAGCGAAATCAGCGTGTCGCAGTTCCCGGATGCCCGTCGTCCGAAATTGATCTGGTTCAACGGCGCGCTGACCTTCGGTCTCATGTGCACCTTGATCGCCGGCCTGCTGCCGCTGCCGGTGTTGTTCATGGTGGCGTTCAGTATTGCAATGATCGTCAACTATCCTTGCCTGCAAATGCAGAAGGATCGCGTCGCGGCTCACGCCGGTAGTGTGCTGGCAGTGGTCGGGCTGATCTTTGCGGCGGGTATCTTCACCGGTATCCTGTCGGGCACCGGCATGGTCGATGCGATGTCGAAGAGCCTGTTGGCGGTGATCCCTGATTTCCTTGGCCCGTACCTGGCCGTGATCACGGCGCTGGTGAGCATGCCGTTCACCTTCTTCATGTCCAATGATGCGTTCTACTATGGCGTGTTGCCGGTGTTGGCCGAGGCTGCCAGCCACTACGGGATCACCGCGGTGGAAATGGCTCGTGCCTCGATCGTCGGGCAACCCGTCCACTTGCTGAGCCCGTTGGTGCCATCGACCTATCTGTTGGTGGCTCTGGCCGGTATTGATTTTGGTGACCACCAGCGTTTCACCCTGAAATGGGCGATCCTGGTTTGTATCTGCATTCTGATTGCTGCGCTGCTGTTGGGGACTTTCCCGGTGTTCAGTACTCTATAAGCCCAAGACTCACCGTTGCGGGTCCTGGCTTCGCTGTTTGAAGCCCGGACCTTTTTCGGTTTAACAATCGCTCAAAGGAATACACATGGAATGGCTGACCAACCCTGAGATCTGGGTTGCCTTCTTTACCCTGACCGCTCTGGAAATCGTTCTGGGCATCGATAACATCATCATGATTTCGATCCTGGTCAGCCGCATGCCTAAACACATGCAGCAGCGCACCCGGATCTTCGGTCTGGCGCTGGCCATGGTCACGCGGATCCTGTTGCTGCTGTCGATCACCTGGGTCATGCGCCTCACCGCGGACTTGTTCGTGGTCTTCGGCCAAGGCATCTCCGGCCGCGACCTGATCCTGTTCTTCGGTGGTCTGTTCCTGCTGTGGAAGAGCTCGCAAGAGATGTACCACGCGCTGGAAGGCGAAGACGAAAGCGAAGAAACGCCTGGCGGCAAGGGCGGCAACTTCCTCTACACCATCATCCAGATCGCGATCATCGACATCGTGTTCTCGCTGGACTCGGTGATCACCGCTGTCGGCATGGTCTCGCACGTACCGGTCATGGTTGCAGCGATCATCGTTGCGGTGCTGGTGATGATGCTCGCGGCGGGCACGATCAGCGAATTCATCGACAAGCACCCGTCGCTGAAAATGCTGGCGCTGTCGTTCCTGCTGGTGGTGGGTACCGTACTGATCGCCGAGTCGTTCGACGTGCATGTGCCAAAAGGCTACGTCTACTTCGCCATGGCGTTCTCGCTGGCGGTTGAAGCGATCAACATCAAACTGCGCGGCGCGATGGCCAAGAAGAAAAAGCAGGATCCGGTGAAACTGCGCAAGGATATTCCGGGCCAATAACCCGGTAGTCCAGGCGCACGCAATACCCCCTGTGGGAGCGAGCCTGCTCGCGAAAACGGAGTGTCAGTCGACAACAATGTTGGCTGATCCACCGCTTTCGCGAGCAGGCTCGCTCCCACATTTGTTTTGGGCAACATTCGGGAAACATGTTGGATTCAAGTGGACGCATGAACCCATTTTCATGACACTTTTGTTTCAATCAGCACTTTAGCTGTGCAATGCTGGCGCCCAGACCGTTAGCCAACTACAGCTTAAGTATCACAACGTAGAAACCGCGCGGCACCGTCAACTTGCTCCTCTGGGGCGCTGCTAATACAGGGGGTCTGCATGCTCACCCTGCTCAATCTGCTTTCTGCCGTCGCCCTGCTGATCTGGGGTACGCACATCGTCCGAACCGGCATCCTGCGGGTGTACGGCACCAATCTGCGCCATGTGATTGGCCAGAACATGTCCAAACGCTGGCTCGCGTTTGTCGCCGGCATCGTCGTCACGGCGATGGTGCAAAGCAGCAACGCCACCGCCATGCTCGTTACCTCCTTCGTCGGCCAAGGCCTGATGGCGCTGACGCCGGCATTGGCGACCATGCTGGGCGCTGACGTCGGTACGGCGCTGATGGCGCGGGTGCTGACGTTTGATCTCTCGTGGTTGTCGCCGCTGCTGATTTTCCTCGGGGTGATTTTCTTTCTGTCGCGCAAACAGACGCGGCTCGGGCAGATGGGCCGGGTCAGCATCGGTCTGGGGCTGATCATTCTTGCGCTGCAACTGATCGTCGAGGCCGCTGCGCCGATCACCCACGCCCAAGGCGTGAAGGTGATTTTTGCTTCGCTCACCGGCGACATCCTCCTCGATGCCCTGGTCGGCGCGCTGTTCGCAATGATTTCCTACTCCAGCCTCGCTGCCGTGCTGCTCACCGCGACGCTGGCCGGTGCTGCGGTGATCAGTCTGCCGGTGGCGATCGGTCTGGTGATCGGTGCCAATATCGGCAGCGGCATTCTCGCGTTCATGAGCACCAGCATGCAGAACGCGGCGGGCCGGCAGGTGGCACTGGGCAGCCTGCTGTACAAACTGATCGGCCTACTGCTGATCATTCCGGTGCTTGATCCGCTGGTGCACTGGATCGACAGCCTCGATTTCAGCCCGCAGGAAATGGTCATCGGCTTCCATCTGCTCTACAACACCGCGCGCTGCCTGATCCTGCTGCCGAGTGTCGGGCCGATGGCACGGCTGTGCGCCTGGCTGCTGCCGGAGCGGCCGGAGGTCAACGGCACGGCCAAACCCCGTCATCTCGATGCGACCGCGCTGGTTACGCCGAGCCTGGCCCTGGCCAATGCCGCTCGGGAAACCCTGCGCATGGGCGATCTGCTCGACAACATGCTCGACGCCACTCTAGACGTGCTGCGCGGCAAGCAAACCGCCGTCACCCAGGAAATCCGTCGGCTGACCGATGACATCGAGTCGCTGTACAGCGCGATCAAGCTGTACCTGGCGCAGATGCCCCGCGAGGACCTCGGCGAGCACGACAGTCGACGCTGGGCGGAGATCATCGAACTGGCGATCAACCTGAAACTGGCCAGCGACCTGATCGAGCGCATGCTGCGCAAGATTCAGCAGCAGAAGACTTCCCAGCGTCGTTCGTTTTCCGAGGAGGGGCTGGAGGATTTGGCCGTCCTGCATCAGCAACTTATCGCCAACCTGCGGTTGGGCCTTTCGGTATTTCTCAGCAGCGACCGCGAAAGCGCTCGGCAGTTGCTGCGCGAGAAACGGCGCTTTCGCGCGCAGGAACGGCGTTTGGCTCATGCGCATGTCAGCCGTTTGCAACGCAAGATCGTGCAGAGTATTGAAACCAGTTCGCTGCACCTGGAGTTGATTGCCGACATGAGACGGCTCAATTCGCTGTTTTGCGGCAGCGCGTATGTGGTGCTGGAAACGGCAGATACCGGAGCGCTGGCGGCGGATGATATGAGCGACATTACGCATTCGCCTTGAACGTCTGGGGCTTAGGTCAGTCAGTAACTTTGATTCAGCCTCAAGATTCGCGAGCAGGCTCGCTCCCACAGGGAAATGCGTCAAATGTGGGAGCGAGCCTGCTCGCGAAGGGCGGCCTGAATAGCGACACGGATCTCCAAATCAGCCGTATGGAAGCCTGTTATGCGTTGCCTGTTGTTCGCCTGTCTGTTGCTCGGTTCATTCCCCTCCTTCGCCCTGGATCGTTTTCAGGTCGAAGGCTATGCGCTGCCCAACGGTTTGCAGTTGCTGCTCAAGCCCGGCACTGAACGCGGGCATGTGGCGATCCGGCTGGTGGTGGGCGTTGGTCTCGACGATTTTGACTGCGACGAAAAGGAGCTGCCGCACCTGCTCGAACACCTGCTGTTCAGTGGCATCGACGCCACGGGCGAAGGCGGCCTCGAAGAACGCATGCAAGCGCTCGGCGGCGAGTGGAACGCCTTCACCAGCAACGCCGACACCACGTTCGTCATCGAAGCCCCGGCGAAAAACCAGCGCAAGGTGCTCGACCTGCTGCTCGCGCTGCTGACTCAGACGCGCATCGACGACAACGCGATCAACGCCGCCAAACGCGTGGTCGAGCGCGAGGACGGCGGCCATTACACCAAGCTGCAGCGCTTTCTCGACCGTCAGGATCTGGGCCACACCGCGAGCAACCAACTGGCGGTGGAGCTGGGCCTGAAATGCCCGCAACGCGCGGAGGTCGATCACCTGACCCAGGAGCAACTGGAGAAGGTGCGAAAGGCCTGGTATGCGCCGAACAACATGAGCCTGATTGTCGTCGGCGAACTCGACAAACTGCTGCCGGCTTATCTGGAACGCACCTGGGGCACGCTCGAAGCGGTCGAACCCAGCGAACATCGGCCACTGCCGGACATCCGCACCAGCGCCGCCCACGAACGCACCCTCACCCGTGGTTTTATCGGCGACAGCGCCAAGCTGCACTGGCTGGTGCCGGAGCCGGTGCTGGACGATCAGTACGACCAGACCTTCGACATCCTCAAGGACTACCTCGACTGGGCGCTGTACCGGCAGATTCGCCTGAACCACGGTCTGTCCTATGGCCCGTGGGCCGAGCGCGAAGTGTTTGGTGGCGTCGGTTTCATGAGCCTGAACGCCGATCTGGACCGCGATGATGTCGCCGAAGCGCAGCAGGTACTGGAAACCCTCAAGGCCGACCTGCTGAAAAACGGCCTCGACCCGGACACCTTTGCCCGCATCAAACAAGCCGCCATCGCCCATCAGGCGTGGGCGGTGCAAGGCAACAGCGCGTTGGCCGATTACTACTGGAGCGCGCTGGGCGACTACGAGGACGGCCGCTTCGCCAACCCCGCCCGCGAGCTGCACGGCGTGACGCTGGAAGCCGCGAACAAGGCCATGCGTGAGTTGTTGCTGCAACCGGGGTATCTGCGGATCGAGAAGCCGTTGATCAGTGATGATCAGGTGTTGTGGCTGAGTGCGGGTGGGTTGGGTCTGGTGTTGTTCATCCTGATCGGCTGGCGTGTGCACCACCGCCGCCGGCCAGCCGAACACTGAACCTGTGGGAGCGAGCCTGCTCGCGAAGACGGATTGCCAGTCGGCAACAATGTCGGCTGACCCACCGCCTTCGCGAGCAGGCTCGCTCCCACAGGTGAGTGGTGAATTTACTGACCGGCAGCCTCGCCACACCGCCCCGCCGGCGGTACTCTGTCGAGGTTTTTTCCTACGACTGTTGTGAATCGCCAAATGCTAAAAATACCCCAGATCATCCAGCGCATTCTCGAACTGATGAAGCGCTATCCCGGGGTCATTGCGCTTGGCGGTTTCATCTCCGGGGTCGGCAGTTTCATCCTGGTCGACCGGCAACAGGGGCTGGCGAGCTGGATCACCACGATCATGCTGCTGAGCTGGATCTGGTTGATGCTGGAAAACAGCCTGACCAAGCTGTTCACACGGATCTTCAAACGGGAAATCCCCCAGCCGCTGCTGCGTTACGCGACGCAGATGATCCATCAGGAAAGCCTGTTTTTCGTCCTGCCGTTCTTCTTCATCACCACCACCTGGAACAGTGGCCAACTGATTTTCACTGGCCTGCTGTGCATCGCCGCACTGATCTCGATTGTCGACCCGCTCTATTACAAATGGCTGGCGCCACGACGCTGGGCGTTTCTCGCGTTGCACACCCTGACCCTGTTCGCCGCCCTGCTCACCGCGCTGCCGGTAATCATGCACCTGACCACCTCGCAGAGTTTCAAATGGGCGCTGGGCACCGCCGTGGTGTTGTCGTTCCCGAGCCTGGCGTCGATCTTCCCGATCCGCACTGTGCGTAACGCGCTGGCAATTCTCTGCATCACGGTGGGCATCGGCGGCGTCGGCTGGGTGCTGCGTTCGTGGGTGCCGCCGGCGACGCTGTGGATGACCGATGTGGCAATCAGCACCCAGTTGCAGGATCGCACCCCTGGTGCCAGCCTCGAGGAGGTCAGTGCCGAGCAGATCCGTAACGGCGGGCTGTACGCCTACACCGCGATCAACGCGCCGCGCGGCCTCGATGAGCGGATTTATCACGTCTGGCAGTTCGACGGCAAAGAGGTCGATCGCATCGCCCTCGACATCCATGGCGGGCGTAAGGAAGGCTACCGGGCGTGGACGCACAAGCAGAATTTCCCCGGCAACCCGGCGGGCAAGTGGCAGGTGCGGGTGCTGACCGAGGATGGCCAGGTGATCGGCGTGCTGCGCTTTGAAGTGACGGACAGCACAGCGGTCAAAGAAAAGTAATCCGGTTCGTGCTATTACGTATGCCAGCGTAAACAGCCAAAAAGCACGGAGCTTATGATCAGCAGTTCAATGACAGGCAGTGCCCAGTTGGACACGTCGATCACCCCTGCCCGCCTGCGGGTCACCGGGGACTGGACGCTCGCCCATTACGCCGAGCTCAAACGCCTGAGCGAAAAGCTCCACGGCCAATACGACGCCAGCACGCCGATTGATCTGAATGGCCTCGGCGCCCTCGACACCGCCGGCGCGTCGTTGCTGGTGGAACTGCTCGGCTCCGAACGCCTCGGCAAATCCGCCGAACATCCCGATTGCACCTTGTCCTCCGCCGACCGCGCGTTGCTGCAAACCGTGTATCAGTCGTTGACCGATTTCTGTGTGCCAATCAAGGAGCCGGAAGTCAGCGTCAGCGTGCAACTGCTGACGCGCATCGGCCGCGCCGTCGACACGATCTGGCAAGACACCCTGCAGCTCCTCGGCTTCGTCGGCCTGATTCTGGAAACCATCGCCCGTAACCTGTTGCGGCCCAAGCGCTGGCGCATCACGCCGATGATCGCCCACATTGAGCAGACGGGCCTCGACGCCGCGCCCATCGTGGCCTTGCTGACCTTTCTGGTCGGCGCGGTGGTGGCGTTTCTCGGCGCGACGGTGCTGGCCAGTTTCGGCGCGACGATTTTTACCGTGGACCTGGTGGGCTTCTCGTTCCTGCGTGAGTTCGGCGTGTTGCTGACGGCGATCCTGATGGCCGGCCGCACCGCCAGTGCGTTCACCGCGCAGATCGGCTCGATGAAGGCCAACGAAGAAATCGACGCGATCCGCACCCTTGGCCTCGACCCCATGGAGCTGCTGGTGGTGCCAAGGGTGCTGGCGATGTTGGTGGCGCTGCCGATGCTGACGTTTCTGGCGATGCTCTCGGGGATCGTCGGCGGTGGCGTGGTCTGCGCGGTGTCGCTGGATATCTCGCCGGCAATGTTCCTGTCGCTGCTGCAGTCGGATATCGGCATTCAACATTTTCTGGTCGGGCTGGTGAAAGCGCCGATCTTCGCCTTTCTGATCGCGGCGATTGGTTGCCTGGAAGGCTTCAAGGTCAGCGGCAGCGCCGAATCGGTCGGCGCCCACACCACCTCCGCCGTGGTGCAGTCGATTTTTGTGGTGATCGTGCTCGACGCGGTGGCCGCGCTGTTTTTCATGGAGATGGGCTGGTGAGTCGTCTACCCCGCGCGCCCGCCGAGGCGGTGATCGAAGTCCGTGGCCTGTGCAATCGCTTTGGCAGCCAGAGCGTGCACGAGAACCTCGATCTGGATTTGTACAAAGGCGAAATCCTCGCCGTGGTCGGCGGTTCCGGCAGCGGCAAATCGGTGCTGTTGCGCAGCATCGTCGGCCTGCGCCGGCCCAGCGAAGGCAGCGTCAAAGTGTTCGGCCAGAATCTGCCGAGCCTGTCCGAGCACGAGCGCTCACTGGTCGAACGGCGCTTTGGCGTGTTGTTCCAGAAAGGCGCGCTGTTCTCGTCGCTGACGGTGACAGAAAACGTCGCCCTGCCGCTGATCGAACACGCCGGCCTGAGCCGCCACGATGCCGAGCATCTGGCCGCGGTCAAACTGGCGCTGGCCGGGTTGCCGCTGTCGGCGGCGGACAAATACCCGTCGTCGTTGTCCGGCGGCATGATCAAACGCGCCGCGCTGGCGCGGGCCCTGGCGCTGGATCCGGACATTCTGTTTCTCGACGAACCCACCGCTGGCCTTGATCCGATTGGCGCGGCGCAGTTCGATCAACTGATCCTGACCCTGCGCGACGCGCTGGGCCTGAGCGTGTTTCTGGTGACCCACGACCTCGACACGCTCTACACCATCACCGACCGTGTGGCGGTGCTGGCGCAGAAGAAAGTGTTGGTCGCAGGTCCCATCGATGTCGTTTCGGAAACTGATGACGCCTGGATTCACGAATACTTCCACGGCCCGCGCGGCCGCTCGGCGCTGGACGCCGCCAAATCGCTTAACGAGGTCTGACATGGAAACCCGAGCGCATCATGTATTGATCGGCCTGTTCACCGTGATTGTGGTGGCCGGCGCCCTGCTCTTCGGTCTGTTCCTGGCCAAGTCCAGCGTCGACACCGAGTTCAAGGATTACGAGATTGTTTTCAGCGAGGCGGTCAGTGGCCTGTCCAAGGGCAGCCCGGTGCAGTACAGCGGGATCAAGGTCGGTGATGTGATCAACCTGCGCCTTGATCCCAAAGACCCTCGGCGCGTGCTGGCGCGGATTCGACTGGCCGGCGACACGCCGGTCAAGGAAGACACCCAGGCCAAACTGGCGCTGGCCGGGATCACCGGGACGTCGATCATCCAGCTCAGCGGCGGCACGCCGCAAAGCCCGAAGTTGCGTGGCCATGACGGCAACCTGCCGACCATCGTCGCCTCGCCCTCGCCTATTTCGCGGTTGCTCAATGACTCCAACGATTTGATGACCGGCATTACCGCACTGCTGCAGAACGCCAACCAAATGTTCTCCGCCGAGAACGTCGAGCGCGTGAGCAAAACCCTCGCCCATCTGGAGCAGACCACCGGCACCATCAACGATCAGCGCGGCGACATCAAACAGGCCATGCAGCAACTGGCGACGGTCGGCAAACAGGCTGGCAGCATGCTCGAACAGACCTCGTTGCTGATGCGCAACGCCAACGGCTTGATCAACGATCAGGGCAAGCAGGCGTTGGGCAGTGCCGAACAGGCCATGAAGTCGCTGGAACAGAGCAGCGCGACCATCAACGGCCTGCTGAGCAAGAACCAGAACTCCCTCGACAACGGCATGCAGGGCCTCAATGGCCTCGCCCCGGCGATCCGCGAACTGCGCGAAACCCTGACGTCGCTGCGTGCCATCTCCCAACGCCTGGAGGCCAACCCCAGTGGTTACCTGCTGGGCAGTGACAAGAACAAGGAGTTCACGCCATGAAGCTGACTCGCCTCGCCCTCCTCGCCGCCGGCTTCACTGTGCTCAGCGCCTGCTCGATCTTGCCCAAGTCGGAGCCATCGGACGTTTATCGCTTGCCGAGTGCGCAAGCACCCGCCTCGGCCAGTTCGGCGGCCACTCTGCCCTGGTCGCTGCGCCTGAACAAGTTGCAGGCCAGCGAAGTGTTGAACCGGCCGAGCATTGCGGTGATTCCACAGGGCGATGTGATCAGCAGCTACAAGGCTTCGCGCTGGAGCGATCCGGCGCCGGTGCTGGTGCGTAATCGGTTGCTGGACGGCTTTGCGCGTGATGGCCGGGTGACGTTGCTCAGTACCGACGACAGCAACTTTGCTGCGGATCTGGAGTTGGGCGGGAATCTGCAGGCGTTCCAGACGGAATATCAGGGCAATCAGGCCAGCGTCGTAGTGCGCGTCGATGCGCTCTTGGTACGTGGTTATGACCAGCGGATTCTCGCCAGTCGCCGCTTTGAAGAGCGCCAGCCATTGAGCGATGTGCAGGTGCCGGCGGTGGTGGCCGGGTTTGGCCAGGCCAGCGATCGCCTGACCGCGAAAGTCGTGGCGTGGGCGGTAGAACAAGGCCAAAAACTCTCCCCGCAACTCCGGCCTTAAGTCCTACACAGAACCCTGTGGGAGCGGGCTTGCTCGCGAATGCGGTGTGTCATTGAGCACTGATGTTGACTGATAAACCGCATTCGCGAGCAAGCCCGCTCCCACATTGGATCTGTGGTTAGCCGAAGAACCAGTAGCACACACCAATCGCGCCAATCACGCCCGCCAACTCGGCCAACAACGCACAACCCACCGCATGCCGCGCCCGCTGAATCCCCACCGCACCAAAGTAAACGGCCAGCACATAGAACGTGGTCTCGGTACTGCCCTGCACTGTCGCGGCGACCAATGCCGGGAAGCTGTCGACGCCGGACGTCTGCATGGTTTCAATCAACATCGCCCGGGCGGCGCTGCCGGAGAACGGTTTGACCATCGCGGTCGGCAGCGCATCGACAAATCGCGTATCCCAACCGGCCCACTCGACCAGGTGGCGAATGCCTTCGAGGCCGAAATCCAATGCGCCTGATGCACGCAAGACGCCAACCGCACAGAGCATTGCCACCAGATACGGCAGCAGGTTTTTGGCGACGTCGAAACCTTCCTTCGCGCCTTCGACGAAGGCCTCGTAAACCTTCACCTTGCGCAAGGCGCCGATCAGTAGAAACAGCATGATCAGCCCGAACAGCGTGAGGTTGCCGAGGATCGACGACAGCCCCGCCAGCGCCGTGGCCGACATTGTCGCCAGCAGCGCCATGAACCCCCCGAGCACCAGCGCGCCGGGAATCAGGTAGGCCAGCACCACCGGATCCCAGATCCGCAGGCGCTGCATGAATGCCACCGAGAGAAAGCCGACGATGGTCGAGCAACTGGTCGCCAGCAGGATCGGCAGGAATACCAGGGTCGGATCCGGCGCGCCTTGCTGGGCGCGGTACATGAAAATCGTCACCGGCAGCAGGGTCAGGGACGACGCGTTGAGCACCAGGAAGAGGATCTGCGCGTTGCTGGCGATGGTGGCGCTGGGGTTGAGTTCCTGCAACGCCTTCATGGCTTTCAGGCCGATGGGCGTCGCGGCGTTGTCCAGGCCCAGGCCATTGGCGGCAAAGTTCAGGGTGATCAAACCAAGGGCCGGGTGACCGGGCGGAACTTCCGGCATCAGCCGCAGAAACAGCGGCCCCAATACCTTGGCCAGCCATTCGACGATGCCGGCCTTCTCGGCAATACGTAAAAAGCCCAGCCACAGGGTCAGGGTGCCGAACAGCAGCACCATGACCTCGACCGAGAGTTTGGCCATGGCAAAAATGCTTTCCACCATCGCCGCGAAGATCCCGGCGTTACCGCCGACGAGCCACTGCACCAGCGCAGATATTGCTGCCACGACGAAGAAGCCAAGCCACAGGCCATTAAGCATCAGTCAAATCCCCCGGAAGATGCGGCGAATGATAGCGGGGTCGCCAGAAACGACAAACCCCGGATTTCTCCGGGGTTCGTGTGTACATCACTTGCGGGGACAATGAATGCTTGGCTCTGACTCAAATCCCCTGCGGGAGCGGGCTCGCTCGCGAAGGCGTCCTGTCAGAAACATCTGTGCTGACTGACACTCCGCATTCGTGAGCAAGCCCACCCCCACAAGAAGCCAATCCCCACAATGTTCAGCAATCAGTTCTTGGAAATCTCGCCAGCCGGCAGTTTTTCCTTGCTGCGCCAGTGCGGCAGGGAGTTCCAGTAGCGCTCGCCCTTGGCATCGTCGTACATGCCTTCCCAGCGCGCGATAACCAGCACGGCCAGGGCGTTGCCGATCACGTTCAGTGCCGTACGGGCCATGTCCATGATGCGGTCGACACCGGCGATGAACGCCAGACCTTCCAGCGGAATACCGACGCTGCCCAAGGTGGCCAGCAGCACCACGAAGGACACGCCCGGTACGCCGGCGATGCCTTTGGAGGTGACCATCAGGGTCAGCACCAGCAGCAGTTGCTGGCTGATCGACAGGTCGATGCCGTACAGCTGGGCAATGAAGATCGCCGCGATGGACTGGTACAGGGTCGAACCGTCGAGGTTGAACGAGTAGCCGGTCGGTACCACGAAGCTGCAAATGGCTTTCGGCGCGCCGTAGGCTTCCATCTTCTCGATCACGCGCGGCAGCACGGTTTCCGACGAGGCAGTGGAGTAGGCCAGCACCAGCTCATCCTTGAAGATGCGCATCAGCTTGAGTACCGAGAAGCCGAACAGCTTGGCAATCAGGCCCAGTACGACGAAGGCGAAAAAGGCGATGGCGACGTAAACCAGGATCACCAGTTTGGCCAGCGGCAGCAGGGAGGCGAAGCCGAAGTTGGCGACGGTCACCGCGATCAGTGCGAATACGCCGATCGGGGCGTAGTTCATGATCATGTGGGTGACTTTGAACATGCTTTCCGAAACGCCCTGGAACATCTTCACCAGCGGTTCGCGCAGGTCCGACTGCAGGCTCGACAGGCCGAGACCGAACAGTACGGAGAAGAAGATGATCGGCAGCATTTCGCCGCGAGCCATGGCCGCGAAGATGTTCGACGGGATCAGGTTGAGGATGGTCTCGATGAACGCGTGTTCATGCTGTACTTCGGCGGCGGTCGCCTGGTACTTGGAGATATCCACCGTGCCCAGGGTGCTCATGTCGATGCCGGTGCCCGGATGGAACAGGTTGGCCAACAGCAGGCCGACAACGATGGCGATGGTGGTGACGATTTCGAAATAGATGATCGTCTTCAGGCCGATACGCCCCAGCTTCTTGGCGTCGCCCACGCCGGCAATGCCGACGATCAGAGAGGAGATGACGATCGGGATCACGATCATCTTGATCAGACGGATAAAGATATCGCCTGCCGGTTGCAGGACGTTGCTGATCCACCAGGCCTTTTCGGCACTGAAGTGGTTGAGCAACGCACCAATTGCAATCCCTAAAACCAGACCGATGAGGATCTGCCAGGCGAGGCTGATTTTTGCCTTCTTCATTATCTTTACCCTTACTTGCGTTTGACTCAGGCACATGCAGGAACTGGAACGCTTTTTAGCGGAAAAGTCTGTGCATCTGCCTCCGTATAAGGTGCCCCGAAGCGCGTATTTACGGCTCTTCGGCAGGCGAAAAAAGGCGCAACTATTCCGATGCAAGGTTGCGCCGTCTAATGCCGTAAACGCCTACCCTATGCCGAATCGGCATGAGCTTTTTTAAATGAAACTGGCGTCCCAACCGGTTCGATTGTGACATTTCAGCCGGCATAAGTGCCGTGAACCGGCCATTTCAGCGTAGGTTGGTTATTTTTTGAACGAGAATTTTCGTCGGAAAATTTGAGAAAAAGCCTACATCTGGAGACTAGAAGTCCTACTGTTTAAACGGTCTCTTTCTCGATATACGGTCGCCAGGAAACACCGCGTAATGTTTTCGCGCGCAGTGTGGGCGATAAAAAAGATGAGCTGGACGCTCTGGATCAATGTTTTGTGTTGCTCAAAGCTCAGCGCAAGTCCGTCGAACCACAGTGGGCCGGCGAACTTGCGACGCAGCTTTTACCCTGACCCGGCCCTCGCGCAGGCACTCCCTGTACCCGTAGGTCACTCCGACCCTGTAACAGTCAGAACGTCCCGGCCCCTTGGTCATGCGCCGACCTTTATCGGGCGGGCGCAATAGAGGGCAGCGGGGCGCTGCCCTCATGTTCGAACTTGTATCAGTACCAGTTCGGATCTTTTTTCAGTGTTTCCATCAAAAGATCCTGCATGCCCTGATCGGGTTTGCCGAGGAAGCGGTAGGTGGCATGCCGCGTTGGCGACTTGTCGGCCGGCAATCCTTCGGGGACATCGACGAGCATGGCGTAAGCATCTTTCTTGTCGAAGCTGAAGGCGACGATCAAGCGGTGGTTCAGGCATTTGTCTGCGCTTTCGCAGAGTGGGCCGACCAGATACTTGTCGCCGTCTTCAGTCACGGCATTCATTTGTTGGTCAGGCGTCCCGGAAAGGTTCATCACCCATTCCGGCAGGCGCTCTTCCTTCTTCACCACGCCTTCCCAGGTTTCCCTGTATTGCGGATCGGAACTCAGCAGTTCGTTGACCCGCGTCTGGCCATCGTTGGCCGCCATCGCCATGGCACTACCGCCCAGAAGCAGGGCGGCTGCCAGAGTCTTTAACGCACTCATCGTTAACCTCGGCCGCGACGGCCAAAGAAGAAGGAAGCGATGAACATCACCAGGAACACGACAAAGAGAATCTTGGCGATACCCGTGGCGGTGCCCGCGATACCACCGAAGCCCAATACTGCAGCAATGATGGCAATGATCAAGAATGTAATTGCCCAGCTCAACATGGTGATTCTCCTTACTTCTTTATTTAGGGGTGTTACGTTTTTCGACGCATAGCGCCTGAATCTGTTCAATCAATTAAAAAACCCAGCGTTCTTCACGTGGCATTTGATCCAGTGGTTGCGCCTGATCGACATCCATCATGCGCATGGAGACGCTCTCGGCCTGGCTGTTGCTAACCGCGCTGAAGTGCTTTTGCGTGCGGTGCTGGATCGAGATCAGCGGCTCAGGCTTCTGGCTGTTTTCCCAGCTCAGGCATTGCTGGCAAGCGATCAGGGTGATCAACAGCGCAAGTACGCCGAACAGGCCTTGCTGGATATGCAGTGGCGAGATACGCACTTGGGCGGCACGTTGGCGAGTCATCCTGGGTTCCTCACTCTCTTATTCGGTTGGGGCAGTTCTGATCTGCCCGGGATGAATGAGGTATTGCAGCCTGCATGCCAGTTTTTTATTTGAAAAATATTCAATAAAATCAAATAGTTACAATATTATAAAAAATAATTCGCGACGCATCCTGCACGATGGGTCATCTCCGATCGTGCGCAATGCACGATTATTTCGTAGGAGATTTCATTCTTATGGAATTGAGAGCAGGGCGCGGATGTCAGAAATGTACGCAGGGAATGCCCTGCAAATCGGCGATTGTTTAAAAAATCAACAAAATCAGTGAATTAGCCGTTAAGGCAGGAGAGAGCTACCCTCCTATGGCTGGCATCGTTCAGAATCAACCATGCAACTTGCCCGATTTTTCCGGGACTAACCCAAGACCAATCACTATGGAGCGTAGGAAAAATGGAATCTGCCACTGAGCACCAAGGCCGCATTCTGCTGGTGGATGATGAATCCGCCATCCTGCGAACCTTCCGTTACTGCCTCGAAGACGAGGGCTATACGGTGGCCACCGCCAACAGTGCGGCTCAGGCCGACGCATTGTTGCAACGGCAGGTGTTCGATCTTTGCTTTCTGGATCTGCGTCTGGGCGAAGACAACGGCCTCGATGTCCTGGCGCAAATGCGCATTCAGACGCCATGGATGCGCGTGGTGATCGTCACCGCGCATTCGGCGGTCGATACCGCCGTAGATGCGATCCAGGCCGGCGCCGCCGACTATCTGGTCAAACCGTGCAGCCCGGATCAGTTGCGTCTGGCGACTGCCAAACAACTGGAAGTACGTCAGCTCTCGGCGCGTCTTGAAGCCCTCGAAGGTGAGATCCGCAAGCCGAAGGACGGCCTCGATTCCCATAGCCCCGCGATGAAAGTGGTGCTGGAAACTGCGCGGCAAGTGGCGGGCACCGACGCCAACATCCTTATTCTGGGTGAGTCCGGCACCGGTAAAGGTGAACTGGCCCGGGCAATTCACGGCTGGAGCAAGCGCGAGAAAAAATCCTGCGTGACCATCAACTGCCCGTCGCTGACCGCTGAACTGATGGAAAGCGAATTGTTCGGTCACAGTCGCGGTGCGTTCACCGGTGCCAGCGAAAGTACCTTGGGTCGCGTCAATCAGGCCGACGGCGGCACGCTGTTTCTCGACGAGATCGGCGATTTTCCCCTGACATTGCAACCCAAGTTGTTGCGCTTCATTCAGGACAAGGAATACGAACGGGTAGGGGATCCGGTCACCCGCCGCGCCGATGTGCGTATTCTGGCGGCGACCAACCTCAATCTTGAGGACATGGTGCGCGACGGTCGTTTCCGTGAAGACCTGTTGTATCGCCTGAACGTCATCACCTTGCACTTGCCGCCGTTGCGCGAGCGCAGCGAAGACATCCTGACTCTGGCCGATCGCTTTCTTGCCCGCTTCGTCAAAGAGTACGCGCGTCCGGCGCGCGGCTTCAGCGACGAGGCCCGCGAGGCGCTGCTGGGCTATCGCTGGCCGGGTAACATCCGCGAACTGCGCAACGTGGTTGAAAGGGCGAGCATCATCTGCCCGCAGGAGCGCGTGGAAATCAGTCACCTCGGCATGGCCGAACAACCGGCCAACAACGCCCCTCGAGTCGGTGCGGCACTGAGCCTGGATGAGCTGGAAAAGGCCCATATTGGCGCAGTTCTGGCCACCGCCGGCACCTTGGATCAAGCGGCAAAAACCCTGGGCATCGACGCCTCGACCCTGTATCGCAAGCGCAAGCAGTACAACCTGTGAGTGCCCGACGATGAAACTGGCTATGAAGTTGCGGACCCGGTTGTTCCTGAGTATTTCCGCACTGATCACGGTGGCCTTGCTCGGGCTGTTGCTCGGGTTGGTCAGTGTGATGCAGATGGCCGGAACCCAGGAAGATCGGGTACGCAGCAACTTCGCCACCCTTGATCTGGGTCTCAAGCTGCGGCAGACGCTGGGTGATCAACTGATCATCATGCTGGCGGAAAAGCCTGATCCCGTCGCGTTCGAAGCGTCTAAACAGCATTACTTCCAGTTACTCGACGAAGGCATCGCGCAGGAGCAGGCGGGTGATGGTCGACTGTACGGTTTCAGTCGGGCCAAGGCGGATTACCTGAGCTTCCTGAATGCGTTCGATCTGTCCCATGACCCGGCCAAGACGATGATGAGCAATGCGGACTTCCGCGATCGCTTCAATACGTTACGCAACGGACTGATCGCCGAGCACAAGCATGCGCTGGACAACATCAACGCAGTCCAGCGTGATACGCGCAACCGGGCGCTGCTGATCGCTGGCCTGCTTGGACTGGTGGGGTTGGCGGTGTTGATCATCGGGTTTGTCACGGCCCAAGGCATTGCCCGGCGTTTTGGCGCACCGATCGAGGCGCTTGCGCGGGCGGCGGACAATATCGGCCAAGGCAATTTTGAAGTGACGCTGCCAATTTCTTCTGCGATGGAAATGAACCTGCTGACCAAGCGTTTCGGGCTGATGGCCGAAGCGCTGCGCGAGCATCAGGCGACCAACATCGATGAGCTGCTGGCCGGGCAGCAACGCTTGCAGGCCGTGCTCGACAGCATCGACGACGGCCTGCTGATGATTGATCGTCAGGGCCATCTGGAACACCTCAACCCGGTCGCGCAGCGCCAGCTGGGTTGGGAAGATGATCGTCTCGGCCAAGGCCTTGGCTGCGCGCTCGGGCGGCCGGAACTGGATGCGCAACTGCAACTGGTGTTGCGCGGCGGCACTCTGGAGCGGGCGCCGGAGGATTTGAGCATCGAAGTCGACGGCGAATCACGCCTGCTGACTTACAGCCTGACCCCGGTCAGCCACACCCAGGGGCATATCCTTGGCGCGGTGATGGTGCTGCACGACGTCACCGAACAGCGAGCCTTCGAGCGGGTCCGCAGCGAGTTCGTGCTACGGGCCTCCCATGAGCTGCGCACGCCGGTCACCGGCATGCACATGGCGTTCGGCCTGTTCCGTGAGCGGGCAAAGTTTCCAGCGGACTCCCGCGAGGCTGACTTGCTCGACACCGTGAACGAAGAAATGCAGCGCCTGATGCAGCTGATCAACGACTTGCTCAACTTTTCACGTTACCAAAACGGCTTGCAGAAGCTGACACTGGCGCCGTGTTCCATCGAGGACTTACTGGAGCAGGCACAATCGCGCTTTGCCGATGCGGCGGCCGAGAAGGGCATCGCCTTGACGGTAGAAGTGCAGGGGCCGCTACCGCGCTTGCAGGCGGACCAGGCGCAATTGGAGCGGGTGCTCGACAACCTGATCGACAACGCCCTGCGTCATACCGCCCGCGACGGTCAGATCCGCTTGCAGGCGCGTCGCCATGGCGAGCGTGTGATCATCAGCGTCGAAGACAACGGCGAAGGCATTGCTTATGGCCAGCAAGGGCGGATTTTCGAGCCGTTTGTGCAGGTCGGACGCAAGAAGGGCGGCGCGGGGCTTGGCTTGGCACTGTGCAAAGAAATCGTCCAGCTGCATGGTGGGCGGATGGGTGTTTATTCGCGGCCGGGGCAGGGGACGCAGTTTTATATGGCGCTTGCCGTTTAGGCCTCGTCATCCATGCGTCGCCCTGCGAGGCGGCGCCCGCGAGTAATCAGCTCAATGAACTGCACCGCGCTCAGGGCATGGGCGAACAGCCAGCCCTGGCCGAATTTCACGCCTTCACTGCTGAGCAGGACGGCTTGCGACTCAAGCTCGATCCCTTCGGCAATCACCTTCAAGTCCAATGCTTGCGCCATGTGAATGATGTGCGGCGCGACGCCACTGCTGGCGGCGTCATGGCCGAGGGCGTCGATGAATGCCTTGTCGATTTTCAGGCAGTCCACCGGCAGCGTTTGCAGGTAGGCGAGGCTGCAATAGCCGGTTCCGAAATCGTCGATAAGTACCTGATGGCCGACATCGCGCAAGGCTTGCAGGTTTTCCCGCGCCACCACCACATCAATCAATCCGCGTTCAGTGACTTCAAAGGCAATCTGCCGCGCCGCGACTCGGTGCAGGGTCAGCAGTCGTGCCATGACCTGGCCGATGCGCGGCACCATCACGTCGCAGGCAGCCAGGTTCACCGAGATATATAGCTGCGGGTTGGCGCGCAGCACCGGTCCCAACTGCTCCAGCAGGCGCTGAAGAACGAAGTCGGTCATCTGCCGGATCAGCCCGGTGTTTTCCGCCAGCGGAATAAACAGATCAGGGCTGGTCAGCGTGCCGTCCGGGCGGCGCCAGCGCAGCAAGGCCTCGGCACCTACACAGTTGCGAGTGTCGAGGTCGAAGATCGGTTGATAGAGCACCTGCAACTCGCCACGGCGGATGGCACCGTGCAGTTCGGCGTCCAGTGACTGACGCTGGCGCACCAGCAAAAACACGAAGAAGCCGACGAACGCGCCAAGCAACAGGCAGACGGGCACCATCCACCACCAGATAGCCGGGATGTGCATGCCGGTACGCGGTGTGATCAGCACCAGTTGATATTCCGGGTTGTCGGTGGGCATCCGGTAGATCAGTCGGGTCTGGGTGACTTGCAGGGCATCGTGGCTTTTGGGGGGCCAGTGCTCGCGGGGTGGCCATGTCTGCGCCATGCCGAGCACTGGAATCGCTCGGGTGCCATGATCCAACACCACCAGCAGGCTGCTGCCGGGCGACAGGTCGACCATGTCGGTCAAATGCCCGCGCGAGGTGGCCACGCGAAAATTGCCGCGACCGAGCATCAGTGCGGCGCGGTTTTCGTCGGGTTCTGTGGTGGTGTTCAGCCAATAGCTGTAGGTCGGGCCTTTGATATCCGGCGCGCGAACAACCGACAGGCCTTCCTGACGCGGACGGTTGGAGCAGATCCGTGAAGCGTCCATGTAGGCGGCTTCGTAGACAAAGCGATAGTTGAAGGTGACTTGCTGCAGCGTGGCGATCATTTCGTCATCGCAACTGCGCAGGGGCTGGGCTTCGAGGTCGTCGAGACTTTCGCGCAACTGGCCGAACAATTGTTCAAGGCGGGCGAGGAAACGCTCACCTTGGGCGTTCATGACCTGACTTTCACTTTGCTCGACCTGACGCATCGCGAAAAACATTGCGCCAGCGATCAGCAGGCTTGCACTGAGGACAGCCGCGATCATCGCCAAAAACAAGGGGCGATAAAACCAGCTACGCAGCGTCGCTCGGGTAGCAACCATCATGGAATATCCGAAGAATTACCAATGAGTTATAGCTGCTGATTACAAAATCGCCCTGACCGTCGGGCGGGCGTCATTATTTTGTCTGATTGAGCACCAGCAACAACGCCGCCGTTTGCGCATCTGGCGTGCCGTCGAAGCGGGTCGGGCGAAAGTGCATCTGGAATGCCGCAAGGACATGGCGCGTGGCGACGTCCAGCTCGCCGGTCTGCGGCGTGTCATAGCCCAGGTGCGACAACTGCGCCTGGAACCAGCCGATGCTCGGCAGTTCACCGCTGTCGAACAGCGCTTGCTGGCGAGCCACGGCTTGCTCGTTGGGCCAGACACCCAAGCCTTCAGTGGCGAGACGCTTCCAAGGGAACAACGGGCCCGGATCAAGCTTGCGCAATGGAGCGATGTCGCTGTGACCAATGATGTGCCGTGGGCTGATGCCGTTGCGCTTGCTGATGTCCTTGAGCAGGACGATCAGCGCCTGAACCTGCGCTTCGCTGTAGGGATACCAGAGGCGCCCGGTCGGGGTGTCCTTGAAACCGGGGTTGACGATTTCGATGCCGATCGAGCTGGAGTTCAACCAGGTGCGGCCCTGCCACTGGCTTTCGCCGGCGTGCCAGGCGCGCTGGTTTTCATCCATCAGCTTGTAAACGGTGGCGCTTTTGTCGTCGCCGATCAGGTAATGGCTGCTGACTTCGCCATGGGTCAGTAGCTGCAGCGAACGCTCCAGCGAAGTCGAGGTGTAATGCACGACCACGAACTGGATACGGCTGTCGTAATTGGCTGAAGGATGGCTGGTGTCATAACGCGGACCGCTGGCGCAACCGGCCAGAACGAGAAGAGACGCGAGGAGGGCAAAGAATTTCATGGCAGAAGGCAGTACGCAAAAGACAATAATGCAACAGTGTAACGTACTGCCTTGCGTCGAGACGGTCAGCGTGTGGATTTAAACAAAATGGAACAATTTGCTCAGCCCAGTTCAACCCGATTGCGTCCTGCGTTTTTAGCCCTGTACAGCGCCTGATCAGCTCTTTTAAGCACCAGATCGCTGTGTTCTCCCGCCTTGAACGATGCCAGGCCCATGGAAATGGTGATCGTCACCCGCTCGCCCTTGAAGTGGAACGGGCACGCCTCGATCGCCGCGCGCAGGGTTTCCAGCAGCTTCGCGCCGACCGCTGGCGGGGTGGCCGGCAATAGCAGAACGAACTCTTCGCCGCCGAAACGGGCAATGAAATCGGAACCGCGCAGGCGTTTGCGCAGCACGGTGGCGATGATCTTCAGCACCTTGTCGCCGGCCAGGTGGCCGTAGTTGTCATTAATGCGTTTGAAGTGATCAAGGTCGAGCATTGCCAGGCTCAAGGTGTTGCCGTGTTGCTGCCATTGCTTGATTTCATGCTCAAGGCGTTCACTCCACGCTGCGCGGTTGGGCAGGCCGGTGAGTGGGTCGATCAGGGCTTTCTGGCGTTGTTCTTCAAGGTGCTCGCGGAAGCCCTGGGCTTCTTGCTCCATGTGCGCCACGCGCTCGGACAGGCCTTTGAGGCGCGCCGCCACCTCCTGCTCACGGGCATCGCGTTGCTTCTGGTGTTGATCCATGGTGCCGAGCAAGCCTTCCAGATGGTTCTCCAGCACTTGCTTGAGATCGTCCAGATCCGCCGCTTCCTGCACGCTGGTCTGCAAACCGTCGACTTGCTCACGGATCTGCGTGTCCATGGCCCGCGCTGCCGAGCTGTTGTCGGCGTGCCCTTCGCTGGCGGCTTGCAGGTTGCTCTGGAACGCTTCAAGACGTTCGTTGAGCTGTTGCAAGTAGGCTTCGAATTCGTGCTGGCCGCTGTCGGTGATGGCCAGCATCAATGTGGCGAGATCGTCGAGGATCGGAATCAGTTCGTACCAGTTCAAACCATGTTTGAGCCGGTCGCGCATTGCCTCGGCTTGTGGACGGTGGCGCTCGGGCAGGGTCAGGTCGTCGAGCAGGCCGATCAGCGTGTCTTCGATATGTTTGGCCACGGAGCTGTAGGACGGCTCCGGGGAATCCGGCAAGGCGAAGAGGATGTCTTGCTCGGATTGCTCCGGGTCGATGGCGGCCAATGCCTGAGCGATGGGTTCGGGCAGTGGCAGGCTGTCGAGGAGCAGCGGTGCTGGGTCGCCGGGGTGAATCAATTCGTCGGGATTGAAGGTGACGGGTGTGTCTGGTGTCGGAGCAGGAACGGGAGCGATAACGTTTTCAGGCTCTGGCGTGAAAGCTTCCACTTCAGTCGCCGTGGTCGCTTCAGAAGCGACGGTTGGCGGAACAAAGGCAACCACTTCCGGTTCCGGCTGAGCGGGGGCCGCAGGCGCCTCTACTGCTGCGATTGGCGCAGATTCCTTGATAACAGGATTGGCCATTGCCGGTTCAGCGACGACGGCGGGGGCGACCTGCACCGGCTCGGATTCAGGCGCAGCAGCGATGTGCGGCTGTTCGACAACGGCAACGTGCTCGCGCACAGCAGGTGTAGGTGTAGGTGTAGGTGTAGGTGCCTCCTCGTTATCACGGCTACCAAACAGGCGCTGCAATAACCCCGGACGCCCCGGTTCTGGCGGTGTCTCCAACTGACTCAGGGCCTTGCCCTGCAAACTGCTGAGTTCACTCAACAGCAGCGGCATTTCCCGTGCCTGACCGACCCGCCCATCCAGTTGTTTGGCGAACTTCTTCAGCGGCTGGGCGACTTCCCGCGGCAGTGGCAACGCCTGCAACTGCGTCACTAGGGAAGTCAGTGCGCTGCTGACCTGATCGATTCGAGTCTCGCGACGCTGCTCGGAGTCGAGCACGGCTTTTTCCAGACGTGGCAACAGGGCGGCGAGCCCGGCGTCCATATCGTCGGTGCGCACCACGTCGCGCATCTCTTTCATGCATTGATCAACGACTTTGTCGGTGCCTTCGGCCGCCAAGGTGCTACGCACCAGGCCTCGACGCAGCAAGTCGAGACGCGCGTCCCATCGACGCTCCAGCTTTTCCTGTTGTTCGATACTTTTGAGGTACTTCTCTTTCCAGCGCTGGGCGTCGTCGCTCATTCAGGGGTTCCGCGAGGGGCAGGACTCAACGCGGGCAATGCATCGGCCGTGAGCGAACCCGGCAGACGAATCTCTACCGCGACCGGCAGGTGATCGGAAATGGGTTGTGCCAGCACTTCGACCTTTTCCAGGGTCAGGGTCGGGCTGAGCAAAATATGATCAAGGCAACGCTGAGGACGCCAGCTGGGGAATGTCGCTTCCACCTGCGGGGCCAGCAGACCGAGATCGCGTAACGGTGAATGTTGTAGCAGATCGCTGGCATGGGTGTTCATGTCGCCCATCAATATCTGATGTTTATAGCCACCGATCAGATCGCGAATATAGGCCAGTTGCAGGCTGCGAGTTCTCGCGCCAAGGGCCAGATGCATCATCACCACCACCAGTGCTTCCGGACCTTCGCCGAAGCGCAGCAGGATCGCGCCGCGACCTTTCGGGCCGGGCAGCGGGTGATCCTCGATCGCCCACGGCTTGAGACGACTGAGCACGCCATTGCTGTGCTGGGCCAGTCGGCCGAGGTTGCGATTGAGTTGTTGATACCAGTAGGGGAAGGCGCCGAGGTGGGCCAAGTGTTCGACTTGATTGACGTAGCCTGAGCGCAGGCTACCGCCGTCGGCTTCCTGCAAGGCGACCAGGTCGAAGTCGCCGAGCAGGTCACCAATTTTTTGCAGGTTGCCCGAGCGCCCGTTGTGCGGCAGCAGATGCTGCCAGCTGCGGGTCAGGTAATGCCGATAGCGCTCGGTGCTGATACCGACCTGGATATTGAAACTGAGCAAGCGCAGACGCTGATCCGCTGGCAGGCCTGTGGACGCCAGGTGATGCTCGTTGACCTGCGGATCATGCAGGCCAACGATGCGTTCGGTCTTCCAGCGACGCATGGCGGTTGCCGCGCTTAGTTGGCAGCGGCCTTGTTGGTCGCTCGCTCTTTGGCAACCAGTTGGTCAGCCAGTTGCAGAGCCTGTTCTGCACCGCCGGCGGAGCCGATGTCGAAGCGGTATTTACCGTTGACGATCATGGTTGGAACGCCAGTGATTTCATACTTCTTGGCCAGTTCACGAGCCTTGACGATCTGGCCTTTGATGGCGAAAGAGTCAAAGGTGGCGAGGAACTTGTCTTTGTCCACGCCTTGGGTGGCGAGGAAGTCAGCCATGTCGTTCTTGTCGGTCAGCTTCTTGTGTTGTTTCTGGATCGCTTCAAACACGGCGCTGTGAACCTTGTGTTCGACACCCATTGCTTCCAGCGTCAGGAACATCTGGCCGTGAGCGTCCCATGGGCCGCCGAACATGGCTGGAATACGCACGAAGTTGACGTCGGACGGCAGTTTTTCAACCCACGGATTGATCACTGGCTCAAACGAGTAGCAGTGCGGGCAGCCATACCAGAACAACTCGACCACTTCGATCTTGCCAGGCACTGCAACCGGTACCGGGTTGGTCAATTCCACGTAAGGAGCGGCAGGGGCTTCGGCGGCTTGAGCGGTCACGCCGAACAGGCTGGCAGCGACGAGGGCGGCGCTGATGATCAGATTACGCATGCTTTACTCCTGGACAATTTTGGTCGCCTCGCGCGACCTGTTTTCAGACAGGTCCTGGCGGGCATGAGTTCTGTAGTGTAACGGCAGCGGCCACAAAAAAGGGCGGCCAAAGCCACCCTTTTTATACTTGCTGCGACGGATTAATCGAGCGTTAACATTGTCGGCGCTTTACCGCGCGCGCCACGCTCGATCCGTCGGTCTTAGTGCAGGCCTTGAATGTAGCTGGAGACCGCGGCGATATCTTCGTCGCTCAGGCGCTTGGCGATGGTCTGCATGGTCATGGTGTCGCCGTCGTTGGTGCGACCGCCTTCTTCCTTGCGGAAGTCGGTCAACTGCTTGGCGATGTACGAGGCGTGTTGGCCACCCAGATGCGGGAAGCCGGCAGCGGCGTTACCGGCACCGTTCGGCGAATGGCAACCGGTGCAGGCGGGCAGGCCCTTGGCCAGATTGCCGCCTCGGAACAGCGCTTCGCCGCGCGCGACGAGCTTGGGATCGGCTGCGCCAACGGAGCCTTTCTGGCTGGCGAAGTACGCGGCCATGTCGGCCAGATCCTGATCGCTCAGGTTGGTCAGCAGGCCGGTCATTTCCAGAACGACACGTTTGCCCGACTTGATGTCGTGCAGTTGCTTGGTCAGGTAGCGTTCACCCTGGCCGGCCAGTTTTGGAAAGTTTGGCGCCATGCTGTTGCCGTCCGGGCCATGGCAGGCTCCGCAAACGGCGACTTTTGCCTGGCCTGCTGCGGCATCACCTGCAGCATGGGCGAAACCTGAGATTCCCACGGTCAACAGCAGACTCACGATCAATTTGTTCATCAGCTAATCCAACTACGGCTAAGGGTTAAGAGTTATGGACCGGGTTTACTCGCTCATCCAAAGGATGATGGCCTGGTAATCCTCGGCACTGCAGTCCATGCACAAACCACGCGGCGGCATCGCCTTGAAACCCTGGGTCACGTGTTGCACCAGCGTCTCCATACCTTTCGCCAACCTCGGCGTCCAGGCTGCCTGATCGCCTCTTTTGGGCGCCAAGGGCAGTTGGCCGGAATGACAGGCACTACAAACACGGTTGTACACGGCTTCCGGATCCTGTGTAGCCTGTGCGCTGTAAAGCGGCATCAAGAGTCCGGCAGCCAGCAGCCATTGAAACGACCTTTTCAGGGTTGAGAGCGTTCTGCGTTCTAATGCGCAATCAAGGTCCGTCGCTCTCGTGTACTTCATCCTACGCTGGGACAAAGCACACACAAAATCTGCGGCATTATATACTGGCGTCACTGAAACGGAAGCGACACCGCGTTCCGCGCCCAATCCCGGCGCCGCCCACATCGGAAATCCCATGCAACTCAAGAATCCCATCCTCGGCCTGTGCCAACAGTCCACGTTCATGCTCAGTGCCGCCAAAGTCGATCAATGCCCTGACGACGAAGGCTTCGAAGTGGCGTTTGCCGGGCGTTCCAACGCCGGCAAATCCAGCGCCCTGAACACCCTGACTCACGCCAGCCTGGCGCGCACCTCGAAAACCCCGGGTCGCACACAGCTGTTGAACTTCTTCAAGCTAGACGATGATCGGCGTCTGGTCGACCTGCCGGGCTACGGTTATGCAAAAGTACCGATCCCGCTGAAGATGCACTGGCAGCGTCACCTTGAGGCTTACCTCGGTGGCCGTGAGAGTTTGAAGGGTTTGATTCTGATGATGGACATCCGTCATCCAATGACCGACTTCGACCTGCTGATGCTCGACTGGGCCGTTGCCGCCGGTATGCCGATGCACATTCTGCTGACCAAGGCCGACAAGCTGACTTATGGCGCAGCCAAGAACACGCTGCTCAAGGTGCAGTCGGAAATTCGCAAAGGTTGGGGCGATCTTGTGACGATCCAGCTGTTTTCGGCGCCGAAACGCATGGGCCTGGAAGAGGCCTACACTGTACTGGCCGGCTGGATGGAACTGGCAGACAAAGGCGCCGAGGCGGCAGCCGAGTAAGTCGGGATATGGAAATTTGTTTGTAGTGTGTTCAGGCAAGGCGAAAGGGCGGTGAAAAGCGGAGTTTAGGGGACCTAAATGAGCATTTGAGCTGATCTTTCAACGCAGCATGAACGCGCTACAGACAAGTTTTGGGCAAAAAAAGCCCCGGATTTCATTGGGGAGGGAGAAATTCCGGGGTTTAAGTTCCGAACCGCTAGGGCGGGGTTCAGATATCTGCCAACACTTAACACAACATAGGAGCATCGAAGGGCTTCACCAGCCATTCAGTAACTCTGAGTAGTGGTCTGCCAGATTAGTTCAGATTTTTTTCAAAAAGCTTTGGAATAGTCCCAAGCGCTTTTCGAAATAAGCAGGTTTACCGGCGCTGCCGCGACGTTGTGTCGCGGCAAGACCATCGTCAAATGGCTCAGTGAGCCTCATCCCAATTGTTGCCCACACCCACTTCGACCAGCAACGGCACATCCAGCTTCGCCGCTTCGCTCATGTGCAGACGAATCTCGCTGCTGACCTGCTCGACCAGATCCTCGCGAACCTCCAGTACCAGTTCATCGTGTACCTGCAGAATGACTTTGGCGTCCAGCCCGGAAGTCGCGAGCCAGTTGTCCACCGCCACCATGGCTTTCTTGATGATGTCCGCGGCCGTTCCCTGCATCGGCGCGTTGATCGCCGTGCGTTCGGCGGCGGCGCGCTCCTGCGGCTTGTTCGAGTTGATTTCCGGCAGGTACAGGCGACGCCCGAAAAACGTTTCCACGTAACCTTGGTCTGCCGCCTGCGCACGGGTGCGATCCATGTACTCGCGAACGCCTGGGTAACGGGCGAAGTAAGTATCGATGTAGGCCTTCGCGGTCTTGGTGTCGACGCCAATGTCCTTGCCCAGCTTCTGCGCGCCCATGCCGTAGATCAGGCCGAAGTTGATCGCCTTGGCGCCACGGCGCTGGTCGGAAGTCACTTCGTTGAGTTCGACCTTGAACACTTCGGCAGCGGTGGCAGTGTGGACGTCGAGGTTATTGCGGAAGGCGTTCATCAAGCCTTCGTCCTTGGACAGGTGCGCCATGATCCGCAGTTCGATCTGCGAATAGTCCGCCGCCAGCAGTTTGTAGCCTTTTGGCGCAACGAACGCCTGACGGATGCGCCGGCCTTCAGCGGTGCGTACCGGAATGTTCTGCAGGTTCGGATCGCTGGAGGACAAGCGCCCGGTGGATGCCACCGCCTGATGGTAAGACGTGTGGATACGCCCGGTTCGCGGGTTGATCTGCTCCGGCAGGCGATCGGTGTAAGTGCTTTTCAGCTTGCTCATCGAACGGTGCTCCATCAGCACTTTCGGCAAGCGGTGATCATCTTCGGCCAGTTTCGCCAAGACTTCTTCAGCGGTGGACGGTTGGCCCTTGGCGGTTTTTTTCAAAACCGGCAGGCCGAGTTTCTCGTAGAGAATCACGCCGAGCTGCTTGGGTGAGCCAAGGTTGAATTCTTCCCCGGCGATCTCGAACGCTTCGCGCTCCAGCGCGACCATCTTGTTGCCCAGCTCGATGCTCTGGATACCGAGCAACTCGGCATCGACGAAGGCGCCTTGGCGCTCGATGCGCGCGAGCACCGGTACCAGCGGGATTTCGATGTCGGTCAGCACGCTGGCCAGGCTCGGGATCGCGCTGAGTTTTTCGAACAGGGTCTGGTGCAGACGCAGGGTGATGTCGGCGTCTTCGGCGGCATACGGCCCGGCCTGCTCCAAGGCAATCTGGTCGAAAGTCAGCTGCTTGGCACCTTTGCCGGCGATGTCCTGGAAGCTCACGGTGGTGTGATCCAGGTACTTCTGCGCGAGGCTGTCCATGTCGTGACGGGTGGCGGTGGAGTTGAGCACGTAGGACTCAAGCATCGTGTCGAAGGCGATGCCGCGCACGGTGATGCCTTCGTTCTGGTCGCCACCAATGGCGCAGTTGGCCAGGATGTTCATGTCAAACTTGGCATGCTGGCCGACCTTGAGTTTGGTCGGGTCTTCCAGAATCGGTTTCAGTGCGCGCAGCACGGTATCGCGATCCAGTTGCTCAGGCACGCCGATGTAAGAGTGGGTCAGCGGGATATACGCCGCTTCGTTGGCCTGCACGGCGAACGACAGGCCGACCAGTTGCGCCTGTTGCGCGTCGATGCCGGTGGTTTCGGTGTCGAAGGCGAACAGCTTGGCGTTGTTCAGTTTTTCCAGCCAGACGTCGAACCGCGCCTGATCGAGGATGGTTTCATAGGCGGCTTCAGCGGGGGCGGCTGGCGCTTGGGCTTCCGGCGCGCTGAACAGGTCGCCTGCGGGTTCAGGCGTGGCGGCAGCGCTCAGTTCCAGACGTTTGGCGTCGCGATCCAGATCGTTGATCCAGCTTTTGAATTCGAGCAGGGAGTACAGCTCGTAGAGCTTGGCCGGGTCTTCCGCGCCCATTTGCAGATCGTCGAGCTCGACGTCCAGCGGCACGTCGACCTTGATGGTCGCCAGTTGATAGGAGAGGAACGCCATCTCCTTGTGTTCTTCGAGCTTGGCCGGCAGGGTCTTGGCGCCGCGAATCGGCAGGGTCGGGACGATGTCGAGATTCGCGTACAGCTCGGTGAGGCCGCCGTTGACGCCGACCAGCAGGCCGGACGCGGTCTTCGGGCCGATACCCGGAACGCCTGGAATGTTGTCGGAAGAGTCGCCCATCAGCGCCAGATAATCGATGATCTGCTCCGGAGCGACGCCGAATTTCTCCTTCACGCCCTCCACGTCCATCGAGCTACCGGACATGGTGTTGACCAAGGTAATGTGGCCGTCGACCAGTTGCGCCATGTCCTTGTCGCCCGTGGAGATGATCACCGGGCGATCCGCCGCTGCGCTGCTGCGCGCCAGAGTGCCGATCACGTCGTCAGCCTCGACGCCTTCCACGCACAAGAGCGGGAAGCCGAGGGCGATCACGCTCTGGTGCAGCGGTTCGATCTGCACGCGCATGTCGTCGGGCATGCTCGGGCGGTTGGCCTTGTATTCGGCGTACATCTCATCGCGAAATGTCCCGCCCTTGGCGTCGAACACCACGGCGAACGGGCTGTCCGGGTACTGCTTGCGCAGACTCTTGAGCATGTTCAGCACGCCCTTGACCGCACCGGTTGGCAGGCCTTTGGACGTGGTCAAAGGAGGCAGGGCGTGGAAAGCGCGGTACAGGTAAGACGAACCGTCCACCAGGACGAGGGGGGCTTGGCTCATGAGCAGAATCAACCTTTTCGGCGGGCCCGGCGCTAGAATAGCGGGACCGTTGACGACAAAGGGACAAGGTTATCATGCGTACGTTAAATCGCTTGCTGCTGGTCGGTCTGATTGCTGCCTCACCCCTGGTCGCGATGGCGGCGGATGATGCGCCGTCAGCGGATCCGGAAGTTACCATTCGCACGGAAGGCGACAAGACCATTCAGGAGTACCGGCAAAACGGTTTCCTGTATGCGATCAAGGTCACGGTAAAGGGCGCCCCGCCTTATTTTCTGGTGCGTGCCGACGGGACGGATGCAAATTTCATCCGTTCGGATCAGCCGGATATGCTGATTCCGTCGTGGAAGATTTTCGAATGGAAGTAGTCTCTTAATTTTAATCGGCGCCGCTTTGATAGCGGCGCCCGAACTGAGCAGTTTTTAACCATGTCTGTGTTCACCCCCCTGGCTCGGCCCGAGCTGGAAACCTTTCTCGCCCCCTACGGGCTCGGCCGCCTGCTTGATTTCCAGGGGATCGCCGCCGGCAGCGAAAACACCAACTTCTTTATCAGCCTGGAGCAGGGCGAATTCGTCCTGACCCTGGTTGAGCGCGGCCCGGTGCAGGAGATGCCGTTTTTCATCGACCTGCTCGACGTCCTCCACGAAGCCGATCTGCCGGTGCCTTACGCATTGCGTACCACTGACGGCGTGGCGTTGCGTGAACTCAAAGGCAAGCCGGCGCTGCTGCAACCGCGTCTGTCTGGCAAGCACATCAAGGTCGCCAATGCTCAGCATTGCGCGCAGGTCGGTGAGTTGCAGGCACATCTGCACCTGGCGACCCAGGGCGAGCGCATGATCAAACGCAAGACCGATCGTGGCCTGGACTGGATGCTGGAGGAGGGCACGGAGTTTCTCTCGCACCTGAGCGATGAGCCGCGTGCACTGCTGCGAAAGGCGCTGGATGAAATCACAGAGCAGAAAGAGAAAATTCTCGCGCTGCCACGGGCGAATATTCACGCCGACCTGTTCCGTGACAACGCGATGTTTGAAGGTACGCACCTGACCGGGCTGATCGACTTCTACAACGCCTGCTCGGGACCGATGCTGTATGACGTGGCGATTGCCCTGAACGATTGGTGTTCGGACGATGACGGCTTGATCGATGGCCCGCGGGCGCGTGCATTCCTCGGTGCCTATGCGGCGCTGCGTCCGTTCTCGGCGGCAGAAGCAGAGTTGTGGCCGACCATGCTGCGCGTGGCGTGTGTGCGCTTCTGGCTGTCGCGGTTGATCGCGGCTGAGCAGTTTGCCGGGCAGGATGTGTTGATTCACGATCCGCAGGAGTTCGAGCAGCGGTTGGCGCAACGGCAGCAGGTCAGTACACCGTTGCCTTTTGCCCTTTAAAAAGCTTCGCGAGCAAGCCCGCTCCCACATTGGTTTAAATCCAATGTGGGAGCGGGCTTGCTCGCGAATGGGTCGACGCCGATGCCGGGGTTAAAGAGATTCCAGGCAACCGGCCAGATCATTGCCCAATTTTTCCAAAACCTGCTCGTAGCCCTGAGCAGTCGCCGGGGTGTAGCCGCCCAGTGCATCCAGCTCCGCCAGTTTCACCGGCAAGCCAGCCACCAGCGTTTCCGCCAGGCGCGGCCGCAATGGCGGTTCGCTGAACACGCAAGTCTTACCCACTTCCTGCAAACGCTTGCGCATCGCCGCCACGTGCTGCGCGCCCGGTTGCACTTCTGCGGCAACGCTGAATACGCCGGTGTGCTTCAGGCCGTAAGCCTCTTCGAAGTAATCGAACGCCTCGTGAAACACGAAGTAGGGTTTGCCTTCAACGCTGGCCAGTCGTTTCTTCAAGCGCAGGTCCAACGCATCCAGACGCTCGTCGAATGCCTTGGCGTTGCTTTGATAACGTTCAGCATTCGCCGGATCAGCCGCACTCAGGTCAGCGGCCATTTTGTCGGCAATGACCCGCGCGTTGACCGGCGTTAGCCACAAATGCGCATCCAGCGTGCCCGGGCGGTGATCGTGGTCATGATCGTCGGCCTCTTCTGCATGGGAATGACTGTCTTCAGCGAAATGACGCAGTTTCATCCCCGGCAGATCCTGCACGGCGACGCTCGGCAGCGTACGACCGTTCAGCACGCGCGGCAGGAAACCTTCCATGTCCGGGCCGATCCAGTAGAGCAGATCCACCGCTTGCACCTTCCGTACGTCGGATGGACGCAGCGCGTAGTTATGCGGTGAGGCACCCGGCGGCAGCAGCACTTCGGGGATCGCCACGCCGTCCTGCACGGCTGCTGCAATCAGCTGCAACGGTTTGATGCTGGTGAGGACTTTGACCTCGGCCTGAGCCGAACCGATCAGCAGGAAACTGGCGACAAAAGCCACAAAAACAGAAAAAAGTCGGGACACGATGACCACTCAAGGAGGCGAGAACGGGTAACATAATAACGTCTCTATCAAAACTCGTCGCCGCCCATGCCTATTACACCGATTGCCAGCCGTCCCCACGACCACTCTCATTGCGTGCACAGCGCATTGTCCGAGGCCGATACCTTGTGCGCGCAGAAAGGCTTGCGCCTGACCGCGTTGCGCCGCCGGGTGCTGGAGCTGGTGTGGCAGAGCCACAAGCCGCTGGGCGCCTACGACATCCTCGCCGTGCTCAGCGAGCAGGACGGCCGCCGCGCCGCGCCGCCGACCGTTTACCGGGCGCTGGATTTCCTTTTGGAAAACGGCTTGGTGCACCGCATCTCCTCACTCAATGCCTTCGTCGGCTGCGTGCACCCGGAACATTCGCATCAGGGCCAGTTCCTGATCTGCCGCGATTGCCACGCCGCCATCGAACTTGAGCAAAAAGTGATCAGCGACGCGATCATTAACAGCGCCAAGGATGTCGGTTTTATCGTCGAGGCGCAGACCGTCGAAGTGGTCGGCCTGTGCTCCGGTTGCCAGGGGGCTTGATGAGCAACGCGCTGATCCGTCTGGAGCAAGTCGCCGTCACGTTTGCCGGGCAGACCGTGCTGGACAACATCGAGCTGAGCGTCGAGCCGGGACAAATCGTCACCCTGATCGGCCCCAACGGCGCTGGCAAGACCACGTTGGTGCGCGCCGTGCTCGGGCTGTTGAAGCCGGACAGCGGCAGTGTCTGGCGCAAGCCGAAACTGCGCGTGGGCTACATGCCGCAAAAACTCCACGTCGATCCGACTTTGCCGCTGTCGGTGCTGCGCTTCCTGCGGCTGGTGCCGGGTGTTGATCGCCCGCGCGCATTGGCTGCGCTCAAGGAAGTCGGCGCCGAACAGGTCATCGAAAGCCCGGTGCAAAGCGTTTCCGGTGGTGAAATGCAGCGCGTGCTGCTGGCCCGGGCGTTGCTGCGTGAACCGGAACTGCTGGTGCTCGACGAGCCGGTACAAGGTGTCGACGTGGCCGGCCAAGCCGAGTTGTATAGCCTGATCACCCGTCTGCGCGACCGCCACGGCTGCGGTGTGTTGATGGTTTCTCACGATCTGCATCTGGTGATGAGCACCACCGACCAGGTGGTGTGCCTCAACCGCCACGTTTGCTGCTCCGGGCATCCCGAGCAGGTCAGCGGCGATCCGGCGTTTGTCGAGTTGTTCGGCAAGAACGCGCAGAGCCTGGCGATTTATCACCACCATCACGACCACGCCCATGACCTGCACGGTTCAGTGGTCAAAGGCCCGGTTTCCGGCCAACCCCACGTTCATGGAGATAGCTGCAAGCATGGCTGATTTTCTGTTGTATGCCCTGCTTGCAGGTCTGGCGTTGGCGATCGTTGCAGGGCCGCTCGGATCGTTTGTGGTCTGGCGGCGCATGGCCTATTTCGGCGATACCTTGTCCCACGCCGCATTGCTCGGCGTGGCGTTGGGCTTTTTGCTGGATGTCAGCCCGACGGTCGCGGTGACGGTCGGCTGTCTGCTGCTGGCGGTGTTGCTGGTGACCCTGCAACAGCGCCAACCACTGGCGTCCGACACGCTTTTGGGAATTCTCGCACCGAGCACGCTCTCTCTCGGGTTGGTGGTACTAAGCTTCATGCATGAAGTGCGGATCGACCTGATGGCCTATCTGTTCGGCGACCTGCTGGCGATCAGCCCGACTGATCTGGCGTGGATCCTTGGCGGTAGCGCGGCAGTGCTGGTATTGCTGGTGACGCTGTGGCGACCGCTGCTGGCGATCACCGTGCATGAAGAGTTGGCCAAAGTCGAAGGCCTGCCGGTGGCTGGCCTGCGTATGGCTCTGATGTTGTTGATTGCGGTGGTGATCGCGGTGGCGATGAAAATCGTCGGTGTGTTGCTGATTACCTCGCTGTTGATCATCCCGGCGGCTGCGGCACAGCGTCACGCCCGTTCGCCGGAGCAGATGGCACTGGGCGCGAGCCTGCTGGGCATGCTCGCCGTGTGTGGCGGCCTGGCGCTGTCGTGGTTCAAGGACACCCCGGCCGGCCCGTCAATTGTTGTAACGGCGGCCGCACTGTTTCTGCTGAGTTTTGTTCTGCCCCGTCGAGGGGTGTAGACTTGCTCGCTTTTTGCGCAATTAGAGAGTCGCAGGAATGAAGCCGTTCGCCTCCCGTTATCTGCTCCTTGTCGCATTTTCCGTGCTGCTGGGCGCCTGCCAAAGCACGCCGCCGGTGGCCCAGATCCCCGATGCGCGGGCTACGGCCATCGCACAGCTGGAGCAAAACCTGGCCAGCAGCGAACTGGCCACAGCCGAAGACCAGTTGGCCGCTTTGCAGGCCGAAACGCCCAACGATCAATCCCTTGAGCAATACCAGCGACAATTGGCCGAGGCGTATCTGCGCCGCAGCCAGATTGTCCTGCAGAAGGGTGATGTAAACGCTGCTGCCACAGCGTTGAGCCGTGCCCGTGCGCTGATGCCCAAGGCCCCGGCGCTGACTGGTGGCGTCAATGGCGCCATCACCGAAGCGCGCAAGGCCGAGCTGGAAAAGGCCGAAGCCGCATTGCTGGCCGCGGAAGCCAAGCCAAAAGCCAAGGTGATCGATCCGACCGCCGAAAGCACCACCGTGGCGCTGAACATCACCGATAGCCGCAAACTTCGCCGGCAACTCGACGCGATCGCCGCTGATGTGGTGAATTACGAGTGCGCGGTGAGCATTCAGGCGCCCCGCACCAACGATTACCCTTGGTTGGCGACGTTGCTGACCAAGCGGGTGAAGAAATTGAATCCGGATTTTGATCTGAAGATCGAGAAGCAGATTTTGCGCACGGTGCCGGCGCAGATGGTTCTAAGTCCGCAAAAACCCTAAAAGCTTCGCGAGCAAGCCCGCCCCCACCCTTGATCTGCTGTGCCCACAAATGTTGTGTTCGACGCAGATCCAGAGTGGGAGCGGGCTTGCTCGCGAAGGCGTCCTGTCAGTCAGCAAATAACGTTTAGGCCGGAATGGCTTTCGCCTTAGGCTCCCGAGCCCAAACCCGATGCTGCCCGATTGCGGCAAAGAACGGCTTGGTCAACGCCCCGATATCCTTACCCTCGAGCAACCCGGCATCCGTCTCCAGCTTCAGCACATCCAGCAACTGCTTGGCTTCGCCGTGCAAGGCAACCGCCTTCAGATGCTTATAGGCCTCCAGCACGTAATGCAGCGCCACGCCCTCACCGCTCAACGCTTTGATCGACGCCGCGCCACCCGGCACGAACACCGCATCGAAAATCACTGAAGGCATACCTTCCATCGATGCATCCACCGGCAGGCTTTTGCCATCGGCAGTCTTCACTGGCGCTGAAGTCGGCCCCAGCAACTTGGCGTGTGCACCTTCAGCGGCCAATGCCTTCTTCATCGCATCAATCGCTGCACCATCGACGCCGTTGGCAGCAAGAATGGCCACTTTGCGCGTCTTGATATTTTCCGGCAGCAGATTCGCCTGGCTGAGTGAAGGCGAGTGGTCGAACGATGTTTTTCGCACCTCGACCGTGCCTTTGGTCGGCGCAGGCAGCCCCAGATTGGCCGCCACACGCTTGGCCAGTTCCAGGTCGATATTGGCCAGAATTTCATTCACTTCCCGCGCGCGGATGAACTCACGCTCAACCTTGCCCAACTCAAAGCTGTAGGCGGCAATGATGTGTTCCTTCTCATGCGCACTCATGCTGTTGAAGAACAGGCGCGCCTGGGAGAAGTGGTCGCTGAACGACTCGCTGCGCTGGCGGATCTTGGCGGCGTCGATACGCTCCGGATAGGTCTCGAAACCGCCATCCTGCGCGGCAGGCGGGGTTTCTTTCGGCCAGCCGCCATCGATCGAGTTTGGCTCGTAAGACGCGCGTCCCTTGTCGATCACTGTGCGGTGCTGAGCATCACGCTGGCCGTTATGGAACGGCGCCACCGGGCGGTTGATTGGCAGCTCATGAAAATTCGGTCCACCGAGTCGGCTGATCTGCGTGTCGGTGTAGGAAAACAGCCGACCTTGCAGCAGCGGGTCATTGGAGAAGTCGATGCCCGGCACGATGTGGCCCGGGCAAAACGCAACTTGCTCGGTCTCGGCAAAGAAATTGTCCGGGTTGCGGTTGAGGGTCATTTTACCCAGCGGCGTGATCGGCACGATTTCTTCGGGGATCAGCTTGGTCGGGTCGAGGATGTCGAACTCGAAGTCGTGCTCGTTTTCCTCTTCGATGATCTGCACGCCCAGTTCCCATTCCGGGTAGTCGCCCATCTCGATCGATTCCCAAAGGTCGCGACGGTGGTAGTCGGTGTCTTTACCGGCGAGTTTCTGCGCCTCGTCCCACACCAGCGAGCAAGTGCCGGCTGTAGGGCGCCAGTGGAATTTGACGAAGCGCGATTTGCCTTCGGCGTTGACCAGCCGGAAGGTGTGCACGCCAAAGCCCTGCATGCTGCGCAGGCTTTTCGGGATCGCCCGGTCGGACATCGCCCAGATGACCATGTGCGCCGACTCCGGCACCAGCGATACGAAGTCCCAGAAGGTGTCGTGAGCCGAGCCGCCGGTAGGGATTTCGTTGTGCGGTTCAGGTTTTACCGCGTGGACGAAGTCAGGGAACTTGATCGCGTCCTGAATGAAAAACACCGGCATGTTGTTGCCGACCAGGTCGAAGTTGCCCTCGTCGGTGAAGAACTTCACGGCAAAACCGCGCACGTCACGCACGGTGTCACCGGAGCCGCGCGGCCCCTGTACGGTGGAAAAACGCACGAACACTGGCGTCTTTTTCCCCGGATCCTGTAGGAAACCGGCCTTGGTCAGCGCGGCATGATTCTCGTAGGCCTGAAAGAAGCCGTGAGCCCCGGTGCCGCGGGCGTGGACGATGCGCTCCGGAATGCGCTCATGGTCAAAGTGCGTGATTTTTTCACGCATGATGAAGTCTTCCAGCAACGACGGCCCGCGGGGGCCGGCCTTGAGGGTATTCTGGTTATCGGCGATTTTTACCCCCTGATTGGTGCGCAGGGCCTGGCCGGTGGCGTCGGAGCGAAATTTCTCCAGACTGTCGAGTTTGGCGTTGGTGTTGGCGCGGTCCGGGGTGTCGGTTCCAGCCAGTTCACTTTTGCCGGAGGCAGGTTTTTTGGTACTCATCAGACGTAAACTCCTCGTTTGACCCCTTTCAACGGGGACTCTTGAGCGTTTCCGGGCACGGTTACCCAGGGTTTCAAGTCGCTTAACTAGTGACCGATGAGCAGGAACGGGCGTTCCTTTTTTATGACCTTTGATCTTGTTATTGCCAAATCGAAGGTTAATTGAGAAATAAATGCTAAGAACCTCTATACGGACAGGCTAAAATGCGCGCCCGGCTAACCGCTGATCCTTTTCTAACGCGCCCCACAAGGTTCGCTACGTGATCGAGTTTCAAAACGTCCACAAAACTTACCGCGTCGCCGGTAAGGACATCCCCGCCCTGCACCCGACCAGTCTCACGATCGAGAACGGTCAGGTTTTCGGCCTGATCGGCCATTCCGGTGCGGGAAAAAGTACCCTGCTGCGTCTGATCAATCGCCTGGAAGAATCCAGTGGCGGCAAGATCATCGTCGACGGCGAAGAAGTCACCGCGCTGGACGCCAACGGCCTGCGCCGTTTCCGCCAGCAAGTCGGGATGATCTTCCAGCACTTCAACCTGCTCGCGTCCAAGACCGTTGCCGACAACGTTGCGTTGCCGCTGACCCTGGCCGGCGAACTGTCGAGCAGCGAAATCGACAAGCGCGTCGCCGAGTTGCTGGCGCGGGTCGGTTTGTCTGACCACGCCAAAAAATATCCGGCGCAGTTGTCCGGCGGCCAGAAGCAGCGCGTCGGTATTGCCCGCGCCCTGGCGACCAAGCCAAAGATTCTGCTGTGCGACGAAGCCACCAGCGCCCTCGACCCGCAGACCACCGCGTCGGTCCTGCAACTGTTGGCCGAGATCAACCGTGAGCTGAAACTGACCATCGTCCTGATCACCCACGAGATGGATGTGATCCGTCGCGTGTGCGATCAGGTGGGTGTGATGGATGCCGGCGTGATCGTCGAGCAAGGCTCGGTGGCCGATGTGTTCCTGCATCCGCAGCACCCGACCACCAAGCGCTTCGTCCAGGAAAGCGAGCAAATCGACGAAGGCGAACAGCGTGATGACTTTGCTCATGTGCCGGGTCGTATCGTGCGTCTGACTTTCCAGGGCGAAGCGACCTACGCGCCACTGCTTGGCACCGTTGCCCGGGAAACCGGCGTCGACTACAGCATCCTTGCCGGCCGCATCGACCGCATCAAAGACATTCCGTACGGGCAATTGACCCTCGCCGTCACCGGTGGCGACATGGAAGCGGCGTTTGCCCGCTTCACCGCCGCTGACGTTCACATGGAGGTGCTCCGTTAATGGAACTGCTCAAGACGTTCTTCGAAAACATCGACTGGTTTGAAATCTGGCTGGCGACTGGCGACACCATGCTGATGCTCGGCGGTTCGCTGCTGTTCACCGTGCTGCTGGGCCTGCCGCTTGGCGTGCTGCTGTTCCTTTGCAGCCCGCGTCAGTTGCTGGAAAACCGTGGCCTCTACGCGTTCATGTCGCTGGCAGTGAACATTCTGCGTTCGCTGCCGTTTATCATTCTGTTGATCGTGATGATCCCGTTCACCGTGCTGATCACCGGCACGTCGCTGGGCGTGGCCGGTGCGATTCCGCCGCTGGTGGTGGGTGCCACGCCGTTCTTCGCGCGTCTGGTGGAAACCGCGCTGCGTGAAGTCGATCGCGGCATCATTGAAGCGACCCAGTCGATGGGCGCGACCACCCGGCAGATCATCATGAACGCTTTGCTGCCTGAGGCCCGTCCGGGCATCTTCGCGGCGATTACGGTGACGGCGATTACTCTGGTTTCCTACACGGCGATGGCCGGTGTGGTCGGCGCCGGTGGCCTGGGTGACCTGGCGATTCGCTTCGGCTACCAGCGTTTCCAGACTGACGTGATGATCGTCACCGTGGTGCTGCTGTTGATTCTGGTACAAGTGCTGCAAATGGTAGGTGACAGACTGGTTGTGCACTTCTCGCGCAAATAACCGGTCTGACCATCAAGAAATGAGCCGGCCATTCGCTGGCAGGCGCCAGACGGGCGCCTCAAAAGGAGTTAGCTGAATGAAAAAACTGATCGCTGCTTTCGCTGCCGTTGCGGCATTCTCGGCCCACGCAGAAACCCTGACCGTTGCCGCCAGCCCGGTGCCGCACGCGGAAATCCTCGAATTCGTGAAGCCGGCCCTGGCCAAAGAAGGCGTGGATCTGAAGGTCAAGGTCTTCACTGACTACATTCAGCCGAACGTACAGGTCGCCGAAAAACGTCTGGACGCCAACTTCTTCCAGCACCAGCCGTACCTCGATGAGTTCAACAAGGCCAAGGGCACCAGCCTGGTGGCCGTGACGGGCGTGCATCTGGAGCCACTGGGCGCCTATTCGAGCAAGATCAAGGATCTGAAAGACCTGCCAAGCGGCGCCAACGTGGTAATCCCGAACGACGCCACCAACGGCGGCCGTGCGCTGTTGCTGCTGGCCAAGGCTGGCGTGATTACTTTGAAGGATCCGACCAACATCCTGTCGACCCTCAAAGACATCGCGCAGAACCCGAAAGACCTGAAAATCCGTGAACTGGAAGCCGCGACCATCCCGCGCGTGCTGACCCAGGTCGATCTGGCGCTGATCAACACCAACTACGCGCTGGAAGCCAAGCTTGATCCGTCCAAGGATGCGCTGGTGATCGAAGGTAATGATTCGCCGTACGTGAACATCCTCGTGTCCCGTGCGGACAACAAGGACAGCGACGCGATGAAGAAACTGGCCGCTGCCCTGCACAGCCCGGAAGTGAAGAAATTCATTACCGAGAAGTACAAGGGTGCGGTGTTGCCGGCGTTCTGATCCAGATTGCTGCAATGAAAAGGGGGCGCCATGAGCGCCCCCTTTTTTGTGCCTGTGTCCCTGTGGGAGCGGGCTTGCTCGCGAATGCGGTGTGTCAGTCGATGCAGATGTTGAATGTGCCGGCCTTTTCGCGAGCAGGCTCGCTCCCACAGGGGGACCGTGTTGGTTTTACTTGCGGTTAAGCATCACCGGCAGCTGCGCCACCAGTTTGGCGTTGTTCAGCGGCGCCCGAATAAACCCACGCTGCGTCCCGTCCGGCCCGATCACCGCCAGATTGCCACTGTGATCAACCGTGTAATTCGGCTTGCTGGTATCGGCCGGAATAAACGGAATGCTCACCGCGTTGGCGACCTTTTGCAGCGCTTCGATCGAACTCGGCGTGAGACCGATGAACTGCGGATCGAAGTAGCCCAGATACTGCTTCAACTGCTTCGGGTTATCGCGGTTCGGGTCAACGCTGACCAGCACGATCTGCAACTTATCCACAGCGTCTTTGGGCAGTTCGCTTTTGATCTGACGTAGCTGGGCAAGGGTGGTCGGGCAGATGTCCGGGCAGAAGGTGTAGCCGAAAAACAGCAGGCTCCACTTGCCCTTCAACTCGTCGATGGCGACCGGTTTGCCGTCCTGATCGGTCATCGTCACGTTTGGCAGGGTGCGGCTCTGCGGCAGCAGAATAATGCCGGCGTCGATCAGCGCGGTCGGGTCGCCCTGGCCCTTGCCGCTCAGCACCTTGTTGACGGTAAGCCCCAGGATCAGCGCGATCACGGCGACGAGGATGAAGACGGTTTTCTGGGTTCGAGTCATAGGTTCAACAGTAAGTAGTGGTCTACGAGCAGGGCGATGAACAGCACAAACAAGTACCAGATAGAGTACTTGAACGTGTTGATCGCCGCGTGCGGCCGAGTGCCACGGTACAGCACCACGGCCCATTGCAGAAACCTTGCGCCCAGAGCCAGCGCGCAAACCAGATAAAGCACGCCGCTCATGTGGATCACATAAGGCAGCAGACTCACCGCCAGCAGCGCGAAGGTGTACAGCAGAATATGCACCTTGGTGTAGTGCTCGCCGTGGGTGACCGGCAGCATCGGGATGTCGGCCTTGGCGTATTCCTCTTTGCGATGAATCGCCAGCGCCCAGAAGTGCGGCGGCGTCCAGGCGAAGATGATCAGCACCAGCAGCAACGGTTCGGCGCTGACATGGCCAGTGGCGGCGGTCCAGCCGAGCAGCGGCGGCGCGGCGCCGGCCAGACCGCCAATGACGATGTTCTGCGGCGTCGCGCGCTTGAGGAAACCGGTGTAGATCACCGCGTAGCCGAGCAAGGAGGCGAGGGTCAGCCACGCGGTCAGCGGATTGGTGAAGGTCAGCAGCAACGCCTGACCGAGCAGCGCCAGCACCAGCGCGAAGGTCAACGCGGCGGCGGGCGAAACCCGGCCCTCGGCCAATGGCCGTTTATGCGTGCGCGCCATCACTGCATCAATGCGCCGATCCACCACATGATTGACCGCCGCCGCACCTCCGGCACACAGCGCGATACCCAGGTTGCCAAACACCAGCACCGTCCACGGCACCCCGGCGCGGGTCGCGAGGAACATGCCGACCAGCGAAGTGATCAGCATCAGCACCACGACTTTCGGTTTGGTCAGTTCCAGATAATCACGCCAGATTGCCTGAGTGGGACGTTCACCAATCAGAATCGCCACGGCGTTTCTCCTTTTATTGTGATGGGCGCGGCCGAGTGTTTACGTGGGCTGAAGCGCCAGCGCGCGAGCACCGGTTGTCTGACCCGGACCAGACTGGTGCGCGCGTGATAATTGACCAGCACCAGGGTCAGCAACAGCGCTGCACCGCCGGCGTTGTGCGCCACGGCCACTGGCAGTGGCAGATGGAAAATAACGTTGCTGATGCCGAGGCTGATTTGTGCGCCGAGGGCGATCAGCACCAACCCGGCCAATCGGGTCATGCCGACCACTTTCAATTGCCAGGCCAGACCAAGCAGCACCAGCGTCACCAGCAATGCGCCGATGCGGTGGGTCAGGTGAATCGCCGTGCGCGCATCGCTGTCGAGTTGTCCACCCAGATAATTCGGGCCGATGTGTTGGGTCAGGTGAAAGCCGTTGGCGAAATCGGCGGGCGGCAACCATTGGCCGTGGCAGGTGGGGAAATCGATGCAGGCCACCGCTGCGTAGTTGGAACTGACCCAGCCGCCCAGCGCAATCTGACCGATCACCAGCAACAAACCGGCGGTCGCCCAATATTGCAGACGCTTGGGCACGGTCAGCGCCGGCAGCACTCCAGACAATCTCAACGTCAGCAGAAACAGCAGACTCAACGTCGCAAAACCGCCGAGCAAATGCCCGGTGACCACTTGCGGCCAGAGCTTGAGCGTCACCGTCCACATGCCGAACGCCGCTTGGGCGAACACCACCGCCAGCAGAAACAGCGGCAGTTTCAACGGTAGCCCGGGATGGCGACGATTGACCCACGCGCGCCCGGCCAATACCGAAATGAGCAGGCCGAGGGTGCCGGCGAAGTAGCGGTGGATCATTTCGTTCCAGCCCTTGTGCGCTTCCACTGGTGCGTCGGGGAAGTGCAGTTCGGCATGGGCCAGTTGGGCTTCGCTTTTCGGCACGCTGATAAACCCGTAGCAGCCCGGCCAGTCCGGACAGCCTAAGCCTGCGTGAGTCAGGCGCGTGTAGGCGCCGAGCAGCACGACAATCAGCGCCAGCAGGGTGGCAAACAGCGCGAGGCGAAATCCAGGTTTGGCCATGACGATGCCCTTATCCGATGTTCGACAGTTTCAACAGGTGGCGCAGGTCGTTGAGCAGATCCTTGCCCTTTACATTCGGCTCGTAACGCAGCACGAGGTTGCCGTGGGGGTCGATGATCCACAGTTGCGGCGTGGCCTTGTCGCCCGTGGTCTTGCTGAACACTGCGGCGTCCAGCGGATAGCGTTGCAACTGTGGGTATTCGCGGGTGAGTTTGGCGTCGTAATCGCTGGTCAGCGGTTGTGCGGCGGCGAGGGCGTGGCTGGCGCGCCCGGCTTCACGGCCGAGGCCGATCTGGATCTGCCGCGCCAGATACACCAACTGCTGGCAATCCACGGCGCAATCCTTCGGTGCGGTCACCAACATCTGCCAGCGCTGTTCATTCGCCTGCACGCCGAGGTCGGCGCGGGTCTGGCCGTTGCCGATCAGTTCGCCGTGATAGCTGCGACCCTCCGGCACCCAGAACTGCAATTTGTACATGCCGGTGGCGAGGATCATCGGGCCGACCACGCCGAGCACAATCAGCAGCAACTGAAGACGTCCGCGACGACGGCTGGCGGCAGGTTTGGTTTCAGACATGCTGGGTGGATTCATGGCCGTTCCCATGGTGTTTCTCCTTTGCGTTGTGCCAGCCTAAGTAGAGGTAGAGACCGAGCAGAGCGATGGTCATGGCGAACCACTGCACGGCGTAACCGAGGTGTTTTTCCGGCCCCATCGCCACCACCGGCCAGTCAGCCTGATAGCTGGCCGGGCCGGATTCGGCGCGTAATTCGTAGGCGAAGCCGTCGCGTTCGAGAGTTTTCCACAGCTTGGCGGGCTCGACGGCAGTGATGGTTTGCGGCCAGGTATTGCTGACCGGGTCGGCGTGCAGCTGGAAGGTCGCGCCGGGGGCGATGTAGACCCAGGCGTCGATATTCAGCGCCTCCGGGGGTGTGGTGAATTGCGGCGGCACGCGCCGGTCCGGCCACGGCAGCCAGCCGCGATTGACCAGCAGCCACAGGCCGGTGCGTTGATCCTGAAAGGGTTGCAGCAACTCGACGCCGACCTTGCCGTTGCGCTGGCTGTTGTCGAGCAGCAGGCTGTGGGCCGCGTCGAACTGACCGTGCAGATGCACGCGGCGATAGGCCGGATCAGCGCTATTCGCCAGCTCTGTGCTGGCCATCGGTTCGGCGGCGCGACGCTCGGCGTAACTGGCAAGCAGCGCGGTTTTCTCCGCGCCACGGCCCAATTGCCAGAAACCCAGCGACACCAGCAGCGGCAGCAACAGAGCCACGACCACGGTCGGTATGACGCCCGGGCGAAAGTGCTTCATGGCATCGCCATAAAGTCAGGCATCGCGATCGCTATACTCAAGTGCATCGCCTGTCCCCCGGAGTCTTCCCATGCTCAAAGCAGCCATCGTCCTGCTGCTGATTGCCACGGTGATCAGCCTGTTCAGCGGCCTGTTTTTCCTGGTCAAGGACGACAGCAGCTCCAATCGTCTGGTCATCGCCTTGAGTGTTCGGGTGGCATTGGCCGCTGCCACGGTCGGCTTGATCGCCTGGGGCTTCTACAGCGGCCAACTGGTGTCGCATGCGCCTTGGTAGTGCTCAGAGCACGTAAACGAAGATGAACAAGCCGATCCACACCACGTCGACGAAGTGCCAATACCAGCTCGCCGCTTCGAAGCCGAACTGGTGTTCGTTGTCGAAGTGACCCCTCATGATGCGCATCAGCATCACAAACAGAATGATCGTGCCGATGGTTACGTGGGCGCCGTGGAAACCGGTGAGCATGAAGAACGTCGCGCCGTAGATACCCGAGCCGAGGGTCAGCCCCAGTTCTTGGTAGGCGTGGATATATTCTTCAGCCTGAAAACCAAGGAACGCGCAGCCCAGCAGCACGGTGATCGCCAGCCAGATTTTCAGCGCGCCGCGATGGCCCTTCTTCAAGGCATGGTGGGCAATGGTGATGGTCACGCTGGAGCTGACCAGCAGAATCGTGTTGATCAGCGGCAGGCCCCACGGGCTGATGACGTCCTTGGCCGGCGGGAACAGTTTCGGGTCCGGCGTTTGCAGCAACGGCCAGGTGAACTGAAAGTTTGGCCAGAGCATGTGAGCGAGGCCTTTCGCACCTTCGCCACCCAGCGCCGGGCCGGAGATGTGCCGCACGTAAAACAGCGCACCGAAGAAGGCGACGAAGAACATCACCTCGGAAAAGATGAACCAGCTCATGCCCCAGCGGAACGAACGATCAAGCTGCGCGCTGTAAAGTCCGGCACGACTTTCCTTGATCACTGTGCCGAACCAGCCGAACAGCATGTACGCCACCAGCAAGCCACCGATGAAAAAGATCAGCGGGCCGTGGGATTCCGGGCGCGCTGCCTTCAGATCGTTGAACCAGACGGCCAGGCCGTACACGGTGACCAACATCCCGATCGTGGCGATGATCGGCCACTTGCTCTGGGCCGGAACGTAATAGTGCTCATGAGTTGCCATTTATTGTTCTCCTTATCGGGCACGCTCAACCGCCAGTGTTTACAGCCACCGGTGGATGTCGGGCGGTGATATCGAACAGCGTGTAGGACAGCGTCAGGTGCTTCACATCCTTGGGCATGTCACGGTCAACAATGAAGCGCACCGGCATCTCGATCTGCTGACCGGGCTGCAGCACCTGCTGGGTAAAGCAAAAGCATTCGGTCTTGTGGAAATACGCCGCCGCGTTGCTTGGCGCGATGCTCGGCACGGCTTGCGCACTCATCGGTTTGTCGGTGGGGTTGCGCGCAATGAAGATCATCTCGTTGACGGCGCCGGGGTTGGCGGTCAGCTCGTCGTGTTTGGGGTAGAAGTCCCACGGCATGTCGGCGGTGTTGGTCGACAAAAACTGCACGCGCACCTGCCGCGAGGTGTCGACCACCTGCTCGCCCTCGTACTGCCCACCGGTCTTGCCGTTGATGCCGAAGGCTTTGCACATCACGTCGTAGATCGGCACCAGGGCAAACCCGAAGACAAACATCGCCACCACCACGGCGAGCAGGCGGGTGACCAGTTTCTTCAGCGAGATCGAGTCAGCCATGGTTCCATCCCTCAACCGAGAACCCCTGTGGGAGCGGGCTTGCTCGCGAATGCGTCGGGTCAGTCAACTTATCTGTTGAATGATAAATGGCATTCGGGAGCAAGCCCCCTCCCACAGAAGCAAGGCGTTTCATTTCACTTCCGGCGGCGTAGTGAAGGTGTGATACGGCGCCGGCGACGGCACGCTCCACTCCAGACCTTCGGCGCCATCCCACGGTTTGGCCGGTGCTGGCGGCCCGCCGCGAATGGTCTTGATCACGATGAACAGGAAGAAGATCTGCGTGGCGCCGAACATGAACGCGCCGATCGAGGAGACCATGTTGAAGTCGGCGAATTGCAGGTTGTAGTCCGGAATCCGCCGCGGCATCCCCGCAAGACCCACGAAGTGCATAGGGAAGAAGGCCATGTTCATCCCGATGAATGACAACCAGAAATGCAGCTTGCCGAGGGTTTCGTCGTACATGTGCCCGGTCCATTTCGGCAGCCAGTAATAGGCCGAGGCGAAGATCCCGAAGATTGCCCCCGGCACCAGCACATAGTGGAAGTGCGCGACCACGAAGTAGGTGTCCTGATACTGGAAGTCCGCCGGGGCGATGGCCAGCATCAGCCCGGAGAACCCGCCAATGGAGAACAGGATCACGAACGCCACGGCAAACAGCATCGGCGTTTCGAAGGTCAGCGAGCCTTGCCACATGGTGCTCGCCCAGTTGAACACCTTCACTCCGGTCGGCACCGCGATCAGTAGCGTGGCGTACATGAAAAACAGCTCGCCCACCAACGGAATGCCGACCACAAACATGTGGTGCGCCCAGACAATGAACGACAGGAACGCAATACTCGCGGTGGCGTAGACCATCGAGGTGTAGCCGAACAGCGGTTTGCGCGAGAACGTCGGGATGATCGAGCTGACGGCGCCGAACGCCGGCAGGATCATGATGTACACCTCAGGGTGGCCGAAGAACCAGAACACATGCTGGAACAACACCGGGTCACCGCCACCGGCGGCACTGAAGAAACTGGTGCCGAAGTGGATGTCCATCAGCATCATCGTCACGCACCCGGCCAGTACTGGCATCACCGCGATCAGCAGGAACGCTGTGATCAGCCAGGTCCAGACAAACAGCGGCATTTTCATCAACGTCATGCCGGGCGCGCGCAGGTTGAGGATGGTCGCGACCACGTTGATCGCGCCCATGATGGAGCTGATCCCCATCAAGTGGATGGCGAAGATGAAGAACGTCACGCTTTCCGGCGCGTAGGTCGTCGACAGCGGCGCGTAGAACGTCCAGCCGAAATTCGGCCCGCCACCGGGGCTGAACAGGGTCGAGACCAGCAGCAGGAACGCCGCCGGCAGCAGCCAGAAACTGAAGTTGTTCATGCGCGGCAGGGCCATGTCAGGCGCGCCGATCATCAGCGGGATCATCCAGTTGGCGAGGCCGACGAACGCCGGCATCACCGCACCGAAGACCATCACCAGACCGTGCATGGTGGTCATCTGGTTGAAGAACGCCGGCTCGACGATCTGCAATCCGGGCTGGAACAACTCGGCGCGGATCACCATGGCGAACGAGCCGCCAAGCAGGAACATGCAGAACGCAAACCACAGGTACAGCGTGCCGATGTCCTTGTGGTTGGTGGTCAGCACCCAGCGCATCAGGCCTTTGGCGGGGCCGTGGGCGTGGTCGGCGTGACCGTGGTCATCGATGACAGCGCTCATGGCCGGTCTCCTTCAAGTGAGTGGGCTGGGCAGGCCGGGGCACAGAGCCCCGACTGGTTCACGAAGTACGCAATAGACCGGCTCATTTGCTTTCCGCCTGTTTCAGCTCCAGCACTTCTTTCGGCGTGACCATGTCGCCCTTGTTGTTGCCCCAGGCGTTACGTTCATAGGTCACGACCGCTGCAATATCGACTTCCGACAACTGTTTGCCGAACGCCGCCATGGCGGTGCCGGGCTTGCCGTGGAAGACGATGCTCAGGTGATCCTTGATCGGCCCGGTGGCGATTTTCGAGCCTTTTAGTGCCGGGAACATTGGCGGCAGGCCTTGGCCTTCGGCTTGGTGACACGCGACACAAGTGGTGTGATAGACCTTGTCGCCGCGCTCTTTAAGCTCATCGAGGGTCCATTCCTTGCTGGTCAGCTCTTTGAGCTGCGCAGCTTCGGCCTTGCGCTCGGCGAGCCATGTTTCGTAGTCGGCCTTTTCCTTGACCTCGACCACGATCGGCATGAACCCGTGATCCTTGCCGCACAGTTCGGCGCACTGGCCACGGTAGATGCCCGGCTTGTCGACGCGGGTCCAGGCTTCGTTGACGAAACCCGGAATCGCGTCGCGCTTGACCGCAAACGCCGGCACCCACCACGAGTGGATGACGTCGGCGGAGGTCACGAGAAAGCGCACCTTGGCCCCGGTCGGCAGCACCAACGGCTTGTCGACCTCAAGCAGGTAATGCTCGCCTTTGGCTTCCTTGTTGTGGATCTGCTCGGCGGGCGTGGCCAGGTTGCTGAAGAACTCAACGTCCTGGCCCAGGTATTTGTAGTGCCACTTCCACTGATAACCGGTGATCTGGATATCGATATCCGGCTCACTGGTGTCGTACATCTTGATCAGGGTGGCGGTCGCCGGCACGGCCATCGCCACCAGGATCAGGAACGGCACAATGGTCCAGAGAATTTCGACGGTGGTACTTTCGTGGAATTTTGCGGCGACCTGCCCGGTAGAGCGGCGGTGCACCATCATCGACCAGAACATGGCGCCGAAGACGATGATCCCGATTACCACACAGATCCAGAAAATGGTCATGTGCAGGTCGAATACTGCGTGACTGATTTCAGTCGCTCCAGGCGCCATATTCACAGTCCAGGCCGCATTGGCCTGGCTGAAAATCGACCACAACAGGAGGCCCATCCAGACGTGTGGATGTCGCATCATTGCGGGTTCCCCTTATCGTTCTTGTTATCCCGTAGGCGCAACGCCTTCGGCAAGGGAGCGGCTGCATCAGACTACGAACTTGAATCGCCGGGCCTTGCTGCTTGGGCAGTCGGGCGTCATCAGCTAACTCCATTCAATGGCGAGTATAGACAGCGACTGAGAATTGCAATGTGCACACGTAAATGAACTGAAACAGCCGAGACTTGCGTTCAAGGGCACGAATGGAGAAGGATGCAGACGAGTGGTGGCAAACCGATATAACGCAGGCGCATCAAGGATGAAATAATTATGACAAATGCGTCTTAGCATTTTTCGTAAGCCAGCTAACTTATGTCTTCCCTATTTCATTGCCTTGTTTCCTGGAGTTTTCATGAACACCGCCGCATTGCGCGAGCAGATCCAAACAGCCCAACAACACGAGAAAGACACCGGCCTGCTGACCCGTCAGCTGGAAAGCAAGCTGCCTCATTTACATCCGGCGATCCAGTTGCCGGAAGCCGACGCCCAAGGCGTGCTGACGCGTTTTGTCGCCGCCTACATCGATGAAGTGCCAGACCTGCTGGATGCAGCCAATGAAGTCGCCAGGGAAGCGGGAATCGAATCGCAGATCAAACCGGTGCTGAAAATCGCCGAGCAGTATTTCCTCCAGCCGCCGGCAATCATGGCCGGGCACGTTGGCCTGGACAGCCTGCTGGACGAAGCCTATCTGGCGCACCGTTTTGTCGAAGAGGTCAACGACCTGTACATCAAGCATTTCGGCCAGCCACTGATCCCCTTTGACATGACGGTCGCCAATCTGATTGCTCACCAATTGATCGGTGAGGAATTTGCCAACCAACTGGACGAAGCGGTGCATCACGCCATCGACGAGATGCTCAACGACGAGAGTTTTGCGCTGGAGTCGGTAGAGGCTTACCGCGAAAAACTCAGCAGCCCCGACACCGGCGCCGCGTGGAAGCGCTGGCCGTGTATGGGCCGCCGATTGGGTGTGGGCCTGGAGCTGGATCAGCCCGCCGCCTGATTTAAAGGCGTGCGCAAATGCCAATGTGGGAGGGGGCTTGCTCCCGAAGGCGATGTGTCAGTCACTAACCATGTCGACTGATCCACCGCTTTCGGAAGCAAGCCCCCTCCCTAAGGGTTTGTGTTCAGGCGGGGAGATTTAACCGGCCGCGCCGATACCTGTGGTAGTCCGAATCCGCCCTTCAAGCCTGCGCTTCAACCCTCGCGACTCAATCAACAGCTTAGAGCCCTTGGCCGCATTCGCCCGGCCCCACTCTTCCAGCAACTCCAGACACGAATGATCGATGTAGCTCAGGTTATTGAGCGGCACATGCACCGTCGTACCCGCTGGAATTGTGTTCAACACCTGGGTCAGTGCTGGCACTTTGAGGAACGTCGCTGCACCCACCAGACGCAACTCCATCTCGCCGTCCTGCGGCAGGTCGATCAAGCTGATCTTCAAGCGCGAAGCCTTGAACGCCAGTTTCAGCAAGGTCAGGCCGAAGCCGATCAACACGCCGGTAAGCAGGTCGGTGAAGATGATCGCCAGCGCTGTCGCTGCGTAAGTGAACATCGGCATCCGCCCATAACGTCCCAGCCCGCGAAACGCCTTGAGATCCACCAGTTTGAAACCGGTATACACCAGTACCCCCGCCAGACTCGCCACCGGAATGCTTTGCAGCACGCTCGACAGCAACAGCACGAACGCCAGCAGCCACAGGCCATGGAAGATTGTCGAATAACGCGTGGTCGCACCGGCCTGGACGTTAGCCGAACTGCGCACGATCACCCCGGTCATCGGTAACGCACCGAGCAGACCGCAGAGCATGTTGCCGACGCCTTGTGCCGACAATTCACGGTCGAAGTCCGAGCGCACGCCGTTATGCATGCGATCGACCGCCGCTGCCGACAACAGGGTTTCGGCGCTGGCGATAAACGCCACGGCAAACGCAGCGATCAGCAGCGTCGGATCCGCCAGACTGAGCAGATCCGCAGGTTTCAGCCAGTCGATGGCTTCCGCCAGATTGGCCGGCACCTCAACGCGTTTTACCTGCAACGCCAGCAGCAGACTGGCACCCGTCGCCAGACCCACACCCAGCAATGCACCGGGAACGAAGCGCAGTGAATGCGGACGAAATTTTTCCCACAGCCACATCACCGCAATGGTCGCCAGCCCGAGCAGACCGGCCTGCCAGCCAAACGACGGCAAGGCCTGCGACACCGCGCCGGGGAATGCTGTGAGGTTATCCAGCCCCGAGGGCTTTGGTGAGGCGTCGAGCATCACATGGATTTGTGACAGCACGATCAACACGCCGATCCCGGCGAGCATGCCGTAGACCACCGCTGGCGCTGTGACCCGAAACCAGCAACCGAGCTTCAAGCGCCCGGCCACCAATTGCAGAAAACCGGCGAGCAACAGGATCGGCCCGAGCATCTCGATACCGTGCTGGCGCACCAGCTCAAAGACCAACACCGCCAGACCCGCCGCCGGCCCGCTGACCTGCAACGGCGAACCTGCCAGCCAACCCACGACCAGACCACCGATGATCCCGGTGATCAGACCTTTGGCCGGCGGTAATCCCGAGGCAATCGCAATACCCATGCACAGTGGCAGAGCGACCAGAAACACCACCACCGAAGCGAGCAGCTCCCGTGGCAACACCGCTTTTAATTGAGCAGCACGCATGATGACTCTCCCGAAGCTTTCTTCAGGCGTGGCGAGGCCGGGCCGCTGAAACAGCGGCCGGCGTCAAACCACACAGATTGTTAGGAAGATTTAGAAGCGCGCTTTGGGCGTCGCCACCGGAATCGGATGGCTGCCGTCGAGCGGCAGGAAGCGTCCCTGATCCGCGTCGTAAGCTTTGATTTCGCTGGTTTCGATGTTGTAGACCCAGCCATGGATGAACAGATGACCGTTCGCCATGCGTGAGGCTACCGAAGGATGGGTACGCAAGTGCTGCAATTGGGCGATGACGTTTTCCTCGGTGAGGACCGGCATGCTTTCTTTTTCGTCGGCGCAGTTACAGTTTTCATGCACCATGGTTTTTGCCACTTCGGCGTGGCGCAACCAGGCTTTGACCGTCGGCATTTTTTCCAGGCTGTCGGGGTTGAGCACCGCGCGCATGGCGCCGCAATCCGAGTGGCCGCAGATGATGATGTGCTGCACGCCGAGCGCCAGCACCGCATATTCGATGGCGGTGGAAACGCCGCCGTTCATCTGGCCGTAAGGCGGTACAACGTTGCCGACATTTCGGGTCACGAACAAATCGCCAGGCGAGCTCTGGGTGATCAGTTCGGGGACGATGCGCGAGTCGGCGCAGGTGATGAACATCGCTTTTGGCGACTGGGCCGTGGCGAGTTTCTTGAAGAGTTCTTCCTGCTGCGGGAAGACCTCATGATGAAAATGCAAAAAGCCGTCTACGATCTGTCGCAGCGCTGCATCGGCGGATTCCGCCACAAGGGCTTGCGCCGACGCAGCCAACGGCTGTTTATCCTTGTCACTCATGATTCATCCTCTTAGGCGGATTCAGGGGGTCATTGCCCCGGTATTCCGGTATGAAGCCAGTGGCTGTTTAAACATCCGGGTCATCCCGTCCCGTCAGTCACTCGATGAACAAGGTAGCCGCCGAAACTTAACTCAAACTGAATCAAGCGCTCTAGAACGTGTGTTCCAGGTCACAAAAAACGTGACTGAGGTGTTTCGACGGAAGGGTTCCAACCTCACAACCATAGGCCAATTGTCGCTAAATCAACGACATCTGGCGACCCGGCGGACAGAAGGCTGTGCAATCGAGGTTGTAGCTCTCGCGATGATTTAAACCAAGACGTTTAATGGCCTTGGCAAAGCGTTGCGCGAGCAAGTCGGCGAACGGCCCTTCGCCACGCATCCGTGCGCCGAAACGGCTGTCGTAGAGTTCGCCGCCCCGGCTCTGGCGAATCAGGCTCAGCACATGCGCCGCCCGTTGTGGATAGTGCGCCTGCAGCCACTCTTCGAACAATGGCGCGACTTCCAGCGGCAGGCGCAACATCATGTACGCAGCACTCTGCGCGCCAGCGGCGTGAGCCTCGGTGAGCAGGCTTTCGATTTCGCTGTCGTTGATCATCGGAATCATCGGCGAACACAGCACACCTACGCGAATCCCGGCTTCGCGCATGACCCGAATGGCCCGTAATCGCGCCTTGGGCGCCGCAGCGCGCGGTTCGAGGATTCGCTTCAGTTCATCGTCCAGCGTGGTCAGGCTGATCATCACCGCCACCAGCCGTTGCTGCGCCAGTTCGGTCAGCAGGTCGAGATCACGCAGGATCAGCGAGCCTTTGGTGACGATGGTTACCGGATGCCGATAACGCAGCAGCACTTCGAGGGTCTGGCGGGTGATTTTGTGTTCGCGCTCGATCGGCTGATACGGATCGGTATTGGAGCCCAGATTGATCGGCGCGCATTGATAGCCGCGTTTGCTCAGCTGTTCTTCCAGTACCTGCGCAGCATTGGTCTTGGCGATCAACTTCGTTTCAAAATCGAGCCCCGGCGACATGTCCCAATAGGCGTGGCTGGGCCGCGCGTAGCAATAAATGCAGCCATGCTCGCAGCCGCGATAGGGATTGATCGAGCGGTCGAACGGCAGATCCGGCGAAGTGTTGCGGGTGATGATGGTTTTCGCCGTTTCAATCATCACTTCGGTGCCTTGGGTTTCGGGCACCTCCTGATACCAGCCGTCGTCCTCGGCCACCGAACGGTTCGGTGCGAAACGGTTGTGCGGGTTGGTCGCGGTGCCGCGTCCGCGAGGTGGCAAGGGCGTGTGCATCGGATATGTCCTGACGTCTGTATGTATATACAGTATCGCTGGTGCGAGGAAACAGCCAGTGCCGTTCGGCGACTCGGGTATGGAAACAGCTCCTCCGGTTTATTGATTGAACTATGTTTATCGCAATCCGGAGACACACCTTTCAAGTAGCAGTGCAACTTGCGATGTCGTTAGTATTCGCCTTGTTGTCATTCTGCTATTCAATATTTAAAAGGAATTAAATGTGTCGAACTTTAATCAACGTGGCATCTTTCTGCAGAAACTTGGGCCGACTCCGGTTGATCCGAATGAAGTCCTGGTGTCCATGCAGTTTGCGCTGAAACAGTCTGGCTGGGATGCGCAGAACGCAGTGCCGAGCGAGTCCCTGCTGGATTCGCAGATCATCATTGCCGCATCTTACGACGCGGGTGAAACTTTCGATGTGCGTAATGTAAAGGATATCGATGGTGACGGTGATATTGATGCAAATGACAAGGCCAAGTTGCTGGCACTGGCCAAGGCCTATGTAAATATCATGAATCCGTAATAGGGATTAAACGCTGTATTGGTTGTAGCGTAAAAAAAAGGTTCTTCACGGATTACCGGGAAAGACGCTCTTGATTTTCATGAAAAAGAATTCGCTATCCCGGTAACCGTACGCCATCCGTTTGATAACCTTTATTCGATTGTTTATGCCTTCCAACTGCCCCGTGTGCATCGGCCAGCGAACCCGGCTGACGATTCCCCGCCAATAACCCTTTAGCCGTTTGGCGAACAGGATCAGAGCCGGTATCGCGCTTTCATCAGCGTGGCGCAGCCATTGCTTCCAGGCTGATCTCCAGCCCCAGGCGGTACTTGGCGTCCAGAGCGTTTTGAGTTCAGCTTTCATCAAGTAGACCGTCATCAACGCTTGGTTGGCCGCCAGCAAATCCTCCAAGCGGACCTGTTGCTCCGGTGTTTTCAGGTTCTGCGGGTTGCGCAGGAGCAGCCAACGCGCTTGCTTGATGACCTTTCGGGCCGGCTTGTCGTGACGCAGTCGATTGGCTTCGTCGACGCGAACCCGATCAATCACCTCTCGGCCATATTTGGCCACCACATGGAAAAGATCGTAGACCACTCGCGCTTTTGGGCAGTGCTGACGAACCTCCAGATCAAAAGCGGTGTTCATGTCCATTGCCACCGCTTCGATTCGGGCGCACCCCTCTGGCCCCAGCTCTTCGAAAAATGGCCTGACCGCCGCCCGGCTGCGGCCTTCGCCGATCCACAGCACCCGTCGCGTATCCGCATCCAGAACAACGCTGGCATAACGATGACCTTTGAACAATGCGAACTCGTCCATCACCAAACGTCGCGGTTGCGCCTTTGGCAAAACGCTCAATGCTGCTTGCAAGGCTCGACGCTCCAGCACCCGAACGGTCTCCCAATGCAGCCCAAACATCTGCGCTACGTGCAACGTGGGAAGGCGTTCACAGGCTTGAATGACCGCCTCTGCCAGACGCCGTGTCATACGGGCATAGCGATCCAGCCAACTGACGGCCTCCATGCGTTTGCCACAGTCGCGGCAACCAACGCGTCGGAGCAAAACGCTCAGGCGTACTGCGCGACCGAGAATGGGTAAATCACGAATGACTCGCTGGCAATACTCATGCGTGGTTGAACAGGGTTTTTGGCACCCACCACAGGAAGGGAATCGGGTGGCGTGGGGTGTAAGATCGATCTGGAGGGCATCACCATCAGGCTTGATCGTGACGACAGAAAAGCCCTCCCAAAAAGGAAGGAAAGTATTAATATCGCGCATAAGAACGCCGGTTTGTTAGATGTGTTTGCTCGCACGAACATCATCAATCAAATCGGCGTTCTTGTTTCTGTGTTTCCCGGGATTCCGTGAAGAACCAAAAAAAAGCCCTGTGTGCATGAATGCGCACAGGGCTTTTTGTTTAATTGCTGTGGGTTAGCTGGCCCAGGTCATCTGTCGAGGTGGTCGTCATATCGCTGGTGCGCAAACGACTGACCTCGTCAGCGCTGACCGGCGCCCCTTTGTTGCCCCAACTGCCACGGATGAAGCTCACCACGTCCGCGACTTCCTGATCCGACAGACGCCAGGCGAAACCCGGCATGGTGAAGGTCGATGGTGCCGCGTGCGTGGCCGGCAATGTTCCGCCCTTGAGCACAATGTGGATGAGCGAAGTCGGGTCGTCCGATTGCAGCACCGGATTACCCGCCAATGCCGGGAATACCCGGGTATAGCCGTGGCCGTCGGTGCGGTGGCACGCCGCGCAGTTATCGATGTAAACCGATGCGCCGCGTTGGCTGTCGTCACCGTTCCACAGGGCCTTGGCAGCTTTCTCGTCGTACTGATGCGGCTGATCGTTCGGATCAGTCGCTGGCAACGACTTGAGGTAGCGGGCAATGGCGGTCAGGTCGGCGTCGGTCATGTATTGCATGCTGTGGGTGACCACATCGCTCATGCCACCGAACACCGCGCTGCGATCACTGCGGCCGGTTTTGAGGAATTGCACCAGTTGCTCTTCGCTCCAGCTGCCGAGGCCATCCTTGTGGTCGCCGCGCAGGTTTTTGGCGATCCAGCCTTCCAGCGGCGCGCTGCCGGCCAGGAAGTTTTTGCCGTCCGCCGCGCTCAGGGATTTTTCCTGCATGGTCAGGGCGCGCGGCGTGTGGCAGGCGCCGCAATGGCCGAGGCCTTCGACCAGATAGGCGCCACGATCAATAACGGCGTCTTGCGACGCGGCTTTGTAGTCCTCGACCTTTGGCGCAAACATCCAGCGCCAGCCCATCAGCGGCCAGCGCATGCTCAACGGCCAGGGAATGTCGCTGGCCTTGTTCTCTTGCGCCACCGGTTCAACGCCGTGCATGAAATACGCGTACAGCGCTTGCATGTCGGTTTCGCTGACACGGGCGTAGGACGGATACGGCATCGCCGGGTACAAGGTACTGCCGTTTTTGGCGACGCCATGTCGGACGGCCTGGTCGAAATCTTCGAAGCTGTAATCACCGACACCGGTTTTATCCGGGGTGATGTTGGTCGAGTAGATCGTGCCGATCGGCGTTTCCATTGGCAGGCCACCGGCGAACGGCTTGCCGTTTTTGGCCGTGTGGCAAGCCACGCAGTCGCCGGCACGGGCGAGGTATTCGCCCTGTTTGATCAACGCTTGATCAACGTCGGCGGCATGAATGGAGGCGCTGCCGAGCAGGGCCAGGGTCGCGATAACAAGGTTCTTCATGGTCATCGCTCCTTAAGCCTGAACCAACGGGCCGGGGTTTTTCAGGTATTGCTCGCGGATCGCTTTCGCCGACCAGTAGGTCAGCGCGGCCACCAGCCCGGTCGGGTTGTAACCCAGACCTTGCGGGAACGCCGAAGCCCCTGGCACGAACACGTTATGCACGTCCCAGCTCTGCAAGTAACGGTTCAGGGCGCTGGTTTTCGGGTCGGTGCCCATGATCGCGCCACCGTTGAGGTGGGTGGTCTGGTAGGACGCGCTGTTGAAGTGATCGCCGACTTTCTTGCCGATCACCGCAATGGCTTTCGGGCCCATCGCTTCAGCGACCTTGCCCATTTTCTCGACCATGAAGCGGTTCATCTTGATGTCGTTTTCCTGCCAGTCGAAGGTCATCCGCAGCAGCGGCAGGCCGTAGGCATCGCGGTACACCGGATCGAGATCGAGGTAGTTGCCTCGGTAGGATTGATGCGCGCCGTGGGCGTCCATCGACACTTGATGGGTGTAGTAATCGGCGGTCGCACGTTTCCACGCACTGCCCCAGGCCGGCGTGCCCGGTGGGTTGGAGGTGCCGGCGATCGGGCGGCTGCCGGCCTGGTTGACCCACATCGGCGACCCACCGACGAAGCCGTGCGGGCCATGGTCGAAGTTGTCGGCGTTGAAGTCATCCAGCGCCACACCGTTGCCGCCGGCACCGATGAAGTTGTTGGTGTGGGTGTCCTTGTCGAAGAACGCCTTGATGGTCGCCATGTTCTGGTAGGCGAAGTTGCGCCCGACGACGCCTTCGCCGCTGATCGGGTCATAGGGCTTGCCGATCCCGGACAGCAGCATCAGCCGCACGTTGTGCAACTGGAAGGCGCCGAGAATCACCAGATCCGCCGGCTGCTCGATCTCGCGACCCTGGCCGTCGATGTACGTCACGCCGGTGGCTTTGGTTTTCGTGCTGTCGAGGTTGACCCGCAGTACATGCGAGTTGGGCCGCAACTCGAAGTTCGGCAGAGGCTTGAGCGCTGGCAGAATGTTCACGTTCGGCGAGGCCTTGGAATACATGTAGCAAACGTAACCGCTGCAAAAGCCGCAGAAGTTGCACGGGCCCATCTGCGCGCCGTAGGGGTTGGTGTACGGCCCCGAGGTATTCGCCGAAGGCAGGTTGTAGGGTTTGTAACCGACTTCTGTAGCCGCTTTGCCGAATAGCTGTGCGGAAACGGTGTTTTTCTGCGCTTCCAGCGGGAAGTGGTTCGAACGATCCGGTGCGTAGGGGTTGCCACCCTTGCCCTGACCGACCAGTTGACCTTTCACCGTCCAGGCCTGGCCCGAGGTACCGAAGACTTTTTCGGCGTAATCGAAAAACGGCTCCAGCTCTTCATAGCTGACGCCGAAGTCCTGGATGGTCATGTCTTTGGGGATGAAGCTTTTGCCGTAGCGTTCTTCGTAGTGGCTACGCATGTGCAGCTCGATCGGGTCGACGCGAAAGTGCACGCCCGACCAGTGCAGCCCCGCGCCGCCGACGCCGTTGCCCGGCAGGAACGCGCCCAACTGGCGGTTCGGCAGGGCGATGTCGTTGACGCTGTGGCGGATGGTGACGGTTTCTTTGGAAATGTCCTGAAAGAGTTTTTTGCGCACGCTGTAGGTGAGTTCGTCGATCACCTGTGGATAGTTGCCGTCGGGATACGTGTCCTGCATCGGCCCGCGCTCCAGCGCCAGCACGTTAAGGCCCGCCTCGGTCAGTTCCTTGGCCATGATCGCGCCAGTCCAGCCGAAACCGACGATGACCGCGTCAACCTTCTTCATTACCGTTGCCATGCCTTAAGCCCTCTCGCCGCGAATCGAAACTGCCTGGAAGGGGTATTGCTCGTTGCGTTCCACCCAATCCATGAAATCGGCGCGGGCGCCGGGGAAACCGATCATGGTCCAGCCAACCATGCCTTTGTTGCCGCCATGGATCGGGTCGCAGAAGAACCCTTCCTTGGTGTTTTGCAGCAGCAGGTTGAAGAAAATCTTCGCCGGGACGCTATCGAATTGCGGTTTTCCAGCTTCGAGTTGCTTGAGCAAATCGTCTCGGGTAGCGCTGTCTTGCTCGGCAAATGTTTTACCGTTGAGAGCTTTTGCCCACTGATCCGTGGCGGCGATGCCCAGGCGATAGATCTCTTTTGGCACCAGTTTGCTCTGCCAACCCATCTCCGGTGCGGCGTCGGCGTTGAACGGGCCTTGCATGTACCAAAGGGCACCGGCGGCGTATGGCGTATTCATCTGACGGTCGATGTATTCCGGTACCCCGGCCTCAAGTGCACCCGGGCCTTGGGCATCATTCGGGATCAATTGCGCCACGGCCGCATTGATGAATGCCCATTCTTCGGCGGTGAAATAGCTCGGCTGATACACGCCTGCGTCGGCGCGAGCCGGTTGCGCGGCAGGCTTGACCGGTGCCGCTTCCGGCGCCGCTTGCAGCACGCTGCTGCCCAGGCTGGTGCCGGCCAGGGTGACCACCGGAATCAGGGTCAGGGATTTGCGCAAAAACTCACGCCGCGGGTTGTCTCGATCTGCATCAGACATGGGGGGTGCACCTCATCAGGCATCAAGGGGGTCAACCGTTTCTGCGAACGGCTTGAGGATTTTTCGTTGCGGCGTGGCCGGGATGACCCGGGGAAGGGGGACACGCCTGCAACATGATGTGACAAATGGTAGCAGGCTAAGCATCGTGATGAATCGATAAAACCGAAAAAACCCCAGATTTCTGACCAGCTCATCGGGAGATGGGTGCTCATTCACAAATCTTTGACAGGCCGCTCACAGGGCTTTGACCGGCAAACATTGAAGCTGCAGTTCTCAAAAAATCCCGACACGGTCTACCCAGCATGTCCCGAGTGCGTTTTTTTCCTGCCTTGTGTTTGTCGCTTGTGGCTCTGCTGTACCTGATCCCGGCCGAGGCTGCTGACACGGCGTCCCGTCCCGCCGAGTGGGCACAACCGGTCGAAGTGCAATACAACCTGTTCCAGATGTCACCGACCCTTTATCGCAGCGCATTGCCTGATGGCGGAGCGGTACCGTTGCTGAACAATCTAAAAGTGACCACGGTGATTAACTTTCTGCCGGAAGCCGACAGCAACTGGTTGTCCGAGCCGGGGATCAATCAGCTGCAACTGCCTTATCGCACCAACCACGTCGACGACAGCGACGTGCTCAAGACCTTGCGCGCCATCCAGAGCGCCGAGGCCAATGGCCCGGTGTTGATGCATTGCAAGCACGGCTCTGATCGCACCGGCCTGATGGCGGCGATGTACCGCGTGGTGGTTCAGGGTTGGAGCAAAGAGGATGCCCTGAATGAAATGACTCAGGGCGGTTTCGGCGAAAGTGGCCACTTCAAGGAGGGCGTTCGCTACATGATGCAGGCCGATGTCGACAAGTTGCGTACCGCGCTGGCTAACGGTGATTGCAGCACCAGCGCGTTCGCGACCTGCTCGATGAAGAGCTGGTTCCAGACGGTCAATCTCAAGTGATGATGCCGATCAATGGGTGTTTTCGGGTGATGGCGTGCTGAACAGCTCATCGCCCCGGCGCCCCAGAAAGCGTTGTACTGCCGTCAGCAACGAACCCGGGTCCCCCGGTGAAAAGAACGTTTCGCGAAACGCCCGGCCAGTGGCCGGATTGAAAACCCACTGCTGCTCAAACCGCTTGAACGCTTGCGCTGCCAGCTTGCCGGACCACAGGTAGGCGTAAACCAAGGCTTCATAACCGGTCACCAGGTAGTCAAAACCGTTGGCGAATCGACAATACGCGGGCAGCTGCAATTGCATGGCTTCGCGCTGCACATCGGTAAACACCTGTTGCACGCTGCGGCCATCGCCATGACAGCGATGCAGCTCGAAGTCGAGCAATGCGCCCATCTGCAGTAATGCAGTCGCTTGGCTGGTCTGGGTTTGAATGGCGGCCAAGGCGAGTTCGACGCGCGTTTCACTCAAGCGCTCGCCTGTCTGGTGATGCGCAGCCAGCCACAAGAGAAACGCCTTCGACAGGCACCACCGTTCGAAAAACTGCCCGGCAAACTCGGCGGATTCACGGCCCATCTGTGAAATGCCGGACAGGATGTGGTGGGGCGAACGCGTCAGGATGTGCTGCAGACAATGACCGAACTCATGAAACAGTACACGCAGATCAATATGCGACAACAAACAGGGGATGCTGTCGGTGGGTGGTGTGAAGTTGCCATTGAGCAAGGCGATCGGCAGTGTCACTCGACCTTCGGCATTTACCCGTCGATGGCGCAGTGAACCTGTTCCGGCAAAGTCGGCCAGTCCCGGGCGCTTATACGGATCGATATACAGGTGGCCGAGCGCCTGTCCATTTTCCCTGACCTCGAACAGGCGCACATGTGCGTGCCAATAGCTGAGCGTCTTCTGTTCGACGAGCTGAATGCCAAACATGCGCTCGCTGAACAGACAGAGCCGGTGCAGGGTACCCTCCAGTGGGAAGTAATCGCGCAGCCCCTTCAATGCCCCGCTGAAGTGCGAATCACGCCATTTCTGCGCGAGAAAATCCTGATCCCAGGCTTTGGTTTCAGGCGCGCCTAGCGCCTGTGCAAAGGCCTCGAGTGCTTGCCTTTCCTGCACGAGCGCAGGGCGCGTCAGGGCCAACTGCTGGCGTAAAAAAGCATTGATATGCAAAGTCGATTGGGATGACTCCATGGCCAGACGTAACTGGGCAAAATCGGCATAGCCGAGGAGCTCGGCTTTCTGCTGACGCAGCGCCAGTAACGAGGCCAGTACCGGGCCGTTATCGAACAGTCCTGCATGAGGGCCTTGGTCGGAGGCTCGGGTGGAATACGCATGGAAGTATTCTTCGCGCAGTGGCCGATGTTCCGCGTACGTCATGACCTGGTGATAGGTGTTGTGGTCCAGTGGCAGCAACCATCCGCCAAGCCCGGCGTCCTTGGCCAGCCGGGCCAGATGATCCTGTATCGCCTGTGGCAGTCCCTCAAGCAGCGCAACATCGTCAATGTGTTTGCGCCATCGGCTATTGGCGCGGTCGAGGTTATTGAGAAACAACGTTTCGAGCCGGTCGATTTCGTCATTGAGTCGCGCCAGTGTTTCCTGGCCTTGCGACGCAAGTGCGATGCCGGACAGCTGAAACTTGCGCAGCACCTTGCTCAGGGCAAATTTGCGGGCAGGGTCGAAACTGCGGGCAAGCGCACTCTGTTGCAGAGTCTGATAGGCGCGAAACAGTCCCAGGTGGGTGGATTTCCACAGACGATAATCGCTCGCTGCCTCGTTGCAGCCCTCGATGGCGAGTGTCCAGTGGCTATCGTGGTTTACCGTGGCCAAGACCTCGACGATGCCCATGGCCTCGTCAAGGCGGGCGTCGGTGTCATCGACTGCCAATACCAGATCATCCCAGCCGGGGAGCGCTGTCTGATGGTCAACGATCTCGCCGATGGCTTGCCGATTGGCGGCAATGATCGCAGTGATGGCGGGCATCAGGTGTTCGGCGCGCACGGCAGACCAAGGCGGCAAGTCCCAGGGGTGCAACAGAGGATTGGAGAGGGGCATGGGCGTCTTCCTTGACGTCTGGCTGAAACATCCAGACTAGGCAGGAAGCGCGCGGAGAAGGCGGTAAATAGATACCACCTTCCACGGGTTATCCGTGGAAGGTGGTGGTGGCTCAGTGTTGCTCGTCGGGCTTTTTCGCAAGCTTCGGGTTCGGGAAGAACTGCACCGCCTGGACTTTCTTGTCCGCGGGCGGCTTGAGCGCGCTGGTGTTGACCCGCGTGCCCAGCTCTTTGGGTACTGACAGCCCTTGCTCGTTGAGTGTGTCGGAGTAACCGCACGCCACGCATTCGCGGTGCGGCACGCTGTCCTCGTTCCACATCATCAACTTGTCCGGCTCGCTGCACGCCGGGCAGACCGCCCCGGCGATAAAGCGTTTTTTGGTAATCACAGGCGCCTCGCTCATGCTGCCGCGTCCTCACTCAGGCCGCTGTGGCGCAAGAGTGCGTCAATCGATGGCTCGCGACCACGGAAGTCGACGAACAGCACCATCGGCGCCTGCGACCCGCCGCGAGCCAGAATCGCTTCGCGGAACGCGCGACCGGTTTCAGCGTTGAGCACGCCGTCTTCTTCGAATTTCGAGAAGGCATCGGCCGACAGCACTTCAGCCCACTTGTAGCTGTAGTAGCCCGCCGCATAACCGCCGGCGAAGATGTGCGCGAAGCTGTTGGGGAAGCGGTTGTAGGCCGGTGGACGCATCACCGACACCTCGTCACGTACGCCTTCCAGCACCTGCAACACGCTGCGGCCGTCGCCATGAGTGGCGTGCAGTTCGAAGTCGAACAGCGAGAACTCCAGCTGCCGCACCATCATCAGGCCGGACTGGAAGTTCTTCGCCGCGAGCATTTTTTCCAGCAGATCCTGTGGCAGCGGCTCACCGGTTTCGTAGTGGCCGGAAATCAGCGCCAGGCCTTCCGGCTCCCAGCACCAGTTTTCCATGAACTGGCTCGGCAGCTCGACGGCGTCCCACGCCACGCCGTTGATGCCCGAAACGCCGGCATGATCAACGCGGGTCAGCAGGTGATGCAGGCCATGGCCGAATTCGTGGAACAGGGTGGTGACCTCATCGTGGGTCAGCAGCGCAGGCTTGCCGCTGTCCGCCGGGGTGAAGTTACACACCAGGTTGGCCACCGGGCTTTGCAGCACGCCGTCAGCAGTGCGACGACGATCGCGGGCGCCGTCCATCCAGGCACCGCCACGCTTGTTGGCGCGGGCATACAGGTCGAAGAAGAAGCGGCCGACGTGCTGGCCGTTTTCCTTGATTTCGAACAGGCGCACGTCCGGGTGCCAGGTGTCGAAGCCTTTCTGCTCGGCGATCTCGATGCCGTACAGGCGTTGAACGATAGCGAACAGACCGCCCAGCACTTTGTCGATCGGGAAGTAGGCGCGCAGGGTTTCCTGAGCGACGCTGTAGCGTTGCTCACGCAGCTTTTCGCCGTAGAAACCGCTGTCCCAGCTTTGCAGATCGGCGCAGCCCTGTTCGGCGGCGTAGGCACGCAGCTGTTGCAGATCCTGCGCGGCGAACGGTTTGCTGCGCTTGGCCAGATCACGCAGGAAGCTCAGCACCTGATCGCTGGACTCGGCCATTTTGGTCGCCAGGCTCAGCTCGGCGAAGCTGGCAAAACCCAACAGCTTGGCCAGCTCCTGACGCAAGTCGAGGATCTCTTCCATCACCGGGGTGTTGTCGTTCTGGCCGGCATTCGGGCCTTGATCCGAGGCGCGGGTGCAGTAGGCGGCGTAGACTTCTTCGCGCAACGCACGGTCCTGGGCGTAGGTCATCACCGCGTAGTAGCTTGGGAATTCCAGGCTGATCAGCCAGCCATCAAGGCCTTTGGCCTGTGCAGCGGCAGCCATTTGCGCCTTGGCCGAATCAGTCAGGCCGGCGAGGGCGGCTTCGTCGGTGACGTGCTTGGTCCAGGCCTGGGTGGCGTCGAGCAGTTGGTTGGAGAAGCGGCTGCCCAGCTCGGACAGCTTGCTTTGCACTTCGGCGTAGCGTTTCTGTTCGGCTTCTGGCAGGTCGATACCCGACAGGCGGAAATCGCGCAGGGCGTGTTCCAGAATGGTTTTCTGCGCCACGTCGAAACCGGCGGCTTGCGGGCTGTTGGCCAAGGCTTCATACGCCTGGAACAGTTCGCGGTTCTGGCCCATCTCGGTGGAGTAGGCGCTCAGGGCTGGCAGGCACGACTCGTAGGCTTCGCGCAGTTCGGCGCTGTTGCACACGGCGTTGAGGTGGCTGACCGGGCTCCAGGCCGCCCCGAGGCGATCATTGAGTTCGTCCATCGCCAGCACCAGGCCGGCCCAGGTAGGGTTCTGGCCTTGGCTCTTGAGGATTTCAGCGATGGCGGCGCGGTTGTCGGCCAGGATCGTTTCGATGGCTGGCAGCACGTGTTCGGCACGGATCGTGGAGAACGGCGGCAGGTCGTAGGACTGCAGAAGAGGGTTGTTCACGCTCACGGTTGGCACCTTGGCTGGAAGAAACATTGCCCCATCTTAATTACAATCGGCATCGACCGCAGCTATCGGCGACAGAGAGAGAAATTATCGTGTCCCTTCGCAAGTACCAGAATCACACCCCGCAGTTGAGCCAAGGCGCATTTGTCGACGGCTCGGCGGTGGTGATCGGCGACGTCGAAATCGGCGAAGACAGCTCCGTCTGGCCGCTGACCGTCATCCGCGGCGACATGCACCGCATCCGCATCGGTGCGCGCACCAGCGTGCAGGACGGCTGCGTGTTGCACATCACCCACGCCGGACCGTTCAACCCGGACGGCTTCCCGTTGCTGATCGGCGACGACGTGACCATTGCCCACAAAGTCATGCTCCACGGCTGCACGGTAGGCAGTCGCGTGCTGATCGGCATGGGCAGCATCGTCATGGACGGCGCGGTGGTTGAGGACGACGTGATCATCGGCGCCGGCAGCCTGGTGCCACCGGGCAAGCGCCTGGAAAGCGGTTTTCTGTATGTCGGCAGCCCGGTGAAGCAGATCCGTGCGCTGACCGACAAGGAAAACGCTTTTTTCACCTACAGCGCGGCGAACTACGTGAAGCTCAAGGATCTGCACCTTGCCGAAGGCTACGACCGGCTCTGAATCGACTTACACCTGCTCAGGATTTCTCATGCATTACCAGACCGTACTGTTCGACCTCGATGGCACCCTGACTGTAGTGGTCAACTAATCCCGGACACGACGTTAAGTTTTTTCTCGGCCTGAGCTGGGGCCAGTCCGTTGTTGAATTGGTGCGGTCTAATCCAGTTGTACCGATGCATCAGGTAATGACTGATGTCGCGGTGCGCTTCTTGAGCTGTCATGTAGCCCACGGTCGGTATCCATTCAGTTTTCAAGCTGCGAAACACACGCTCCATCGGCGCGTTATCCCAGCAGTTTCCACGACGGCTCATGCTTTGGCGCATGCGGTAACGCCAGAGCCGTTGGCGAAACTGGCGACTGCCATATTGCGAGCCCTGATCCGAGTGAAACAGAAGCCCTTGAGGCCTGCCACGCTGTTCGTAAGCCATGTCCAACGCCTTGATGACCAGATCCGCATCCGGCTTGTTCGACAGCGCCCAGCCCACCACTCGGCGCGCGTAAAGATCCATAACGACAGCCAGGTAATGCCATTTCCCTTGAGCCCAGATGTAGGTGATGTCGCCACACCAGACCTGATTCGGCGCCGGCACATCAAACTCTCGATTCAATATGTTCGGAATGTCAGGCCGCTCAACCGTCGCTTGTTTGTAGGCATGTGATCCAGGTTGTTTACTGACCAACTCCAGTTCCCGCATCAGGCCTCGCACCTTGAACCGCCCAATTTGCTCGCCGTCTTCCTGCATCATCGACACGATGCTGCGGCTACCGGCGGCGCTTCGACTTTGCGTAAACAGTTCGTTAACCCGGCTGCGCAACCGAAGCCGCTCAACGTCTGGAGTTCGGCGCCTGAGACGATGGGCGTAGTAACACGAACGAGTGACGTCAAAGACTGCGCAAAGCCAATCAACCGGCTCTTGGGGGCTCAGTTGATCAATCAGCGCGTGCGCTCGTGCTCTTCCGACATCAAGAGCGCGGTAGCCTTTTTTAAAATGGATTTCTCCCGCTCAAGTCGAGCGATTCGAGCTTCCAATTCCTGGATTTTCTGTTGCTCTGGCGTCAGCGCTTTACTCTGCGGAGTAACGCCAGTGCGCTCCTGCTGAAGCTGATTAACCCAGCGGCGCAACGCGGACTCAACCACACCAAGCGAGCGGCTGGCTTCGATATGGCTATAGCCTTGATCGAGCACGAGGCCTGCGGCCTCGCGTTTGAATTCAGCGGAAAAAGAACGACGTTGTTTGGTCATCAGACACCTCTATCTGGCGAGCATTCTCGCCTAAATGGGTGTCCGGTTTCATTAGACCACTACAGACTGACCCGCGTGAGGGCATCACCCGTTCTATCCAGTTCGCCTTGGGTAAGCTCGGCATCGATGAGCCGGACCTGACCAGGCTTGAGCACTTCATCGGCCCGCCGCTGCTGCAGGCGTTCATGCAGTTTTATGGCTTCGACGAGGCCAAGGCGTGGGAGGCGGTGAATTTCTATCGCGAGCGCTTCAAGGTCACCGGCTTGTATGAGAACCGCGTGTTCGACGGTGTCACGCCGTTGCTGGAAACCCTCAGCGGCCAGGGGCGGCAGCTGTATATCGCGACGTCCAAGCCGTGGGTGTTCGCCCGCGAGATCGCCCGGCACTTCGACTTTGCCCGGCATTTCAAGGTGATTTATGGCAGTGAACTGGATGGCACGCGGACCAACAAGGTGGAGCTGATTGCGCATCTGGTGGCCGAGGAAGGGCTGGATCCGGCGAATACGCTGATGATCGGCGATCGTAAGCATGACTTGATCGGCGCGCGCAGCAATGGGCTGGATGCGGCGGCAGTGGGGTATGGATTTGGCAGTTTTGAAGAGCTGAATGCCGAGGCGCCGGCCTTCCACTTTGAAACGCTGGCCGAGTTGCATCAGGCATTTATGCGGCGCTGATCAGTACGCCTTCGCGAGCAAGCCCGCTCCCACATTTGGAATGCATTCCCCCTGTGGGCGGGCTTGCTCGCGAAAGGGCCGGCCCAGCCAATGCAAAATCAGGATTGCGCCAATGCCTTGAGCGCCGCCTTACGCTCAGCCACCTGCAACCCACCCAACCGCTCGACCTCGGCATAAAACCTCAGCCAATCCCCCCCGACCTGCCGGAACAACGCCGCAAACGCCGGCACCCACTGGTCATAAAGCCCAAACGGCAACAGCCGCGCATTGTTCAACGGCGCATTGACCCAAGCGTCATAACGCTTGTCCCCGGCCCACTGGCTGTCGCGCATCAACCGATAATCCCGGCGAAACCGCTCGAACTCCTCCGCTTTGCGCTCGCGCATCTGCTCGACCGGCAATGGCTGGGCATAGAGCTTTTCCAGACGTGACCGCGTATCCAGCACCAACGCAATGAATTGATCACGCTGTTTGAGCTTTGCATCAGTGTCCGCTGGCAACCCGCGAAACGCCCGCCACTGCCGCGTGCCTTCCTGCTCGACAAACGTGGCGAAAGACTCGTTGAACTCGGTGTCGTCCTTCACATAGACGCGTTGATGGGCCAGTTCATGGAAAATCAGTGTGGCTAACCGTTCGTCGCCCCAGCCCATCATCGAATTGAGGATCGGGTCGTTGAACCAGCCCAGCGTCGAATAGGCCTCGACGCCACCCATCGACACGTCCAAGCCTTGCAGCCGCTGAATCGCCGCTTCGCCCCGCGCCGCGCTCTGGCTGTAGTAGCCGCGATAAGCCACGCACCCGGCAATCGGGAAGCAATGGTTTTGCGCGGTCAGGGAAAACTCTTGGGTGGCGAATACGTTCCACACCACAAACGGCCGGCCAATGTCCGCGTACAGGCGATAGCTCTGGTTGTCCGGCAGGTGCAGTTGCTCGCTGGCGAAGGCCCGGGCCTTTTGCGACTGGGCCAGATGCGTGCGCAGTTTCGCGTCGCGACTCGGGTCGGCAATGACCTCGGCTACCGGCTCGCGCGCGCGCAGCAACTGCAACTGACCACTGGCCAACTGGCTGTAATAGCTGAGGCTTGCACAACCGTTGAGCAACAAAAGCATCACACCCGGAAACAAAATCCGAAAAACGCGATCAAGTAACCGATGGCTTGGAAGCGGCCTGATCAAAATAAGAAATCCCCTGGAAAGTCTGCCCGCAAGACTATCCCGCCCATTGGAGCTCCGCTATGCGCATGTTGATACTGACAGGAAGCCTGCTGACGCTGGCCGGTTGTGCCGGATTCGGAATGCCCGATCCCGACCCTTCGCAAGCCTGGGTCGATCTGGATGCCCGGCAACAGGACACGGCGCTGCAAGCGCTGCAAGTCGACAGCCAGGCCGCCGTCGACAAACGTTACTTCGAGGTGCAGCCCGGCAGCCATGAGCTGAAGGTGCGTTATCAGTTTCCGGTGGAGGCGACCAACATCGGCCCGGTTGCCGAACCGCTATGGCGCGATTGCCAGTTGAACGTCAAATTCAAGGACTTCAACGCGGGTCAGCGCTATCAGTTACAGGCCGGCAGTATCGGATTCCGCCCATGGGCCAAGCTGTATGACGAGCAGCGCAAGGTCGTGGGGCAGGGCACGCCGGCAGGCTGTCAGAAGACCTGAACGGCGTTATGCTGGTTGTCCAATCCAAAGGACATTGATCATGCGCAGATTGACGCTGTTGCTCGCTGCAAGTGTGGTTGCCGGTTGCCAGAGCCCGATGCCGGCGGCGGACCCCGGCAAGGCCTGGGTCGACTTTGCCATGCCCACGCCCGGCGGCAAGGTGCTGATGGCCGAACGGCTGGACAATATGCGCTTGCAGGATGGCCGATTTTTTCAGGTCCCACCGGGCAGCCATGAGCTGACGGTGCGTTTTGATTTCGAAGTCTTCGGCGGTGGTCAGGGCATGGACACCGATCCGCAGGAGCGGCTGTGTTACATGAGAGTGCGCTACGATCATTTCGAGGCAGGGCAACGTTATCGGCTCGAAGCCCGGTCATTGGCCTTTACGCCAAGCGCCCGGTTGCTAAACGGCCAGGGGCAGATCGTTGCCGAGGAACGGCAGATCAACTGCGTGCCCTGAGCAATTTCAGTCGCTGTTCTTTTGATAGACGATTGCTTTACTGCCGTTCTCGCAAGAACCGACAACCATGGCGATGTCATGTTGCGCGGCTTCTTCCTTGGTGACGATTTCCAGTGTGTAGGACGGCACGGCTTTAGCCTGGATCTTGATTTCGATCTCTTTCCTGAGTTTTTCGCAGTCTTTAGGGGCGGCGAGAACTGATGTGGCCAGTGCACTGCAGAGGATCGCCAAGCCAATACGTTTCATCAATGTAGCTCCTTGAGGCAGCGCGCACGGGTGTGCGCTGAAGCTGCTGTCATGTATTCGACCACACTTTCGCCGAGCAGGTTCTGACTTCGCTCACAAGTTCTGCTCATCGCTTGAGGCCGCTTTCGCGAGCAGGCTCGCTCCCACAAGGAATCCCGGTTGTTCACAGAAAATGTGTCCGCTGGAGATCGAATGTGGGAGCGAGCCTGCTCGCGAAGGCGTCGGTGCTGCCAACGCCTGAATCGCGCCTTGGAAAATCAGCTGACCAACGATGCCTCAAGGGTGATCTTGGCATTCAGAACCTTGGATACCGGGCACCCTTCCTTGGCCTTGTTGCTCAGTTCTTCAAACTGCGCCTGAGTCGCCCCCGGAATTTTCGCCTTGAGGATCAGCTTCACCGCAGTAATCGCAAACCCTCCGTCGACCTGGTCGAGGGTGACTTCAGCGTTGGTGTCGATGCTGTCGGCTTTCAGGCCGGCATCGCCGAGAATCATCGAAAACGCCATGGAGAAACAGCCGGCATGGGCCGCGCCGATCAGTTCTTCAGGGTTGGTGCCCTTGCCGCCCTCGAAGCGTGCCTTGAAGCCATACGGGGCTTCTCTGAGGACACCGGTTTCAGTGGAGATCGAGCCGATGCCGGTTTTCAGATCACCTGCCCAATGCGCGGATGCTTTCTTAACGATAGCCATGTCTGCCTCCTCAAGATCAGGCGCGGAACGCCGCGCCGTCGTGGTTTTGCTTGCAAGGCTTCTGAGGATAGACGGCGGAACAAAGTTCAGCTCATCTGAATGGTTGACTTTTTTAGTAGGAAATTTCGCCTGTGCTATTGAAATTCGGGTATATGCCCACATTGCACAAAACACGCTTATGGATTCGGCAGGTTTTCGTTCGCAAGAAAAACCTGCCTCCTCACTCGGAGAAGCAGGTTTATGAAGCAACTCTCGGACGTAAAATTTTCCACCCTCGATCTGGTTCCGGTGCGAGAAAACGGCAGCCCGGCACAGTCTCTGCGCAATTCCCTGGATCTGGCGCAGCATGTTGAAAAATTCGGCTACACGCGGTTCTGGGTGGCTGAACACCACAATATGGACGGCATCGCCAGTTCCGCGACCTCGGTGCTGCTGGGTTATCTGGCCGGTGGTACATCGACGATTCGCGTCGGTTCGGGCGGCGTCATGCTGCCCAACCACGCGCCGCTGGTGATCGCCGAGCAGTTCGGCACCCTTGAGAGTCTGTATCCGGGGCGCATCGATCTCGGTCTCGGCCGTGCGCCGGGTTCCGATCAAATGACCGCCCGTGCCCTGCGCCGTGAGCGTTCCGGCAGTGCCGACGACTTCCCCGAAGACGTTGCCGAACTGGCGCGCTTCCTTGGCCCGCGCACCCCGGATCAACGGGTGATCGCGATGCCGGGCACTGGCACCCATGTGCCGATCTGGTTACTGGGTTCCAGCCTGTTCAGTGCGCAACTGGCCGGTGAGCGCGGTTTGCCCTACGCCTTTGCCTCGCATTTCGCCCCGCGCTTCATGCACGAGGCGATTCGCGTCTACCGCAATCATTTCAAGCCGTCGGCGGTGCTGGACAAGCCGTATGTGATGCTCGGTGTGCCGCTGGTGGCGGCCGATACCGATGAACAAGCGGATTACCTCGCGACCTCGGTGTACCAGCGAATCCTCGCGCTGATGCGTGGGCAAAGCCTGGTGCAACGTCCGCCGGTAAAAACCATGGACGGCTTGTGGTTGCCCCATGAGCGTGAGGCGGTGGGTGATTTCCTTGGCCTGGCGATGGTTGGCAGCCCGGCGAAAATCCGCGCGAAACTTGAAGTGCTGATTGAGCAGACGCAGGCGGATGAGCTGATTTTCACCAGTGATTTGTATGAACACGCTGATCGTGTGCACTCGTACGAGTTGCTGGCACAAGTCATGAAGGGCTGAAATTCTGCGTAGATCCCTTGTGGGAGCGGGCTTGCTCGCGAAGGCGGGGTGTCAGGCACAAAAAATGTCGACTGGCACGCCCCCTTCGCGAGCAAGCCCGCTCCCACATTGGCAATACGTTGCCCACAAAAAAGCCGACGCATTCACGTCGGCTTTTGCATTTCAGGCACGATCAACCGCGCTTGTAGACGATTTCTTTGGTGCCACCTTCACAGCTGCCGACGACATCGCCGCCAGCCGCGGCGCCCTTCTCTACAATCTCAAGCGAATACCCGGAAACGCCCTTGGCATCCAGCTTCGCCGCAATCTCGCTTTTCAGCTCTTCACAAGGCTTGCCGGCAGCAAACGCACCACCCGCAAGGCTCAACAAACCTACTGCCAATATGAAATTCTTCATCGGTCGCACTCCCTGGTCGGATTAAAAGAGGCGTGCACCGAGTCATTCACTCGGTGCGACCACCTTGTAGCGCTTTGCCATTCCTATGGCACTCGGCCAGCGCGCAAGTTCAGAAGCGTAGACTAAACTCAGCTGCTGGCAATCCGGAACCCGACCTTCAGCGTTACCTGAAAGTGCGCCGCTTTACCGTCCTTGATGTGGCCGCGGGTCTCGGTCACTTCAAACCATTCCAGGTGCTTGATGCTCTTGTTGGCTTCGGCCAACGCGTTGTTGATGGCGTCTTCGATACTGGTTGGGGACGAGCCGACCAGCTCGACTTTCTTGTACGTGTGATGGTCACTCATGGCGATCTCCTTTGCGTGTGGATTTGAGACTAGCAGTGAATTGCACTGTTGATTTCGGCGCCGCTGCGCAAGCGAAGTTCAGATTTTCTGCACTTTCTCAAACCGCTGAAGTCCCAATCAACACACGCCACTCATCACCAATGCAGGAGAGCCACCATGGCCAACACCTCTTTACGTAAAGCCTCATTGCAAAGCATGGAAGCGGAGATCGAGAGTCTGCTCAAGTCGTTGGAAAGCCTGAAAGACGATGCTTCCGACGAGTCGCGCAAGACCCTCAAGGCGCTGAAAAGCAATGCTGAAAGTGCGCTGAAACATTCGCGCCACCTGCTCAGCGACGCTTACGAAGAAGTTAAAGTGAAAACCCGTGAGACCGGGATCGCCACCCGCGATTATGCTCAGGAACACCCATGGACGACTGCCGGTGTGGCAGTCGGTGCACTGGGTCTGCTGGCGGCTTACTTGCTGTTCAAGCGCGGCGAGTGATCGCTCTGGCGCAGCTCATGCTTGAGCCATTGCGCCAGTTGCCGAGCGCGCCCGTCCGCGGCGCGCTTGGGTAGCCACAACGCCAGTTGCGCCGGGGTTTCACAGAAGCCCCACGGCGCAACCAGGCGACCGGCCTTCAAATCCTCGGTAACCAGCGGCTCCGGCGCGATGGCCACGCCGAGACCTGCAACCGCCGCTTCCAGCAAATAATACAAATGCTCAAAACCTTGTCCGAGCTTCAATGCCTTGGTGTCGAGGTGGTTTTGCTGTGCCCAGCTCGGCCAGGCTTGCGGGCGTGACGTCGTGTGCAGCAGCGGCTCATCGAGCAAGGCTTCGGCAGATGCCGTTTGCAGGCGTTGATAGCCGCTGAACAGCGGGCTCAGCACCGGGCCGATGCGTTCCGCAGCCAGTTCATACACCTGCATGTCCGCCGGCCATGGTGGTTCGGCGAACAGCAGGAGAGCATCCAGCCCCGGACGTCTGGGATCGAGATCGCCTTCTCCCGCCGAGAGGTGCAGACGCAAGTCCGGCAGATCGGCATTCAAGCGCCCCAGTCGCGGAATAAACCAGCGCGCCAGCAAACTTCCGGAGCAACCGAGCACGAACGGCGCATCGGCGGTGCTTTGCGTCAGCTCTGCACAAACGCTGCGCAACCGGTCAAACGCTTCGCCGCTGGCATCGCGCAAACGCACGCCGGCATCTGTGAGTTTCAAGCCGCGTCCATCCTTGACGAACAGGCTGACACCAAGGTGTTCTTCCAGCACTTTGAGCTGTCGACTCACTGCGCCATGGGTGACGTGCAGCTGTTCGGCGGCCTGACTGACGCTGTTCAGCCGGGCCGTGGCTTCGAAGGCGCGCAGGGCGTTCAGCGGGGGAAGGTCGTGGCTCATGATATCTGTGAGTTTTCCTGACGGGTTGCGGCGATCTTATCGGTTTTCAGCTTAGAAGGTCAGGGGTAGAGTGGTCGTCATTGTCTTTTGACCCGAATTCTCCTGGAGCACACCATGACCCAGACTTCGCACAACTCCGATCTGCGTAACGGCCCTGACGCCAACGGCCTGTTCGGTTCGTTCGGTGGCCGCTACGTCGCTGAAACCCTGATGCCGTTGATCCTCGATCTGGCCCGCGAATACGAAGCGGCTCAGGAAGATCCGGCATTCAAAGAGGAATTGGCCTACTTCCAGCGTGACTACGTCGGACGTCCGAGCCCGCTGTACTTCGCCGAGCGTCTGACCGAGTTCTGCGGCGGCGCGAAGATCTACCTCAAGCGCGAAGAGCTCAACCACACTGGCGCGCACAAGATCAATAACTGCATCGGCCAGATCCTGCTGGCGCGGCGCATGGGCAAAAAACGCATCATCGCCGAGACCGGCGCCGGCATGCACGGCGTGGCGACCGCCACCGTAGCTGCGCGCTTCGGTCTGGACTGCGTGATCTACATGGGCACCACTGACATCGAGCGTCAGCAGGCCAACGTGTTCCGCATGAAGTTGCTGGGCGCCGAGGTGATCCCGGTGGTTGCCGGCACCGGCACCCTGAAAGATGCGATGAACGAAGCGCTGCGTGACTGGGTGACCAACGTCGACAGCACTTTCTACCTGATCGGCACTGTGGCCGGCCCACACCCTTATCCGGCCATGGTTCGCGACTTCCAGGCCGTGATCGGCAAGGAAACCCGCGAGCAGTTGCAAGCTCAGGAAGGCCGTCTGCCGGATAGCCTGGTGGCGTGCATCGGCGGTGGTTCCAACGCAATGGGCCTGTTCCACCCGTTCCTCGACGACAAGAGCGTTGAGATCATCGGCGTTGAAGCCGCTGGTTACGGCATCGAAACCGGCAAGCACGCGGCCAGCCTCAACGGCGGCGTACCGGGTGTATTGCACGGCAACCGCACCTTCCTGCTGCAGGACGACGATGGCCAGATCATCGACGCCCACTCGATTTCCGCCGGTCTCGATTACCCGGGTATCGGCCCGGAACACGCCTGGTTGCATGACATCGGCCGCGTCCAGTACACCTCGGTGACCGACGATGAAGCCCTCGAAGCGTTTCACAAGTGCTGCCGTCTGGAAGGGATTATTCCTGCCCTGGAAAGCGCCCACGCCTTGGCCGAAGTGTTCAAACGTGCACCGAAGCTGCCGAAGGATCACCTGATGGTGGTCAACCTGTCTGGCCGTGGCGACAAAGACATGCAGACCGTGATGCACCACATGGAACAGTCCAAGCAGGAGAAACACTGATGAGCCGCCTGCAAACCCGATTTGCCGAACTCAAACAACAAAATCGTGCCGCGCTGGTGACCTTCGTCACCGCCGGTGACCCGGATTACGACACTTCGCTGGCGATCCTCAAGGGCTTGCCCAAGGCCGGTGCCGACGTTATCGAACTGGGCATGCCGTTCACCGACCCGATGGCGGACGGCCCGGCGATTCAACTCGCCAATATCCGTGCGCTGGGTGCCAAGCAGAATCTGGCGAAAACCCTGCAAATGGTTCGCGAGTTCCGTGAAGACAATAGCGATACGCCGCTGGTGCTGATGGGCTACTTCAACCCGATCCACAAGTTTGGCGTTGAGCGTTTCATCGCTGAAGCCAAAGAGGCAGGCGTCGATGGTCTGATCGTGGTCGACATGCCGCCAGAGCACAACGAAGAACTCTGCGACCCGGCCCAGGCTGCCGGTCTGGACTTCATCCGCCTGACCACGCCGACCACCGACGACGCACGTCTGCCGAAGGTGCTCAACGGCAGTTCCGGATTTGTTTACTACGTGTCCGTGGCCGGTGTGACCGGTGCCGGTGCGGCAACGCTGGAGCACGTCGAAGAGGCAGTGACCCGTCTGCGCCGCCATACCGATCTGCCGATCAGCATTGGTTTCGGTATCCGTACCCCGGAGCAAGCGGCGGCCATTGCGCGTCTTGCCGACGGTGTGGTGGTGGGTTCGGCGCTGATCGATCACATCGCCAACGCGACCACGCCGGATCAGGCCATCGATGGCGTGTTGAGCCTGTGCTCGGCGCTGTCCGAAGGCGTGCGTAAGGCCCGCGTCAGTTGAAGGTAAAGTTCCTGATACAGAGGAATTAGCACCTCACGGTACAGACTAAACAAGCAAGACCGAGGGCTTCAGGACTACGTTCTGAAGCCCTTTTTGCTGTCAGTGCTGTGAGGAAAGACCGAATGAAAATGCCGAAACGTCTGATGGCCGGATTGGGTGTGCTGATGATCAGCGCGACTCCGCTGCTGGCCAGCGCCGATCAGCGCGATGATCACGACCGCGGCGGCCCGCAGCAGGGCCATTACGACAACCAAGGGGAGCATCGCGGTGACGATCGCCGTGGCCCGCCGAACAACCACCGAGGCGGCCCGCCACCTCGCGACTTCGGTCCGGTGCGCCAGACCATTCGCGACAACCACGGCTACTTCGTGCGCGGTGCGCCGCCGCCGCCGGGCATCCACCTGGAGCGTGGCCGGCCATTGCCGCACGGTTATTACGGTGAGCGCCTGGATGGTCGTGCGTTAGGTCGTTTGCCGGTCTATCCGGGTTATGAATGGCGCCGGGCTGGTGGCGATATCGTGCTGATCGCGGTGGGCACCGGGATCGTTTATGAAATTCTGGATGGGGTTTTGTATTAATCGTTAGTCAGTCAAAAGATCGCAGCCTGCGGCAGCTCCTACAGGGAATTCGATCCCTCTGTAATTGGATGGACTCGCCCAAGCCGAGGCGTCAATGCGCCACGGTGGCAGTCTAAACAGCCATCGACAGCGAGGGCGAGTCCATGAAAAATCATAGTTCGAATGATCAATCCCTGTCTTCTTCCGATTTGTCGGCCTGCACAACTTTGGCGGTAGATCTGGCCAAACAGGTCTTTCAGGTCGCTGGTGAAGATGTCCTCGGCCAGGTGCGCTATGAACAGCGGATCAAGTCGCGTGAGGCGTTTTATGAGTTTCTCCAACAGCTGCCGCCTCATGTCGTGGTTTTGATGGAGACCGGTCCGGGAGCTCAAGCCTGGGCCCGGCAGTTGCAAGACAAAGGTAATCTGGCGCGGATTCTTCCAGCCGGTTTGGTGACCACACACCGCAGTGGGCCTAAAAATGATCGCAACGATGCGCTGGCGATTCTGCGCGCTGGTCGCGATGAAAAAATCTGCGCGGTACCGGTCAAAAGCGTTGCTGCGCTGGCAATGCAAGCGCTGCATCGCGCCCGTCAGGGCTATGTGCGTCGACGCACGGCGGTCAGCAATCAGATGCGCGGCCTGCTGCTCGAGCACGGCGTGGCCTTGGCGCAGGGCGATGTTGCGATCAGTCAGAAGATTCCGCGGGTACTGGAAGATGCGACCCAGCCACTGCCTGGCCTGCTGCGTGAATTGATCGACGAACTGTTGGCTGAGTGGCGCCATTTGGGCGAGCGCATCGGCGTGTTGACGGGCCGCCTGGAAGTGGCCGCTAACGCCGACATGACAGCGAGGCGACTGATGACCGTGCGCGGCATTGGCCCAGTCATTGCCACGGCACTGGTGGCCAAGGAAACCAACCCTGAGCGGTTTCCCAATGCCCGCAAGTTTGCCGCGTACTTTGGCATGGTGCCTGACCAGCACAGCAGCGGGCAGACGGTCCGGCTGGGCGACATGACCAAGCGAGGTGATGTTTATTTACGCAGCTTGATGATCCAGGGAGCCCATTCGGTCCTGCAACAACTGCGACCTGATTCCCTGCAACCCGATGACCGCCGCTTGTTGCGGTGGATGAGCCGACTGGGCCGTAAGGAGGCTGCGATCAGGTTAGCCAACCGCAACCTACGAATCGTCTGGGTGCTTCTACAGAATGACCAGTCTTATCGTCGTCATGCTGGTAATGGTCAGTAAGCGACGATAAGCCACTGAGCGACCGAGTTCTGCCACCGAGGTACTGACTGTCCGACCCTTTGCTGAAAAAAATTGACCCCAGGTAAGACCAGCGTGGATTGATGCCTAAGCTCCTACTGGCCTTCGAGGCCTGACTGTAATCGGCATGCCACGAGCTCTTCCAATTTTGGCCAGAGGCCGAAGACGGCTTCCACGAATAGGCCTAATACATAGATGCAACGGGGCGACAGTTTTCAAAAAACGGGTAGACAGTGGGGGCGAGTCCATACATAGGAGCTGCCGCAGGCTGCGATCTTTCGCTTTTATGGCAGTTCCAGTCCGCCAGACGCCTTGTGCAGTTTGCGCAAATGCTCGCCAATCTGTTTCACGTTGGCTTCGCTCGCCGCAATCTCGGCAGCACGCTTGGGCTCCAGCAACTTTCGCACTTCGGTGTCCAGATCTCCGGAAAGGGCCAGGAGCTTTTTCTGCCGCTGGCTGCTTTCTGCTTCCAAGCGGCTGAATTCGCTCGGTTGCGGCAAGCCGTAACCCTTGGAGTCGAGCAATTCCGCCGGGCGACTGAGGAAGCCGCTATTGGCGAGGATTTCCTGCAAGGTCGCGTTGGCTTTGTCCATGCCGCCGTTTTCCAGTTCGCGTGCGCCGAGGTAACGCTGCTTGACCTCGTCCTGTGCGAGCAACAACTGTCGCCGGTAGCTCGCCTGTTCCAACAGCAGCAGTGCGGCGCTGGTGCGCAGGTCGGCACGTTCGAACCACGGGCGGCGTTCCTCGGCAGTCAACGAAAGCCATTGCTCAACACTGTTCTGTTTGATCGGCAATTGCTTCTTCAGTACATCGAACATCGCCTGATAACGATCACGGAACGAATCGAAGCGATAACCCAGACGCAGCGCCTCTTTGGGATCATCCAGCACGCTGGTGTCGGCCAGGCCCCGGCCCTTGAGCACTTCCAGCAAACCGTTGGGCATGATGCTGTCCAGGCCGGTGAGCTGCGCGTTGTTGCTGCCGCTGCGCAACAGTTTCAGGCCTTCTACCGCGCAGTTGTTGGACAGGAAGAAGTAGTTACCGTCGTAGCTCCAGTGCATCTCGGCGGCGTGTTCGACCACGCCTTCGATCTCGTTGCGTGACAGATTCAGCGGTACCGAAGCGAGGCTGCGCAGTTCGGTCTTGGTGTATTCGTCGATGACTTGTGCCAATGGCAGGACGAACAATCGTGAAGGGTACTTGCCGACCAGTCCGTCCCAGCTCGACAGCTGCACATCGCCTACGAAGGCGCGATACGACAGCACCAGATGCTGATCCAGATCGAGCCGGCAATCCGGGCCACGCGGCCGACCGGGTGCGCAGATCACCAGCCGCAACATGCTGTGGCCCCAACGGCTGACCCAGTTCTGATTGGCCTCGGCGAGCAGATAATCGACGGCGTAAACCCGTTCCGGGTCGACCTGTCCCAAGGGCTGCTTGGCGAAGTCGTTACCGGCATTGAGGAAGGCGAAGGTCTTGCTGCAGGTGTCCTTGGCCGGTGGTGCCCAGCCGAAGTGTTCCTGGTAGTAGCGGTACAACGCCGGACGGCGGCAGGCATAGCTCGGGTCGAGGAGGAAATACTCCATGTTGACCGCGACGAACTCCTTTGGACTGGAGATTTCGTACAAATCCGGGCTGCGGGCGATCTGCCGGTTGTGCTGTTCGCGTTCGCCACGACGGCCGACGTATTGCTGCCAACCGGCAAGGTCGAGCAGACGCGGGTCATCGCTGAGGGTAAAGCGGCGGCCGTTCTGGCCACGGCATTCATCGGGGATACCGATCAGCCCGGCGCTATTGAAACGCCGGGTGCAACGCTGGATCAGCGTGCGTTCGGCACTCGGCCACAAGCGCGCGCGGTCATAAATGTGGGTGATTTCGTGCAGCACGGTGGCGAGCAGTTCCTGACGCACAGTGCCGTGGGGGCGATTGGTTTTCTCTTTGGCGGCGCTGCCGTCGGTGAGGCTGGCGAGCAGTTTGCGGTTCAGATCGAGTTCGGCAACCAGCGTGGCCTGGCCATAGGCATTGACGGGCATGTCGTCGGTCCAGCCGACATCGATGCGCCGATCCAGCCGCTCGATGAAGCTCGGCGGCAGCGCGCGCATGGCTTCATCGATCAGCGCCTGGCTGGCCTGTTGTTGGGCTGGGCTCAGGCCGTCAGTCTTGAGCCGTAATTGCAGGCCGGCGTGGGCGCTGTTGCCAAGCAGCAACAACGTCCCGGCCAGTAGCCAGGCGCCGAGTGACCTCACAGTGCGAGGATGGCTTCAGCGAGAACCTGATCACTGGCGTCGCGCGCTTCCGGCACGCGAGTGCGCAAGGTGTTGAGCGCGGCTTCCAGGTGTGCGCCACGGATATCACCGTTGCTGGCGACGAAACTGGCGGCGTCGTCGTGGGCTTCCCGGATGATTTTCGAGTCGCGAATCGAGGTGGTGGTATCGGAGGTGAAATCGATGGTGCGCTGGGAGGCACGAACGATGATGTTACTGGTGGCGACCAGGGTGTGCGCCTGGGCCACATCGGCCAACAAAAACAGGCCAAGGGCGGCAGCAATCAGCGGGCTACGCATGGAACGACTCCGGAAGGACAAGGATAACTATTGGACGAGAATTGCCTGTGCCAGTTCAAGGTCGCTTACATGAAGTTTCGGCCGGGTTTTGCGCAGGTAATGCAGTGCGGATTCCAGTCGAGCGCCTCGCAGTTCTCCGTCACTGGCAACGAACACCGCTGCATCGTCGTGAGCAGCCAGCAGCAGTTTACGGTCGAAAGGTGCGGAAGACACCATGCCGGTCGCCCAAACGCTGACGACGGTGTTCTGGGTCGACATATCGAAGGCATCGACCGACGTCGTCCAGCAGGCCATTAACAATGCGCAAGGGAACAGCAGATTTTGAAGAAAACGCATAAGACTCGGTAACGGTTAGCGAGCCGCAAGGCTAGCGCAATGCCCGGGCTAGAGCCAGCGTCGAAACATCGGGACACGACCGGCGTGTCCCGCGATACCGCGATCGCTTAGATCGTCAGAATGGCCTGAGCCAACTGTGCGTCGGTGGCTTGCAGCTGTGGGGCTTGATGACGGATGTGATCGAGCGCGCTTTCCAGTTTCACGCCACGGATCTCGCCTTCGCTGGCTACAAAACTGGCCGCGTCATCGCGGGCCGCGAGGACGATCTTGTCGTCACGGAAGGACGAAGTAACGTCGGAAGTGGCATCGGACGAGGATTTCAGGGCGCCGACGACAGCGTCGGTGGTCACGATGAAGCTGGTGGCGCTGGCGTTCGCAGCCACGGCCAGCAGGGCGGCAGCGCTGAGCAGGCGAAGACGGGACATGGGATAACTCCTGTGGATAAACCGTTTTGAGAGGTGGCTCGGTATCTGAGGAGTCAGACGCCTTCGGCACAGCATTCGCCACTTACTGAATGGATATTAGGCTGCTATGTGCAATTCGCCCAGTGGTCAGAATACTGGCTCCTGTTGAACGCTTCTAACTGTACCTGCGTATATTAATAAATCTAAAACTGTACTTGTTTCAATCTCGAAGCGTCTATTCTGCTGTTTTGAAGGATCCAGAACGACAAAACCCGTCGTGGTTTCCCACGACGGGTTTTGTTTTATTCAATTCGGGTTGCTGGCGGAGGTTCTAACGACCAGAGCCAGCGACGCTACTTAGCGCCAGAACGGCTTGCTCAGCTCTTCGTAGCGTTGAGCTTCGCTGATACCGGCGTCAGCCAGCAGGCGCGAATCCAGACGGGCCAGTTGGTGGCGGCTGGAGATGCGGCGCTGCCACAACATCAGGTTGGCGATAACGCGCAGAGGCAGGGAAGCCTGGGTGTTTACAGCTTTGTCTTCGAAGAACAGTTCGGAACTGAGTGTACGTTCCATGGTTGACATCCTTCCGCTTGTGGCGGGATCAGGTAGTGGTTTGACTGGTGCCCATGATCCTCTCGTTTGCCAAGTCTCTCTAGATACAGTTCAACTGTATTGTGAGTGACCAGTTAACTGTTTATAGGAGGTGTATGGGTCAAAATCGAGCGAACTGTACCTGTCCGCACTTAAGTAGTGCGTGTTTGCTCATTTCGGAAGAATAGGTAGGTATTTACGGTAGGAAAAGACCGGTACAGCAGTACAGTTTTTGATAGTTGGCGCGGGTTGCAACATCCCGCTGACGAAACTGTGTTTGCGCCAGCGGAATATCTGTGCGAGTTACACCTTCAGCATCCGCCCGGTTTCTTCCAGGTTGATGTGCCAGCTCAAGGCTTCACGCAGGATATGCGGAGTGTGGCCACCGATTGCACAGGCTGCGGTGAAGTAATCATTCAACGCCTGACGATAGTCCGGGTGTACACAATTATCGATGATCACCCGCGCACGCTCCCGTGGCGCCAGACCACGCAAGTCCGCCAGACCCACCTCAGTCACCAGAATGTCGACATCATGCTCGGTGTGGTCGACATGGCTGACCATCGGCACCACGCTGGAAATCGCGCCACCCTTGGCAATCGACTTGGTCACGAACACCGCCAGATGCGCGTTGCGCGCGAAGTCGCCCGAGCCGCCGATGCCGTTCATCATCCGCGTGCCGCAGACGTGGGTAGAGTTGACGTTGCCGTAGATGTCGAACTCCAGCGCGGTGTTGATCCCGATGATCCCGAGGCGCCGCACCACTTCCGGGTGGTTGGAGATCTCCTGCGGACGCAGCACCAGTTTGTCCTTGTACTTCTCCAGATTGCCGAATACATCGCTGTTGCGCCGCTCGGACAAGGTGATCGAACTGCCCGAGGCGAAGCTCAGCTTGCCGGCATCGATCAGATCGAACGTCGAGTCCTGCAGCACTTCGGAGTACATGGTCAGGTCTTCGAAAGGCGAGTCGATCAGGCCACACATCACTGCGTTGGCGATGTTGCCGATCCCGGCCTGCAATGGGCCGAGTTTGTTGGTCATACGCCCGGCGTCGACTTCCTGCTTGAAGAAATTGATCAGGTGTTCGGCGATGGCGTTGGTGTCGACATCCGGCGACGATACGGTCGACGGCGAATCCGCCTGCTGGGTGATGACAATGGCGACGATCTTCTCCGGCGGGATCGGGATCGCGGTGCTGCCGATGCGGTCGTCTACTTTTACCAGCGGGATCGGCGTGCGCGTCGGACGATAGGTCGGGATATAGATGTCATGCAGGCCTTCGAGGTTGGCGTTGTGCGCCAGGTTGATCTCGATGATCACCTGCTTGGCGAAAATCGCGAAGCTCGCCGAATTGCCCACCGAGGTGGTCGGCACGATGTGGCCCTGTTCGGTAATCGCCACGGCTTCGATCACCGCAATGTCCGGCAGCTTCAGTTGCTGGTTGCGCAGTTGCTCGACGGTTTCCGACAGGTGTTGGTCGATAAACATCACTTCGCCGGCGTTGATTGCTTTGCGCAGTGTGCTGTCGACCTGGAACGGCATGCGCCGCGACAGCACGCCGGCTTCGGTCAGTTGCTTGTCGAGGTCGTTGCCCAGGCTCGCACCGGTCATCAGGCTGATCTTCAGCGGCGTGACCTTGGCCCGCTCGGCCAGTGCGTGGGGTACGGCTTTGGCTTCGCCGGCACGGGTAAAGCCGCTCATGCCGACGGTCATGCCGTCCTCAATCAGAGCAGCGGCGTCGGCGGCGCTCATCACTTTATCCAACAACGAAGGCAGGCGAATACGGTCACGGTACATGGATTATTATCTCGGGAAGCGAGTAGCAGGATGCGCAGTCTAGTGAATTTGGCAGGCGCCTGTCCCGCTACCAAGGTCGCAAACAAGGCGTCTATTTAGCGGGTTTCAAGTAAAACATCGTTACCGGATATGCAACAACGCGGCATATTGTCCGACTGTTTGCGCAAACAAAAACGCCCCGACGAATCGGGGCGTTCGGTGTTTCAGCGGCGAGTTACTCGACCGCTTTGACCATGTCTTCGATGACTTTCTTCGCGTCACCGAACACCATCATGGTCTTGTCCAGGTAGAACAGCTCGTTGTCCAGACCGGCATAGCCGCTGGCCATCGAGCGCTTGTTGACGATGATGGTCTTGGCCTTGAACGCTTCGAGAATCGGCATGCCGGCAATCGGCGATTTCGGATCGTTCTTCGCGGCCGGGTTGACCACGTCGTTCGCGCCCAGCACCAGCACCACGTCGGCCTGGCCGAACTCGGAGTTGATGTCTTCCATCTCGAACACCTGGTCGTAAGGCACTTCGGCCTCGGCGAGCAGCACGTTCATGTGCCCAGGCATGCGGCCGGCCACCGGGTGGATCGCGTACTTCACGGTCACGCCACGGTGAGTCAGCTTCTCGGTCAGCTCCTTCAGAGCATGCTGCGCACGGGCCACCGCCAGACCGTAGCCCGGCACGATAATCACGGTGTCGGCGTTGGTCAGCAGGAAGGTCGCGTCATCAGCCGAGCCGGATTTCACCGGACGCGCTTCTTTCGCACCGGCCGGGCCAGCATCCGCCGTATTGCCGAAACCGCCGAGCAGTACATTAAAGAAGGAACGGTTCATTGCCTTGCACATGATGTACGAGAGGATCGCACCGCTCGAACCCACCAGCGAACCGGCGATGATCAGCATCGAGTTGTTCAGCGAAAAACCAATACCTGCCGCCGCCCAGCCGGAGTAGCTGTTGAGCATCGATACCACCACCGGCATATCGGCGCCGCCGATCGGGATGATGATCAGCACGCCCATCACGAACGCCAGCGCCAGCATCAACGCGAACGCGGTGAGGTTGCCGGTGAACATGAAGGTCAGGCCGAGTGCCAATGTGGCCAGACCCAGTACTGCGTTCAGCTTATGCTGACCGGCGAACTGTACCGGTGCGCCTTGGAACAGGCGGAACTTGTACTTGCCCGACAGTTTGCCGAAGGCGATCACCGAACCGGAGAAGGTGATTGCACCAATCGCCGCGCCGAGGAACAGTTCCAGACGGTTGCCCGCCGGGATCGCGTCGCCCAGTTGCTTGACGATGCCCAGCGACTGCGGCTCAACCACGGCAGCAATGGCGATGAACACCGCCGCCAGGCCGATCATGCTGTGCATGAAGGCGACCAGTTCCGGCATTTTGGTCATTTCAACACGCTTGGCCATGATCGAACCGGCGGTGCCGCCGATCAGCAGGCCGACGATCACGTAACCGATACCGGCAGTGGCCAGCTCTGCACCCAACTTATAGATGAGACCGACGGTGGTCAGGATGGCCAGCGCCATGCCGAGCATGCCGAACAGGTTGCCGCGCCGTGAAGTGGTCGGGTGCGACAGGCCTTTGAGGGCCTGGATGAAGCAGATCGACGCGATCAGGTAGAGCGTCGTGACGAGATTCATGCTCATTACTTCGGCGCCTCTTCTTTTACTTTCGGGGCTTTCTTCTTGAACATCTCAAGCATGCGGCGGGTGACCAGGAAGCCACCGAACACGTTGACCGCGGCCAGCGCCACGGCGAGGGTGCCCATGGTCTTGCCCAGCGGCGTGACGGTCAGCGCAGCGGCCAGCATGGCGCCGACGATCACGATTGCGGAAATCGCGTTGGTCACTGCCATCAAGGGGGTGTGCAGCGCAGGCGTAACGTTCCAGACCACGTGGTAACCGACATAAATCGCCAGCACGAAGATGATCAGGTTGTAGATACCGGGGGAGATAAGCTCTTCCATCGTCTGAATCCCTGCTTAGGCGTTTTTGCGGATGACTTGGCCGTCGCGGCACATCAGGCACGCGGCGACGATGTCGTCTTCGAGGTTGACGTCGAACTGGCCTTCTTTAGTGAAGACCAGCTTCAGGAAGTCCAGCAGGTTGCGCGCGTACAGCGCCGAAGCGTCTGCGGCGACTTCACCGGCGAGATTGGTCGGGCCGCAAATGGTTACGCCATTCTCGATCACGACCTGATCGGCCACGGTCAGCGGGCAGTTGCCACCCTGAGCCGCTGCGAGGTCGATGACCACCGAACCCGGTTTCATCTGCGCCACGGTGTCCGCGCTCAACAGCGTCGGTGCCTTGCGGCCCGGAATCAGTGCAGTGGTGATGACAATGTCGGCCTGTTTGGCGCGTTCGTGTACCGCCTGGGCCTGACGCTGCATCCAACTCGCCGGCATTGGTCGCGCGTAACCACCGACACCGACCGCGCATTCGCGCTCTTCATCGGTCTCGTACGGCACGTCGACGAACTTGGCGCCGAGGGATTCGATTTGCTCTTTCACCGCCGGACGTACGTCAGACGCTTCAATGACTGCACCCAGACGTTTCGCCGTGGCAATCGCCTGCAACCCGGCCACACCGGCGCCGAGAATCAGCACGCGCGCCGCTTTCACGGTGCCCGCAGCGGTCATCAGCATCGGCATGAAGCGCGGATAGTAGTGAGCGGCCAGCAGCACCGACTTATAGCCGGCAATGTTCGCCTGCGACGACAACACATCGAGACTCTGCGCCCGCGAGGTGCGCGGCGCCGCTTCAAGGGCGAACGCGGTAATCCCGCATTCGGCCATTTTCGCGATGGTTTCGTTGTTGAATGGGTTGAGCATGCCAACCAGCACCGTGCCGCGCTTGATCAGCGTCAGTTCGGCATCGCTTGGGGCGACCACTTTGAGAATCAGCTCGGCGCCAAACGCATCGTTGGCACTGCCAATGGTTGCGCCTGCCGCTTCATAGGCACTGTCGACAACGCTGGCTTTGACGCCGGCGCCGGTTTGCACAGTGACCTTATGACCTTGGCTGATCAGCTTTTTAATGGTTTCCGGGGTTGCAGCAACCCGTGTTTCACCGGTCTGGGTTTCGAGAGGAACACCAATGTGCACGTCAAATCTCCTGCGTGATCTTATTGAGTAAACCCAGGCACTGCGGATGGTGCGACTGGGGCGGCCGATCAGCACGATCCCGCCAAATCAGGGCGGGGAGCGGCATTTTGCAGGCGAACTTTATGCCCTTCAAGGGATTATGACGGGTGACGGAAAATTAACTACAAGTCATCCTGTGACCGAATGTCGCAGATAGCCGGTTGAATCCCTTGTAGGCCGTGCCTTGTAAGGATTCTGGCTGAATTTGAAAAAATTTCTCATCGGCGACGTGAATAGGCCGTAATGAGTCGTTGATTGAGGCGCAAAGCCACGTCTTCAGGCGCTTGTGGGACGTCTGTACGACTTTCGGATACAGTCGTTGAATATGCGACAAATACTTATATCTGTAGTGCTTTTACTTTGCTGACTACTAGGTCAGCTATTGCTCTGGGCCTTTATCCTTCTAGGCTATAGCTCTGCGCCTGGTTTACCAGCCAGTCGCGAAATGCCCTTAAGGACGCCGATTCGACCTTTCGCTCTGGAATCATCAGGTAATACGCCTTGATGCTGGAGAGTGCCTGCGGGTTGGCAATCACCAGGCGCTTCTCGGCTAACTCACGCTGAATCAGGAACGGTGGAATCAGTGCGATGCCCATGTCGTGCATGGCTGCTTGGGCGAGCATGGAGAATAGCTCGTAGCGTGGGCCTGTCATGTCGCGGGGGATGTTCAGGTGTTGCGAGTTGAACCACTGACGCCAGGCGTAAGGGCGGGTGGTCTGTTGTAGAAGCGGTAGCTCGGCAATCTCATCGGCTGTCAGCTGTATCTTCTTGCCGAGAAGGGCGGGACTGCACACGGGCATCGGATTCTCGCCCATCAGCCTGTGGGATTCGGTACCCGACCAGTCCGCGTCGCCAAAGTAGATCGCCGCGTCGAAGTCGGTGTCGGCAAACAGGAACGGCCGAGTGCGGTTGGTCAGGTTGACCGTGACTTCCGGGTGCTTGACCTGGAAATCCTTGAGCCTTGGCAGTAGCCATTGCGTACCGAACGTCGGCACCACCGCCAACTCGATCACATTGGCGCCTTGCTGGCCCATTACCGAGAGCGTGTCGCGTTCAACCGCATCGAGTTGAGTTGCCACTCGGCGGCTGTAGGAAAGTCCTGCTTCGGTCAGCTTCACGCCGCGTCGTGAGCGTCGGAACAGTTCCACGCCGAGGAAGTCCTCAAGGCTGGCGATCTGTCGGCAAATGGCGCCTTGGGTGAGGGAAAGTTCTTCGGCGGCCTTGGTAAAGCTCTCATGGCGAGCGGCAGCCTCGAAGCTGATCAGGGCTGTGGTGCTGGGGATCTTTCTGCGCATGTACGTCAACCTCACTAATGCGCCGCGTAAAAGGCATTCAGCGACGTTTCGGAGTGAGAAATTAGCACAACAGAATGCGAAATCCTCGTTTGCCGCGACGGCGAACCGGGCCTAGGATCAATGCCACGTTAATTCACCCGATTTGCGAGGACACACTCATGGGCGGTAAAGCAAGCTTCAACTGGATCGATCCCCTGCTGCTGGATCAACAGCTCACTGAAGAAGAGCGCATGATCCGCGACACCGCCGAGCAGTTCGCTCAACAGAGCCTCGCACCGCGTGTCCTCGAAGCCTTCCGCCATGAGAAGACTGACCCGGCGATCTTCCGCGAGATGGGCGAAGTCGGCCTGTTGGGCGCGACCATCCCTGAACAGTACGGTGGCAGCGGCCTCAACTATGTCAGCTACGGCTTGATCGCTCGTGAAGTGGAGCGTGTCGATTCCGGCTATCGCTCGATGATGAGCGTGCAGTCCTCGCTGGTGATGGTGCCGATCAACGAATTCGGCACTGAAGCACAGAAACAGAAATACCTGCCGAAGCTGGCGTCCGGCGAATGGATCGGCTGCTTCGGTCTGACCGAGCCGAACCACGGTTCCGACCCGGGCGCGATGATTACCCGTGCTCGCAAGGTCGACGGCGGTTACAGCCTGACCGGCGCGAAGATGTGGATCACCAACAGCCCGATCGCCGACGTGTTCGTGGTGTGGGCCAAGGACGATGCCGGCGACATCCGTGGCTTCGTGCTGGAGAAAGGCTGGAAAGGTCTGAGCGCACCG